>CAWGHR010000036.1:0-106368 GCA_963822275.1 uncultured Alphaproteobacteria bacterium
CGGCCGCCGTGCGTCTCGATCTCTCGGCCAATGATCGAATGGAATTGGACAAAGCTGTGCAACATGGCTGATGCCGCATCGAAGAAGCAGCTCAAATTCGTCGACGTTACATTTTACGCCATCGTTGCCACCATCGGCATCCGCTGGCTTCCGGTAGCCGCGGCGCTCGGCCCTGCCTCGCTGCCCCTATGGTTGCTCGCGTTCTTCACCTTTTACGTGCCGCTATCGGTAGCAACGATCGAACTCACCGCGCGTTATCCCGGCAGCGGTAGTCTTTATGGCTGGGCGCGCGGTGCCTTCGGTCCGCTCGCCGGATTTGTCTGCGGCTGGTTTTATTGGATCAGTCTGTTTCCCTATTTCGCCGGTATCATCTATTTCATGAGCGGCCTTTTTCTTTCTTCGGCCGGCGCAGACCCCCACAATTCCACGCTTTACCTTGTGACATCGATTGTTATTGCCTGCCTGGCGACAGCGCTTCAACTTCTCGGTCTGCGCTTCGCCAAATGGCTTCCCAATATTGGCGCGAGCGGAAGTTGGCTGATCTTTTTCCTTCTGCTGTTTGCAGCTTGCGTCTTAGAGTGGCGGGGTGCCGGCGCCACGAATTTCTCCGCTTCGAGCTATCTGCCGCGTTTCAATTTCGACACCGCTATTCTGTGGGGCACTATGGTGTTCGCGCTCAACGGTTCTGAAACCGTGGCGTTTCTGCGCGACGATATCCAAGGAGGAATGCGCGCGATTCGCAAAGTATTGATGATGCTCGGCATTGCGATGGTTGTGATCTACATGGTGGGGACGGCGGCGATGCTCGTCATCCTGCCGCAAGCCGATCTGACGCGTCTGTCCGGGTTAAGCGACGCGCTGCAAGCCGCATTTTCCCATGTCGGTTTTTCGTCGCTCGCACTGTTGGCGATTGCAGGCCTCGCCCTGTCGCAGTTCGGCGGCCTCACGGCGTGGTTCGGCATCGGCGCGCGGCTTCCGGTAGAGGCGGGCATCGATAGTTTTCTGCCGCCGGTATTCGCCGAGCGCAATGCGAAGACCGGGGCGCCGGTTGCCGCCGTTCTGTTGCAGGGTGCGCTCACTTTGGTGATGGTGCTGCTCAGTCAAGCGGGGGAAGGCGCCGCCGTGGCCTATGATTTCCTAGTCGCGATGAGCGTGCTCACCTCGACGATACCTTATGTGTTTGTCTTTGCGGTTTACCTCACACACGAACGCTGGCGGGGCGATGCAATTACATGGTCCCCGCCGGGTGGCGCACGGACCAGCCGTGTGCTGGGATTTGCCGGGATGATCGCTACATTGACTGCCATCGCCTGCACATTGGTGCCGAGCAATGCCGATCTGCATCCGCTCGCGAGCTTTCTCAAGATCGTGATTTCGACATCCGTTATGCTTGCTGTCGGACTTCTTTTCTATTGGCTGGGTATGCGCCGGCGCAAAGCGCTGCAGTCGGCGGCCGCCTGATCAGGAGCATAAACGATGACCATTGCAGAATGGACGGTTTTGGGAGCGGTGTTGCTCTATCTGTTGACAATCGCGCCGGCCAAACCGTTAGGTTACAAAACCTTCGACAATGCCTATCCGCGCGATCCGGCGTTTTATAAGTCAGGAATGCGCGCCCGTGCACTTGGCGCGCATCTTAACGGGATCGAGACCTTTCCGTTTTTTGCCGCGGCGGTTTTGCTCGCGGAATTTCGCAGCCAGAATCAGCATTGGGTCGATCTCTTGGCCGTCGCTTTTCTTGCGATCCGCTTTGCTTATGTTCTGGCATATTTGGGCAACCGCCCCACTTTGCGGACCCTGTTGTGGAATCTCGGTTTTGTCGTGAATGCTGCGATTTTCTTGATGCCGCGGTGGTGGCCGCTTTATGGCAGCCGTCTGCCGAGCGTTAGGTGAAAATCCTCAGTTCTGTTTCTTTAGCGCGCTTTCATGCCATTTGTGCAGTAGCGCATATTCCAGCGCCGACAATGCGGCGAAAATCGCAATGCCGAACAGCGCCAACAATCCCAGCGCGGCGAACATCTTGGCAATCTCCAGGTTGCGCATCGCTTGGGTGATGGTCCACCCCAGCCCTGTGTCGGTGCCTGTTCCCGCAACGAACTCGGCGACGATCACGCCGATCAGCGACAAGCCGCCGGACACTTTCAGGGCGCCGAGCAGATAGGGCAAGGCACTGGGCAATTGCAACCGCCACAGAATTTGCCGGCGGTTGGCGCCGTATAGCCGGAACAAATCCATTAGATTTCTGTCCGCCGAACGCAATCCGATCGTGGTATTGGCTAAGATAGGAAAGAACGCAACGATCCACGCAATGATCAACAGCGCCAGATCGATGCGGTCGAAGCCGACCAGAATGACGATCAGCGGCGCGATCGCTACCACCGGCGTCACCTGCAACGCAACGGCGTAAGGATAGAGCGCCATTTCGACGATTCGGCTTTGCGCGAAAACGATCGCCCAAAACACGCCCGACACGGCTGCGACGGCAAACGCCAAAATTACAATGCGCAAGGTCACCCACAGCGCCGCCAGTAGCTCTGCCAAGTTCGCCGTGAACGCCGCCCACACATCGCTCGGCGCGGGCAACAGATAAACCGGCACCTGATAGAAACGCACCAATCCCTGCCACGCCGACAACACTGCGACGCCTAACAAAAAGGGAACAAGATATTTGAGAAGTGCGCTCATGCCGCCTTCGCTTTCAGCGCGTTGGAAATCCGCCGCGCCGCCTCCGAGAATTCGGGCGTTAAGCGATAGCTTTCGTCGCGCGCCGATTGGCTGCTCCAGTGCGATCTCGGCGGCGATGCGGCCCGGCCGCGGGCTCATCACCGCCACGCGGGTCGAGAGGTAGGCGCTTTCGTAAACGCTATGGGTGACGAAGATCACCGTCAGCCCGTCTTCGCGCCACAATTTCAGAAGATCGTCGTTGAGCGCTTGGCGCGCCAATTCGTCCAGCGCCGCAAACGGCTCGTCCATCAACAGCAATTTGGGTTTGGCCGCAATGGCGCGCGCAATGGAGACGCGCATTTTCATGCCGCCGGACAATTCGCGCGGATAGGCGTGTTCGAAGCCCTTCAGCCCGACCCGGGCGAGCGCTTCGCGCGGCCCGCGTTTCGGCTTCACCGCGCGCCACGCCTTCCAAATCCAGCGCCAGCCGCGCATTGTCGAGCACATTGGCCCAGGGCATCAGCGTCGGTTCCTGGAAAACGAAGGCGGTTTCCGGTTTGCCGTTCGCGAATGTCACCGTGCCGCGGCTCGGTGCAATCAATCCGGCGATCAGCCGCAGCAGCGTCGATTTTCCGCAACCCGACGGGCCGACCAGCGACAGGAACTCCCCGTCCGCCACATCGAGGTCCACAGCCCCCACCGCTTCGGTGCCGTTGGCAAAGGTCTTCGATACGCCGCGAAGGGAAAGAAGGGGCATATCACTGAAAATTCTGCGGCGCATCGCGCATGAAGCTGAGGTCGAAGGCTTTCTCACAAGACAGCGCCTTGTCGTACAAGCCCTTCGGCGACGCTCGACGTGCAAATCGTTCTTCCAGCGCGGCGGCGTCATGGCGCCGATGCCGAAGGTGTTGGCGTCGCCCGACATCACGATGCTATAGCTCTTCATCTTGCCGATCGCTTGAGCGATCAGCGCGTCGCTCATTTCCGGATTGTCTTTTTTGATGAGCGCATTGGCGGGCCGCGCATCGCCGGTGAGATATTCCTGCCAGCCTTCGCGCGTCGCATTGTAAAAGCCCTGCACCGCATCGCGCTTTTTGTCGATCCATTTTTGCGGCACCAGCACCAAATTGGAATAGACCGCATAGCCATTGTCGGCCAGCAGGAAGATCTGCGGCGCAAAATGCGCCTGGGTCTGCACCGTGTAAGGCTCGCTGGTGAGATAACCTTCCTGCACCGCATTGGGATCGACCAGGAACGGCGCCAGATTGAAGGTATATTTGCGGATTTGCGAATCCTGGAAACCGTATTTCGCTTTCAGCCACGGCCACATCGCGGTGATCGAGGTGTCCGAAATCATGATCGGCTTGCCGCGAAGGTCCGCCAGCTTCTTCACATCGGCGCGCGGATGGGTCATCAGGATGGTGGGGTCCTTCTGAAACACCGCCATCACGGCGCGCACCGGCACGCCCGCTTTCACCAGATTGAGCGCTACGAAACTGTTGGAGCCGATGCCAAAATCCGCTGCCCCGCCTGCCAAGAGTTGCGGCACGTTTACACTCGGCCCGCCTTCGCGGATGCGCACATCGAGCCCGTATTTTTTGTAATAGCCCAGCGCCAGCGCCTCATAAAATCCGCCATGCTCCGCTTGCGCCTTCCAATCGGTGACGAACACGATCTTGGTGAGAGGTTTGGCGGGGGCTGCCAGGGCAGGTGCGGCCAACGCCAGCGCGGCAGCAAACAGAAACAGTCGCTTCATCAACGAACCCCCAAAACAATTAGGTGTCATGGCCCGCATTCGCGGACCACTGATATCTAACTTAAATCAGCTCTTCGAATTGTACACCCCGCACGTCGCCTTCCGCCTGGCTGCATCGATCTCGCGAAGTGGGATTCGTCGTTGATGAGGGTGCGAAAGAGCACCAGCCCCCTGGCTGTCGGCGGAATTTGATTGCGGCGCGCGGCGGTCGCGAATACGCGATACAATTTTGTTTGTGGTTTGGGCCGTTCGGAAGTCGATTTGACCCTGGAATCGAACGAAATGGGATCGGCAGACTGCCAAAAATCCCGTCCTTTGGCCTGCCGGTCGTTCTCGACAAAAATATTGTTGGTATCGGCGTCGAACACCGACACCGACCAATAGGTTCCCGGCGGCACCTCCGCCTGTACACGCAGATCGCCTTTCGATAGATCGAACGGACAGATCGAATAGAGCAAGTCCGGGCTCGGCCGTACCACGACGCGGGAATGTTCGTCGGCGCGCGCAACATGGTGCACCACATTGTAACCGCCGTCCCGCACGATTTTCCGCATCGCTTGCGCCATGATGAAATGCGGCAGCATGAACAATGTTGTGACATGTACGGCGATCGCGACGACGATGGCCGCCGCAAAATAAATCCCGTTCCGCGCCCAAGAAGTTTTTCATCGGCAGCCCCGCTTGATAATTGCGGGCAACATGGCATGGGCCGGGTCGGCTGCTACGCGCGCGCGGGATTGTAGAGCCGCAGCGTCAAACTGAACGGTTTGTCGTTCACCGGAATCCAACTGACGTTGTTTTTCATCGCGCGATATGAAAATGACGAATTTCTCGTTGGCGCCTCGTGCCACCGAATATTTGGACACCGAATAGCGGTGCGCCCGATTGGGGATCAGAAAATCGTCTTGACCATAGGCCGTGATGCTCCACCAGCGTGCCGCAGGATCACGGCCCCAAACGATGTAATCGCAATTGCCGCGCAAGCGTTCGCCGCCGCTGTCGTGCGATGGCATTGTAATAGATCGTCTCGCTGCGGTTCAGGGCCAGCAAGCCGTGTACGGCGACATAGGCGCGAAGATAAGGCCCGCTTTGTGCGCTGCCCACAGCCAGTGATGTTTCCCATGGTCCGTTTCGTACGGTGCCGAAATGGGTGAGGAAGACGCTGGCCCAAGTCAGCGCCAGCCCTGCCGCGCTTCCCCCAATCACCGCCGCTAGAGTTTTTAAAACCGAATGCATCCAGAACCGTCGGCTCACTCCCGACAAATTCATAGCACAATTCCACCTCGTGAGAGGCTACGCTAATTGCTATCCGTATCGGAATCCGACTTGGCGTCGTCGTGCTTCTTGTCTTCGCCGGACCCGAAAAGCCAGTTGAGGAAACCTCCCACGCCAGTCGAGCCTTGCTGTTGTTGTTGACGCTGCGCCTGTTCCGCCGGCGTCGCATTCGACGCCTCGTCGTCTGCCGTGACGGAAGGAATGCCCGAGGCCATCAAGGTCTGGTCTTCCGGCGCGCCCGGCGGCGAGCGGTCGAGCGGCAGCGGCGGATAACCGCGTTCTGCCGCCGTCATCACATCGCGCCAGATGGTTGCGGGAAGGCTGCCGCCCGTCACGCCGCGCATCGGCGAGGAATCGTCGTTGCCCACCCACACGCCGGCCACGTAATCGGTGGTGAAGCCGACGAACCAGGCGTCGTGATAGTCTTGCGTCGTGCCCGTCTTGCCCGCGGCCTCGCGGCCCCACAGCGCCGCTCCGCGCCCGGTGCCTTCGGTCATCACGCCGAACATCATGGCGACGAGGTCTTTGTTCACATGCTCGGCGATGATGCGGTTCTCGTCCGGTGCGGTTCGTTTGTAGAGCACTTGGCCCGACGGCGAATCCACTTCGGTCACCATATAAGGCGTGACTTTCAGTCCGCCCGATGCGAAAGCGGCATAAGCGCCGGTCAATTCCAGCGGCGTCACTTCGCTGGTGCCGAGCGCCAGCGAGGCATTGGCTTCGAGCTTCGAGGTGATGCCGCAACGTTTGGCGGCTTCCACCACCGCGTCCAACCCGATCTCTTGCGCCAGATTGGCGGTGATGGTGTTGACCGAATGCGCCAGCGCATCGGCCAGCGTCAGCGTGCCGTAAGCGCGGCCGCCGAAATTGGTCGGCGTCCAGCCATTGATGTTGACCGGCGTGTCGTCGCGCACATCCCAGGGCGTCAAACCCGCTTCCAGTGCCGCGAGATAGACGAACGGTTTGAACGCCGATCCGGGCTGGCGATGCGCTTGGGTGGCGCGGTTGAACGTGCTTTCGTCGTAATCGGCACCGCCGATCATCGCCGACACCGCGCCGTCGGGCTTCATCACCACCACGGCCGCTTCGCTGGCATGGGCTTTGATGCCGGCTTTGCCTTTGATGATTTTCAGCGCCGCTTCGCGCGCCGCTTCCTGGATGCGCGGCTCCAGCGTGGTGTGCACCAGAAGATCGCCGGACAGCTCCGCCCCTTTGGCCGAGGCGCGTTCGCGCGCTTCGTCGGCGGCGGTGTCGAGAAAGAAATTGCGCGCATCCACCACCGCGCGGTCCACCACGATGGCGGGATGCGCTTTGGCGTCGTCGGCTTGCGTCTTGCGTGATCGCGCCGGTTTCGACCATCGCGCCGAGCACGACATTGGCGCGCTCCTGGGCGCGGGCCAGATCGCGCCGCGGCGAGAACACGGAAGGCGCGCGGGTCAGCGTCGCCAGCATCGCCGCTTGCGACAGCGTCAATTGCGTCGCCGACTTTCCGAAATAGACATGCGCCGCGCCGTCGACGCCGTAAGCGCCGGAACCGAGATAGATGCGGTTGAGATAAAGTTCGAGGATCTGTTTCTTCGACAGCGATTTTTCCAGCTCCGCCGCATCCATCATGTCGGTCAGCTTGCGCGAAACATTGCGCCCGGAATCGGTGAAGACGATCTTGGCGGTCTGCTGCGTGATGGTCGAACCGCCCGCCACCCAGCGCCGCGCCTTGAGATCGGTCCAAAGCGCGCGCAACAAGCCTTGCGGATCGATGCCGTGATGCGAATAGAAACGCCGGTCTTCCATGGCGATGAAGGCGGCGGGCAGATAAGCCGGCATCTGCTCCAGCGTCAGCCGCTCGCCGACAATGGCGCCGCGATGGCCGGCAATCTCGCCTTTGGCATCGAGGAAGGTGAAGGCGACGGGCCGGTTCACCGCATATAGGTCTTGCGTCAGATTGAGCGGCGGCGCGAGCAGCGCCAATACGGACGGCAGCAGCCAAACCGCGATCACCAGCGTGGCGATGACACTGCCCACCCAGATGCCGATGCGCGTCAGCCTTCGCTGGTGGTCGATGATCCAACCGCCCAGACGGTCGATCCAGCTCAGCACAAGTTCGATTAACGCTCGCAGATAGTCGCCCATAAGCGCGCTAGGTGACCGATATTTGGGACGGTTTCAAGGCGGGAAGCGTTAACGATGGGAAAGGTGGGCGCACCGCTGGGCTTTCTCCCGCCCAAGCCTCGCGGCCGTTCAGGCGAGCCGTCGGCCGCAGATGAGTTTCCACACCAGTAGAATGGACCAGGCGGTCCGCGTCGCCGTGGCGAGTTTTTCAAACGTACCGGCAGGCCCGCCATGTGTGTTGGCAATTCCGAATGCCGTAAGAAATGCCATCATCAGAACCGCGGTGAAAATCGAATAGGCCGCCCAGCCATTCCAGCGCGGATCGCTCCAAAATCGCCAGGCGAAAAGAAAAAGCATGACAATAGTCGCGTTGAACGCGATCAAATCGCAGATCAGATGAAGCGGTTCGTAAATGAAGATGCCATCACCGATCACAGCACATGCGGACACAAGTTGGAAAGTCGGCGCAAGAACCGCCGCCCGGCCTCGGCGAAGCTCATGGCGGAGGCCGACGGCGAAACACACCATCAACAGACCAAATACGATGAAATTTATCTGCTGAAGTGGTCCGACGGCGGTGAATTCAAGCGCACTTATTGTCCCGTGCGTCGGGTCGTAACCCGGTGTTACGACTCCCAACAACAAAAATACCAAAATAAACAACAGGCCGCTCGTACCCGCCAGCAAGAGCGCCGTCTGAATTGCCGAACGCCCGGTCGGCTCGTCGTTGCTCATGTCGAGGTTCCCATCGATAAGCGGCCACACTACGGCTCCGCATTCTGTTCGTCAGTGTCTTTGCAAACCATTCGCAGAGATGCTTTGAAAAAATCGCCCGCCCTTTGGAGCCAGCAGGCCGAATTACCATTTCAGTCAAATCCCCATCATTCCATCCGTTACATTCTAACGCTGAAGCGCCTCACCTTGTGCATTCCGGCTGCGCTTGTGGTATCGCGGCGCTATGAACAAATCTGCTCCCGAGGTTTCCGGATTTCAGGTTCGCCGTCGACGTAGCCGAAAAACAGGTCTTGGCCGCCACGGAAGCACGCAATGTGGCGGAGCTGATTATCTCGCATGAGGCCGTACGCCATTGGCTTTTGTCCTGCGCGATCCCGACGCATTGTCCAAGCACGGCGAATGATCGCGACGCTTCGGCGATACAATTGTGCAACTGGGTAGGCGAAACCCGTATCGCCTGGATGCGCCGGGCGCTCAGTGCTCCATTGCCTCGCCGCTCCGTTGAAAAGCGCGAGGCATCGACGCTAGAGTCGCGTAGATGGGTCAGATTGGCGTGCACGAGAAAGTTCGGCGCTTCGGCAATCTGTGCAGAGAGGCTGATAAGACCGTCAGACGCCGAACCTTCCAGATGAACATGAAATGCGTCCAGCCCTAGTATCGGAGATGCCTCACTTACCGGCGCATACGTTTGGCTTGCAGGTCGCCAACGAGCCAACGGCCACGCTCCTTAAAATGGCCTGTGAAATATAGAACATCGCCGCCGCCGACCACTTGTCCGTCTTTGATGACGCAGATGCCGGACCCTTCTCTTTCCGGCGTTCTGTATTTATTCTGTAGAGGCCTTCCAACATGGTCACCTCCATCGAAGGACCCGAAGCCCCATAAAAACACGCGCTTTGAGCGCGTTAGAGCAATGCCAATTAGGCGGCGTACCGAAAACTTCATTATCCGGCGCTTGGCAAATTGAAGATATTTTACACGCGCTGCGCGCAGGTTGTGCACGCGGTGCGCAGAAGAGGAACCTTTTCATTGTCGCAACGGCATCGACGCAGGATGTCGACTTGGGACGGTGAATTCTTGGCGGCTTCGAATTTCAAAGGACGCGACGGCAGGTTGCCACAGCACTGTCGATTGGCCAGGTTGCGGCGTGACGCCTCGGCGTTCGCACAGGACAATTTGCCGGCCATCCCTCCAAACAAACGCAAGGACGAAAAGGCGTTTACCGTATTGTCGCGATGCCTTCGCTAACGGATTTGCGGTGGAAAGGCGGCGCAAAAGCCGCCAATTGCCGTGCGCTTCGGCATGGCGGCGGGCCCCATTCCCTCTATGATTGCGACGGCCTGTAAACGGGCCGCGTTGGGGGGCGTTATAATGTCCATAAAAATCGTGTTCGCGGCGGCGCTGTTGCTGACCGCTATTGGATCGTTTGCGCCTGCTTTCGCAGACGAAGTGATCGATCAGCGCAACACCTGCACGCAAACCACGCGGCGATATTGCGCGCGAGGCCTGCGATTGGGTTATCAAATCCGGCAAAGTGACGGGCGCCGATCTGGCGGAGATATATCTCCGCCGCGGCGAGTTATTCTTGGATTTGGCTCGATATCGACAGCGCGATTGCGGACTTCACCCAGGCGATCGCCCTGAAATCCGATTACGGCTTTGCCTATGACGATCGCGGTGCCGCTTACCGGCAAACCAAACAATATGACAAAGCGCTGAAGGATTTCGACCGGGCGGTCGAACTGAAGAATGACGATCTATTTGCGCTGAACAATCGCGGTCTGACGTATATGGCGATGGAGCAATACGAAAAGGCCATTGCCGATTACGACAAGGCGGTGGCGTTTGATCCTCGCGACGGCGACGCCATTTTCAATCGCGGTCTGGCGCACGAATTGCAAAAACAATACGACCAAGCGATTGCGGATTACACAGAGGGTCTTCGGTTAAGACCCGATGACGCGGCCGCCTGGTTCCGGCTCGGCGTCGCCAATACCATGTTGAAGCAATATGGACCCGCCGACGACGCCTTTGTTCATCTCGCCAATTCCGATCCCGGGCAAGCGGCCATCTTCGTTTTCGGCAAGAACGACAAGGGCGGCCCCGATCAAGAGGCGCTCGGTCTCGACGTTCTGAAGAACTTGAATGCCGAATCCGCCGAAGGATTCTCTATCGCGGTACGGTTTATATCGTGCTCGGGAATTATGATCAGGCGATCGTCGAATACGATCAAGCGATCAAGCTGAAGCGCGATTACGCCTTGGCCTATGACTACCGCGGCTCCGCCAACCGCCGCGCCGGTCACATGGACAAAGCGCTGGACGATTTCACGACGTCGCTGCGCTATAACCCGAACGACACCAGAACTCTGTTCGAACGCGCCTTCACGCTGCGCGCGCTCAAGCGCTTCGGCGAGGCTTTGACGGATTACGACCGGATCATTGCGTTAAAGCCGGATCACGCCGATGCCTACAACGAACGGGGCACAACCTATCACCGCGTGGGCAAGTCGGAACAGGCGATCCAGGATTTCGATCAAGCGATCAAACTGAAATCGGGTTTTGCACTGGCCTATCTGAACCGCGCCCTCTCCTATGACACCCTGGGCCAACCGGCCCGCGCCATCGAGGACTACGATGAAGGCATCAAGCTCGAAACAAATAACGCCAGCGGCTATTTCTTTCGCGGCCTAGCTTATGTTCATATGAGCCAGTACGCCCGCGCCATAGAGAACTACGACCAAGCGATCAAACGGGAGCCGCAAAATCTTGATGCGTATTATATGCGCGGTCAGGCCTATGGGCACCTCGGTCAGTATGAACGCGCCATACAGGATTTCGATCGAGCGCTGGTGTTGAGGCCGGACTACCTCGCGGCGCTGATAGATCGCGCCTCTGCGTATGCCGCATTGGAGAAATATTCGCGCGCAATCGAGGATCTCGATGCGGCGGCGAAGTTGAGTCCGGATGACGGGTTTGTCTTGAACAACCGTTGCTTTGTGCGGGCGCAATCGGGTCGTCAACTCGACACCGCGCTCGCCGATTGCAACCGTTCGCTGGAGCTGCGTCCGGGCGTGCCGTCAGTGTTGGATTCCCGCGGCTTTGTCTATCTGCGGATGGGCCGCTTGGCCGAGGCCAATCGCCGATTTCAACGCCGCCTTGGCAAAAGCGCCGAAATTGGCGCCATCGCTTTATTGCCGCGGCATCGCCAAAATCCGCAGCGGCGACAAGCAAGGCGGCACTTCCGATATCGAGGCCGCAAAAAAACTCGATCCGAAAATAGCCGACATCTATGCGGACTATGGCGTGACGCCGTAGCACGTTACCCTAAGGTCAAGGCTATGCAGCAAGTCGCGCCGGGCTTTGCGTTATTGCTCGGCGCCGCGCAACCTTTCGCATTCTCGCCTTTCCTCTTGAGAGCAGAGCAATGCAGGTCGCCGAAGCCATCGCCTCGCGCAAATCGATCCGCGCCTTTAAATCCGATCCCGTGCCGCGTGCCACAATAGAAGAGATCCTCATCCTGGCGGCGCGCGCGCCTTCGGGCGGCAATCTGCAGCCTTGGCGCGTCTCGGCGTTGCTCGGAGAAGCGCGCAACGAATTGGTGCGCCGTGTCGCCGAAGCGCGGCAGCAAACGCCGATGGGAGAGCCCCCGGAATATCAGGTCTATCCGCCGAACTTGGCCGAGCCTTGGCGCACGCGCCGCTTCCGCGTCGGCGAAGCGATGTATGCTCGGCTCGGTATTCCGCGCGAGAACAAGGACGGGCGGCTTCAGCATTTTGCCCGCAATTGGGACTTCTTCGGTGCACCGGTGGGACTGATCTTCACGATCAATCGCGTCATGCAGCATGGCCAATGGGCCGATCTCGGCATGTTCCTGCAAAACATTATGCTGTTGGCGCGCGCGCATGGGCTTCACAGCTGTGCGCAGGAAGCTTGGGCGGTGTGGCACAAGCTGATCCGCGATTACCTCGATATCCCCGCGGACGAAATGATTTTTTGCGGCATGGCGCTGGGCTTCGCCGACGAGGAGGCACCGGTCAACGCCCTGATATCGGAGCGTGCAGTACTAGAAGAATTCGCGATCATTAGAGAGAAGGCGAATAGGGAGTAGCGAATAGCGAGTAGGGCCCTGTTCGCTACTCCCTACTCGCTAATTGAGTTTGAAATGCGCGAGAGCCCGCGAGGCATCTCGCGGGCTCTCTCTTGATAGTCATGCGGCCCTACGGGGAGGGGCTAACCGCGAACCGCATGCCTCAAGTTCTTAAAGTCTGATTTCGCCGACAAAGTCGGCCGTGTAGGGGTTCACCTCGACGAACACGACATGACCGTTGCGAAAGGCCTTCACCACGTAGCGGCCGTTGACCCAATAGGGATTACCGATGAAGCGGTCGTAGTGATGACGGCGCAATTCGAAGAACACGCGGTCGCGGTCGACATAACCGCCGCGGAATTCCGGCCGCCAATAGCGGTCATGATCGTGCCGATCTCCATCACGACGGTCGTCGTGGCGATCCATATCGTGATGCGCGCCACGGTCATGCCAATCGTCGGCTAGCGCCGCGGAAGCGCCCGTTGCCGCGAGGACAGCGGCGGCCGAGGCTGCCAGCAGAAGCTTTTTGATCTTCATCGTCTTCTCCATTGGGGCCTTTGGCCCGGGTTGCGGAGCGGTTGCTAACTGGATTGCCGTTCCATTGCGTGCGAACATAGAGAGGTGGGTCTGAATGCGTCGTGGACAAGACGTTCATGACGCGTTCATCTGCGCCGGACTAGGAAACCTCATGCGCGCGCGCATTCTTCCCGGCTTGCTTTTGGTGCTGGCTCTCGCCCCTGCGGTAATGGCTGCGGGCTCCGGCGCGACGTCGCTCGACCGCATTTTGCCGGAAATCCGCCGCCACACACCGGGAACATTTTATGATGCGCAAGGACCATATCTGGGTCCCGACGGTCAGGCGCGCTACCGCATCAAATGGATGACGCCGGATGGACGGATCATCTGGTTCGATGCCGATGCTCATAGCGGACGCGTGCTGGGATTCGCCGGCCGCGGATATGACGAGCGCCGTCCGAATTTCGACGGCCGCGACGATCCATACCAAGATCATTCGATGGGTCCGGGATGGCATGGTAACAATCGCGGTCGCGATAATGGCCGCGGCGGTCGCGGTGGCCATGGCCGGCGTGGAGGCGGTTGAGAAAAACGATGCGCATTCTGCTTGTCGAAGACGATGTCGATTTGCAAAGGCTGCTGAAGAAGGCGCTGGGCGATGCGGGCTATGTCGTCGATTCCGCCACGGATGGCGAAGAAGGTCATTTCCTCGGCGACACCGAACCATACGATGCGGTCATCCTCGATCTCGGCTTACCTAAGATGGATGGGGTGCGCGTGCTGCAGCAATGGCGTAAGGCGGGCAAGACGATGCCGGTGTTGATCCTCACGGCGCGCGACCGCTGGAGCGATAAAGTCGCGGGCTTCGATGCTGGCGCCGACGATTATCTCGCCAAGCCGTTTTATACCGAGGAACTGCTGGCGCGGGTGCGTGCGCTTCTCCGCCGGGCGGCGGGGTTTGCCACCTCGGAGATCGATATCGGTCCGCTGCATATCGATACACGGGCCAGCCGCGTCACGCTGGATGGCAATCCGGTGAAACTCACCAGCTTGGAATACCGCCTGCTGTCCTATCTGGCGCACCACAAGGGACGGGTTGTTTCCCGTACCGAACTGGTGGAGCATCTTTACGATCAGGATTTTGACCGCGATTCGAATACCATCGAAGTTTTCGTCGGCCGTCTTCGCAAGAAGCTAGAGGCCGATCTCATCCAAACGGTACGTGGCCTTGGCTATTGCCTCGACGATCCGGCATCTCCGCGAAAAGATCACGCTTAGAACTCAATTCACTCGCGGCCCGCCTGATTTTGGCGGCAGCGGTGTGGACGATGATCGGCTTGGCGGCGGGCGGCTATGTGTTGTCCGAGGCGTTTATTTCCGCCGTGCGCGACAATTTCGATACGGCGCTGCAGGTCGATCTCGATGGCTTGATCGCCGCCGCCGAACCCGATTCGAGCGGCCAGGTCTCGTTGCAGGAGCGATTCCTTAACCGCCGCTTCGATCGCATCTATTCCGGTCTGTATTGGCAAATCGTGCCCGACAAACCAGGTGGCGTCGTGCAGTTTTCGCATTCTCTATTCGACAAAACCTTCAAGATCGAGAACAGGATTGAAAGTCACGGATTGATTTGGGGTTACGCGGCGGGACCGGACAACCAAAGTCTGCGCGTTCTGGCGCGTCACGTTTTCTTTCCAATTGCGGCCACGCCAGATCCAAAGGACAGTCTTGGCTACACGATTATGGTGGCGGGCGATCTCGCTATGGTCGATGCGGAAATCGCCGAATTCAACAACACGCTGATCCGTTCCTTCGTGGCGTTGTTGCTGGGGCTTGTCTTAGCGATCTTCGTCCAAGTGCGCGTCGGATTGCAGCCTTTGCGGCGCGTCCGCGACGCGCTGACGCGCATCCGCAGCGGTTCGTCCCGCCGGCTGGAAGGAAAATTTCCGGCCGAAATCGTTCCACTCGCTTCCGAGCTCAACAGCCTGATCGAGCATTCCGCCGAGGTGGTGGGTCGCGCTCGAGCGCATGTATCCAATCTGGCGCATTATCTGAAGACACCGCTCAGCGTGTTGTCGAGCGAGGCGGAGGCCGCACCCGGTCCGCTGGCCGATGTCATTATGAAACAAGTTTCCGTCATGCGCCGCCAAGTCGACCATTACCTGGCGCGGGCCCGCGCGGCCGGTGCGGTGGACGTGCTGGGCAACAGAACGCCGGTGGCGCCGGTGCTGGAGGATTTGGCGCGCGTGCTGGATCGAATTCATGCGGCCCGCGGCATCGAGATCGCTATCACCGCCCCTCCCACCCTCGCTTTTCGCGGCGAGCGGCAGGATTTGGAGGAAATGGCCGGCAACCTGATGGACAACGCTTGCAAATGGGCGAGGACCAGCATCACGGCTATGGTGCAAGCCGGAGCCACCGGCCGCCTACAGCTGGTGGTAGAAGACGACGGGCCGGGTCTTGCTGCGGAAGACCGCTCCAGGGTCATGGAACGTGGCGAAAGGCTTGACGAAAGCGTGCCGGGTTCAGGGCTGGGCCTATCGATTGTGCGCGACATTGCCAAGCTCTATGGGGGGGGATTGCAACTGGAGGAAAGCACCCTTGGCGGGCTGCGGGCCATCCTGAATTTGCCCGCAATTGGCTGAAATCGGGGATAAATCCGGCAATGGCCCGTTAAGAATAAGTCGCTAATCTTGCCCGCAAGCAGTGTGCGTTGGGGCCGGCCGAACCGATGTTGACCGCCGAAAAGACAGAATTGCTGCAATCGTTCCTGGGCAGTTTGCCCGGACAGATTGCCGCGCGCTTGGCCAAGGCCGTGGAAGTCGACCGGCTGGTGGACGGCGCGGCGCTGCCCCATGATCTGATTTTGGACGGTTTGCGCCCCACCCTGCGCGGGAGCCAAGCGCAACCTCGCACACCGACACCGCTGCGTTTGTTCTGCCGTCCTTTCGAAGACCTCCTGATCAACGGTCCGCGCAACGACAAACAGAAAGGCCGTATTGCGAGGACCAGCATCGTTCCGATCTGGGCCTGGTTGCAGACATTGATGCCCGAGGAGTGGAACTCCTATCGCGCAGGCATCAAAGAGCTCGTGCTGACGTACAAGATGGACGACGCTTCGGAGTGCGCCAGCAAATTCTGGCCGCTGGCCGGCCTGGCGATGAGCGCGGCCATCGCGAATAATCCCAAGAACGTACGCACGGCGCTCAATGGCGAACTCGCTCTGGGTGACGCCGAAGATATCGCGAGGATGCTGTGCGCCGGAACGGCAATGACGGAAATTCAACAATTGCTGCCCCGGCCCGCGCCCGCGCTGACGGACGATTTGTTATGGAGCTTGCGCGGCATCTATGACGGTGTGGTCGAAACTGCGGTGGACTCGGCGCCTTATGTGCCGGTTGCGGTGATGGGCCGTTTGGCCAAGCCGTGGGAAGCCTTGAAGCTCGCACTGATGATCTCCCATCAGACTCACGACACATTGATTGCGTCGACCGACATGGGGTTGGTGGGCGACATTCTCTTCTCCAGGATGGAAGATGCCCGCATTGCCATCCATGCCACGCGTCAATCGGGTTTCGATGTCGTCACCCTGCTTGAGAATCTGAAATTCTTCACCGACATTTCCAGTGCCATCGTCAAGGAGGTCGAAATCCTGCGACGCGGCAAGTGGGGCCAGCGTCTGCTCGGCGATCGCGCCGCTGTCGGCGCCGTCATGGACGGATTCATGGAACGCGCGCCCAAAGAGATCGCCGCCGCGTTGCCGTCGCAAAAAACCGGTTATTCCGGCAGCGGCCGGATGCCGGATTTCACGAAAAAGGCGGACCCCGAGAAAGTCGAGCGCGCCTTGCGCTATGCCAAGCTTCTGGCCGGCTGCCGATCGTTGGCCGTGCCCGGTTCTTTCGGCGCCAAGCACGCAAAAGCCGTGGACGAAGCAACACTAGTCCTGCGCAGTTACAACGAGGATCTCGTCAAAGAACTGCGCAGTGCCGAGGGGCCGCGCCGCGAAAACGTCGAACGCCAGTTCCAGTTGTGCATTGAACTCACCGGCTTGGTGTTCAGCGAGGAAGAAGCGGAGTTCCTGCGCCGCCGCGGCAAAGCGGCGATCGCCAAACAAGCGGCCGCGTAGATTCCTCACCCTTTCAGGCGAGGGTATTCACACCGCCCCTTCTTGTTTCAGCGCGGCAATCTCTATAGCGGAATACCCCAATTCCCGCAGCACTTCGTCGGTGTGTTCGCCCAAGAGCGGCGGGCGCCTGCGGATTTCGCCCGGCGTGCCGTGCAATTTGACCGGCGTCGCCGCAACGCGCGTCCGTGGCAACCCGGGAAACGCGATCTCGTGGAAGAAATCGCCGGCGCGGACATGATGATCGTCGAGCGCCTCGCGTATGCTGTTGACCGGTCCCGCCGGAACGCGCGCCGCCTCGAAGGCGGCGATGGCTTCGTCACGCGATTTGCCCGCGATCCATGCGCTCAGTCTTTCACTTACCAAGGCGCTGTGATCGCCGCGCGCTTTGTCGCTGGCAAAGCGCGGATCTTCGAGCCAATCGGCGGCGCCGATCAGCTTGGCGACGCGGCGGAACAGGATGTCGCCATTCACCGCAACGATGATCCAACCATCCTTGGCGCGATAGATGTCCGATGGCGCCGCGGTCTGGCTGCGATTCGACGTCGGCGACCGGCCCAACTTCAAGGCATCCTCTTCCACCAGCATGTTGCTGAAGAAGGTGAGGGCGGTGCGCAGCAAGGCGCCTTCCACCAACTGTCCCCGCCCGGTTTTCTCGCGGGCGGCGAGTGCGGCACAGACGCCCAATGCCAAAAGTGAAGCCGTTCCGAAATCGACCCAGGGCGCTGCCGAACGCACCGGCTCTTCGATATCTCCGGAAAACCAGGCCGCGCCCGACATCGCCTGCGCGATACCGTCGAATCCGACACGTCCGGCATAGGGGCCGTCCATGCCGAAAGCGCTGGCCACCGCCAAGATAGCGCGCGGATTGATCGCCGACACGCTTTGGTAGTCCAAGCCCATCGCTTTGAGCGTCTCGCCCGGTAGATTGACGACGATCACATCGGCGTGAGCGATCAGCCTGCGGACGATGGTGCGGCCGGCGGCGTTCATCGGATCCAGCGTCAGGCTTCGCTTGTTTCGATTCATCTGCAGGAACATGGCGCCTTCGCGCGGCGTTCCGTCGGCGTCTTCGGCCAAGGGAATCAACGTTCGATCTTCGCGGCCTTCGCGCTTTTCGATGCGAATCACTTCGGCGCCGAGATCGCCCAAAAGGGACGCGCAGAACGGTCCGGCGATATAACGGCCGAAATCGACCACGCGCAGTCCCTCATAAGGTCCGGCCATTACGTATTGCCTCTTGGATTGAAGTGTGCGCGAGAATATACCGGGGGCGCCGGAGATTTGCATGACGCCTCAGGCTGCGTTTGAGTATTTGAACAGGATCGCGGGAATCGCCCCATTGGGCGCCCCTGCATTCGAGGGCGATGAAGCCCTGCCAACCCCCTTCCGCGCGGCGACCGCCGCAGCGGCCTCGCTAGGGTTGAGCGCTTCCGTTGCCGGCGAGATTTGGCGCTTTCGCGGCGGCGAGAGGCAGCCGATGGCGATCGATCTGAATGCGGCTGCGGCTTCGCTTCTTTCGTATTCGTTCCTGCGCAAGAACGGTCAACCCGTGCCGCGCTCGGATGAGGCTATTCCGACCACGGGATTCTACCAAAGCGGTGATGGGCGATGGATTCACTTGCATGGCGGATTTCCGTATCTCGCCAAGCGCACGCTCGATTTGTTGAACGCCAAGAATGACGCACAGTCGATTCTCGAAGGCGTTTCCAAATGGAACGGCTTTGCCTTGGAAGATGCATTGGCATTCATGCAGGTTTGCGGCGCGGTGGTGCGCACCGAAGAAGAATGGAAGAACAGCGTGCAGGGCCGCGTGATGGGGCCGCCCATTACACTACGCAAGATCGGAGAGGCGCCGCCTCTGCGATTGCCGGATAGCCGCTTTCCGCTTGACGGTGTTCGCACGCTGGATCTGAGCCGCGTTCTGGCGGGCCCCACTTGCGGACGTGTTTTGGCCTCTTATGGTGCCGACGTGCTTGCCGTCCGTGCCGAAAGGCTGCCGACCATTCCCGCTTTCGATCTCGATACGGGTGTGGGTAAGCATGCGGTATTTCTCGATCTCATGAAGCCATCGGATGCCGAGGCGTTGCGCAGCTTGGCGCGCAGCGCGCATATCTTCGTGGATTCCTATCGGCCTGGCGCGCTGGCGAGGCTGGGCTTTTCGCCGGCTGCCCTGGCGCATATCGCGCCGGGCATGACCTATGTTGCGGTTTCGGCCTATGGCAGTGAAGGCCCTTGGGCCGGCCGTCGTGGCTGGGAGCAGCTGGCGCAAGCCGCCACCGGCATCGCGGTCGAGCAAGGTGCCTTTATGGCAGCGCGCCGCAAAAGCCGCCGCGAGACGCTACCGGAACTCCTTCCCGCTGCGGTCCTCGATTATACCACGGGGTATTTGGCGGCCGCCGGCGCGCTGGCCGCACTGCTTCGGCGCATCCGCGAAGGCGGTAGCTGGGTGGTTCAAGTGTCCCTCGCATCCACGGCGATGTGGCTGCAATCCCTGGGTAAGATCGACGCGGCAAGGGTGCCCGAGCGCTGGGATCCGAACGCCGGACTCGACCAATATCTCAGATCGTGCGAAACGGATGAGGGGCGGCTCGAATTTCTCGGGCCTGTTGTCCGGATGTCGAAGACGCCGCCGGTTTGGGCGGCACCTCCGCTTCCCGGAATTACAGGCGCGCCCCGCTGGATAGCCGCGCGCGAGGTTGCGAATGCCGCCGAAGTTCAATCCGCTTAAGCTGAACCCACTGCAATTGCGCACGCTGACCTTGTTGCAAGGCTTGGCGTCTTTGCCCGACGCGGCCGAACGTACCGCCAATGGCGAGATCACGATCACCCGATTTCCGCAGGCGCATGGCGATCATTTTCATCTGGGTAACGCCGTCGTTGCTGCCAAGGACGCAACTGGTCTCTACAACGAGGCGGTCTGGAACGCTTTAGACCGCAAGGGTCTGGCCCGAGCGGATTGGCCTCACCGCATCACCCTGACGGGTGAAGGACTCGGCTACCAAACCGGGCTGGGCAATGAAATCTTCCATCGCTCGCCGCATTAGAAGATTTTCGACGGATTACGCAGCGGACCCCGTTTGTGCCTAAGACGGCGGTGCACCCACGGTGGGCCGGCGTCGTTGCGCGAGCAGTGCGCTCCAGCATACGCGCAATTTGGCGGGGTAGGGTGGGTCCCCTAGCCCATTCCCTACTCCGCTTTTTTTAGCGCCACGAACTCCTTGAACAGTTTGGCGGCTTCCGGCGTCGCCATGAACGCATCCAGCGCTGGAGCGTCGGAGGTAATTTTCACGTCGCCAAAATTGCCGCTCTCGACATTGCCTTGAAGCTTGCCGGCGGCAATCGCTTCCTTGGTCTTGTCTTCGCTAAGGAGATAAAGCCTCAGGCTATGATTTTTTCCGAACCGGTAGAGCACCGGGATACTGGCATCTTTCAACGTATTCACGGTCTCGCCATGTTCATCCTTCGTGTAAAATTTGATCACGTTCATGAAATGGTTTTCGCCGAGCGTAGCCGTGCGCAACTCGACGAGCATAATGGTGCCTTCTTCTTTATCGTTGCCCGTCCCCACCATGACGGCTTGTATCGCTTCGTCATTCTTCGAGCGCAGAATATGGACATAGACGGGAGAATGATCGTCTGCGCTATACCCCTTCCAAGTGCCGTAAAGCGCCGCGTCGTTGCCCAATCCGGTCGTCGTTCCCACCGGGCTTTTGCTGGTCACCGGCAGGCAGGCTGCCGCGAAAAGCGTACAAAAGATTGCCAGTGCAGCCTGTAGGCGTTTCATCTTACTTTCCCCCCTAAATCGCCTTGTGGAAAATTATGCCGGAACCCTCGCGCTGTACGTCAAACACGCGCCTGCTATCATTACCGTCAGGATACGACCGTTATGCATGCAAGAAAACGCCGCCGTCTGGCTTTTGTGCTCGCGTTATTCGCGGGCGCCGCGGGCGCCACTGCGCTTGTTGTCGCAGCGTTGAAGGACAATGTCCTGTACTTCTACAGTCCTTCCGACGTTTACACGAAGCATGTTTCCGCGGGCGTGGCGTTCCGCATCGGCGGTTTGGTCGAAAAGCACAGCGTGCAAAAGGGCAGCGGCGCTCAAATTCGCTTCGTCGTCACGGACGGGCGCGCCAAAGTGCCGGTTAGCTTCAATGGTGAGCTTCCGGCCCTTTTTCGCGAGGGGCAGGGCGTCGTCGCGATGGGAAGACTGACACCGTCCGGCAGCTTTGAGGCCAACCAGGTGTTGGCCAAACACGACGAGAAATATATGCCCCCTGAAGTGGTCGATGCCTTGAAGCGCAGCGGGCATTGGAAAGAAGGCGCTCCTTCGCCTTAAACTGCCCGCGGCAGCAGCGTATCCAAAGAAATTCTGGGCGAACCCCAGCAAGGGCAGGTCAGAATATTACTAATTTGTAATATTCGTGACAGAAACCAGCAATTTTCAAAGCGTATGGATATGGTGCGGGTTGGTGCGCGAGTGGACGGAGACATGGGTTGCGATGAACAAGGATCAGATCGTGGATTTCATTAAGCGGAACAAGCGGGTAATCGCCATCGGCTCGGTTGCCGCGGTTTTTTTGGTGAGCTTTAGCGCCTTCGCGCTATTGCCCCGACATCATGCCTCTCAGCCTGTCGTGACCGAGGCCGTCTCCGATACCCAGATCGCCGACGCGGCACCCCCGCCGCGGATGGTGGAGAATGCGACGCCCTTCAGCTTCGCCGATCTGGTGGAGCGGGTCAGTCCGGCAGTCGTCAGCGTCACCGCCGAGGAAATACAAACCGACGACCAGGAAGGCATGCCCGACAATATCCCGGATCCCTTCCGCGAATTGTTTCGGCAATTCAATCAGGGCCGCCCGGTGCCGCAGCCGCGCAAGGCCTTGTCGATGGGCTCCGGCTTTATCATCGACAAGTCCGGCCTCATCGTGACGAACAATCACGTCATCGACGGATCCAAAAAGATCAAAGTGAAGCTCTCCGACGGGCGCACCTTCGATGCCAAGCTGATCGGCTCGGATGCCGCCACCGATGTCGCGGTCTTGCGCGTCACGCCGGACAAGCCGCTTCCGACGGTGGAATTCGGCAATGACCGTCAATTGCGGGTCGGTGATTGGGTGGTCGCGGTCGGTAATCCCTTCGGATTGTCGAATACGGTAACGGCCGGTATCGTCTCGTCGATCGGCCGCGATCTTGGCAGCACGGATCAGCCTTATACGGATTTCATCCAGATCGACGCGCCGATCAATCGCGGCAATTCCGGCGGCCCGACCTTCGATCTGCGCGGCCAAGTGGTCGGCATGAACTCGATGATCTTCTCGCCGTCCGGCGGCAGCGTCGGTATCGGCTTTGCTATTCCCGCCTCGACCATTCGCGAGACGGTGGCCCAGCTTGAAGCGCATGGCCATGTGGCGCGCGGCTGGCTGGGCGTGCAAATCCAAAGCGTAACGCCGGAAATGGCTGCCTCGCTCGGGATCGCACAGCCCAAAGGCGCGATCGTCGCTAGCATCGTGCCGGACAGCCCGGCCGCCAAAGCCGGATTCCGCCAAGGCGATGTGATCACGGCGATCAACGGCAAACAGGTCGATGATTCCCACGATCTGACGCGCCGCGTCGCGTCTCTTTCGGCCGGGAGAACCGCAGAATTCACGATCTCCCGCGATGGCGCGAGCAAGGCAATCTCCGTCACCATCGGCTTAAAGAAAGAAGAGCAAGTAGCATCGGCCGGCGATGCAATACCGGGCTCGCCTGGCGCGACGGGAAAGGCGATGGGCCTTGGTCTCGCCGCCGTAACCCCCGATGTTCGGCGCACCTATAATCTCGACGATAATGTGCAAGGTGTTCTGATCACCAAAGTCGATCCGGAAAGCGACGCGGCGGACAAAGGGTTGCAGCCGGGCGATGTTCTGATCTCGGTCAGCAACAGGTCTGTGCATTCGCCGCAGGATGTCGAAAAGACTGTGGCCGCGGCGGTATCGGCCGGCCACAAAAGCGTTCTCCTTCTGGTGGCCACCGATGGCGGCTCCCGATTTGTAGCGGTCGATATAGGCAAAACTTGAGCTTTGCATGCCGGATGCCGCGGGGCGGAAGCTTCGCTGCGTCCGGCTTCCGCGCCGGCGGCGATTGCCCCCCGTTTTCGCCGTCGGCGCGGCCCTTATCCCCCAGTAAGCGGAGATTTAAATGCGCATTCTCGTCGTTGAAGACGATCTCGAGGCGCAGCGCTATCTGGTCAACGGCCTCAAGGAAGCGGGGCACGTTGTCGACGATGCGGCTGACGGCGACACGGGATTGACCTTGGCGCTCTCGCGCCCCTACGACGTCGCCATTATCGACCGGATGCTGCCAAAGCTCGATGGGCTGCATGTGGTTGCCGAGATGCGCGAACACGGCAACACGATGCCGATCCTGTTTCTCAGCGCGCTGTCGGAAGTCGACGACCGGGTCAAAGGCCTGAAGGCGGGGGGAGACGATTATCTCACCAAACCCTATGCTTTCGTCGAACTCTTGGCACGGATCGACGCGCTGATGCGCCGCCGCTCGCCGTCCTCCGTGAAAACCAAACTTTCGGTGGGCGATCTCGAGCTCGATCTTCTAACCCGCACGGCCACTCGGGACGGCCAGGCTATCGATCTTCAGCCGCGCGAATTTCGCCTGCTGGAATATTTGATGCGCCATGCCGGGCAAGTCGTCACCCGCACCATGCTTCTGGAAAGTGTGTGGGAATATCATTTCGATCCGCAAACCAACGTGATCGACGTGCACATCTCGCGGTTGCGCGCCAAGATCGACAAAGGCTTCGAGGCGGTCCTCCTGCATACGATCCGCGGCGCGGGCTACATGATCCGTGCTGCGCGCTAGGCTTTTGCGCCATTGGGCGCCGGGTATCCTGCACACCCAGGCATTCCGGATCGTCTTGATTTATGTGTTCGTTTTTGCCGTTTCGGCCACCTTTCTGGTCGGCTTTACCTATTGGAACACCGAGCGCTCGCTCAACGCCCAAACCGATCAGATCATCGGCGCCGAAATCACCGGGCTCTCCGAACAATATCAACGCTTGGGGCTTCGCGGGCTCGCCGATGTGATCGCCAATCGTGCGCTTCATGGCGCGCCGGGTCTTTATCTGCTGGCGGATCGCAGCGGCCATGCCTTGGCGGGCAATCTCGACGAATGGCCGCAAATGGTCAGCGAAGACGGCGAATTCGTCGAGTTCGATTATGAACGGCGCGTCCAGAACGAACTGGTGGTGCGCCGGGCGCGGGGCCGGGCCTTCTCGCTGGTCGGCGGTGAGTTCGTGTTGCTGGTTGCGCGCGATGTCAACGAACGCGATCTGACCAGACGTCTTTTTACCACCACCCTGCCGTGGAGCGTCGGGCTGATGCTTTTGTTCGGCCTGGTCGGCGGCGCTTTGATGAGCCGCAACGTGCTGGCACGGCTCGACTCGATCAACCGCACCAGCGCCGAGATTGTGGCCGGCGATTTCTCGCGCCGGGTGCCCTTGACCGACAATCACGACGAATTCGACACCTTGGCGGAAAACCTCAATCGCATGCTCGAACGCATCGAACGATTGATGAAGGGCATGCGCGAAGTGGCCGATTCCGTCGCCCATGATCTGCGCACCCCGCTCAACCGGTTGCGCAATCGCTTGGAGGAAATGCAGCGCCGTCTCGATCCGCAAAGCCCGACCGCCGCCGATATCGACGCGGCCGTGGCCGAAACCGACGGATTGATCGCCACCTTCAATGCGCTGCTTTTGATCGCCGAAGCCGATTCCGGCGCGGCACGCGGCGCCATGACGGCGCTCGACCTTTCCGCCATTGTTGCGGATATCGCCGAGCTCTACGCGCCCTTGGCGGAGGAAAAAAGTATCGGCCTCAGCGTGATGCCCGCGGGCGTTCTGACCATCGAAGGCAATCGCAGTTTGATCAGCCAGGCGCTGGCCAATCTGATCGACAATGCGATCAAATACACGCCGTCCGGGGGGCATATCACCATCGCCGCTCTGGAAACCCCGGGGAGTGTCGATTTGACCGTTGCCGACAGCGGGCCCGGCATCCCCGTCGAAGAGCGCACCCGCGTGCTGGAGCGTTTCGTCAGGCTGGAGGCGAGCCGCAATTCGCCGGGCACGGGACTTGGCCTCAGCCTTGTCGCCGCCGTCGCCCGCTTGCACGATGCGCGGCTTACGCTTTCGGACAACAATCCCGGTCTGAAAGCGACTATCTCGTTTCCGCGCGCCATGCAGCGCAAATCGCGCAACGAAGCCCGCGAACCGCTAGTGCCGGTGTAGGGAGTGATTGTTTGAGACTGAAACGTCTGCGCTCTCTTTCCTCCCCCGTTTACGGGGGAGGTGGCCCGACGGCGCGCAAGCGTCGGCGGGACGGAGGGGGCGACATATAGCACGTCCCCCCTCCGCCTCACTCGCAAGTGCTCGCTCGGCACCTCCCCCGTGAACGGGGGAGGAAAGGGATCGGCGATTTCGGTTTGCCCGGTTTCTTCTGCCCCCCACCCGTCTCGCTTTCCTGCGATAGCAGGAAAGCTCGCCGACCTCCCCGCGTAGGGGGAGGTGAAGGTAGAAGTCGAGAATTCTTCTCTCTTCGCGGATAGGAGGTGAAGGAGCAATTGAGAGTTTTTCCCTCCCCCAACGCGGGGAGGGATGACATGCGAGCGAAAGCGAGCATGTCAGGGTGGGGGGATGCTTCGAAAAAAAGCCGTCTCCAGTGCTGTTCCGATCTGACTTGTTCCGCCGGCCCTTCATTTTGCTCTAAGTTCCCCCCATGACCGCCTTTCCGTTTTCGACCGCCACACTTCCCAAACCATTCGATCCCGCCCGCGCCGAACGCACCTTCGAGCGGCTGGCCGCGGACGGCTATCGTCCCGAAGGTCCGGCGCGGGCCCTGCTGGAATCGGCGTTCGGCAACAGCCCGTTTCTCTGCCGTCTGGCCTTGCGCGAGCGGGAGACTTTGCAACGTCTGTTTCTGCGCGGTCCGCGCACCGTCCTCGGCGAAGCGCTCAATCTGGCGGCCGGTGATGCGGGCAACGAAGCCGAGATCATGGCATCGCTCCGTCAAGCCAAACGCCGGGCTGCGTTGACCGTGGCCCTCGCCGATATCGCCGGCGTATGGACTTTGGAAGACGTCACCTCCGCACTCACGCAATTTGCCGACGCGTCGGTCAAAGGCGCGCTGCGCTTTGCTTTGAAAGAGGCCGCCCAGGGCACCGCTCTGGCGCAAAAGGACGGCGCCGCGCTGGAAACCGCGACCGGCCTCATCGTTCTGGCGATGGGAAAATTCGGCGCCTTCGAACTCAACTATTCGAGCGATATCGATATCATCACCTTCTACGACGCCGAAATCTTTCCCTTCCGCAAACGCGACGATGCGCGCGGTGCCGCCGTCGATATCGTCAAACGCGTCGTCAAGCTGATCAGCGAGGTCACCTCCGACGGTTATGTGTTCCGCGTCGATCTGCGTTTGCGCCCGGATGCCGGCGCCACGCAGATCGCCATTTCCACCGAGGCGGGCGAATCCTATTACGAAGAGATGGGTCAGAATTGGGAACGCGCCGCCATGATCAAGGCGCGCGCTTGTGCGGGAGATCCCAAAGCCGGGGCGCGCTTCCTCGCCTCCATCGCGCCGTTTGTTTGGCGGCGAAATCTCGATTTTGCGGCGATCGAGGACATCCATTCGATCAAGCGGCAGATCCATGCCCATGTCGGCCATGGCGAGATCGCCGTGGCGGGCCATAACGTCAAGCTGGGGCGCGGCGGCATTCGCGAGATCGAATTCTTCGTTCAAACCCAGCAATTGATATTGGGCGGCCGCGATCCGTCCTTACGAGATCGTGCATCGATCCCGGCTTTGAAAGCCTTGTGTGCCCGCGGCCATGTCAGCCAGGCCGCCATGCGCGATTTGACCAAGGCTTATACGTTTCTGCGCACGCTGGAACATCGCTTGCAGATGATCGATGACGAGCAGACCCACACGGTTCCCAAGACGCCGCAAGGTGTCGCGCATATCGCCTGCTTCATGGGTTATCCCGACGCCTCGAGCTTCGCCTTGGCGCTGCTCGATCAATTGGAAACGGTGCAAGGCCATTACGCACGGCTGTTCGAACGCGCGGCCCCCTTGGCGTCGGAGGGCGGCAATCTCGTCTTCACCGGCGTGGAGGACGATCCCGAGACCTTGAAAACCCTGGAGCGGATGGGCTTTCGCGATGCCGCCCATGTTTCGGGCGCGATCCGCGGCTGGCACCATGGCCGCATTCGCGCCACGAGAAGCGCGCGCGCCCGCGAACTCCTCACCAAGCTTGTGCCGCCTTTGTTGGCGGCACTGGCCAATACCGCCGACCCCGATGCGGCCTTTGCCCAATTCGATCGCTTTCTGACCCATCTGCCGGCGGGCGTGCAACTCTTCTCGCTCTTGCTGGCCCATTCCGAATTGCTGCGTCTGATCGCGAAGATCATGGGATCGGCGCCGCGTTTGGCCGATCATCTTTCCCATTCGCCCGCCACTTTGGACGCCTTGCTCGATCCCGGTTTTCTGGGCGCGCTGCCGGCGCGCACGGCGCTGGACACGCAATTGCAGACTCTCTTTCGCGCGCGGAAAATTACGAAGCCGTGCTTGATACCGCGCGCCGCTTTGTCAAAGATCAAATGTTCCGCGTCGGCGTTCAGCTGATCGAAGGGGTCGCCAAGGCCGATGCGGCCGGGCCTGCCTTCGCCGAGATCGCCGAGAGCACGATCACCCATCTCGTCCCCAAAGTGATGGACGCGATGGGCGAACGGGTGGGGCGTGTTCCGGGCTCAGCCTTTGCCGTGATCGCCATGGGCAAGCTTGGCGGGCGCGAGATGACGGCGGGCAGCGATCTCGATCTGGTTTTCGTCTATGATGTTCCGCCGGGTATCGATGCATCCGACGGCAAGCAGCCTTTGCCCGCCAGCGTTTATTTCGCAAAACTCGCGCAGCGGCTGATCGCCGCCCTCACCGTGCTCACCGCGGAAGGCGTTCTCTACGAAGTCGATATGCGGCTGCGTCCGTCCGGCAATAAGGGCCCGGTCGCGGTGAGCCTGGAAACCTTCGCCCATTATCACCAAGCCGAATCTTGGACCTGGGAGCGCATGGCCCTGACGCGCGCGCGCGTGATTGCGGGCCCGGCGGCGCTTGGGGCCAAACTCGATGCTGTCATCGCCGACACGCTGTGCCGCCGTGTCGAATGGGCACAATTGTTCGCCGACATAAGAGAGATGCGCGAGAAGATCGCGGCCCAATATCCCGGCAAAAATCCCTGGGATCTGAAATACACAAAAGGCGGCTTGATCGATATCGAGTTCGCAGCCCAAACGCTGCAATTGCGCCATGCTTGCGAGAACCCCTCGGTGCTCTCGCCCAACACGACCACCGCGCTCAAGCGGTTGGCACAGGCCGGTGTGTTGGGTGCGACCGATGCCGATACGCTGATTGCGTCCGCCCATCTCGAACACGCGCTCACCCAGGCGCTGCGCATTGCGCTGGACGGCACGCTCGATGCGGCAAGCGCCTCATCTGGGCTGAAGGATTTGCTGGCGCGCGCCGGCGAGGTGTCGGATTTCGGCACGCTGCAGAAGCTCTTGGGGGATCTTCAAGCCCGCGCGCATCAGGTGTTTCTGCGGGTGATGGGGTAGGGGCGGGGGCAGAGCCTGATCGGATTGGGTTGATGGGATTGAGTGATCGGATGGCGTTGAATCACACTTTCTTCCTTCGTCATGGCCGGGCTTTTTGGTCGCTAGCGACAGCGTAGCGACGCCATCCAGCCTGTCCCGCCGAAGCGCTTGCGCGAAGGCGGACCACTACGCGTCTGCGCAGCGAAAGACTCTCTGCATTGTCGGATGACCCGGGACCCGTTCGGACACATCCCCGACAGGTGTTCGGGGACATGGCTGACACTTGTTCGGACACATAGCCGACACATCATTCTTGGCAGGAGCAGGCTCCAGGGGCGGGTTGCGGCGCGATGGGGCCGGCTCCAGATAGCCAAAACCCAGCCGCGGTAAGCCTTTGCCAAGACGCTGCTTGAAAGTCCCCCCCAGCTAAGCCATAACCCGCGTCCAACTTGGAACGCGGGCGTAGCTCAGGGGTAGAGCATAACCTTGCCAAGGTTAGGGTCGGGCGTTCGATTCGCCTCGCCCGCTCCAAGTTTCGTAAAGAAAAACAATATATTAGGGCAGCCTCTCGGGCCGTTTTTTGCTTACAGGGCGAACCATTCTTGGAAAAGTAAGCACTTTGTAAGCGGCAGAAACCGTACGAACGGACGTGGCAGCGTGTGTTTAGCTCGATGGGCCCCGATTTCCAAACGGCGACGTGCGTTCCGACGTTCGAGATGATCTGTGTCTTGCATTTGTCGCTGTCGATAGTGCGAAAGCTCAGCCAGCGGCCAACACCCCTGTGAAAACCCACAGGTGCTTTTCCACCCCAATGCGCTCTCCTTTCACGTCTATTGAAAGTCTTACCATGACCGACCGTCGGCCGTGCTGAGCCAGCCTTTGGGATAATCTGTGCGTCGGGGCCTGGCTCATCTTTTCGGGAATCGTCGGCAGATGGGGCCTCCCGGCTGCCTCTTCGATCTCCATTCGCTTTGTGTCCGAGAGAGGTCGCAGAACGAATCCCAAATTCGGTCCTTATGTCAGACAGTCTATCTCGGTGAGGAAACTGCGCTTTGCCGCGTTCTGGGTCGCTACAAGATGTTCGTGGACACCAAGGATGCCGGTTTATCTTCCCATCTTATGCTTGATGGCTATTGGGAGATGTGGCTGACCGAGGCCTTGGCGAGATGCATCAAGCCCGGGATGACCGTGGTCGATATCGGCGCCAACCTCGGTTACTTCACTCTTCTCATGGCCGATTTGGCGGGACCGAGCGGATATGTCCATGCCTTCGAGCCCAATCCTCCCATCGCTTCGCGGTTGCGGCAGAGCATATCGCTCAATGGATTTTCCGACCGCGCGAATATCCACGAATGCGCCCTCTTGGATCGCAATGGCACAGATGCGCTTTTGATCAGCCCCCGTGGCGAGCCTAAGAACGCCTATCTTGCTGTCGCGGGGGCCGGAGAGCCAAGCTCGAACATCTATCCGCTGACGACGAGGCGGTTGGATAGCTTCTCCCAGATTTCGCATGCGGATGTCGTGAAGATCGATGCAGAGGCGTCGGAGCGCGCCATCTGGGCCGGTATGTCAGGTCTTTTTGCCAAATCGCCGCCAATGACGGTTTTCTTGGAATTCGCGGCGGCGCGCTATCAAGACCCACCGGCCTTCTTGGCCGAAATAGTGGCTCGAGGCTTCTCGATCGCCAAACTCGATTTCGATCACGGTATCCAGAAGGTTTCAAAGGCCACAATTCTTGGAGCACCGCCAGACCGCGACCAAATGCTGGTCCTACAACGATGATGCGAAACTTCACCGGTCATGGCGTGATGCTTCAGCGAATAGTCCTAAGCGACCGCACGCTGCATTTCTTCGTGCGCGGCGATCGCGTCCTCAAGGCTGTCGAAGCGGATGAGACGTCCATCGCGAAGAACCGCGCCACAATCGCAATACGACCGCAACGTGGACATGTCATGACTGACCATGACGAGCGTTCCGGTTTTGCGCCGCTGCATGAGAGCGTCTTGGCAACGCTGACGGAACCGGGCATCGCCTGCGCCCGTCACCTCATCCACGACATAAACGTCAAAATCGATTGCGAGAGATACGCCGAAAGCAAGCCTTGCCGACATGCCGGAGGAATAGGTCTTGATCGGCTGACGGAAATAAGCACCGAGCTGTGCGAAATCTTCAACGAATTCGAGCAGCGGTTCGACAGGGCGGCGATAGATGCGGGCGATGAAGCGCGTGTTGTCGGCGCCAGTCAGGCTCGCCTGAAAACAACTCGAATAACCGATCGGCCAGGAAACGGACATGCCACCGCGGTCGATTCTCCCGGCGGTTGGGTGCTCGATACCGGAAATGAGGCGAAGAAGCGTCGACTTGCCCGCACCATTGGCTCCCAAGATCCCGAGAGCTTCCCCTCGTTCCACTTTGAGGTCGACGCGGTTGAGCACCTGTCGGACCAAATTGCGGGCGTGGTAGGTCTTCGAGACTTGATTGAACACGATCATGAATCTGGATCCGCGTCTAAAAGGGATAGAACAACACAGAGATACGACTCTTTAAATATATCACAAGACAATCATCCACTTCAACTGCATGAATACTTTTACCGTGACGAATTTTCGTTAACAAATTTATCAGAATATTGTCAATGACCGCGTCGAATACATCAACAAGTCTAAACGAGGACAGAGTGCGCCGCCTCTATGATCCGCACTATGTTCGCCATTTGGTATCTGACGGTGCGGCGATCCAAGTCTGCGTCGACAGCCGCATGCTCGGCGTACGTGGCACCGGCGTTGCGACCTACGCATCCGTGCTTGCCGCCTGTCTTAAAGCTGCGGGTGCGAGCCGTGCCGTGCTTGCCGAGGAGTCTCGGGGAGAAGTGGTCCTTGCGCGGCCCCGCCTCGAACGATGGGTATCGGCAATGCGCGGTGGGACACGGCAAGCCAGACGCAGCACCTATTCTTCTTCCAGTATGGAAGGATCCGACGCGGACGAAGAGTGGTCAGCGAGTGATGTCTTTCGTGAAGCGCAGGTCTTTTTCAACATTCATGGCAAGCTGTTGCCCGTCATCTGTGCTGCGCCGCCCAAGGTGATGCATTGGACATATCCCGTGCCGCTCTACGTCCGAGGCGCCAAGAACCTCTATACAATCCATGATCTCATCCCGCTGGAGAATCCGAAGCTTTCTCCGGTTTCCAAGCGCCGCCATGCAAAGTTGCTGCGCCGAGTCAGCGAAGCAGCCGAGCGGCTGGTGACGGTATCCGAGAGTTCGAGGGCCGCGATAATCACGCATCTGGGCTGTTCGCCGGATTTCGTGGTGAACACCTATCAAGCAGTACACACGCCGCTGCAGCATGACCCGCCGCTTCCCGCCGATCTCATTCCAGGTGGCTACTTCTTGTTTTTTGGCTCGGTCGAACGGCGCAAAAATCTTCTTCGGCTGATCGAAGCGCATCAGGCGAGTCAAGTTCAAACTCCTCTCGTCATTGCCGGCCCAGACGGCTGGGGTGCTCAGTCGCTTGTCCGGCCATTGGCCAACAGCATCGGAATCATACGTCTCCCCTGGCAGCCGCGCGCAACCCTCCTTGCTTTGATCCGCCAGGCGCGAGCGGTTTGCTTTCCGACATTGGCCGAGGGTTTTGGACTGCCCGTTGCCGAAGCCATGGCCCTCGGCGCTCCGGTCTTGACCTCCGATCGAGGCGCGCTAGCCGAGATTGCCGCAGACGCGGCGCTGACGGCTGATCCGAGCGATGTGCCCGCCTTGGCTCAGGCCATTTTGCGCCTAGACACGGATCAAAGTCTCCGCCGCAAGCTGCGCGCGGCGGGTTTTAAAAGGGCTAGGATGTTCACTTTGCCGGTCTACGCCACACGGCTTCGCGCGCTCTATGCAGAAACGGTTCGCACTTCGGCTGGGCTCTCGAAAAACGCGGCAACCGGCTCGAGATCGAGAAGCTGATGCTGCTTGCCACTGGGGTCCAAACCAATTCCATCCGCATCGGTGTCGATGGCCTCAATCTCGCGATGTCCCAAGGGACTGGCGTCGCGACCTATGCACGTAGCCTTTGCACAATTTTGCGCGAAGCGGGTCATCCTGTTGACGGCGTCTTTGGGCTCCATGTTCCCGGAGGGGCTAGCGATCCCCTGCGGGAAGTATTGTTCTTCGGCGCACTCGAAGCGGAACCCCAAAGCGGTCCGCCCCAACCCACACTGATACGACATCTCAAACGCGCTTTTCTATCCCCCGCTGCACGCCATCTGGTCGAGATATCGCTAGCCGACCGCGTCGTGGCTCAAGCCTTTCGCGGACGCTTGCCGAAGTTCGATCGCGTCTTCACGCTTGGCAATTTGTTCGATGTGGCAGTGCGATATTTCCGCCGCTATCGCCGCTTCATGCCGGTAGTTGTGCCCGATCCGCCGGCGATTATGCACTGGACCTATCCATTGCCGATCCGTCTTCAAGGCGCGGCAAACATTTACACCATCCATGACCTCGTACCGTTACGCCTGCCGCACACCTCTACCGAGGACAAGCGGTATCATTTTCGCATGATTGAGACCTGTTTGGCGCAAGCCGATCACATCTGCACTGTTTCCGAAGCGTCGCGCCGGGATATTCTCGATATGTTTCCAAACACCGATCCGGCACGGATTACCAATACCTATCAAGCCGTTGATGCGCCGCTTGCGGCAAACGCCTTGTCCGCGGCAGATCTCGAAGATCGGTTGAAACGCCTCTTCGATCTCGAGCGAGAGAACTATTTCCTTTATTTCGGAGCACTAGAGCCCAAGAAAAATCTCGGACGGTTGATCGAGGCCTATTTGGGAAGTGAGCTCAAATCGCCATTGGTGATCGTAGGCAGTCGAGCTTGGCGTTCGGAAAAGGAGCTTCGGCTCTTGAATGGGGCGCACGGCCCCAGTCTCAAAGGAATGGCACGTATTCACAGGTTCGATTATCTGCCGCAATCGCTTTTGATGCTGCTGGTTCGTGGCGCCCGCGCCGTCGTCTTCCCCTCGCTTTACGAAGGATTTGGTCTGCCGGTCCTTGAGGCGATGACACTCCGGGTGCCGGTCCTCACCTCGACCACAAGTTCATTACCCGAGGTCGCAGGGGAGGCGGCATTGAAAGTGGATCCATATAATGTGGATGCCATCGCGGAAGGCTTACGACGTCTGGAAGGCGAAACCGAGCTTCGGCAGCGCCTGGCCGCCGCAGGCCCAGTCCAAGCGGCAAAGTTCTCAAAGGCCGCTTTTGCCGAGCGGCTGGCCGCAGTCTATGAAGGCGTTCTTAGCACCCGAAATTCGCGAAGCGCCTAGCTCCGTTCGTGCTCTGCCCACATGATACGGGTCCACGAAGGGGCGCAATTTGCCGACTTTTGGCCACACCTGTGAAAAAGCACAGGTTTCGCCGACGCCGATCTCGGGCTTCACATAGAGAAGCAACCTGCGAGGGTGTAGGCGTGGTCATTCAATGCCGCGAAAGTTGGTGGTCTATCCGGACTGTGCGCTTCCTTTTGAGCGGCACGATGCTGATCCTCAGTTTAGGAGGGTGTAGCAGCCTGCCCTCGAGTGGGCCGACAGCCGATGACATCACTGCGGCGCAGAGCGACACAGCCGCAAACGGTTTCCGCGTCGAGGACATTACGGCTAACACCATCACGACACAGATGGGCGAACTTTCGCCAGCACAAGCAAACTTGTCGGGACTCAAAGCTTCCGGAAACGTCGACGCTGTGGGTCCTGGCGACGTTCTCCAAATCACCGTCTTCGAAATCGGAACGTCCCTTTTTTCCGGCATGTCCGGGGGGGGGCTAACAAATCCGAGCAGTAGTGGCTTGATGCCGCCCTCCGTGGCCGGAGAGAATCTCCCCCCGGTTCAAGTTGATCGCGATGGCGCAGTGACTTTACCTTATATTGGGCGACTGTATGTCAAGGGACGGACGCCGGCAGAAATTCAGAGCCTCATCGCCAAAGGACTAAAAGGAAAATCACAGAACCCACAGGTGCTGGTCTCTGTGAGAGAGCGAGTTTGGTCGACCATCACGGTCATGGGGGAAGCAAAGAAACCGGGTGCCCTTCCGCTTCTCGGTCCGCACGAGCGTGTGCTTGACGCAATTGCCGAGTCTGAGGGCGCAAATCAACCAAGCCAGGATATCATCGTACGACTGACTCGCGGCGAAACGAGTGCCAGCGTGCGCCTTTCTAGTCTGACGGCGGGCTCGATCGACAATATTGTGCTTTTGCCGCAAGATCGGATTGAACTCCTCTATCGGCCATTGAGCTTCACGGTGTTCGGCGCAGCCGGCAAAGTTTCGCAAGTGCCGTTTCAAAGTTCGACGGTGTCGCTTGCCGAGGCCGTGGCACGAGTTGGCGGTCCCGTGGATCAGCAAGCCGATCCCAGTGCCATATTTGTCTTCCGTTACAACAAGACGACAGTAGACGGTGCGCCAGAGCCTGGAGCAGTGCCGATCGCCTATCGGCTCGACCTCAGCAAGCCTGAGAGCTATTTTCTTGCTCAGCGATTTCCGATGTGTCCACGCGATGTGATCTACATCGCCAATGCGCGCTCCAATCAGCCGACCAAGCTGATCCAGGTCCTCAATCTCTTCTTCTCGCCGGCCTACACAGCCAAAGTGTTGGCGCAATGACGTTAGTCGCGTGTTCCGTGGCTGGCGGTGTTGGTTTGTGTGAATCGCCACTACGGCATTCGGAACTTCGAGCCCAGAGCTGATATTGGGACATTCAAAGCGTGCGGCGACTTGGCTTACACGTAATGGAGTCGGCTTTCGGTTAATGGCACGAGCGAAGGACGCTAGCAGTAAATCACTCTCTAGATCGTGCAACCGCTATGGAATGGGTAAAGGGCCTGTATTCTCTGCTTCTCGAACGAGCGCCGGATGACGACGGATTAAAACATTACGTGAATGCCTTGATGGCGGGCAACCTGTCGCCGCTAGAAGTAGGTAGGGCTCTGTCTGGATCGCGGGAATTCAAAGCGCGACGCGGTCGGCCGGTTGAAGAGATGCCGCTTGTCGTCGAACAGCCGCCACTGCCAGTTCCCACCGGAACGAGCAGGGAGGCGCTCCTTACTATGTTGACCAGCGTTGCCATTGAAGGCGGCAACGCAGGCGAACTTGCATCGTACGCTGAAGAAGACTGCAATCGTTTTCTCTATACTCTCGATCTTGTGCCGTCTGGCCCGGGAAGCCTTCTGGAGATTGGAGCCAATCCCTACTTCGTCAGCCTTCTGCTCAAAACCTTTCGAACCGATTTGCGCAGCTCGAGAGTTAATTACTTCGGCGGGCCGGTCGGAAAGGCGGAACAGACAGTAACTGTCATGAACGAGGGCAGGCTACAAAGCCATCGCTTTGATTATGTCAACGCAAACATCGAAGTTGATCGACTTCCGTTTGAAGACGAAAGTTTCGATGTCATTCTTTATTGCGAAGTGCTCGAGCACATGACTGGGGATCCCATGAGGTCCCTCCTCGAGCTGAAAAGGCTCTTGCGGTCCGATGGCAGACTTATCCTGACGACGCCGAATGTTGCACGACTCGAAAACGTGGCCCGCTTGGTGGCCGGCGCCAATATTTATGATCCTTATTCCGGCTACGGTCCCTATGGCCGCCACAATCGTGAATATACCAGACATGAGCTGTGCCGGTTGATGGCAATCTGCGGCTTTTCGGAGAACCTGGTGTTTACGGCGGACGTCCACGAAAATCGCGCGCATCATTTCGTCGAAACGTCTCGTCTTGCAGCGCTCCTATCTTCGCGGAGCGCCGATTTGGGACAATACCTTTTCTCTCGCTGGACCAACAATGGTCCCGCCCAGAACCTAAAGCCGAGCTGGCTGTATCGCAGCTATTCGTCTTGCGAACTGGATCCGCAACCGCTCTAGCGATGAAGCCTGCATGTCAGATGCCGAATATATGTAGCGGCAGATTCCGCTCGCGGGTGCCCCTCCAATCCTGCCCCACGCGTTGCCAACCCTATCGATCGAATGAACCGATCGACGACAAAGGCGATCACCCGACGCGGACGTGTCAATCTTGATGATGTGCACAGTTTCGGAGGGCGCTAGCGCATCAATGGTCGAAGCGTATCGCGTTTGGAACGTGGTCGTCGGGGGCGCATTGAGCCCCACGGGACCTTAACGCACTTCCAGTTTCAGCATCGGAAATCCCACCGCGTCCAGCCAGAAGCGGCCTTCGCAGACGAGCCCGATTTCGACCACGGTATCCGCGGCAGCCAGTTCAAAGTTTGGCAACGTCAGCCTGAATGCCGATGTCTCCCCAGGCTCCAGCTTGGGTCGGACAAAGCCGCTACGCGCCTCGCAACCGGCGACCAGGCCTCCACCATTTCGAACGCGTGCGCCGATTAGAATCCGGTCTGTCCCCAGTTCAAAGGAATTGTCACTGCGATTGCAAAATCTGCCACGCACATGGAGCGTTCCCGCGGCGTCCCTGTCCAACGCCTCGCTGTCGAGTTCAAGGGCATAATTGAAGCTCTGCCTCCAAATATCGTGGAGGTTTGCGAATTTGGTCCAGTCACCGTCTTGTGCAAGTGTGTCCAGTATCTGAACTAGACATCCCGATTGGTGAAGCGCAACAGGAAGCGCCGCCGATAGCAAGTCGACGCGATGGGTTTCCAAGCTTATGGGAAGGCCGGCGAATGCCTTGTTGAGGGTTTCGTCGGGCTCCTGGCCCCATAGTAGGTGCAATCTGGTTCGACCCTTTTTGAACGCGCGAAATCCGGCCGTCGGATAGGCGTTCGGTGTTCGCGTTCGTAGCGGTGCGACGGCAAAAACAGCGTCCGCGCCAAGCGCGATCCCGGAAATAATGGCATGGGATCCGGCCGAGCCAAAGCCGGCGAAAAGACGCCTCCGACATGAAGGCGCGTGTTCGGCAATTATGAGATCCAAAGCCTCTAAGTCGTTCTGCACCAAGCGATGCGCGATGCGGATTGCGCTCCACTCCGGCCGGGTGCCGGTCGTCGCCACAACGTGGCGGGCAAAGATGTCGATGGGGTCATTGTCGTCAACGACCACGACGAGCATCGCCGAGCCGCCACAATGGATTTCCCAACCCGTGTCTTGCAAGGACATGAGCTTCAGACCGTTTCTGTGCGACGAACGGCACAACTGGGTTCGCGGTTGAACGCTAAGTCATCGACGTTGCCAAGCACAACCGCTTCGAGAAAGTTGCTGCGGATAACCGCATCGTCTGCTTCGCAGAGAAAGAACCCGCAAACGCCCACAGAGACGACGCGCCGGTCGACACCGTCGGTTACAGCCGCCAGTTCCTGGGATGTGGTGCCTTGTATGAAGATGCTGACGGTTCTGTTGGGCAATGTCACCGGCAGCTCCAGCGTGAGCCATTTGTAAGCCTGGGCTGCAAGGACGCCTTCTAGCGTGATCGACGTATCCGCCACGCGCACTTCATAAGCGCAGGTGCAATTCGGTAACCCGTGCAGACGTAGATAGAGACGCCATGCACCGCGAGCGTCGGGCATGCCAATCTCCAATCGGCCGCCCTGGGGTTTCGTCCAGCAACCCCAATTGTCCGGCCACCACCAACCCAGACCAGCTCGGAAAATCTCGCCCGATCGCATACCCGACCATATCCGGGTTTCGAAATTCCGGACGAACGGATGATATGCTCCTGGTTGCGCCGCTGGAACGGCCGGTAACGAGGCTTCCTGAGATATATTGACCTCTGACCAAGAGGCGATTGCCGAAACTATATCCTCAGTGACCTCGCGCCACGATCTGGGCTTGAATGTCTGGAGAATTTTGCGTTCGCGTTCCCCTCGGTAGGACGCGTCGTAGATCAGCCTTTCCAAACCGTCGACTAAGGCAGGAATGGAGCCCGATTCGAAATACACGGCAAAATCGCCGCCAGCTTCCGGAAGAGACGAGGTGTCGGACGCCAGCGCCACCTTGCCGTAGCAGAGAGACTCCGTAATGGGTAATCCCCAGCCCTCATAGCGACTTGGGTAAAGAGTGAAAAGGCATGAGCGATAAAGCAGCGCGAGTTCGGCGTCGGACAGGCCGGACAGCATCAGAACGCGATCTTTCAAATCCTCATGGCTATTGAGGCGCGCATAGACAGCATCGTTCAGCCAACCGCGATTTCCTACACAAACGAGTTTTGGCACGTCGCGCACGCCATGACGGCGGATGAGTTCGATCCAAGCATCGAAGGCGCCGAGATGGTTTTTGCGAGATTCGACGGTCGACACGAAAAGCACGAATGAGATCCGGTTGAGGCCCCACTTTGCCAGAGCTGCCGTGCCGAGCTGGGCCATCGCAGGCTTGCGGAAATCCGCGTTCAATCGAATGACCGCAACCCGATCGGGTTGCAGTTGATGACCGAGACGCGCGGCAACGGTAAGCAGATCTTTCTTGGTTGCTTCGGAATTGACGAGGAAAAAGTCAGCGTGATCGAAAGCCCCGATGACCCAGCTGATGAAATCTTGGGTCAATTCCTTCGTGCAGTGTTCGGCAGCCATGACCGGTATCAGGTCGTGAACAAACGGAACATATCTGATGCGATGTTCCGTTTTGGCATGGCGTACGGACAAAAAATAGTTTTGGAGCCACCACGAGGTGCCGAGATTGATCAAGAAGGCGCCATCCGGGAATTCCAATGCCTCACCCAGGTTCATCAACAATTGGAGGCGGGTGAGCGCTGAGAGCCATTCGGGTGCCGTACGGTCGCCATTGGCTAGGCTGAGCTGGGCCAAAGTCTGGAAGGCAGCGCAGGATACTTCTACCCACTCCTCGCGATGTTCGGCAAACGCGCATATCTTGACCGTAGCGGCGCCGCCGGAATGCAAAATGGCGGCGATCGTTTCGATCTGAACGCGCTGAATTCCGGTGGGCAATCGTGCGTTTCGGAAATAGGACAGCAAATCCGACACGTCAAAGACGAGCACCTGCGCGTCGTTAGGTGCCGGCAAAGTTCCGGACGTCGCGTTGTCATCGACGGATGAGAAGACATCCGTGGTCAGAATAAAACGCTCAAGCGCCTCGGCGTGCGTGACTTGGCCCTGCTGACGAAGGGCAAGCGCGAGATCTTCTATCGAAGCCCGCGCATAATCCGATATTTTAGAAACTTGGTTTGATGAGTTTTCCTGCGGGCGAGCGATGTCGTCAAGTAGGGCAAGCAACTCGCCGCGGCTATCGGCGTCGATATCGGGCGCAAATTTGTATAACTCGTTGAGGACTTCGGGATGGCGCGGATCGAGTTTGGCGGCGTTTAAATAGCTCCGCCGAGCGTCGGATATCTTGCCTCTCACACTCTGCAAATGACCGAGATGAAGGTGCGGCTCGGCGTCTTGCGGGGCTTGGGCGGCCGCTTTTTCGTACGCGCATTGTGCCTGATCATAGGCACCAGTCTCCTTCAGGGCGTGACCGTATTGAATCCAGATGTGCGTGAGGTTCGGATCGCGGTCGAGTGCTTCGCGGTAACCAGTGACGGCTCTGTCCCAAGCCTGCGAAATCTCGCGCGGCGTTGGCTATCGACAGAAGGCGGTGGACAGCCTGTGTGACGGATACACCGGCCGATTTTCTGATCTTTAAGGAAAGTGTCATAGCTGAACTCTGCTGTGGGAAATCAACTGGCATGCTCACGTACGCCTGCGACGATAAGGCTGCCGATGCCATAGACAAGAAGCGTCGCGCACAGGATGCTGAACACCAAGAGCCAGCGTCTTGGGAAGAGCGGCTCTTCGGGCTGGTTCGGTTCGACGATGCGAACGACATACAGCTGTTGCTTTAACGCCTGTTCGCGTGCGCTTTGCAGCGCAGAAGCCGCCGCCTCGTAGCGTTTAGAAGCAAAATCCTGTTGAACCTTCAGCGCTTCATAGGTCGAAAGTCCCGAGGCCATCGCGCTAGAGCGGCCGGCTTGGCCTTCGATTTGCGCCTCAAGGGCTTGCACCCTTTGAGCTTGCGCGACATATTGTGGGCTCTTAGGACTGATCGTCGCCTGCATTGTCGAGAGCTCGGCGCGAGCAAGCACGAGTTGCTGCTGAAGAGTTGCGGCTAGAGTGATTTGCGCGGCCCCACTGCGGTCCGGGTCGTTGTCGTGCTCGCCTTGGCGCAGTTGGGTCAGTTTTACCTCGGTCGCAGTGACCGCTGCTTCGGCTTGCTCCAACTGTTGCTCGGCAACACGTTGAGCATTCTCGAGGCCGCGCTGGTTCAGAAGATTGACGCGTTGCTCTCCGAGTTCGAGAAGAGTTTCTGCGATGCGATGGGCATCGGTCGGCCGGAAGGCGTGCACGGTCAGCGTCGTAATGCCAGTATCGGAGCTGTACGCGACCTTCACTTGGCGACGGTAATACTGGAGCAGCGTCTCGGCACTTGGCTCCGACGACCAGAGTTTCGCGATGAGGTCGGCTTCCGGCCGCCGGAACATCGCCACGAGGTTCATCCGCTTGACCAGAGCAGCTACCGCATCATGTGAGCTCAAATAATCGCCGATGCTGTAGGACTCGCTTTGGGATGGATTTATTGCGCCGGCCATACCGAACATCTGCGCCAGACCGGAACTATAACCGGCATTTGCCTGAGCCGCCGTCTTGACCACGAAATCCGCCTCAGACTCGTATTGATCGGCCGCAATAGCGAAGTAATAGAACGCCGTCAGGAGCGTCGGCAGAACGACCACAACAAGAAAACCACCCCACTTGCCGGCATGGCCGAGCAGGCGATCGAGATATCTCTGGTAATCCCGCACGGCAACGCGGGGTGGGGCGCCGAAGTCCGCCACCCGCTCGGGGCTCTTACGAAGTAATCTGGGTCCTCCCATGACAAATCCTCGAATGAAGGTGTTAGCTCAAATGGACGTGGCGACGCGTGATTTTGATCGCGATTAGGCCGAGATAGGTAAGCACCAGGCACCAGCCGATGATGTAGGGCACGCGCACATAGCGATCATCGAAGCTGGCGAATTGACCGTAGCGGAACTGTTCAATGATTTCGGTCATGGGAAACCAGGACAACCAATCCCTGTAGGGATTGGGAATCCATTTCAGCATGAAGAATGCCCCCGATAGCGGAAGCAAAACATAAGTGACGGGATGCAGGAATCGTTCGACCAACGGGCTGAAATGGGCACCCGCGCTGACGAGAAGTGATAGCGCAAAAGACCACCACAGCATGAGGCCGGTGGCGGCAAGCATAACGAGTGGGCGTGCCGGCAATTCGGCGAGGCCTAGCGCCCAGGCGCCGCCGAGCAGGATGGCAAAAGCCGCGACTGTCGAGACAAATTCCAACAAGGCACGCGCGAACAGGATGTCGAAGATGCTGATCGAGCGGTGATAAAGCAGCGTCTGATTGGCGCGTAATGCAGCTTCGGCGCGGGTCACGATCGAACGGAAGAGAATGAAAACGCAATAGCCACCGAGCGCAAATGGAACCGGTCGGATCTCAAGGCCAAAATGGGTCTTTGAGCCCATGTGAATTGCTGCAACGGAAGCCGCAAGGAGCATCGGCTCAACGATGATCCACAGATAGCCGATGTTGTCGCGGCCAAAGCGGGTGTGCAGTTCGCGAAGAATCAACGCGCCGATGACGTTGGCTTGAACATCGAGGCCGCGTAACGTCTGAGTGATAGGCGATTGGCTGCGCAGATCTTGTGTGGAACTCATCGGCAGACCTCGTCGATGAAATCGAGTGCATCGTGGAGGTGGACGTCCCATGAAGGAGCGCGCCAAGCACAAAGCCGAGCAAGCTGAGCCTGCCGCCGCGGCGAAGCGGGATTGGTATATTCGAGAATCGCCTCGATCCAGCCTGTGCCGTCAAGCGGATCGAGATATTCGGGCACAAAGCCGCCCGCCTCGCGCAATGCAGGCAGCGTACTGGCAATAACTGGTGTGCCTTGCGCCAGGGCCTCTGCCACGGGAAGTCCATAGCCTTCTGCGAAAGAGGGCATCAAAAGCGCGCGCGCGCCAGTCATGAGGGCGCGAAGCGCCTGATCGGGAACGCGGCTTTGTTCCTTGACCAGTCCGGCAAAACGCGGCGTACGGTCGAGGAGATCGAGCACCATCTCATTCTCCCAACCGCGACGGCCCACGAGGATAAGTTCCGGCGTTTTATCCGGCCCCAGAATCGCGATTAATCGCCGCCACAGATGGAGAAGTAGAAGATGATTCTTGCGCGGTTCGATAGTCGAGACGGCGAGAAAGTACGGCTTCGCGCTGTGCTGTTCAGACGAAACGGCTGAGGTGCGGGCAAGCGAGACACCGAGAGGGACAGCCCGAATGGGAGTCTGTGCGTCCTTGGGAAAGAAGATGGGATCGAAGCGCGCTCCTAGTAGCTTCGGAATTCACAAGGATTCCGGAGGCAAGAGCGGCTACCGTCTTGAGCTTTTTGCTATAGCGAGCAGCCCCGCCTGGGCGTGCATATTCGGGATGCTGCAACGGAATGAGATCATGGACGAAAGGAATGAAGCGAGCTCGAGCGCGCTGCAACACAGCTTTGTAGAGGCTCTGTCGCTCAAGGCTACGGGCGGAAAGGTGAAGATAGGCATGCGGCGCAAGTCCGCGCCGAAATGTTGGCTGCGGACTGAGCAGGAGGCACGCCACTGCGGCACGGCGCCATCGACGCCAAATTGTCTCGCTCTGGCCTTCACTCTCCCAGCGCTCGGCCGTCAGATTCAAGAAATCGATGGTAGCCGCCTTTGGCAACCAGCCATGAAGGCCGCATGGATGGGTCCCGGCGAAGGCAAGACGCTCGGGCATTAAGCCTTGAAGCCCAAGCGCGTAGGCCAACTCCACACGATCGATGCCGGTCGGTGTGGGATGCAGCATCCGCGACAGAAGCCGTGAGAGATCGAGAGTGATTTCAGGGCGAACGCGATGTGAATCAGAGGCGATCCGTACCGGATACCTAATGGAGTGCGACGCAGAAGGAACAAGGGCGACCACGTTCATATCCCGGCCGCCGGCACGGCGTCCCTCGTTGCCACTACGAAGCGCGAACGATGTGGACGCGCAGGCGCGGCCAAAAGAATTCGTTTGGCGGCTGCGCTTACCAATGGCGCTTGCGCCTCCTCGGCATAAAAACCACCGCGCAAAAGGCAGCGCGCGACAACAACGCGTCTGAACGCATCAAACAGTTCCGGGTCTGGCGGCGTCGGATCGTGCCAAAAACTATCGAGGCCTGACTGATGGGTGAGCCCATGCATCGCATAAATTGCGCGACCAAGGGCAAGCACGGGAATGCCTGCGGCCAGAGCCAGGGTCCCGGTCGTGCTGTTGATCGTCACCACACCACAAGCATTCTTGACCAGATCTGTGATATCCGCTGTTTCGAGAAAAAGGACGCGCTCGGCAATACCGAGTGCCAAGGCGTAGTCATTGGTTTGTTTGCGCCAGTCGATCAGTCCGTTGTCGAGCGGATGAGCCTTGATCACCAATTGGCGGTCTTGCGGCGCCGCGGCCGCGAAAGAGGCGAGGATCCCGGCGAGAGCTGGCTGCATGCCGTCGAAATCCGAATGCGCGCGCAGTTGATAATCTGAATTAAGCTGTAATGGCAAAAGGAAATAGTTGCCGGGTTTCACGCGAGCCGAGGCCTTCACCGACCGCTTGCGGGCGGCCGCGCCTCGAACTCATTTGCGCAAGCCAGCCGGTGGCCTCGACTAGTGGCGGCCAGGGTCGATGGGTCCGGTAATGTGGAAAGCTCCAGGCCAGAAAGGAGAAGGCGGCGTAATAGATAAAGGTCTCGCGCATGCGTCTGCGCAAACTCGAGGGAAGTGTCGGACCGTCGGCGACCGGCGGTAAATCCAAAGCGGCACGGCGATACCATTCTGGATCGGAAGGAAGGGAAGAAAATCCGTTTACGCCGCCTTGCTCTAAAGTCACCCAGTCGGGGCGCAGATAGCCTTCTTCGAACACATGTACCAAGACGCCGAGACCGGCAGCAGTCGCCCGTGCCGTGCGGTGAAGCGGGCGACAATCGCCAAAAAGGATGACGTCCGTAATACAATGCGTACGGATCATCCGTGCCAAGAAGGTTGGCCAACCACGGGTCGGACCGCGGTAATTGATGGCGCCCGACCCGGGCCAGTCCCATTCGTCACCGCCATTGAAGTTGATTCGGTGGACGCCGCAGCCCTGCGCGGCCAATGCGCGGCCCAGCCGAAAAAAGAAGCTCCCCGGTAGTCCCTGAAGAAAGAGAATCTCGCGGCGTGCGGTCATCACCACGCCACCTGTGTCGAAGCCAAGACGGCTTTGTGCATCCAACCTTGGAGGCGCCGCAGGACCGGCAGCGCGCCTGCACCGTGTCCGGCCCCGGCTGCCAAGCGCTCGACCGCGATTTCCGCGCTGCACGGTAGCCCACCGATAGGGTCCAGATAACGCGGATAGAGGATCAAAGCGGCTGCCGCCAATTCCATTACGGTGAGGCGGCGGCCACGGCGCGGCGGTGGCGCTAGATCGCGCGTCAATCCCCAGCCGGCATAGAAGGGCTGGCCGTGGACGACGATCTCGCAGCCTCGCAGCAATGCTTCAAATCCCGTCAGCGACGTCAGCACGTGCACGGCATCGACCCGTGCGAGCAAGGCGGGAAGTGGGTGGTCGCGGATAACCGCGTCGGCAAACTGGCGCAGCTGCGCATCACTATATCGGCCGCAGCGATGTCCCGCCTCTACGTCGGGGTGGGGCTTATAAAGAATATAGGCATCGGGCTCGAACGCCCTTGTGCGCCGCAACAGGCTCAGATTGTTGGTAATGCCGGCGCCGCCGAGCAACAGGGAAAGGTCATCCTCGACTTGGCCGGCGACGAGTATAATACGTCGGTTCAGCGGAAGCGGCAGTTCCTTTGCGATCGCGCCGAGATTGTACTTCGTAACGCCGCGCGAAACGATGGTATTGACCAACTCTTCGGTGCGCGCGAGGAGGGCTTCGTCAAACCGCCATTCGGTTAAGAGCTGCTCGAGATCGCTTGGCGTGCGCGGGTCGAAGTAGATTCCACTGCGATCGACCACGATTGACAGCGGTGGGCGGCATTCTGCACCGAGCCCGTTCGAACGCAAAAAGCCGTCTTCGATTTGCACGAGCGGAGTTCCCGCGTCCTCGGCAAGCATTGCAAGCGTCTTGGGAGCGCGCGACGGCCACACTCCAACGGCGCCGCGCTTGTCCTTTGCGATAGCGACGGCTCGGGAAGCGAATTTGGAAAAGCGCGGTCTTATCCCTCCCATTGCGGAGAGTACGGCGCGAACCGCCGGTTGTTTCCACCTTGCAATGCCGGTGCACGCGGCAATGGGCATGTCTTGGCGAGCCAAGGCCAGGTCTCTGTCGTACTCTTCTTGAGGAACGAAACTCGTGAGCACGAAACGCGGTCCTTATTGCCGCACGCCACCGCCCCACACGAGTGCAGCATACCGACATGCCCATGCACTCGGTGCTTGGGCCGCAAACATGCTCGGGGCTCCGGCGTCCAGCAGACTTCAAGCCGTGAGAAGTATGTCAAAGGAGATGGGGATGTGGCCCTGTGGAAAGTCACAGGTCTCCGGCGGCCCCTCGATCATGACCGGCGCAGGAAGGTGCGGCTCTTACAATGCACTTCCAAACGCGACAGGCAGGGTAATATTCAACGGGTCTGGCAATTCCGCCGGAATCGGCGGCAAAGGTTGGGCACGCAGGACGGTCGCGATGGCTTCCTTGTCGAGAGCGGGAAATCCCGATGATCGTTTGATCCAGACGCCCAGAACGGCACCGTTGCGGTCCATCGCAAAAAGCAATTCGACCACGCCTTCGAGACGGCCCCGCTTAGCGGCGTCGGGATACTCCCGATAGGTCTCGATGTGCGCCAAAAGACGCTTCTGAAATTCAGACGCAGCGTCGGCACTGGCTCCGATACCCGCCTCCGGCTTGATGATCGATTGTTGACCGGGCGAACCATTGTCGGAAGCCACGGACAAGTCCGGCGTCGTGATGGCTTGAGGTGCCGGCGCTGGGTCGTGAATTTGATGCTGGCGTTTTTCATCCATTGGCGCGACGGGCGAAGAGACCGCTTGCTTATTCACCGGCAGTTCGTGCCGGGCATCGCTGTACAGCGACACCACGACCATCGAGCCGGATCCCGCTGTGCCCGTACTATTGGCAACGGAAAAAGCGTTTGGGTTGCCCATCAGCAGAAACGCGACCAAAAGCCCGTGCAACAGGACCACAAGCGCGGCGGACGCCGCACGCCTGCCGGCGGACGGTTTTGCGCGTGTGCGGTTGATGCGCAAATCGTTGAGAAGTGAATAATCTTCGCTGTCCATCTTATCTCGCAACGAACGACCGCGACAGCTGTCGTGTTTCTACCGTCCCCCATTTGCCAAGATGTTGACATGCACCGGCTGGGGCAAATCCGATGGCGGCGGTTCATTGATAACCACGCCGTGTACGGTGCGCGCAATGGCATTATCGATGTCGGTGTGTCCGGTGGGCGCCAGAAATTGGAATTGCTCGATCATGCCCGTCGGTGAAACCCAGACATTGATATCGACCCGATATTTGATCTCATAAACGGTATGATCGCGCTGCAGCGCGTCCTGTATGGCGTAACGCACGGCCGTCGCATAGAACAAATGGTCGCCGAGAGACGGCGGGACCACGCGCAGCGTGTTCAACGGCAGGACCGGCGCGTTGATCGGCGAGTTTGCCGCGAACTGAACGTCCTGGGAGCGCAAGACAAGCGACAAAGAATGATGCGTTGCTTCGATCGGCGCCAAGCCACTGCCCTCCAGCAGGGCCTTGAGTGCCTCCGGGGCTCCGAACGTGCCTTTGATCCCCGGAGATGATCGCCCCGCGGCGAGCCGGCTGTTGTATAAGAGCGGGATACCCGTGATGGCGCTGTAAGTGTTGAGGGCTGTTGCCAGGGATTGTGGCCGGATATTGAAGGAAAAAACGGGCGACGCCGCCGGTTGCCCCGAAGCGGGATCGGGTTTTCCGATGCTTCCGTTTTCAGCCGCTGCCGGAGCCGTTGCTGCGAGGGCCAGCGCAAAAAAACATGCGTTCCTGCGGCGCGCGAAGCGCGCCATTGTCGAAGGTTCTCGGTCAACTTCTCTCATGCGGCCAAATCGTTGTTGGACCCACAAAAGAACGTCGTGCGCGCCGTGATCCCGGAACGTTCTCCGATGTCTTTCTACGGATTATCTTAGCAGAAAAACATGTCATCTTCATTTTGCTGCCAATCTGTGACCGGTCTGGGCGTTGTTTAGGGGACGATATTCTTGCATAAACAATTATGCATAAAGGAAAATTCGAAACTTCCGTGCCGTCGCGCCGTACCGCTCGATCTTAACCTTGATCGTTTGGCAATGGCGAAAAGAGCGCAAGGGCTGCTAAGACAGAGCGAAGGGCGTCCATGCGGGCGTCGGGGATGCAAGCGTGACGAGTAGTACTCCGGCAACACAATGGCTTTCTGATGCGGGGCCCACTCTGTTTTTGCGCCACTTTTTTCTCGTAGGCGCGGGTTGAGGCGCCATGCCGGACGCCAATATCCCACTGCGCAAGGCCTTGGTCGAAAGCTACGACCGGCTTCTCAGTCAGCTGGAACGGCGGTTGTCGTCGCGTGATCTTGCTCGCGAAGCGCTTCACGACACCTACTTGCAGCTGGAACGCGCCAAGGAAATCCGCCCCATCGAACATCCGATCGGCTATCTCATCAAGATCGCGATAAATCTGGCCCGCGGCCGTCAGCGCGCGGGCAAGCGGCTTCTCTCTGTGGCCGAAATCGAAGCGACGTTCAATCTCGCCGACGAGGCGCCGGATCCGGCCCAGACTGTGGAGGCCAGATCGGAGCTCGAAGCCTTCGAGCGCGCGCTCGCCGAATTGCCGCCGCGCCGCCAAGCCATCCTCTTGGCATCGTTCAGTGAAAACCTGAGTTCCCTGGAAATCGCCCAGCGATTTGGCCTCAGCAAAAGGATGATCGACATCGAATTAAAGCTTGCGCGGGAATATTGCGCCCGCGCGATACTCACTCGGCCAAAGAAATGATTCTCAAATGTTCACCTCGAAGCATTTATGGGGAAGAGCCCGCGACAAGGAAGGAGCGCCGCGTGCAAATGGCAGCGCTTTGGCGCACATGGTGACTCTGAACCACGCGGAGGGATATCCCCGTGATCTGACCGCTATCCAGCGGGAAGGGCTGGATTGGGTTGCGCTTTTAGTTTCGGGGCGCGCGACGCTGAACGATCGTGTATCGCTGGAACGCTGGCGGGCCCAGAGTAGTGCCCATGCAGAAGCTTTTTCCGCGGCGGTCAAGCTTGTCCGTTTGGCGCGAACGCGTAAATTTCCGGGCAGCGAGCAATTTCGGCCTGCCCTATGGGAGCGCCCGATGACGCGGCGAATGGCGCTCGGGGGTGCCATAGCAGCAGCAACGAGCGTTGCGATTATACGCCCGCCGCTCGAATTGTGGCCGTCGCTTGCGGAGCTTACATCTGATTACCGCACCGGTGTGGGAGAACGTCGCGAAGTTGCTCTGGCCACGGGACTGTCGCTCGAGTTGAATACGCGCACGAGTGTCGCGCTGAAGTCTCATCGCGGTCAGCCTGGTATCGCATTGATCGCCGGTGAGGTTGCCGCAAATGTCCGTTTGCCTGCTGCGCAGCGGTTTTATGTCATTGCCGGCGGATCTCGGATATCCGCCAATGATGCCAGTTTCGATTTACGCATGAGCGATGACGGTGTGTGTGTCACCTGCGCGCGCGGGATGGTCCATATCGGCGATGATCTTGTGGCACTCGGACCGCGTCAGCAATTAACCTTCACGCGGTCGGGGTTCGGCAAACCCGTGATCGTCGATCCAAGTGTGGTCACGGCGTGGCGCAATGGAGAGTTGATTTTCTACAACGCAAGCCTTGGCCATATCGTGACCGAGATCAATCGCTACCGTTCCGGGAAGATCGTGATTTTAAACTCGGAACTGGCGAGCCGCCAGTTCAACAGCACATTTCGCATCGATCATATCGAAAACGTGGTCGCCGATCTGCAAAAGCTCGCCAACGTGTCGGCCACAACTTTGCCTGGCGGCATCGTGCTGCTCAGCTGAAGCAGCCGGTATCCGATCCGTTCCATCTTGACGCAAATATTTCATAAGATTCCTTTTCTCAGACAACCCGCCAAATCCCTTTGTACCTACAGAACCGCAATGCTGTTGCGTTGCGAGGGTGTGGTGTTGATCGAAGAACGGGGCTGCATGTTGGTCGCAGGCGGATAGGCCGACAGAAAAGCTGCACATACCGGGTGTTAAAATAGTCCGTGAACGGATGTTCATGGTTAACGGTGTGGTCTGTTGAGTTCATAAGCGCGGTAAACGCGCAGGTGAGGGGTAATGGTTGGCGTTTCAAGTGAAATCCCCGCGGCGCGCGCGCTTGCGGTGATGGAGCAATGTGTCGAGCGCGCGGTGTGCTCGAGCGATGCTGCGGTTGCGTTATCCTCGCGGGCCGCGCAACGGACGCGTGCGCCTGCTTTCGCCTTCGATAGGCCGGTGGCATCACGTGCGACCACGCGCCCCAAACGATCTTCGCCCATATCGCCGGACACACGGCAAATAACGGAAATGCCAGCGGAGAGAATACTCGGAGAGCAGCTTCGCGCGCTTGCGTTGAACTTCGGTCTGCAAGGCGGGATTTACATTCATTTCGGCCACGCAATTCATGCCGTTGGCGCGCCGGCGCGTTTTGCGGCGTCCTCGCTCGCCGATCGCCGTTTTTATATCGACGAAGCGGCACTTGCTGCCGATCCGGTTTCACGCCGGGCGGTGCATGCGCTGACACCGTTTGTCTGGACAACCACGCCCGCCAAAGACGGCGGCGAATGCGAACACTGGTCGTGTGCCCGGCTCAAGGGGCGCGGCATCCAAGGAGGTGTCGCCATCCCGGTGCAGGATTACGCGGCAGGCCCGGCCTGTGTCAGCCTTTACAGCGCCTTTGCCGGCGAAGCTGAAGCGCTGATTTCCGCACGCGGGCCCGAGCTTGTCTATACCGCTGCAGCGTTTCACGAAGAGGCCAAAGCCAGATTGCCGCAAGCGGCGAGCGCCGGTGCGCGCCATGCTTTGACGCCGCGCGAGATCGAATGCCTCAGGCTCGCTGCCCTCGGCTGGTCGGTGAACGAAAGTGCCGAGGCGCTCTTACTGACGCCGCGCACGGTGGAGTTTCATCTGAAGAATGCCGCCGACAAATTCGGCGCACCGAACAAGCTGCGGGCGGTCGTCATGGCGGTCGGCTGCGGGCTGATCGTGCCATGAACGCGCTCAAAGATAGGAAGCACATGCTCCGGGGCTGGGCCCGGAGGATTTCGCAGAAATCGAATTTAGGGGAATACAATGACAGATAACATCACCGACTATTCCGCACTCAACGGGCTGACGATCGATGCGTCACAATACACCGATGTGGGCGTTCTTATTGGTGGCATGAACATTATCGGCACCGACGCGTCCGGAACCACCACCTTTACAGTTGTTGGAACCGACGCAGATATTGGCCAAGGTTACGCCGGAGACCCCGTCACGATTACCCTTTTGGGGACGCCGGGTGACAGTGGTCTTCAATATTATAATACGTACACAGGAGATACCCTCACAGATACCAGCCCAGGTCAGGTGATCCTCATCGATGATGGATCGGGTATCGTTGCGATTGATCAAATCGTCGGTCACAGCGCGCAAGGTCTGTTGCTGCATGAAATCGCCCTCGTCGGCGACGACGTGCCGACAATTCTCAACACCGTTCAAACTACCGGCCATTACGTTTTTACTGATACCGGTCACTTTACCGACCATCCCAACTTCACCGGCAACCCCAATGCCTTTATTGCGACAGTCGATCCGCTCGACGAAACAGGCACGACGGTTTACAGCGCCTCTCCCACCAGCACCAATTCGGTCGTCTTCACGGACTACAGTACCAGCGCGACGGTCACGCTGACGCCGAGCGCGGTTTGTTTTGCCGAAGGGTCTCGTCTTTTGACGTCGGGTGGCGATCGGGCGGTTGAGGATTTGTCCGTTGGCGATGTGTTGATGACGGCGTCTGGTGCGGCGCGTGCGATCACGTGGATTGGTCAGATGGTATCGCGGCCTGTGAGTCATCCGCGTCCGTGGGAGGTTCAGCCTGTTCGGATTCGTGCTGGCGCGTTTGGCGACAATCTTCCGGCGCGCGATCTTCGGGTATCGCCGGGGCATGCGATTTATGTGGAAGGCGTGCTGATCCCGGCAGGATGTTTGATCAATGGCGCAACGATCGTGCAGGAAGAAGTGGAGAGCATCCGCTACTTCCATGTCGAGCTTGAGAGCCACGATGTGCTGTTGGCGGAAGGTTTGCCCTGCGAGAGTTATCTCGACGACGGCAACCGCAATACCTTCGTCAACGCCGGCGAGCATGCCGCGCTGCATGGCCGCCTCGATCCCAAGAGCTGGGAAGATGCCTGCGCGCCGATGGTGGCGGCGGGCCCGCAATTGGAAGAGGTGCAGCAGCGTCTGCATGCGCGCGCCGAAGAGCTCGGCTGGATCAAGAGCGACGATGCCGATCTGACGATTATGGCCGATGGCGTAGAGTTCGCGCCGGTGCATAGCGCGGCCAATCGCTTCTGGTTCGCCGTGCCGGCGGCCTCGAAGCTTTTGCTGCAATCGACGGCCAATGTTCTCGCCCATGTGATGCCAGGGCTCGGCGACAGCCGCCGGCTTGGTGTTGCGGTTTGCGAGATCCGCATCAACGGCGAGACGCTCGGCCTCGATGCGTTGACGGAAGGCGCTTATGCGATCGAGAGCCACGAGGGTTTCTCGTGGCGCTGGACCGACGGCAAGGCGGCGCTGAACGGGGTGGCGCAAACCTCCATGATCGAAGTGGGGCTGCATATGGTGGCGCCGACCTGGAAGCGCCGTGCGGTGGAACTAAGGCTCGTAGCCAATAATTGAGCGGCAATTCCGATGCGAGCGGGGAGTTCACACCGGGACGCTTGACACTGTGCGCGCGGAGTTTGGACCGCGCTGCGTGAGGGGTAGTGGTGAAGATGGCGAGGCAAGGCCGAGTGCGCGGTTTGTGCTGCGCATTGATAGGGACATTGGCGCTTGCGCTGATGTCCGCACAGGCGCAGGCGGCGGACAACTCCGCGGCTGCATCCGCCAATTCTCCATCGTCCACAGACGCTGCGCCAACCACAGCGACGCCCGCGCAAACGTCGGCGCCTTCGCAAACGCCAACATCTTCTTCATCGACTGCGTCTTCGCCGCCGGGGGCTCCGGGTTCTGCGTCGTCATCTGCTTCTGCGGGCTCCTCTTCATCGAGTTCCTGCGGCTTCTACTCCCCCTGCTGCATCGCCTGCGCCGCAACGCCGCTTCGAGATCGCGGAGTTTGACGTGGAAGGCAACACGGTGCTGGGCGAGCAGGCGATCGACGATGCGGTGTACCCGTTTGAGGGCCCGGACAAGACGGTTTCGGATATCGAGGCTGCGCGTGCGGCGTTGGAGAAGGCCTATCAGTCGCGCGGTTTTCAGACGGTCTATGTGGTGATCCCGCAGCAGACCGTGAAGGGCGGAGTGGTTCGCCTCAAAGCGGTCGAGACCAAGATCGGTGCGGTGGCGATCAAGGGGCAGAACTGGTCGGCACCGGGTGAGGTCAAGGATCAATTGCCGTCGCTGACGAGCGGGGCGGTGCCCAACCTCAACAATCTCAACAACGAGCTTACGGCGCTTAATTCGCAGAGCACGGATCGCCAAGTGACGCCCCAGATGCATCAAGGCAAGGCCCCCGACACCATCGATGTCGATCTGGAGGTGAAGGATCACCTGGCCGTCCATGGCGGACTTGAGATCAACAACAAGTTCAGCCGCGACACGACACATTTGAGGCTTCAGGCCAATGCCGAGTATGACGATCTCTGGGGCATGGGCCATTCGCTGTCAGGGCTTTACAGCGTAGCGCCGCAGAACCCGGCGGACGGCGAGGTCTATGCGCTCACCTATAGCGCGCCGGTGCCCGACAGCGATGTGAAGCTGTCGCTCACAGGGCTGAGGTCCAACAGCAATGTGGCGACCTTGGGCTCGACCGATGTCTTGGGCCGGGGCTGGTCGGCAACACTGTCGGCCACCAAATCGCTGGGCTCGCTGGGAGATTATTTCCACTACGTGCAGGCATCGCTGGCTTACAAGCGCTTCACCGATACGATCTCGCTGACCAGTGCCTCCACCACCGGCAGCGGCAACACCACCACCACCGACAAAGCGCCGATCACCTATTACCCGTTCTCGCTCAGCTATGTGAGTTCCTGGCGCGATGCGGTGAACCAAGCCTCGCTCAATGTGGGAATGACATTCTCGCTGCGCGGGCTCGGCAGCGATCAGCCCACCTTCGACTATGCGCGCTACAAGGCGGATGGCGACTTTGTCTATTTCCGGGGGGCGCTGAGCTGGCAGAGAACGCTACCCTTCGACTTCGAAGCTTACGGCGAACTCGACGGCCAGCTTGCCAACCGCCCGTTGGTGTCGAACGAGCAGTTCTCGATCGGCGGCGACGGCTCGGTCAGAGGTTATCTGCAAAGCGAGGGCCTGGGCGATGACGGCTATCGCACCAGCGTCGAACTTCGAAGCCCCAATCTCGGACCCTTCATCGCAAGCTGGGTGAACGATCTGCGTGTGGTGGGCTTCTTCGATACGGCCGAGGCTTGGCTGCTCGATCCGCTGCCCAATCAGCAGAGCACCTTCCGCATGTCGAGCTTCGGGCCCGGCATGACCGGCGAGGTGTTCGATCATTTCTATGGCTCGTTTTATTGGGGCACGCCCATCACCAGCCAAACGCTATTCGGCAGAAGCGGCGTCACCCAGTCCTGGCATGGCCGCCCGCAGTTCCGCGTGTGGACGCAATTCTGATGGCGAACAACAAAACAGACATGAACAGAGCAAGTCGGGGAATGGATCGAATGAAAGCGTTTTTTGCGTGTGTGCTGCTGTCGCTTGTTTGGCTTGCCGGCCCGGCTTTGGCTTGGTCGGACAACGATTGGTCCTATAGGAAAGAGATCACGCTGGACACCACGCCCTCGGGCGGCTCGGTGGGCGATGAACTGCGCAACTTCCCCGTCCTCATTCGTCTGGACACCTCCAACTTCACCTTCGACGACGCCAAACAAGACGGCTCCGACATCCGCTTCTATGCGGCCGACGACAAGACGGCGCTGCCCTTCAAAATCGAGAGCTTCGATCCCAAGCTCGGCCTCGCCATGATCTGGGTCTCGGTCTTCGATCTGCCCGCCAACGGCCAGGTCAAGCTCTTCATGTATTTTGGGAACAAGAAGGCGGGCGTCGCCCCGGTTGCGGGTCCTCTATTCGATCCCATCTTCCACGGCGTCTATCACTTCCAAACGGGCAATCTGGCGGGCCTCGACGACAGCGGCTATCGCAACAACCTCGCCGGCATCCATTCGGTCAGTGGCGCCTGGATCGGGCAGGGCGCCGAGTTCACCGGCAGCAATCCCGTGGCGCTGCCTGTATCGCTCGGCATCGATCCCGCAACCGGCTTCACCTTCGAGGCTTGGATCAAACCCCATGACGCAAGTGCGAGCGGCGTGATCTACGCCAATCAAAGCGGCGCCTCCGCTCTCGTCATCGGCCTCGAGAAGGGCGCGGCTTATGTCGCGATCACCAACAACGGCGCGGTGACCAAAACCCAGCCTTTGCCCCCGCTCGCCGGCGGCTGGAACCATATCGCCGTTACGAGCAATGCGCAGAGCACCACGCTCTATATAAATGGGCTACCCGCCACCACGCTCGCAATCGGGACCCCTCCTATCGCAGGCTCCGCTTCCCTGGCGGGTAGCCCCGCCGGTCCCGGTTTCGCCGGCGAGCTGGATGAGGTGCGCATCTCGCAAGCTGTGCGCTCCGCCGCCTATATCAAAGCCTCCTACGCCACAGCGTCGGAAGGAAGCCGCCTCGTCCATCTGGGTCCCACCGAACAACCCGCCACCAGCGGCTTTGGGTATTTTGGGATCATCTTTGCCAGCGTCACACCCGATGCCTGGGCCGTCATCGCCGTCCTTATGGCCATGGGGGTGATGAGCTGGATCGTGATGTGGTCGAAGGGCACCAATGCCGGACGCACAAGGCGCGCCAACAAAGCCTTCCTCATTTATTACGACAGCCTCAAAGGCGATCTTCTCAATCTGGAGAGCGAACACAAACTCTCCAAGCGCGATCTTCGCGAACTCGCCCATTCCTCGCTCTATCGGCTCTATCAAGTGGGCGTGGCCGAGCTCTCCGCACGCCGCGAGGAACTGGGTGGCAAAGCCCTCTCCGAAGAGAACATCGAAGCCATCAGAGCTAGCCTCGATGCCGCTCTGGTGGAAGAGAACCAGAAGCTCGACAGCTCCATGGTGCTGCTGACGATCTCGATTGCCGGCGCCCCCTTCATCGGACTTCTGGGCACCGTGCTCGGCGTGATGATCACCTTCGCCGCCATCGCGGCGGCGGGCGATGTCAATGTCAACGCGATTGCGCCGGGTATCGCCGCCGCCCTTCTGGCAACCGTCGCAGGTCTCGCCGTCGCCATCCCGGCGCTCTTCGGCTACAACTACATCTCCTCCATCAACAGCGCGATCGCCGGCCAAACTCAGATATTCGGGGACCGGCTGATCACCCGCTTCGCCGAGTGGCAGCGCCACGGTTCGCATTTCCAGGCGATCGGTTAGGGGCGGCCATGCAAATCCAAGCCGCACGCCGGAAGCCTTATGACGACATCAACATCACCCCGATGCTCGATCTCGCCTATGTGCTGCTCATCATCTTCATCATCATGACCACCGCCTCGGTCCAAGGCATCAAGGTCGATCTGCCCAAAGCAAGCTCGGCCACACAACTGGATTCCCAGACCAAGGCCATCACCATCGCCAACACCGGAGACATTTATTACGAGGCCGTCCCCGTCTCGATGGCCGAACTCGAACAGCGCTTGCGCGCCCAAGCCGCCTTGACCCCCGACTTCCCCCTCGTCGTCAAAGGCGATGGCCAAGTCCAATACGCCAAGGTCGTGGCCGTCCTCGATCTGCTGCGCCAGCTCAATCTCACCAAAGTCGGTCTCGTCACCGGCAAACCACCCAAACAGCCCTGATGGATCCCGATGGCAACCACACCAGACAGCTTCGATGCCTTCCGGGAGGCCGAACAACGTCTGTGGATCAGTCGCGGTCTGACCGCGCTGGTTCTCTTGGGCGTCGCCGTTGGGATTTGGTTTGCCGCCAACCATCATTCGACGGTGATCAAGCGCGAGGCGCCGATCTCGCTCTTGATGCCCGTGGCCGCACCACCGCCTCCGCCTCCGCCACCAAAGCCGGTCCAGCAGGAGACGACACCCACCATCACACCCGAACAAACACCCACCCAGCAAATGACGCCGAAGGACAATGCGCTGACGATGAACGCCGAGGGCCAAGGTGCTGGCGATGCCTTCGGCATCGGTGCGGGAACGGGCGAAGGCATGCGCGGGTCGGGCGTGGCCGGGGATTTCAGCCGCAACATCTATGCGCGCTATCTGGTGGGCGCCATCCGCGATGCGGTGAGAGACTCCAACCTTCAGAACAAAACTTTCCGTGTGGAAGTCAGTCTGTGGTTCTCCCCGCAAGGCAAGATCACCCGCGCCGAGATCCGCAAGGGCACAGGCTCCCCACAAGACGATCGCCAAATCGTCGCCTTTCTGATGTCTCTGCCGCAGTTCGACCAGCCGCCGCCGCAGTCTTTGCTCGATACTCAACCCGTCGAGATGACCATCGATCTCAGGAGAGCGATGTGAGCGGGCGCTTTTGTCTGATGGGGTTGGGGAGGGCTGCGATCGAGCCGCGCCTCGGTGTCGCAAGATTTTCTTTGTTTGATTGGATGGCAGGGCTCAGCCCGGCCACGAGAGAGGGGTAAATCATGTTTGTCCGTTCGTGTGCCTTCGCCAGTGCCCGCTGTCTTCGCAGATCAGCCTCGGCGCTCGCGCTCTCCGCCGCCATCTTCCTCGCTATCGAGGCCGTACCGGCCATCGCCCAAGGAGCAAACTCGGATGCGGGCACTGTCCCGCCCCCGGCTCCCACCCCGCAACCCGCCGCTGCGCTCGTCAACCCAACCGAGACCGCCGTCGGCAATCTCTTGCAAGGCCTCGTCGATCAAGGCGTGCTTCCGCGCAAAAAAGCACAGGCGCTGATGGACAAGTTCCACGCCGATCTTCGCCGCGGTCCGGCACAAACTCAAATGGCCCGAGCCGCATCACCCGCTCAAGCGCCAATGGCTGAGCCCGCGGCCGGGGCGCCCCCCGCGGCACCTCTCGTGCGCGTTCCTTATGTTCCCCCCAGCGTCAAGCAAGAGATCGCCGATCAGATCAAAAAGGAGATGGTCGCCCAAGCCAAAGAAGAACATTGGGCCACCCCCAACACCTTCCCCGATTGGGTCAGCCACATCAAAGTCACCGGCGATGTGCGCTTCCGCGACGAAGGCCATTTCTTCGACAAGAACAACGAACTCGCTTATGTCGACGTCAATTCCATCAACAACGGCAATCCCTACAATGTCGGCGCCAACAACAATGTCCTGCCGCCGATCCTGAACTCGTCCGCAGATCGCAACTTCCTCAAAATCCGCGCCCGCTTCGGTGTCCAAGCCGATCTCGGCGACGGCTTTTCCGCCACCATCCGTATCGCCTCCGGCAATTCAAACACCCCCGTCTCCACCAACCAAACGCTGGGTGGGTATTTCGAGAAGGGCAGCATCTGGCTCAATCTCGCCAATATCAAATATGAGCCCATCGCAGGCGATGCCATCATCTTCGGGCGCATGGACAACCCCTTCGTCAAAACCCCGCTCGTCTGGGCCGACGAAGTCAATCTCGACGGTATCGCCGCCAAGGCGGGCTACGACTTCTTCCGCCACAGCCTCAACATCCATGGCGTCGCCGGCGCTTTCCCGCTCAACTATATCCCGGACAATTTCCCCGCCAACGCCACCTCCGATCAGAAGGTTGGGATGGGCGGCAACAAATGGCTCTTCGCAGGTCAGCTCGGCGCCAATTACACCTTCCGCCGTCTCGCCCTTTCCTTCGATGCCGCCTATTACAGATACGCCAACGTTCAAGGCGATCTCTCGCCGGCTTGTTCCAACGAAGCGGCTTATTGCCTGACCGACGCTTCGCGGCCTCTCTTCATGCAGAAGGGCAATACGCTCTTCACCATCCGCGACTTGACCTATCCCGATCCCACCAATCTCAGCGAGCCGCAATATTACGGTATCGCCTCCAAGTTCCGGATTCTCGACCTCATTGGCAATGCCGACCTTGCTGCCACCGACAGCTTCCATGTCATCTTGACCGGCGATTACGCCAATAACCTCGCCTACAACGCCAAAGCCATTCAGGCACTGCCCATCGTCAACAACAACGAGACCTGTTCGGTCACCGTCCCCTCCGGCGATACCTGCGCCTCCGCCGGCGGCACGCAGATTTTCAAAGACGGCCACACCGCCTGGTCCGCCGCCATCACCATCGGCTCGCCTGCGATCGCCAATCGCTGGGATTGGAATACTTCCTTCACCTACAAACGCCTGGCACCGGATTCCGTCCTCGATGCCTTCAACGATCCGGACTTCCATCTCGGCGGCACCAACGCCAGAGGTTGGATCGTCGGGGGCAATCTTGGTCTCGCCCATAACACTTGGCTGACCGCAAGATGGCTTTCCTCCGACGCCTTCAGCGGACCCGCCTTCTCCGTCGACGTCTTCCAACTCGATCTCAACACCAAGTTTTAGGAGATCAAGCTTTGGCAACGCTCACACATAGGATGGTGGCTCGCCTTACTCGCCGCGTTCATGCCGATCAACATCGCCATGACGGCGCTGCCTCACAATTGGATCAAGCGCTTTTGGCGGAGACGGCACGATGACAAGCGCAACGGCTAACATCGTGATGCGTTGTCTGGCGGCCATCATTCGTGCCTTTAGGCTCTCTCGCCCCCGCCCCATCGTGCGAGGGCTCTCTCCCTCCGTTCTCGTCCGGCCGGAGCGCTGAGATGAGAAGATCGATCCTGCTTCGGTTCGTCATGCTCTGTCTGCCGGCGCTTACGGCATTTGCGGCGCAAGCCGCAGAACCGGAGACCGTGATCGTTTACGGCAATGCGTCCTGTATCGCCATGCATGCCGACGGCTCGCGTAGCCTCTCCCTCGATTGCCTCAATGCCAGCCTGAAGGCCGCGGCCGAGGGCAGATCTCCCCAGGCCCACATCTTTAATGTGAGCGACGCCGCAGGCTCCGGTGCGCCCAATCAGAGCGGAACCTTCAGCTTCACGGCTACCGCCATCCATCTGGGCTCGAACTTCGGCAACGCCGTTACACCCCAGCGTCCCACGCCCCCCAGCACCTCCAACCCCATCATCGGAGTGAAGTGATTTGCGCGCGACGGTCTTACCCGGCACAGCCTCGCAAACTGCCCCTCGCACGGTTTGGGGTCGTCGCGCGCAAGCCCTTTCACATCTGAGCCTCGCTCAAAACCGCGATGGCGCTCACTTCGCCGATCCCCGCGGCGCCAACACCTGCGCGCAATTCGTTTACGTCACACAGACCGCGGCTCGTTTCGTCCAAGCCGTTCAGCCATTGCGCGCGGCCACAAAACCCTCCGGCTTCAGACTTCCCCGTCTGCAGAGGGCCCTCACCGGCCGCGCGCATCTTCTTCACATCCGCACATCGCTGCGTTCCGGCTCTGCCCTCGAGGTCGTCCATGTTTAAGATGTCCTTCTCCTCCAAGACACTCCTCTTCTCGAGCGCAAGCCTCATCGCCTTGCTCACCGCAAACCCCGCTTTGGCCACAACGCTCGGCGGCATAACCGGTCGTTCCGCCGCCCAAATCACCTCCACGGCAGCCCCCACCTCCAATACCCCCGGCGTTTCAACGCCAACCCAAGCCCAGCAGGCCACAACCCAATCCTCACAAGACTTCTCCGCAGCCCTCGCCGCCATCAAGGCCCAACTCTCCGCTCAAGCAAACGCTCACGCCGCAGCCATCACCGCTCCATCTTCCGTCCCAAACGGACTCACACAAGGCGGGCTCGTGCCCGACAGCGGCATCTCCACATCGGGCACCGCCGCGCCCGTCATTACCTGGACTGGTGCCAACACGCCCACTCAGACGACCGCAAACGGACAAACAACCGTCACCATTACCCAGACCCAGCAAAAAGCCATCGCCAATTGGTCCAGCTTCAATATCGCACAGAACACAACGGTGCACTTCGATCAGACAGCAGGCATCAATTCTACCGGCGCCGACAACTGGATCATCCTCAACCGCGTCAACAACACCACCGCGCCCTCACAAATCCTCGGCTCCATAACCGCAGAAGGCTCCGTCTACCTCCTCAACGCCAACGGCGTCATCTTCGGCAGCTCATCCCAGGTCAACACGCGCTCTCTTATAGTTTCCTCGCTGTGCCTGTTCTCCTGCACTGTCGGCGACGCCAATACCCCAGGCTCCTCCAATTACCGCTTTCTCACCGGCGGTATCGGAGATCTGAACCAGTCCAATTTCACCACCAACGAAGTCCTCTTTACCTCCGCCGCCCCCGGCGCCGGCAATATCACCATCGCCCAAGGTGCCGAGATCAATGGCGGCAGCCAGGGCTTGGTGTTGATGGCAGCCCCGCAGATCACCAACGCCGGCAACATCTCCGACCCGCAAGGCCAAGTCGCGCTGATCGGCGGCATCGGCGTCTCGTATGATTACAATGCGGTCGGGTCTAACCAGTCCATGAACGTCAACGGAATTAGCGAGACCCAAGGCTATAACGACGACTTGACCACCTTCCTGCGCTTTTTCAGTTACGGCAGGTTGACGAGTTCCTCAGGCGCGGACATCACTCCGCTTGGAAGCGTCATCAACAACGGCCTGATCTACACGCCCGAAGGCAATATCACCCTGGCCGGTGCCAGCCTCACGCAGAATGGGGTTCTCGCCGCCACCACATCGGTCAAAACCGCCGGCTCGATTATTATGGAGGCCGCTTACGAAATTGGCAGCAAGGGCGCGCAAAGCCCGGCCGATACCTACACGAATAACAGTCTCTATAAATTTTATACCGGTACCGTCACCATCGGCTCCGGTTCCGTCGCCTCCATTCTGCCATCCGACAATGGCGACACCATCCCAAGCAACTCCACGTCGCTGTCGATCTTTGCCAGCCGCATCATTGGGGCCGGCTTCGGCGCAACCCTGCCCGACAGCGGCTATGGCCTGATCGAGATCTCCGGCCAGGTCGTCGACCTCAAATCCGGCAGTCTGCTCTATGCGCCGAGCCAGTCGATCAGCATCGCAACCGATGTCCTGCCCGATGCACGCTACGTCTATACAGACTCCGGACGGGTGTTGGTCGAAGGCGGTGCGATCGTCGATGCTTCCGGTCTGCCCGATGTCGAGCTTTCGATCACCGACAATCTTCTCACCGTCATCCTGGCCGGCAACGAACTGGCAAACGATCCTTTGCAGCAGAACGGCATTCTCTACGGCTCGAAGATCACCGTCGATCTACGCCAGACCGGCACCGATGCCACGACCGGCAATAGCTGGGTCGGCACCGATGTCGCCACCTTGAGCGATTACCTCAACCTCGTCACCAACACCGTGCAGCAGTTGATGACCGGCGGCGGCACCATCACGCTATCGGGCAGCGAGGTGGTTGCTGAGAAGGGCGCAACGCTAAACGTCATGGGCGGCTACGAGCATTTTCTCGGCGCCATGGTCAACACCACCAAACTGATCGACGCGTCGGGCAACATTGTCGACATTGCCAATGCCAATCCGCTCGATACCTTTGTAGGCGTTGCTGGCCAGGCCACCGACATCTCCGCCCGCTGGGGTATTTCTACCACCTATACCAGCAGCCTTATCAATGCCGGCACCTACGAAGCCGATTACATCCAGGGCGGCACTGGCGGCACCCTCAACATCTCCTCAGGAGTGCTCGATACAAGCATTCCCGATAAGGTCGCGACGATACCGAATGCTGGAGCGTTGGTGCTGGGCTCCACCGTTCTGGCGGAGGCCGTCGCCGGTGATTATCAGCTTTCGAACAGCGCACTTCCTTCGGCCGGTACCATCAGTATCGATGTCGCCCGTCCGGTGGTGGTGACCGATCCCGGCCTTGAGACCAATGCCAATTATATCTCCGCCCTCGATGTACCAAACGGATTTAGCTTGTCATCGCCATTGCTGGCGGCGTCCGGTAGCGTCTATACGACCAACGTCATCAGCAACGATGTTCTGAACGCCTCCGGCGCGGCCACTATCGCCATTACCAATACCGAGAGCACGACGAACAGCGGCACGATCGCGATCGACAAAGGGACCGCCCTGACGGTGCAAAATGGCGGATCGATTACGCTTTGGGGCAGCAGTGTCAGCATCGACGGAACGCTTACCGCCCGTTCGGGTAGGATTTCCGTCACCACCACACCGCTCTATCGCGCCACCAATACCGTTTTTGGCGATATCACCATCGGTGGCGATGCGGTCCTCGATGTGTCCGGCGTTTTCTCGAATGAATATCTGGATGGGATCAACACGGGTAACACCCAATACATCAACGGCGGTACGATCAAACTGATCGCCAATCCGGTGGAGACCTATAGTGTCGTAACCGGTCTCGTCACCAACAACGTCACCGGCAATATCACGGTGGATGCGGGCAGTTTGCTCGATCTGTCGTCGGGCGGGCTGGTATTGGCGAACGGCAATCTCAAGACCGGCAGCAATGGTCTGCCGCTGGGTACGGGCGGCAATCTGACCATTGGGACGTATTACAGCGACGGGGAAGGAACGATCACCGACCCCGTCACCAACTCGAGCAGCGCGACAGCGACCCGGGGGCTGATCAGTGTGAATGGCACCGTCGATGCGCTGGGCTTCACCTCCGGCGGCACGCTCAACATCGGCGCGGTGGCTATCCAGATCGGCGGCGATGCCGCGGCTTTGGCGAAAAACGAACCGGACGCATTCTACTTCGATCCCGCCTATTGGGGCGCCGCCGGTTTCGCCAATTTCAATCTCTTTGCCGTGCAGGAAGTTACGGTCCCCAACAATGTGACGGTCGCACTGACGCACCAAAACTTGGTGCTGCCCGGCTACAACGACTATTCCGCGCTTATGGATGTGGCGAGTGGGTCGAAGGTTGCCGATGATGTGGATACGGGCCATCTGACCGGCACGATCTTGACTCCCACCAATCTTTCCGTCCAGGCGGGCACCGAGAACTACGGGCAACTTGGCGCTGTCGGACCCAATTATTTCTGGCTGGGTCAGGGTGCCTCGATCCTGGCCGATCCGGGCGCCGCGATCTCTCTCAAATCGTGGGCGATGGGCGCGGTCTATGGTTCGATCATCGCGCCGGGCGGCTCGATCGACCTTGAGGCAAACTATGGCATCGGCGCCGGGACGTCCGGTGGGCTCTATATAAGTGCCAATTCCCTGCTTGATGTTTCGGGCACGACGCTCTTCAACCCTATCGCCGCGCCGGTTTGGACGGCCAATGGCTGGGTGACGCCCCAGACCGGCAAGGTGCTGGCCGGCGGCAGCATCACACTGCTGAGCCAGGCGGCGCCGCTGGTGGTCGCGCCTGGTGCGGTGCTGAACGTCTCGGGTGCATCAGGCACTGTTCAAGTCGTGAATACGGCTACCGGCACCGATCTGGGTGGTACCGACTACACCGTCACCGATACACCGGAATGGAGCGACGCCGGCAGTGTCACGCTCAAGACCGGCGAACAGCTGATGTTCGAAGGCACGCTTATCGGCAAGGGCGGCGGTGCTGATGCGATGGGTGGCAGCCTGACGCTCACAGCGCTGGCGACTGACGACATCTTGCCTTTTCTCGTTCTGGTTCAGGATACGACGTCGGCGTTGGCCGCCGATGGCGTCACGGTCAATCTCGCAAACTATACGCCGCAGGCCAACGGTGCATTTAACCAGACCGTCAATTCAAAGGTCGGTGCCAATACGGGTTTGTTCGGGCTGGATACGCTGACCGGTTCCGGGTTTGCCAATTTTTCGACCAACACCGCCTATTTCGCGGGGCAGGCGTCGCTGAACCTGCCCGGATCGGTGATCTTCAACAGCTTCGGCATCGAGGCCGTTCCCTTATGGGGCAACACCGAAATTACCAACCCTAACGGTGCGATCGCGAGCGGAACGAACCAGGCTTCGCTCACCGTCAATGCCGGCTATATCGCGCTCGGCCTGCAAGGCCCGGCTTCCTACAACAACTCTGCCGGCGCGATCGGGCCTGGGATTACAAACGATGCCACGGTCTATTTCCATGGCGGCGCGGTCGATATCGCGGGCGGGTTCGCCATCAACCAAGTCGCAAACACCACGATTGCGAGCGACAGCGACATCCGCCTTTTGCCGCTCCAGTCGGCCCAAGCGAAGACTCTGTCCGGCGATCTGCAATCCGGCGGCAACCTGATGCTGATTGCCAGCACGATCTATCCGGCGACGGGCACCGAATTCATCATTTCCGATGCGGGCACGCTGACCATCCAATATCCCACGGGCGGCTCGGCTCCGTCCACCACGCCGCTGTCGGTCGGCGGCATTCTCGTCGTCGATGCGACGACGATCAATCAGAACGGCGCGCTCCAGGCGCCTTTCGGCCAGATCATTCTGGGTTATGACGCGTCCGGCATCACCACGACCGATCTTTACGGGACGACGACAACGCTAACGTCGACACTGCCCGTCACTACGACATCGCTCAATCTCGGCGCCGGCAGCCTGACCTCCGTTTCGGCAAATGGCAATACGTTGCCACTCGGTACCACGATCGACACGGAAACCTGGATTTACGACCCCTATGCCAACCATTCGTGGGCTGGCTCCGTCAATTTCACCGACCCGACCATCTTCACACTAACGAGCGCGCCGCAAGGAAGCATCACGCTGAAGGGCACCTCCGTGACGACGGCCGCGGGGGCTACGGTCAATCTTTCGGGCGGTGGCGATATTCAGGCTGCCGAATGGATTAACGGCACTGGCGGTACGCACGATGTGCTGGCGGGCAGCAATCTCGGCACGGTCTACGCAATCATTCCGGGCTATACCGGCAAACTTGCCGCTTATGATGCGGCCAACAGCCAGACGGTTTCTGCGGGCAAGAGCATTTATCTTTCCGGCGTCGCCGGACTTGCCAATGGCTGGTACACGCTGCTGCCGGCGAGCTACGCAACGCAGCCGAATGCTTATCGGGTGGTGGTGACGTCCACCACCAATCCGATGTCCAGCGCGCTTGGCACGCTGGCCGATGGCACGGTGGACACCGAAGCCTATCTCGGCAATGCGATCACCGGCTCGAAAAGCTCGACCGGTACGCTTGTCGAAGTCCAGTCCGGCAGCGTCTGGAAAAAATATTCCGAATATGCGCTGACGTCGGCCAATAGCTTCTTTCCCACTTATGCCGCCACCAACAATTACGCCACACCTTATGTCCCGCTCGATGCGGGTCGGTTGGTCATCTCGGCGGGCACGGCGCTCGATCTGGCCGGCACATTCGACACCGCCGCCGGTACGGAATCGAGCGGCGACGCAGGCGCCGGCGCCCAGCTCGATATCTCAGGCAGTTTGATCGAGATTACCGCGACCAACAGTCAAGCGGCGCAAGCCGGCTATGTCGCGCTCAGTGCCGATATGCTGGACAATCTTGATTTCGCCAGCATTCTGATTGGCGGCACGCGCACCAATACCGATAACGGCACGCTGATCAATATCACCTCGAACGGAGTGATTGTCGCGAACGACGCCGCTCATCCGCTGAGCGCCCCGGAAATCATGCTGGTGGCCACGCCTGCCACCACAACGACCACGGTCAATGTCGATGGTCTTTCCGCAACGTTGAACATCCCTGTCGCCGGTACCGGCCACGTGGTCTTGAATGACGGCAGTGTGGTCGAGGCGCATGGCACCTTGGGCAAGGGCGCTTCAGACACGCTGTTGCTGGGTATCGATCCCTCCACGCTCACGCCGCTCAGCCCACTCTACTCCAGTGGCAATTCGGAAACAGGGGTACTGGAAAGCTATTACGCGACAGTGAACAAAGCGGCGGGCAGCCTGGTGCGGGTGTCGAATGGCGATGCCGTGAGCGTGGTGGAAACCGCTCCGTCTTTCTTCTCACCGCCGAGCAACATCATGTCGACCGCGGATGGCAATACGACCGCGCTACCCTCCTTGGCCAACGATACGGCGGTGGTGGTGAATGGCACGTCCGAGCTTCTGGGCGGCAATTCGCTGACACTGGCCTCGACCGGCAATGTGATGGTGAACGCGGGCGCGACCCTGAGCGGCACGCAAATCGACGCCGCCTCGAACCAGATTACCTTCCTCGGCAATGGCGCGACGGCAGGGAGCGGCATCAACGTCAATCAGACCTCGCTCGTCAATCTGCAGAATTCCACGGCGGTCAATTTGCAGGCGTCAGGCGACATCGTGTTCGAAGGCAACGTCAATGTGGATATGGCTGCCAGCACGAGCAGCCTCACGCTGGGCGGTAACGCGCTCGTCAGTGACGGCGGGGCGGTCACGCTCGTGGCCGGTACAGTGACGCTGGACAATGAAAGCGGCAGCAGTGCGGCGACCTATGCGACCGGCTCGGGCACCCTCACCGTGTCGGCTGGCAAAGTCGTATTCGGTTCGGGCAACAAAACGTTGCAAGGTTTCGGAGCGGCGAACTTCACGGCCACGCAAGCCGTCCTCGGCTCCGGCGACGGCGTGATGGATTTCGGCAACCTCGATGTGGCGCTGAAAACGCCGATCGTAATCGCCGATACCAACTCTAGCCAAACGATCGAAACCACTGGGGCGTTGTCCGTGATCTCCTCGGGGGGTACGGCGGCGACGTCCGATGCGCTGGGCGGCGCAATCACTTTGCAAGGCGGTTCTGTGAGTGTTGCCGTTCCGGTGCAAGCACTGGCCGGCAATATCACACTGCATGCGACGGATGGCGATGTTACCTTGACAGGCACGGGCTCGCTGACGGCAAAGGGTGTGACCAAGGTCTTTGTCGACAGTACCCAGTACAATTATGCCGGCACAGTGAAGCTGGTTTCCGATACAGGCGCGGTGAACTTAGCCTCCGGCTCATCGGTCGACGTCTCGGGCGTCGGTGGCGAGCTCGCCATTCAAGGCAACAACGTCACGCTTGGCAGCACGCTCGCGGCCATGCCAGTCACGGGTTATACGGGCGCGAGTTTTGTCCTCTCGACGGGCAGCGCCGTCGCTCTCGACGCGCTGGCGGACAAACTTGCGGCAGCAGGCTTCAACAACATCATCGACATTACGGCGGGACAGGGCGACTTGTCCCTTTCCAAGACGCTCACCGGTTCCAGCGTCACGTTGGATGCCGAATCCGGTCTCGTGACCGTCACGGGTACGATCAATGCCTCTGGTTCGGCGGGCGGCACCATCGCTCTCTTCGGTACCAAGGGCGTGGACGTCGAAGGCAATCTGATCGCCACCGGCAGCGCTTCCTACGAACTTGGCGGCACGGTCGAGATCGGCACCTCGGGCGCGTTCAATACCGGCACTTACAACGCCATATACGGCTACGAGAACATCGCCAGCGCCGATGCCGGCGTCATCACCTTCGGTAAGAATGCCAAGATCGACGTTTCCGGTGGTGCGGCGGATGGCGAGAGCGGCGGCTCGGTGTTGATCCGTGCGCCCTTGCTGCAAGATGGAACCGTAAACGTTGCGTTCGGCAACGGTACCGCCATCTCTGGCGCCCGCTCCGTCACGCTGGAGCCTTACGCTACCTGGAGCACAACGGATGCCACCACGGGCACCAAGCACTTCGACGGCGTCATCGATCCGGCCGGCTGGTACAACGCCAATGGCGCGCTATCCACGGGCAGCTTCACCAATTTCGCCGGAAGCACCGTCGCCACTTACAATGCCGCCACCGGCACGCTCACCAGCCTCGACGGCGCCGGTTCGACGCTCGCCTATTATCTGCAGAATGACTACTTCGCGCCGACGACCTATAACACCGCGCATGAAAGTTTTTACGGCTATGCGAACGGCACCGTCGGCGGGCCGGCCGGCACGCTGATGGGGTTCATTCAGACCTTGGCCGTTCCGGTATCCGGCGCAGGCGCGATCGCCAACTTCCAAGTGGCGCCGGGCGTGGAACTAAGAAATTCATCCACCGCCATCAACGTCGGCGATATTCAGGTCGCCAGCAACTGGAATTTAGGCGCCCAAGACGGCAATGCGAACGCGCTGTTCCGCACCGCTTCGGGTATCGCTCCGATCATTACGTTGCGGGCGGTGGGCGATCTCGCCGTCGATGCCTCGATCAGCGATGGCTTCGTCCAGGTGGGCAAGACCATTTCTACCACGAACCAAGTAACGGAAATCTATTCCACGGATACCATCGCGCTCGCGAGCTACAACAGCAGCCAAGCGGCCGATAGCAGCTCAGCGATCGGAAAGTTGAGCTATCTCACCAACTCGCTGCTGTCGGCCAATGGCGATACGACCGGTCAGATGGCACTCGCGGCGCCCGCAAGCTACAGCGCGCTCGGTCTTTCCGGTAGTTCGTCTTACGATCAGTATTATGCGGAATGGAAGAATTATTATAACGTTTATAATGGCTATTATTATGGAAAACTGACGAGTTACGGTTCCAGCTACAGCACCTCAGGACTGACGCCGGCGACAACCAATGCTGCGACGCTTGGCAATTCGGCGAGTGCCACATCGGCGATCCAATACGCAGCTCTCGTGCAAGCCGACATGGCAACTCTGCAAAGCGATCTCGCGAAGGTCAAAAACACCACCATCAGTTTGACGGCTATTTCCGCCTACAGCACCTATCTTTCGGATTACATGACCTATGCGAGGGCCTATCAGCAATGGGCCAATGCGACGATTTCGCTTCATGACAAAATCGCTGCGCTGATTCAGCCGCTCGCGGCGCCGCCGACTGTCTCGGCGCCGCTACAGACGCCCATCACCACGGCCTTGAGCTATGCCGCCGCCAACAGTCCCAACGTCGTTGCGACCGCCTCGAACCAAGCCGCGATCGGCGGCATGGCGTTGAGCAATGAAGCTCAGAGCAGTTCGTACCGCCTCGTGGCGGGCGCGGAGCTTTCCGACGCCAATCCGCTGGCGGTGAACGCGGCGTCCTCCGGCAATGTCACGCTGGATGGCCATACGCTGATCCGCTATGCCAATGGCGATAGCTATGTGATCGGCCAGCCGACCACCATCCGTACCGGCACCGGCAGTATCGATGTCGCCGCGTCGGGCAATTTTGCGCTGCTCGATAGCTTGTTGCCTGGGACCATCTACACGGCGGGCAGGGCGTCCGCGGCGCCGACCGCCGCCAATGCTGCCACCATCGCCTATACCGGAAGCTACGAAAGCTTCGTGATTACGAACCCGACCAACGCGACGCAATCCGGTGCAATCAGCCTCAATGTCCTGGGCGATATTACCGGCGTCGAATACGCCATCGATACGCTGGCCGGCGACGCCACCGGCATTTCAACTGTCGAAAATCAAATACAATACGCTCCGAACCAAATACCGCCGTCGGGACTTTCCAGCACGACCGGCAGCTATGTCGGCCAGATGTGGACGGCGTGGCTTCTCACCGATCCGTCCAATTCCAGCATTCCCTGGTATGTGAATTACGGCAGCTTCGATCAAGGCATCTTGAGCGTCGGCGGCAATATCACCATCACGGCCGGTAAGAACATCCGCGACCTGGGCGTGTCCGCTGCCAGCACCGGCCGCAACAATTCCGATGGTACCACCACCTATACCGGCGGCGGCAACGTCTCGGTGACCGCCGGAGGCAGCATCTATAGCGGCAGCTATTACCTCGGCAATGGCGCCGGGACGATTCGTTCCGGCGGCACGATCGCGTCCGATATCACCTCTCTGTCGGCTACGGCGGCCTATCAAATTCCGACGGTGCTCGCGTTGCAGAACGCCACCGTCAGCGTCGCGGCGCGTGGCAGTGTCGATATCGGCGGCGCCTACGATCCCACCTATCTGTGGACCAGCGATATATTGGCCTCACTTCAATCGCCGGTCGCAAACCTTTCGTCCAGCACGAATTATGTGCCGTATTTTACCTCGCTGACGGCGGCTAGCGGGGTGTCGGCACAGTCGACATCGGGCGATGTGTCGTTTAATTCGTTGGAAGTGGAGCCCGGTCTTATCAACAACGGTTTTGGAGATCCCACGACCGCGGCCACGACCAGCTTGTTGCTGCCCTCCTCGCTGCAACTGGTTTCTTTCGACGGCAATGTCAGCATCGAGCATGGCGGCGGGCTTTTTCCTTCCGCCACCGGCACATTGCAATTGCTCGCGGAAGACAACGTCGATCTTTATGTCTCCACCACGATGGTTTTCCCGGAGGCCGGCAATGTTTTTGGCTACACACTGACATTGCTGGATTATCCGGTCGGCACCGGTCTGTTGCCGACTGCCCAGAAGAAGACGCTGACCAATGCCTATCTTATGTCCGAAACCCAGTTGCACGACCCAACGCTGCTGGCAGCGCGGACAGCCAATGACGAGCCGGTGCGGGTTTATGCCTTGACGGGAAACGTCGCATCGGGAACGGCTCTGCCGGCCGGTGGCTCATTTAGTTTCACCGTCTATGACGGGACAACATTTCCCGTCACCCGTGGAGGATTGAACGTAGCCACAGGGGAGAAAGTGGAGCAGCTCAGCCTGATCGCCAACACCCCCACGGCGATCTATGCCGGCGGCGATATTCTCGATCTGCCGTTCTATGGCGAAAACTATCAGAGTTCCGACATCACCTCGTTGATCGCCGGTGGTTCCATCACCTATAGCAAGCAAGGCGACGAGCAAACGCCGGTGATCGAGGTGGCCGGGCCAGGATCGGTCTATGTCGAGGCCGGTGGGAACATCGAATTTCCCTCGCAGCGGCTGTCCGGGGTCATCGAAAGCGGCATCATCACCATCGGCAACGCCATCGACAAAGGGGCCGTCCCGATCTTCGACCCGATCGGTCCTTATTCTACCGCTACATATCTCCCCATCTCGGTCTTGGCCTATTACGGCAATCCCTATTTGCCGCTGGGCGGGGCGGATGTGGAGGTCGTCTATGGCGCCAAATACGGCATGGACACGGCCGGCTTCATTTCGAATTACATCGAGGCGGCGGGCGGCGACGCCGCGTCGGCGGATTATCTTGACGATCTCAATGCCTTCCTCAAGAAACAGAAGAAGGGCAACGGGGACTTGAGTGCCGCAGATGCCTGGACCGCCTTCGAAAGCCTGTCCGATTTGGCAAAGAGGCTGTTCGTGACGGAAATCTACTTCGACATTCTCGACCAGACCGGACTCGACTACAACAATCCCGGCAGCACCTATTACCACCAATACGCGCGTGGCTACGAAGCCATCAACACGCTATTCCCGTCATCCTGGGGCTATACGGGCAATTCGCTGGAAGGCGGGACCAACGGCGCCAACACGCTGGTCAACACCGGTATCCTCGATATCCGCGGCTCTCGCATCCAAACAGGGCAGGGCGGCAATATCGCGATTTTGGGACCGGGCGGACGAGTTCTGGTCGGTAGTGCTTCGGCGTCTGTGGCAACAAACCCTGCGAGCGAGGGCATCATCACATTCGAAAGCGGCAATATCGACATCTTCAGCGACGAAAGCATCCTCGTCGCCCAAAGCCGCGTCATGACGGAGCAAGGTGGCAATCTCGTTATTTGGAGTTCCAACGGCGATATCAATGCCGGCAAGGGCGCCAAGACGGCGGTTTCCAATCCGCCGCCCGTCTATGCCTGCGATCTCACCCATTACTGCATTGTCGATGCGCGCGGAGTGGTGACCGGCGCCGGAATCGCCTCGTTGCAAACCATCGAGGACGCCCCGATTGGCAACGCCGATCTGATCGCCCCGCGCGGCACGGTCGATGCGGGCGCCGCCGGCATTCGCGTCTCGGGCAATCTCAATATTGCGGCACTCTATGTGGCGAACGCATTCAACATCGAGGTTAAGGGAACCACCGTCGGTGTGCCGGCGCTTACCACCAATCTCAATCTCGCCACCGTCAGCGATGCGTCGACGGAGGCGGCTTCCATTCTCGACAGCATGAAATCGAAGGAACCGCAAACCACCATCGATGTCGAAATCACCGGTTTCGGCGGGGACGTTAACCAGCCGGAGGAATGTGTTCCGAATTCCGTGCGGCCCTGCAAATAGAAGCACAATTGGCGGACAATTGTTACAAAGAAGGCGACCAAGATGCTTCAAAAAGCGGGAATGGCATGCTGCGGAGTTCTTATCGTCGGCGTCGTATCGACTTCGTCCTATGCTGAGGATATTTCCGCGCCGGCGGGCGACCTTCCGATACCCGGTGTTTGTGTGTTGAGCCGGGAAGCGATGTTTGACCTGTCCAAGGTCGGACTGAATGTGACGGGTCAGTTCCGTTCGGCGCGCGATGCGGCGCAAAAGCAGGTATCTGCGGAAGAGGGAAGTATTACCGCTGATATCCGCGCCTTGGAAAGTGAGAAGGCGTCGTTGACCGAGGATCTGTATCGCCAACGTCAACTGGAACTGGCCGGCCGGCTTCGGGATTTGCGCGCTGAGGCGGCGCAGAAGTCACAAGCGCTGGAGGCTGCGCGTCAGGAGGCGGTGAAGAAAATCGCGGTGGCGGCGCAGCCCTTTATTGCCGAGGTCTATCAGCGTCACCACTGCAGCCTGTTGCTGTCGCGCGATGCTGTGTTGGCGGGCAATCCGGGCATGGATATTACGGCCGAAGTGATCAAAGAGCTGGATGTTGCGCCTCTTGAAATAGGCTTCGATCCGGGCAAGGCCAATTGACCGATTTGGTGGCGCTAGAGAACGCAAGAAGAGGATGTTTGTATGTCATTTCAGGTAAGTGGGGCGCAACTCGCGCTCGCGGTCGGTCTGGTTTTGGTGGGCGCAGGGGCCAGCTGGGGTGTGATGACTTGGATCGACCGGATGCCTGTAGCAGGTGCTCCGGCCACGGAGAGTGCACTGGGCGGGCCTGTGATCCCCGGTCTGTGTGTGCTGAGCCGGCAGGCGGTGTTTGATGCCTCTGCGGCGGGCAAAGCGGCCAACGCACAGTTCAAGAACTTGCGCGAGACGGCGCAGGCAGCCGTCAACGGCGAACAGGCCAAGCTGGTTGGCGATGCCAAAACGCTGGAGGGCCAGAAGGCTTCGCTTTCGGCCGACCAGTATCAGGCACGCCAGCAGGATCTGGCCAAGCGCTTGCAGGTTTTGCGCCTGGAAGCCTCGCAGGACAGCAACGATCTGGAAGCCACCCGTCAGGATGTGGTGGTGCGCCTGGCCAAAGAGGTCCAGCCGGTGATTGCAGCAGTGTATAAAGAGAGGAGCTGCGGGCTTCTGGTATCGCGCGATGCCATCATGGCGGGCAATCCGGCAATGGATATTACCGCGGCGGTGGTTTCCGGGCTGGACGCCAAGATCACCACGATCGCGGTGGAGCGCAAACACGCCAATCTGGCTTCGCACTGAACCGCCCTGGTTTGTTTCATCCGTTGTATCCAAACGGAGTGATCGATGTCGTCTGCCGACGCTACGCCTGTCCCACCGCCTGCCGGTGGATCGTTGCTGTTCTATCGCAACCCCGAAGCGCTTAGTCCGTCCCGGCATGGAGCATTGCGGCTGAAGAAGGCGGGCGATTACGCTTTCGCCCGGGACAGCAATTCGGTTTCCATCACCAGCACGGAATTCGCACAGGTGATGCGTTTTTATCCCATCGTGTTTGCGGGAGAGGCGCCGTATCCGGTGGCTGTGCTGGGCCTTGAGCGTGCCAACCAGTTCGTCAAAGCCGACGGACAATGGCTGAGCGGCCATTATGTCCCCGCCTATATGCGTCGCTATCCCTTCGTGTTTATCGCCCAGCCGGATGGCAAGCAGTTCATCCTCGGGATCGATCGCGCTTGCACCCGTCTCACACAGGATGAGCAGTCGAACGATGTCTTGCCTTTGTTCGAGAATGAAAAGCCTGCCCAAGTGACCCAAGACGCACTGCGCTTCTGCGGCGCCTTTCAAATGGACCACGGCTTCACTTTGGCGTTCTCCAAGGCATTGGACGAGCAGAAGCTTCTGGTCGAGAACCAAGCCCAGGCGCAGCTGCCGGGTGGGCGACAGCTCAAACTCGCCGGCTTCCGCATCATCGACAAGGCGCGTTTTGCCGAGCTTCCCGACGCGATCATCGTGGACTGGCACAAGAAAGGCTGGCTCGCGCTGGCCAATCTTCATCTCACCTCGCTTGAGCGTTGGAGCGCGTTGCTCGAACGTGAGGCCGTGCCGATATAGATTAAGGTCGCCCGGCATTGGTTATGCCGTCTTGGAAGGGCTGTCCGCTCGAGCGTAAATTACCGGTCCTTGACACGGCCGGAGCGGCAGCCAGCTTCGCATAACTGCGGCGTCGTTTTGTTTTTCGGAGGCAATTTTGCAGGCGGCACATCCGATCTTTGTTGCCATTGTGGGCTTGCATGGCAGCGCCTCGACTTGGGCTTTCAATATCGTGCGCGAACAGCTCTCGAGCGTCTATGGCGCAGAGACGGTCTATGGCTTTTCAACCGAACAAACCGTCGAGCTGTTGCGCGATAGGCAATGCGCCGGCCGCCATGTGGTGTGGAAGGTGCATGCCGGCGACCAGCTAAGCGATTTGCTTTTTCAATTCGCGCGGCCGATCACGATTGTCACGATCCGCGATCCGCGTGATGCGCTGCTCTCTTTCTGCCGGCGTTTCGAGCCTTCGCCGGAACGCGGAATTGCCGTCCTGGCGCGGGATTGCCGCCTTGCGCTCTCCTGCAGCGATGCAGGTGCATTGGTGCTGCGGTACGAAAATGGCTTTGTGAAGGATCGCGCGGTGCTCGATCAGATTGCCGACAGCTTGAAACTCTCCATCGCGACCAAAACGCAAGATACGCTCTTCGTGCGCTACGATACCGAGGCGGTTCACGGCTTTGCCGATCATCTGCAGGATTTGCCGGCAGAACGGTTGCTGGGCGGCGGCAGCGATGTCTATGACCGGCTGACCCATATTCACAAGGACCACATCGGCGAGGAAGGAATGGGCAGCTGGCGCGAGCGCCTGCCGGCATCTTGTATCGACCAAGCGAATGCCGCTTTCGCTCCCTTCCTCACCCGTTTCGGATATCCATCCTGAAGCGTATCTGATTGCGACGCGATGATCAGTGAAAAGCCATTCGTGTCTACGCACGCCAAACGGGATGTCATTGGGACTTTGGCTAGTCGGGACGTTGGCATGGGTCAATGGCAATCCTGCGACCGTCTTGCGCGCCCCGTCATGGCCACAACCGACACACGCAATAAGGCGGCTGGCGCACGAAGTGTTGAATTTGTTGGCGTTTCGAAAATATGCGCCAGCCGGATAATGTCCGTATTGCCCAAAACCATAAATCCAGCCAACCACATGCGCCAAACCGATGGCGGCGCTTTTATCTGGCCATCGCCTGGTTGGGTGCCGGGACTTTCCGTGCTTCCATTCCAAATCTGCGCTCTCCCGCGAAAGCCTACGATGTGATGCGACTCACCTCATGGCAGGCCACCTGAAGCATCGCGACGCACGAACCGTTCGATTGGGGCGCCAGTGCAAACGGAACTGGCGTCGAAGTTGAGAAAGTCCGTTGGTTGGAAGAGTCGTTCGGTGGAAGTGGACGCACTACCAGTGATGACGCAAACAACCCTGCTCGCCGCCAATCCGCCACGCTCACGACCGCATTCGTCGTGGCGCCGATTTGCAAAGCGGGAAGCATCATCTGCAATTTCGCAAGGTAATCCGTGGTCTGGTTGTGCAACGGTAGAAGGCCTATCAGATAATCTTCGAAGCCTTTTGGCCCGGCATTGTAAGCAGCAAGGAAGCCCGCTGCGCCGAGCTGATACCGAGCGCGCAAATCCACCCAGGTCTGCGGTATGATCTGCATCAGGCCCATCGCACCTTTGGGCGACACTGCCGCGGGATTGCCGCCACTTTCGACGCGCATGACAGCGTGTATCCATGTCGCGGGAATGGCGAAGCGCCGCGCAGCTTCGTCCACGAATTCGGCGAAGGGATCGCTATGCGTGTCCATTGTTGAAGGTGTCGTTGGCGGCATTATTCGTGCCGTCGTCGCGCCGTTTGTTGCGCTCGCCGACGATGCCACAATCGCGGCAATAGCAATCGCCGTCCCGAGCCGTCGCCAGCCTGCCACCGTGCTCGCACCCGTCCAGGGCAAGGCGCTGGCGCACCGGCCAAGAGGCCGCCCTAGACTGAAGCTGCGCGCGGCGGCGGCTACGCGTCCGGCCGGGACGAAGGAATGGCGCAGCATGCGGCCGAACAAAGGAATCATCATTTGAATGCGCGCCAACGCCATCGTCACTGCTCCTTGGAGACCCGGAGCGGGCCGGCGCCAGCGATGATAGTGATGACAGGCCTCGCGGGCTTTGGGGGGCCGCGCGGCGGATTTTTCCGGATAAGAAAACCCCAACAACGGCTCCAAACCTCAATGTGAAGGCGCCGAGGCGCCAGCGAACCAAGTCCTAGGTCGCCCTCTTGAAAAGCACGGCATTTTGCCGTACATTGCTTGGGAAGGAGAATTCCATGCGTGCCACGTCACGCCGCAAGCCGCCCGCGAAAGAGCTCAAAAGGGACCGGTTGGAGTTGCGCATTGCCACCTCTGCCAAAGCGCTCATTCAGCGGGCCATGGCGGTGAGCGGCTTGACGGCCGGCGATCTGGCTTATGAAGGCGCGCGCCGGGTTCTCGATGAGCATGAGCGCATGGTGCTCACCGGCGCAAACCGGGATGCGTTCCTGGCCGCCGTTCTCAATCCGCCGGAGCCCACCGCCAAATTGATTGCGGCCCTGCGCCGGCATCGCGATGTGATGGGCTGACGATTGGCGCTGAGGATTGAACCGCTCGGAAAGCAGCACGACCGTGCCGGCTTTAGCTGCGGGCAAGGCGAACTCGACGATTGGTTCCGCAGGCGCGCCAGCCAGGACGAGCGGCGCAATGTGGCGCGCGTGTTTGTGGCCGTGGACGACGCATTGGGTGTTGTCGGATTCTATAGCCTCAGCTCGTTCACGCTTAGCCTGGAGAATTTTCCGGACGAGATCGCCCGCAAGCTGCCGCGTTACGATGCCATTCCCGCGGCGCTGATCGGGCGATTGGCCCGCGATGAGAAGGCGCGCGGCCGCGGCATCGGCGAGCTACTGCTGGCGGACGCTTTGCGCCGCATCCTGGGTGCAAGCAAGACGCTCGCGGTGTTTGCCATTGTGGTCGATACCAAGAACGAGCGCGCGGCAGAATTCTACGAGACCTATGGCTTCCAAGTGTTTCCGCTACAACTGCACCGCTTGTTTCTTTTGGCATCGACAGCAGCCAAAGCGTTCACAAAAATCTAGCTGTGCGATACGCGATCTGTGTGCACGGCGGGTGGAAGCGAGCAGAGCCGCTGAAAGAAAGCCCCGCCCGGCGAACCGGGCGGGGCGTCGCAGGACGTGCAGTCTACTCGAAGACCACCTTCCTGCTGCGGGACCAATAGGCGCTGTAGACCTCGCTCTCCTTATCCTTGATCAGGATGGCGTAGATGGGCGCGACCAGGCCGGGAAAGTCGAAGGTGAGCGAGAGATAGTCGCGCTCGTCTTCCGTCGTCTTGGGCCAGGCGGAACCGATCTCAGAGCGACCGACATAGATGCGATGCGTCGGCGCCTTGTTGTTGCTGCGCTTGGGATCGACGAGGATGCGCACGCCTTTGGCGTTGAGGGGCGGCATGAAGACTTCGCCTTCGTAGCCGTCTGCGACTTGCTTGAACGTACCGATGGTAGCCATGATATTCTCCTGTTGGTTTCGAGCCCGCGACCATCGCGGCCTCGATGGCGATCGTCCGGCCGGAGACGAACGGCGCCGCACCCGCCGGTCGGGGTCCCCATTGCGCTGGCGCAATGGGGTGGCCTTAGGGCCGCAGCGCCAGCGGAGGATGGTGAAGGCCAGACTTTCTTGTTGCCGCGAGGAAGGGGGAACCCCGGGGAAGAAAGTCTGGCCAGCGCCGTTGCGGCTCAGACGTTCGAGGCGAAGCCGGTCTCCGGCCAGATCAAGCCAAGAGAGGCTCGTGTATCGCGCGCGCTGAACAACAACGGCGGGAGAAGCATTGGCGGGTATCGGACTTCGCTTTCAAGATCGCAACGCTCGAAGTCGAAGAATAAGAAGGCCTATCTCGCACAAAGGCGTGCTTGCGAAACCTAAATCCCAAAACGCGTACCGATTGCGCTCGCACATCTTCTGTTGGCCCGTGGTGGTGTCGGCTCTGCCACGTGGCGGAGAGGCGCATCGCGCGCACCGAGCCGGGCCAGTCGTGCCGATGATCTTGCGCCAGCAATCAAGAACACGGGGCGCTGCGCGCAAATGTCCGCACCTGGTGGTATACGAGTGTGCATGGGTTGCGCCTGCGTCCGGTGCGGGCGGGACGAAACCTGCTATCCTTGCGAACGCTGTCACACCGACAAGGATCGCGCCGATCAAGGCCAAAGCCGCACACCAGTTTTGCGAGGCGATACCGATATGGGCGGTGCCGAACACCCGTACCACAATGATAGGCTGCGATGGCAGCGGTAAGGCCTACGAAGACCGGCAGAGGATAAGTAGTCAGCGTGAACGGAAGCCAACAGAAGGCGATGACAAAGATCGACAGGATGATGCCGACGATCAGCATGGCGGAGCCTCTGAAACCAAGTTCAGGGGTTTGCGCCTCCACCATCCGCCACGGCGCACAGTAAGCATCGCATACCCGGGTCGGAACAGGACTCCCCACCTTTTGCAAATGATTTTTCTGCCGCCCGATCGGCCACTTTACATTCCCAGTTTTTGCCTTAGGGCAAGGGTTCAGGCGCACCCTTGCGCGTGAACCCTTGCCTTGCGGCGAGCAACGGGTGTGCAAGCGAAGTGGGTGCCTTCGCGGGGAACCAGCTGCAGGGAGCAAAGCGACCGAAGCTGGGCGGAAGGCACTCCGAAGCGCGCTGAGGGCGGAGCCCTAAGCGTTCAGCGGGTTTCAAAGACGGCCGCCGGCAGGCAGCCATGATTGGGCAAGGGCGCGCATACCGCGCGAAAATTCACCTTCTGGTGGCGCTATGCACCGCAATTGCCGGCGCCGCGCTACGTTATCTGTGGGCTTCGCCTATCGCCGACAACAAATTCAGACGGCGACAGCGGGTTGCGGGATACCGATTTGGATCAAAGTTTTCGCAATGCGGCATAGCGATTTCGGTTGTGGAAGCGGTACATGACAGCTACCCGCGCCCAGTAATACACAGCTGTCCGCTGTCGCCGCGGGCAAGCACTTCTCATGACAACGTGATTTTACTTGCCGCTTCGTCGGGCGACGGGGGCCGCTCCAGACAGGCCGCGAAGCGCTTTCCCGGCAAACATTAGTCATTGCCATCAAGTATATTCATGATTTCCGCTGAAATCTTGTCTGCTGCTAGTCGCAGAGCCTCATCGATATGAACATATCGCTGTGTTACGCCCCGTGCGGCGTGGCCGAGCAGTGCGGCAATTGTGAGTTCAGAGAACCCGAGATCGCCTGCCACACTCGCGAAGGTGTGACGCAAAGTGTGGGGTGTCACATCCGAAAGCGCCGCACGGATGCAGACGCGCTCAAGCACGCGCACAATGCCGATGAAATGCCCCTTGCCAAGATCGGCCGGGAAGAAGAACGGAGATTTTGTTCGCGGCTGGGCCAAGAGGAGGTCTATTGCAGCCTGGCCCACCGCCCGTATTTGCGGCCCGGTTTTAGTGTCAGCAAACCGTATTGCTCGCTCATCCATGTCGAGCCAATCGCGCTGGAGACCAAGGCCCTCCATTCGCCGGAAACCCGTAAGCAAAAGGAAGCGGACCGTGGCGAGCCCGGTTGAATGTTCGCCCTCCGATTCAGCCGCACGCATGGCCGCGCCAAGTCGTGCGAGTTCAGCACGATTGAGGCGGCGATCACGCGGCGTTCCGGCGAGGAGGCGCACACCTTTGGCAGGATTGCTTTCGATCCTGCCCAGACGAACGGCATGCTCGAAGATCGCACGAAGCGTGGACATCGAGCGCGCCGCCGCGCCGTCGCCACCGGTCGTCACGCCACCGCGCTTTCCGACGCGCGACTTCGACGTCTTGCCGGCTGCGATATCAGCCTGCGCGCCCTCAATATCGGCAAGTTTCAAGGCGCTGACTTGCCGCCGGCCTAAGAGCGGCTTGATGTGCGCTTCTATCCGGCTGCGGTCGTTCCTCAGCGTGGACGCCTTGATAGGTCGGCGGCGTCGGCCGAGAAGGCGGCCGGCCACTGCCTCGGTCAGATACCAATCACAAATCTCGGCAACGGTAACGGCGTTGCGTGCGGTCTGCTGCTCTTCTGCGGGATCGATTCCGTCGGCGATTTGGCCCAAGAGGGTCTTCGCTTCGCGGCGGGCCTGCTCCACGGTCATCACACCATAGCGTCCGAACACGAGTCGCCGGCTGCGTCCTTCGGCGTTGCGATACTGAACGACGAAGCTCTTGAGACCGGAGGGCATGACCTGGACGCCGAAGCCGCGCAGCTCCTGATCCCAGGCAAATGAATACGAACCTTTGACCCTGACCTCGTCTGGTTTCAGAGCGTCGACTACGGTTTTTGTGAGTTTTCTCATCATGATCAATGGGATACGAGCAGCTTGCTTACATTAGCACAAGATGGGGGCCATGTCAGCAGAATGTAAGCACTTCAGAAGGCGTCGTCGGCGAAGGACGGCGGCAATCGGTGATGCCGTGTCCCAAGAAATCCTGCTATATAGCGGTTTTTTGGAGAGGTGGAGACTGCCGACTAGGGTGGCGAAGGCCTTGGGGCACCTTGCCAAGGTTAGGGTCGGGCGTTCGATTCGCCTCGCCCGCTCCAAGTTTATCAAGCATATCAAATGGTTGAAGGCGGATACGAAACCCGCCAACAACTCGCATCTTTCAGGGGAATCTAGGGGAACCTCGTGAATGCAATTCGCGCATCGTACAGTGGGTCCCGCGCGTCTCACGCCCCCTCGCGGTTCACAGGGTAAGGCGTATGGCTGCTTCTGGCGCTAGGCGGCACGATCCAATCTTGCCTGCGGCAGTGTTTAATCTGTGAAGCTCCGCGGCTGGCGCATTTGCGACCTATTCCGAACGGTGAATTCGGAACTGACAGCGGACGTTGGCCGAACTGGAGAATAGCGCCATTTTTGGACGCTCGCTGTAACCGGGAACCTGACGTGCAAATTACTCCTCGAACTCTTCAGAAGAGTTCACGATAATTGGGTATTGCTGAACTGTTCCCACGGGCTGCGGTGCCATTGGTATCGCCTTCTCAAAGTCTAATCGTCGACCAGACCTGCGAATAACAGTTGCCGGAACTGTTGAATAGCTGATTAGGTACTGGAAAAAACCTGTGATGGCCTGCCTTTCGAGGGGTACGTGCTCGATTAATGGGTATCGTATAAAAGCTCTCCTGTGAGGGTAAACGTATCCGCCACCGTGTAGGACTGAATGCGCGGGGTCAGGTATCGATTTTCCGTTGACCTCGCCGCGCATTGAAACGATGTCAAAGTGAACAAGCTGATCCGTTGTGTTTTCCACTTCGGCGTTCAGACGAACATCAACCTGACCCGTTGAGACATGTATTTTTAGCTCGGGAACCATGTTGACAAACGCGATCGCGCCTACAGGCACAGTTGAAGGTTTCGGTTGAGAAAGAAATTCCCGCTTCGTGACCCAGCGTGTTGAAAACGCAAGCCCCACAGCAGCAACTGCGCCGATAAGGGCTATGACGAAATATCGCGTTAAAGGGGACTGTGTTGCTGTCAAGTTCCACATTGGCCCAATACCCCACAGAGAAATCCATGCTGTCCAAAACGCCAACTTGCTTTTGCGAAATTCAGGTGGTGCGAGGCCGGCCAAAGCATATCCTGCTCCGCCCAGAAGTCCCCAACTACCGAGGGCAATAGCAATCGCGATTTCTGTAACTCGCATTCGGAATAGCCAGCCTCTGGACCACGCCTTGTTCAATCTACACTGCTCATGTTTATGGATCACGTCGTTTGGGTACTGGGGATGGAGCTGGCGAATGACCAGTCATGGCGCGTTTCAGCCCAAAGGCTTAGGTCCGCTCCAAACCCTACTTCTGCCATTCGGGTTTCGGCGGGATTGAGCCATCAATTGCCCTTCGGCGCAGTTCGCGGAACCGAAGGTAAAGTGGCGTTTCGCTTCGCAGTAATCCAGTAAAGCATCGCGCCAGCGGCTATGACCGCTGGGCCGATGAACCAAAACAGTCCCCACATGATTGAGAAGTACGCCTCGTTCCAATCATCCGCTCTGCGCTCCGGCGGTCACCCTTCGGAACCCACCTGGATCGAACGACCAGATGTAAGCGAAATCAGCGCTAAACTCATTTGAGGGTCTAGGGCATAATCAAAGAGAATCGTGGGGGATGCCTTGGTTCGGCTTTGGGTCGCCAATACCGATCATGACTGGTTCGACTTCCTGGCTTCTCAGCCTGGCATCGACGAGGTCAACTTTTGGCAGCCGACTGGCAGCAATATGTTCGGCGCGATCCAGCCTGGTGAACTCTTTCTCTTCCGACTGAAATCACCGCGCAATGCCATCGGCGGTTATGGCGTGTTCAGTCACGCCTCGAACCTCCCGATTTCACTCGCTTGGGAGGCGTTTGGGATTAAGAATGGCGCACCCTCGCTATCGGAAGTGCGCCAGCGTATCAGACGATATCGAGGGCAAATCGGTCAGCACGAGGACTACACCATCGGATGCCGGATTGTGGTCCAGCCGGCCTTCTTGCCGCCAGACAAATGGATACCTCAGCCAGCAAACTGGGGAAGATCGATTGTCGTGGGCAAGACCTACTCAACAGATGAAGCCGAAGGACGTGCGCTATGGGAAGCCGTTACTGAGAGCGGTATGCCCGCTATCGGAAAATCGGGATTTGGTGATGAGCCACGTCGTTACGGTGAACCGACGCTAGTTACGCCTCGGCTGGGGCAAGGCGCTTTCCGCATATCCGTGACTGATGCGTATAACCGAGCTTGCGCGGTATCGGGCGGCAAAGTTTTACCTGCACTCGACGCCGCGCACATTCGTGCCTATGGAAGTGGTGGGTCTCATGAAGTCTCAAATGGCCTTCTTCTCCGGCGCGATATCCACAGCGTGTTCGATGCGGGATATGTCACCATCGATGAGGATCTGAAGTTCGTGGTCAGTGATCGAGTCCGAACCGATTTCAACAACGGAAACGAGTATCGACGACTTCACGGGACACTCATCACCGTTCCCGCGCTGCCAAAGTTCCAGCCCGATAGGTCAGTGCTGCGTTGGCATAACGAAACGGTGTTCTTAGGCTAGACGGTCTTTGCCCCAAACAATGCTGCCATTCTGTGACACGCGACGGGTCTTTTTGTGGTTTCGCCAGCCCCTCGAACGAGTCGTATTTCAATGCATGCCCGGATAGTGGCCCGAGAATATCAAGACAAAGTTGATCGTATCCGTCATCCCATGCGCGATAATGGGCGCGAGGAGATTGCGTCCGCTCGTACTGCTTTTGCGCGTCGCGCCGCCGGTGAACTTCGTGATCGGTGTCCTTCCGGCGATCCTGATGATTGCACTTGGCATGGCGATCACGGCCGCGCCGTTGACGACGCAAGTTCTGGCATCCGTCGATGCTCGTCACACCGGCTCCGCGTCCGGTTTGAACAGCGCTGTGGCGCGCATCGGTGGGCTGGTCGCGACCGCATTGCTGGGGGGCGTCTTTGCCGCCAGCGGCGCCAATTTGTTCGCCGCTTTTCGCGCCGCGGCCGTCGCTTGTGCTTTGGCGTCGGCTGCCGGAGGCATCGCCGCCTTCGCACTCATTGGGCGCCGGCGCTGAAGGGAGCGCGCGTCAGTGGCTCGCAAGAATAAGCGAGAAGAGTTCTTCCGGATCGCTCCAGTCTGCGATCGGCGTCCAGCCGCCGGCGCGCAGCAGTGCGAAACTGTCCCGCGGGCTGTATTTGATGCTGTTCTCCGTGTGAATGGTTTCGCCCGCGGCGATCGCGAAGGGCTGACCATCGACCCAAAAGCGCAAATCGTTTTGCGCTTCGAGATGCATTTCGATGCGCGCCGCGTCGCTGTTCCAGCGAGCGACATGACGAAATTCGTCTACCGGCACGGTGCCGCGGAGCTCCCGATTGATGCGGTGCAAGAGATTGAGATTGAAGGCTGCGGTGACGCCTTGCGCATCGTCATAAGCCGGCAGCAATATTCCCGGGTCCTTGATGCGATCGATGCCGATCAGCAGCATGGAACCGTGGCCCAAGGTGCTGGCCATCGTCCGCAGCAAGACCACCGCGTCGGGGGCCAATAAGTTTCCGATGGTCGAGCCCGGAAAGAAGCCGAGGCGCGGCAGGAAGCCGACTGCCGGCGGAAGCCGTAGCGTCTCGGTAAAATCGCCTTCCACCGGGTGTATCGGCAATTCCGCGAACTCGACCGAAAGCCTCGCCGTCGCCTCGCGAAGGATGTCCCTTGAGATATCGATGGGGACATACGCGGCCGGCTTTGTCGCCCGCAAAAGAATCCGCGTCTTCGTGGAGCTGCCCGACCCGAACTCTACGATGGTCCGGCCGGGACCGGCCAATTGGGCGATCTCGTGGACCGCTCTTGATAAGATGGCCTGCTCGGTCCGGGTCAAATAATATTCGGGCAGAACGGTAATCGCTTCGAAGAGCTCGGAGCCGGTGCGATCGTACAGCCAGCGGGCCGGAATCGTGCGAGGCCGGGCGGTGAGACCGTTCAACACATCGCGGCGGAATGCAGGGTCTACTGCGACAGGACGCTCGTCGTACTCGTATTGGTAGGAAAACATCAGATGTCCTTTGCCAGGCGCAGGCCGGCAAACTGCCAGCGTTGATGGGGATAGAAGAAATTGCGGTAACTCGCCCGGACATGCCCTCGCGGTGTCGCACAAGACCCGCCTCTCAGGACGAATTGGCCTGACATGAATTTGCCGTTGTACTCTCCGACGGCCCCCGGCGCCGGAGAGAAGCCGGGATAGGGAAGGTAGGCCGACGCCGTCCATTCCCACAGATCGCCGAACAACTGACGAATTCCGTTCTCGACGGGGGCGGGCAGGGGGTGAACCGCCCCGGGACTGTCCAAAAAAGTCCCGCGCTCGGCATTCAATCCTTCGGCGGCACTTTCCCACTCCGCCTCGGTGGGCAGTCGGGCGCCCGCCCAACGCGCGAAGGCATCGGCCTCATAGTAACTGATGTGTTGGACCGGGCTGGCAGGATCGATCGACGCGAGCCCGTCGAGTGCGAACTCTGTGGTCCAGTCGCCGTTCGCGTCTCGTCGCCAATACAAAGGTCCTTCGATTTCTTTCTGGTGCAGCCATGTCCAGCCATCCGACAGCCAGAGGCTCACGGTGCTATAGCCTCCGTCCTCGACGAAGTCGCGCCACTCGTCATTGGTAATAAGACGATCCGCCAGCATGTGCGGCGTCAGCCACACCGTATGGCGCGGTCCCTCGCAATCGAAGGCGAAACCCTGGCCGCTATGACCGATCTCCACCGGACCGCTGCGCCCTTGGATCCAGCGGAGTGGCTCGGTTATGGCGCCGGTGCGCCGATTGCCAGGGGCATAGGCCGAGGGGAGGAGAGGGTTCTGAGCGAACAGGTGGAGCAGATCCATAAGAAGCAACTCCTGATGCTGCTCCTCGTGATGGCAGCCCAAATGGACAAGTTGCTGCGCCGCACGCGGCAGCTCGTCGAAGGCTCGCGTTATCGCGGTGTCGACATGCCTGCGATAGGCGATAATCTCGTCGAGCGATGGGCGGGTGAGCATCCCGCGCGATGGCCGTGCGAGGCGATCCCCCTTAGATTCGTAATAGCTGTTGTAAAGGAACGCGAAGCGGGTATCGAACGGACGGTAACCTCGGACGAATTCGCCCAGCACGAACGTTTCGAAAAACCAAGTCGTATGAGCCAGATGCCATTTGCTGGGTGAGGCGTCGGGCATCGACTGGCCGCTTACATCGGCGTCGGATAACCCGGCCATAAGCGCGGGCGACAGCGCGCGCACGCGATCAAAGCGGCTGCGCACGGCATCCGCGGTTGTGGGTGACGCCAACGTCACGTCGTCGAAAGCACCCGGCGCAGTCAATGAAGGCGTTCCCTCTCGGTGCGCCGGAATTCGGTCGCGATGGTTTGTTACTTGGGTATGAATGACCCCACGATCAAGTATAAATTGAGGGTTTAGACTGCCTATTGAACCAAAGTATTGACGATCCTGGAAGCCTCAAAAGACAGAACCGTCCACCGGATTGTTTGTTCCTCGCTCATAAAATGTGCAGGTGTCCCGGCGCCTCGACGATACCATCCTAGTCTGTTCCACGGCCCATATCGATGAAAGCAGCGGAACTGCGCCCGCCATGATCAAAAAACCTCACCTCTCCGAGCGATATTTTGCAAAGCATGCCAACGCTGTGGCCGTTTCTCTGATCGGTGTGATTTTGCTCGTGAACGGCGTCGGCGGGCGGATTGTGGAAACCGAGAGCTACGATCCCGAAGATCCCGCCTCGCACAGCTATCTGTATCGCCGAACGCTTCGCAACGCCGTGATGTTCGACGGTCCCGGCCGCGCCTATGTTTATCGCTCTTATGGACTGCACTGGTGTTTGAATTTCGTCTGCCGCGGGGGAAGCGCCGTTCTTATTCGAGCAGTTGAGCCAATCGAGGCGTTGGGCACGATGAAGAGGCGGCGAGGGACACCAGATTTGCGCAAATTGTGCGCCGGGCCCGGCCGGCTTTGCCAAGCTCTTGCGGTTGATGGTTCGCTGAATGGGGCTTCGCTGTTCGCAAAGCCGTTTGCGCTTCACCGACGGGATCGGGCGGTCGAAATCGTATCCGGCCCTCGAATTGGCATCAGCAAAGCCCGCGAGGCGCTAAGACGATTTGGCGAGAAGGATTCGCCATTTCTGAGCCGCCGCTTTTAGCCAGGCCCACAAACAGTCAACGCTTCAACACTTTCCTGGGTGCCGTCTCCGGCAGAGCTATCAATATTGGCAGGACGCACACGGCCACAATGGCAATCATGCTTCCGGGGATCGTCGTCAAGCCGGTTCGTTCCGAGAGAAACTGGGCCAGATACGGCGTGACGCCTCCGAAAATGGCGGTGGCCGAAGTTGCGCCCAAGGCCAGACCGGTGACGCGCCCTTCTCCCGGAAATTGTTCGGCCGTCGTGATGGCGCCAACCGCGCTGACGGCGCCTGCGATGCAGGCCAGAATAACGGCCCCGAAGAGAGCGTATGACAGCGAGCCCGTGGCCAAGAGATAGAATAACGCAATGGGCAAAATTGCACTACACAAGCTGAGAAACATCAGAACGGGTTTGCGGCCAAGCCGGTCGGACAGCGCCCCGGTAATTGGCGTCACCACGATGACGACGACCGCGGCAATCGTCGACAGCCAAAGCGATTGGCCTTCGCCAAGCTTACCGATGGAAATCAGGAAGGCAGGAACGTAAGTGATCCCAATATAATATGTGACCGAGCCCAGTGCGGAAATAGCAAACGCACGCAAAATGCCGACACGATGATGGACAAGCGCGTAGCGCAGCGGATTCTCGGGCACAGTTCCGTTTGCCTTTTGCCTTTCGAAATCCGGTGATTCCTGCATTCTTGCACGTGCAATCCACACGCAGGCTGCGAGAATTCCGCCGACGAGAAAGGGAATGCGCCATCCCCATAATTCCAAGCTGGCTGGGCTCAGCAAATTTACGGTCAGCGACGAGACGCCGACCGCCAGCAACCCGCCGATCTCGCTCGCTGCGGAAGCGAGCGATGCGATGAGACCGCGTCTCTTCGGGGGCGCCCCCTCTAACAGATAGGCGACGACCACGTTGTACTCGCCGCCGACGGAAAACCCCATCACGCAGCGCAAGAGAAAAAGAAGCCATGCGGCGGCAACACCAACCTGCGTGTAGGTCGGTAGCAAGGCGGTTGCGAACATCGTCGCTGTCATGACCGCGACGGACAGCAGCAAGGTTCGGCGCCGGCCTAGCCTATCTCCGATATGGCCAAAGACAATGGCGCCGACCGGGCGTAGCAGATAGGCGATCGCAAAGGCAGCCAGAGTAGTGATCAGTGCTGCCGCGCTGCCGCCAAAAAATATGCGCGAAAGTACGGTGGCGATGTAGAGATACAGGGTGAAGTCATACCATTCCACAATTGTCGAGAACGCCGCGACCGCAATGGAGGTGCGCGATATGCTCGTATGCGATCCATCCGTGTCGGCCAATTGTGTTCGCCCCCCCTCTCGATCGAGCTTCTAGAACGAGGAACAAACTGTAGCGGATCGGCGACAAGCGCAAGAGCGTGCGCTTCGTGCGGAGCAACTGCGTATAATCTTCTGGAGCGATATCGGCTGTGTTTTCTTCTAGCATTTGGCCCCCACCCGTCTTCCAACGCGGGGAGGAAAGACTTACGAGCGAGAGCGAACTTGTCAGGGTGGGGGGATGTATCGAAAAAAACTCACGATGTCCGCTGGGTTCTTTTCGCCCCTCGTAAACGGGGGACGAAAGAAAACGGCGCAGGCGTTCCAATCTCGGAATATCACCCTCCGGCACAGCACCCGGAATTGAAGTGAAGCGGACCTTGTCAACGCGGCCTCGCTTAGCCATCCTTGGTTTGCCGATGTGCCGCGGCGATCTTGCGATGCAGGTCCTTCAAGGCGTCGCGCAACGCGCAGACCTCCATCTGCCAGTGCGCTCGCGCAATGTTCGCCCGGCGAGCCGCCGCCAATGACGATGACGTCGTAATCGCCCTTATCCACGTCGAGCTCCTCGGTTTTGAGCGGACGGCAGGAAAGCGCGTCAATGCCAGGTGAGGTGCGCGGGATCAATTGCACGATGGTATCAATGAACGCCGACTTTTTTTCGATATACAGCCCAACTCTGTTCGCCGCTCCATCGGTGGAACGTCACCCTTTCAACGCCGGGGTGACGCCGAGTTTAGAGGCCATGGTTACCAAGTCGGCGAGTGAGCCTGCCGCCATTTTTCGCATCACATTGCCCCGGTGTGCCTTTACGGTGATCTCGCTGATCCCGAGTTTGCCGCCAACCTGTTTGTTCAACAGGCCCGAGACGACCAAGGCCATGACCTCTCTTTCGCGGCGGCTTAGCGATGCATGTCGATTCCGCAGCGCGCGGGTCTGCGCATCGTGTTCGCGTGTCGTCCGACTGCGTTCGATGGCGTGCCGGATGGCGCTCACGATTGCGTCGTCGCTGAACGGCTTTGTCAGAAACTCGACAGCGCCTGCCTTCATCGCCTGGACCGTTGTCGGTACGTCGCGATAACCGGTTACGAAGATGATCGGCATGTCGACCCTGTCGGCGGCGACGCGTTTCTGTAGATCGAGACCATTGAGGTCCGGAAGCGTAACGTCGAGCACCAGGCAACTGGGAACGGAAGCACGCGGATGAGACAGAAATTCCTGCGCGGTCGCGAATATCTCAGGCTGCCAGCCTTCGCAGCGGATCAGCAGTTCCAGCCCATCTCGCACCGACACGTCGTCGTCGACAACAAATACAATTGGCGTGGTGCGCGACATGGCGGTTGACCCCAATTTACGATCAGCCGTTGTTACGGAATTTGTATAAAACATATCTTCTCGCAACCTTAAAGCGCAAGCGCGCCACTTATGACCTTACTCGCAACGCGGTATTGAGCGCGTCCAAGAGAGCCGTGTCGTTGATAGGCACGCCACCGCGCCGTTTTCGAACAAACGTGGACGAACTGCCTCTTCTCTGTGCGCGAGACAATCGGATTTTTCCAATACCGTCGCGTCAATCGTTGTTTGAAATCGGGACCGGATATTCCCGGCTTGGCGATGTCGAGGACCAGGCATCCTGTTTGACCGACATAATCCGACCTAGGGAACTCTTCGACCGACCTGAACACCCGAATCGCAAAGCCGAGTTCCCTCGGCAGATCCGGCAGCGATTCCCGAGCTGACTCGTTGTCATCAATGTCCGATGCCAAGGCGGCAGCGATACCATCGTCCAATAGATTTCCCTCGGATGGTCCGCCACCCTCCCGGTCTGCCTCGCTGTTCCATACCGGAGATGGAGACGACTGACGTGAAAGAAAAGTCCCCTACCGAGGCTTCGCGCCCACATCTCAACCGCCGCGACGGCCTCAAATTGAGTGCAGCAAGCATGATGGCATCGCTACTGCCGAGTCCCACACTGTCGGCGACCCGCCACCAAAAGGAGAATCCCGTGAGCGATATTCTTCCGTTTCATTTCGAGGCTTCGCATGTAGAGCTAGTCGATCTGCGCAAACGCGTTATCGCAACCAAATGGCCGGAGCGCGAACAGGTCCCGGATGCCTCGCAAGGCGTCCAACTCGCAACCGCCAAGGCTCTCGCGAAGTATTGGGCAGACGAACACGATTGGCGCAAATGCGAGGCCAAGATCAACGCCGTGCCGAACTTCATCACCCCAATCGACGGGCTCGGTATTCACTTCATTCACGTTCGCTCGAAGCATGAACATGCACTACCCATGATCGTCACGCATGGCTGGCCCGGCTCGATCATCGAGCAGATGAAGATCATCGCGCCCCTGACAGATCCGACCGCCCATGGCGGGACCGCGGCTGATGCTTTTCATCTCGTGATTCCGTCTTTGCCGGGCTACGGCTTCTCGGCCAAGCCCACGAAGCCGGGATGGAATCCCGTGAGCATTGCCAAGGCATGGGCTACGCTTATGCAACGCCTCGGCTACACAAGATACGTGGCGCAAGGTGGCGATTGGGGCAATGCCGTTTCCGAGGTGATGGCGTTGCAACAGCCGCCGGGATTGCTCGCCATTCACACCAACATGGCGGCGACAGTCCCACCCGATGTTTCCAAGGCGCTATCGGCAGGCGGCCCGCCGCCCGCCGGTCTTTCGCCGGAGGAGAAGTTCGCATGGGATGGACTCATTGACTTCTACAAAAACGGGTTGGGTTATGCCAACGAGATGTCGCTTCGCCCACAGTCCCTCTACGGAATCGCCGATTCGCCGGTTGGTCTTGCGGGTTGGATTCTCGATCACGATATTCGCAGCTATTTGATGATCGCGCGCGTTTTCGACGGCAAGACCGAAGGGCTGAGCCGCGACGACATTCTCGACAACATCACGCTCTATTGGTTGACGAACACTGCGATTTCTTCGGCGCGTCTCTACTGGGATACGGCGCATAATTTGCCACCTGGTGGCTTCTTCGATGTGCGGGGCGTCAAGATTCCCGTCGCCGTGAGTGCCTTTCCGGACGAGATTTACCAGGCTCCGCGCAGCTGGGCCGAAAAGGCGTATCCCAAGCTCATCCATTACAATCGGCTTCCCAAAGGCGGCCATTTTGCGGCCTGGGAACAGCCGGAGCTCTTCGTGTCGGAGATGCGTGCATCGTTCAGCTCGCTGCGTTGATCCTACCGGCGGCGTTCCTCGGGCCGACCATCGAACAGGCGATTATCTCAAGGGAGAACCAAATGTCCGAAGAAATCGCTCACCCGCGCCGTCAATTTTTGGGAATAGCGGCCATGGGCCTCGCTGCCGCCGGCACGATAGGATCCGCCCAAGCCGGACCTGGCAAAAGAAAACCGGGAGGTGGCATCAAACGAGGGACAAACACGTCCTTTGCGTCGCTCAAGCAGATCGACACCGGTTTGCTCGATGTGGGCTATGCCGAGGCCGGGCCCGCCGATGGCTCGGCCGTGATCCTGCTGCATGGTTGGCCCTACGACATTCACAGTTATGTCGATGTCGCGCCGTTTCTGGCTTCGAAGGGCTACCGGGTGATCGTTCCGTATCTGCGCGGTTACGGCACGACGCATTTTCTTTCCAGCGAAACCGTGCGGAATGGTCAGCAGTCGGTGGTTGCTACAGATATCATCGCTTTGATGGACGCGCTCAATATCCAGAAAGCAATTCTCGCAGGATTCGATTGGGGAGCGCGCACCGCCAATATTATCGCAGCACTTTGGCCGGGACGCTGCAAGGCCATGGTGTCCGTAGGCGGCTATCTGATCGGCAACCAGGCATCGGGCAAAATGCCATTACCGCCCGCGGCCGAGCTGCAGTGGTGGTACCAATACTATTTTGCCACCGAGCGCGGCCGCGCCGGCTATGACCAATACCGGCATGACTTCGCCAAGCTTATTTGGCAGATCGCTTCGCCCCAATGGCACTTCGACGATGCCACCTTCGATCGCAGCGCTGCGGCGTTCGACAATCCCGATCATGTGAGCATTGTGATCCACAATTACCGCTGGCGCCTTGATCTGGCGCAAGGCGAATCGAAATATGACGATCTGGAAATGAAACTCGCCCAAAGCCCCGTCATTCCCGTGCCCACGATTGCCCTTGAGGGCGATGCCAACGGCGCGCCGCATGCAGACCCGGGTTCCTATGCCGGCAAATTCTCCGGCAAATATGCGCAGCGCACGCTCAAAGGCGGCATCGGGCACAATCTGCCTCAGGAAGCCCCGCAAGCCTTTGCCCAAGCGATCGTCGACGTGGACGGCTTTTGATCGGATGCTCAGACAGGCGGGGAACGACTGTAACGTTTCCGCCAGCAGGATCGAATTTACAAAGGCGGGCAGAGAGATTTTGTTTGATACGGTACTGGCCGCGCGGCAGGATCGACCCCATATACGCAGCTTGTCCCGTAAAGGAACGATGCCATGAAAAAATATGCCAAAACGGCGGAGGCAGTCGCGAAACTTTCTGCGGAACAGTATCGCGTGACGCAAGAAAGCGCCACCGAACGACCCGGAACGGGCGAATATCTGCACAACAAAAAGCCGGGCATCTATGTAGATATCGTAACGGGCGAACCGCTATTCGCCTCGTCCGACAAATATGAATCGGGATGTGGTTGGCCGAGCTTCACCAAACCCATCGAGCCTGCCAATGTCAGCGAATTGCGAGACGCGACACTTGGGATGGTCCGCGTCGAGGTGCGTTCGGCCCATGGTGACAGCCACCTTGGACATGTTTTTACGGACGGACCGCCGGATCGCGGCGGCTTGCGCTACTGCATAAATTCCGCGTCGCTACGCTTCGTCCCGCGAGATCGGATGGAAGCCGAAGGCTACGGGGCTTATTTGAACCAGGTGGAGGACATCCGATGACCAAGGAACGCGCAGTTCTGGCCGGGGGCTGCTTTTGGGGTATGCAGGATCTTATTCGCCGTTATGACGGCGTGATATCGACGCGCGTCGGATACACCGGCGGCGACGTACCGAATGCGACCTATCGCAATCACGGCACCCATGCCGAGGCGATCGAAATCATCTTCGATCCTTCAAAGATCAGCTATCGAACACTTCTGGAATTCTTCTTTCAGATCCACGATCCCAGCACACGCAATCGTCAGGGCAATGACATCGGGACGAGCTACCGGTCGGCGATTTTCTATACCAGTGACGAGCAGAAGCGGATCGCGGAAGACACGATTGCCGATGTCGACGCTTCGGGGTTATGGCCTGGTAGGGTTGTGACGGAGGTTTCGCCGGTCGGTGATTTTTGGCAGGCTGAGCCCGAGCACCAGGATTATCTCGAGCGCCTTCCCAATGGCTACACCTGTCATTTCATTCGGCCGAATTGGAAATTGCCGGTTCGCCGGAGCGCTGCCTCCGGGGGATGAATATGGCACTTCCGCCTGTGATAGAGGAGAAAGTTAATGTCGGAAAATCATAGCCGGCTTGAGCCACCAGTGGGGCCGCAGGATCACGCGCAAGGCAGCTCCGACGCGGCCGTGACATTGGTCGAATATGGCGATTACCAATGCCCCTATTGCGGCGAGGCTTACCCAATCGTGAAGCGCGTTCAGAAGCGGTTGGGCTCGCGGCTGCGCTTTGTCTTCCGCAATTTTCCGCTGGCCGAGATGCATCCTTTCGCTACCGCTGCGGCCGAAATGGCCGAGGCGGCGGCACTCTTGGGCAAATTCTGGCAGATGCACGACATGCTTTACGAGCATCAGGAGGCGTTGGATTCTCATCACCTGACGGAATATGCCAAGCGTCTGCATCTGGACACCGCGGAGCTTAAGCAGGCTCTCGGCAATGTGGCGGTGACCGAACGCGTGCGATCCGACATCGCGAGCGGTGTGCGCAGCGGAGTAAACGGCACGCCGACATTCTTCATCAACGGCACGCGGTTCGACGGAAACTGGACGGACGAGGATGAACTGGCAGCAGCCCTGGAAGCGGAATCGAGTGTCGATTGAGTGGCTTAATTTGAATCGCGGGCGAGGTTATCCAAGAAGGCGCCGTCCGAGGCCGGCCTAGAAAAGCGCGTCCGCAACCGGGTCGACTTCCGCCTTATCTTCGGGCTCGGTTGGTGCGGGCACAAAGAGACGGTGGATCTCGCGTTCCCGGCTCATGCTCCACAGTTTGAATATCTTATCCAACATATCGCGGACCGCCGGATCTGCGTCCGCCGCGTCGGCTATCCGTTCGCCTGCCAGCCCCTTTAGAATTTCACAGGCCTCCGTGAGCAAATCGTGCAGGTCGGAGACGAATTCCGAATAGGCGCAGAGAGACTCGATGGCTTCGGCAACGTCGGCACTTTGATGCGCGATGTCGACGAGATTGGCCTCCGCGTCGTCGCCGGCTGTGCGAATGCTCTGAACAGCTTCGTTCAATATGTTCCCATGATCCGCGCCCGCACCATGCGCGGCCATCCGAACGGCAAGTTCCGTCAGGCCGTCGAGATCGTGCATGATGCCGTCGCTGCTTGTCTCCAACTCGTCCGCGCTGGTGCGCAGTTCCATGGCAACGACGTTTACCGGCCGGCCCGCTTCGCCCATATGGCCGCAGCGCAAGCTCGTGTTAAAGGCCATGTGCCGGACATCTGTTTTAACGGAATCGATCGCCCCGACATTGGCGAGCAACGACTCGGCCGCTTGGGATGCAGCATGGCCGGTCTGGACCGCGTTGCTGTTCACCGTGTAGACGCGGTCGATGATCCCGTGCAAATCGCTGACGCTGCCCTCCAGAGTCCGAAGGAAGCCGCTGGTTTGTCCCTCGCCAAACTGCGATTTCAATTCCAGAACGTTCCGCGCGTCGGCGCCGAGACCGAGCAAATTTTCAACAACACAACGGGAATCCGTAGCAAAACTATCTGTCAAGCTCTCAAGCTGTGCGAGGAGCAGGTGATAAACGATATTATTCACTCTCGGGTCATCCTCTGCGTCGATGTTTGCCGAGGACCTATGGTGGGCTTCGAGGAGCCGCAGGACAGCTTGGAGATGCTCTAACCGCTGCCGCGTATTATCGCCGACTTGCAGCGCCATAAGTGCTTTGCCGACTTTGGCGCGAATATGATCCGCCAATTCCGCAACTTGTGCGGCTTGAGTGCTTATTTCACGATTGTGGTCGCGGATCGTGTTGGCGCAACCCTCAAGTTCCCGGACCACAGCGGGAAGAACGCGATAGCAGCTGTCTCCAAGTTCGCCCACAAGCGACAACGCCTCATGGAGCTGGCCGTTGAGTTTGTCGTGCTCCTTGCTGAACAAATCCAATTTTCGTCCGCCGTCATGGATGCGGTCCATCATCTCGTCGACAAATCCGGTGAACTCTTTGGCACCGGCCGAAGTGATTTTCAAATTGAGTGCAAAGACACGCAAATAGCGCAACGTCGTGCGAATGCATTCGATGTTCGGCTCAAGCTGCTCGCTTTTTCGCAGAAGGGCTTCGAGGACGTCGCGACGCTCCGCTTGTGTACGCGGCAAATCCAGCATATCGGCGGTGGTCCCAAGCAGCACGCGATGAGCTTCGGTGACCGTATCGCCTTCCAGCGCCCCGCTGAGCCGTTTCAGCGTCGCTATCAAGCTCTCCAGTACTTCCAGTGCCGAAGCCATCTTCTGGCCGGCTTTCAGAAAGCGATCCTCGATCGCGGCACGAACCGATTCGAGTTTCTGCGAAAGGCCACCGGCCTCACTCAATGCGGTATCGTCGGATGGATTGCAGATTTGGATGTTCAAAACACCGCCTGAAGTGTGCATATCGAGCGCAGAGCTTAACGCCAAGATACGAACGACACGTAAAGCGCGGTCTGAACATAATCCGCCGTTTCAAATCGGATTTGGTCTTTCGCTGTGCTCGGGCTCGCGCGGAGCAAGACAAGGCAAACTTCGATGGGCGCGGCGTCGTTGCGACAGGCAACATCTGCGAATTTTGGTGCGGCGCCCGCGTTGGGTGACGATCAATCTTCGCATGACGACCTGCGACACTATGACCAATCAACAGTTGTGTCATCCGTATGCCGACGAAGACGATCTCCCGGCGGCAACAATTCTCGTCTAAATTGCGAACCATTCCAGGGTGACTTGTAACAACTTCTGGTATTTCGACAATATAGAAAAAAACATCGTCAGATTATAGCCTTATGGCTGCGAATTGCTGCATCATGGTATCTCGGCAATTTCGACGCGCATCGCAATTTGAATCTTTGTGTCGCGACCCTCCCGGGGAGTGGACACTTACTGGTTGTTAAACCGACAAGCTTACACGTTCTCCCAGACACGTTAACCACTCTGGGTAGCAGCGCTATGGCGCCTCTGAAGCACCACCCAACGATTTCGACTGCCTGGAAACGTGGCGAAGCAAGGACCAACCGCACGGTAACGCCGTAGCAGAGGAGATTGTTGATATGACTGTGGAAACAGCCCTGGATGTCGATATGCAGCGCGCCGCCATGGACGAAATTGGCCGCCTGATCAGATCCGTCAAAAAAGGAAACCTGACGGATCGCGCCGATCTCAAGGCGACATCAAGCGACTACAAAGAAGTTCTGGTCAATGTCAACGAGCTGCTCGACGCGGTTCTCCTGCCGATCGGTGAAGGCAATCGTATTCTCAATCAAGTCGCGCACGGAAAGATCGACGAACTGGTCACCCAAACCTACGAGGGCGATCATGAAAAGATGAAGCAGAATGTCAATGGCATCGCGCTCGTTTTGCAGAAATTCCATGCGGAAATGAGCAAGCTGATCGAATACAGCAACAAAGGCATGCTGGAAAAGCGCGGCGACGTGAGTTCCTTCGAGGGCGCCTATGGCGAGATCCTCAAAGGCGTCAATCAGATGCTCGACGCCATTCTTCTGCCTATCGGCGAAGGCAATCGCATCCTCGACCAGGTTGCGCATGGAAAGATCGACGAATTGATCGCCCAGACCTACCAGGGCGATCACGAGAAGATGAAGCAAAACGTCAATAACATCGCGCTGGTCTTGCAGAAATTCCAAGCGGAAATGGGTAAGCTGATCGACTACAGCAACCAAGGCCAGCTCGAAAAGCGCGGCGACGTGAATGCCTTCCAGGGCGCCTATGGCGAGATTCTCGAGAGGCGTCAATCAAATGCTCGACGCCATTTTGCTCCCGATCGGCGAAGGCAATCGCATCCTCGATCAGGTTGCGCATGGAAAGATCGACGAATTGATCGCTCAGACCTATCGGGGCGACCACGAGAAGATGAAACAGAACGTCAATAACATCGCGGTTGTGCTGCAGAAATTCCAAGCGGAAATGGCCAAGCTGATCGAATACAGCAACCAAGGCCAGCTGGACAAACGCGGCGACGTGAATGCCTTCCAGGGCGCCTATGGCGAGATCCTCAAAGGCGTCAATCAGATGCTCGACGCCATTCTGCTGCCGATCGGCGAAGGCAATCGCATCCTCGATCAGGTTGCGCATGGAAAGATCGACGAATTGATCGCTCAAACGTATCAGGGCGACCATGAGAAGATGAAGCAAAACGTCAACGGCATCGCGCTGGTGTTGCAGAAATTCCAGGCGGAAATGGTCAAGCTGATTGACTTCAGCAACCAAGGTCAGCTGGACAAACGCGGCGACGTGAATGCCTTCCAGGGCGCCTATGGCGAGATCCTCAAAGGCGTCAATCAGATGCTCGACGCCATTCTGCTGCCGATCGGCGAAGGCAACCGCATTCTCAAGCAGATCAGCGGCGGCAATCTTCGCGAGAAGGTCGAGATCGAATGCAAGGGCGACCATCAGCGGATGAAGGACGCGATCAACGGCGTGCATTCCTGGTTGCAGGAACTGATCGCTTACGTCACGGCGATCGCCAATGGCGACATGTCCGCCAAGATGGGCAAGGCCTCCAGCGAAGACCAGATCCACGAATGGCTGATGATGTTGAAAGCGAATATCTCCAATGTCGTCGTCGACGCCAATACGCTCGTTAGAGCGGCTTTGGACGGCAAACTTTCGGTTCGCGCCGACATCAGCAAGCACCAGGGTGACTATCGCAAGATCGTCGAAGGGCTCAACGAGACGCTGGAAGCCGTCGTCGGCCCGCTGACCATGGCCGCGACGCACATCGACCGCATCTCCAAAGGCGAAATTCCGTCGAAGATCACCGACAGCTATAACGGCGACTACAGCACGATTAAGAACAGTCTCAATACGCTGATCGAGAATCTCACCAGCTTTGCCAATGACGTGCAGTCGGCGGCCGAGCGGGTGGCATCCAGCAGCGAACAGGTCAGCGCATCGGCACAATCTCTGGCGCAAGGTGCAACCGAACAGGCATCGAGCGTGCAGGAGATCTCCAGCTCGATGGAAGAAATGAGCAGCGCCGTCAAGCAAAACGCCGACAACGCGCAGCAGACTTCCGCCATCGCCACCAAATCGTCGCGGGACGGCGAGGATGGCGGTCAAGCCGTGGCCGAAACCGTCAAAGCGATGAAGAGCATCGCCGAAAAGATCGGCATCATCGAAGAGATCGCGCGTCAGACCAATATGCTGGCTCTCAATGCGGCCATCGAAGCGGCACGCGCCGGCGAACACGGCAAGGGCTTCGCGGTGGTTGCCGCCGAAGTGCGCAAATTGGCCGAGCGCAGCCAAACCGCGGCCAAGGAAATCAGTTCGGTTTCGACCTCGAGCGTCGAAGTCTCCGAACGGGCCGGCAAACTCTTGGGCGAAATCGTACCGGGCATCCAAAAGACCGCAGCGCTTGGTGCAGGAAATCAATGCCTCGAGCAACGAACAGGCAAGCGGCATCGGCCAGGTCACGACGGCCATTCATCAGCTCGACGAGGTCATTCAAGCAAGCAGTTCGTCGACCGAGGAAATGTCGTCGGCCAGCGAAATGCTCTCCGAGCAAGCCGAACAGCTGCTCACCGCCGCCTCGTTCTTCCATGTCGAAGGCGCGCGGCCCCAGGCCGTTCAACGCTCCAAGGCGAACGGCAATGCCCGCAACGCCGCGCGCGGCAAGGCTAGCGCCCCTGCTAAACCGAAAAGCTCTTCCGGCGGCGTGAAGATGAACATGGGTGACGACGTCGACGACAGCCGACTTCGCGCGGAATTGATGTCAGGTAAACGGGAGAAAAACTATGGACCAAGTCGGCGACATCGCCCAAACCGATCAATACCTGACCTTCACGCTTGCCGAGGAAACCTTCGCGATTGAGATCGTAAAAGTGCGCGAGGTCATAGACTACGTGCACGTCACCAGAGTGCCGCGCATGCCGGACTATTTAAGGGGCGTTATCAACCTTCGCGGCAGCGTCGTTCCGGTGATCGATCTCAGGCTCATCTTGGGCATGCCAAGCATCGAGAAGACGGTGGACACCTGCGTCATCATCGCCGAAGTGATGATCGACGGAGAGGCTTTGCATCTCGGCATGCTGGCGGATTCCGTCCAGGAGGTGATCGATGTCAATCCAAGCCAGATCGATCCGCCCCCGAAACTCGGCAGCATGCTCGACACGAAGTTCATTCGCGGCATGGGCAAACGAGACGAAGGCTTTTTCATAATCCTCAACATCGACCAAGTACTATCGGTCGACGAAATCGCGGGCATCGAGGCCGTGAAGAATGCTGCATCGACCCAAGCGGCAGCATAGTTTGCGTGCAATATCGGGCCAGATCTCAGCCATGTTTCTTGGATTGTCTGGAAATGGAAATGTTACCCACCCCCAGTTTCTGACGGAATTCCAATGGCTAGGCTGGCAGTCCGAGAAACGATTTTGCACCAAACCGCCGGCCCCTATTCCCAGCGGGGGAATACGGGGCTGGTAGGTTTTAAGATCACCGACGAAGACACGCGGGTCTTCATCGATCTGATCTATCAAAAATCCGGAATCGTCCTTGCGCCGGACAAGAAAAGCCTCATCTCATCGCGCCTTCATAAGCGGCTGATGGCCCTCGATCTCCATTCGTTTCGGGAATATCTGGACTATCTTTTTACCTCGCCGGATCGCGATTCCGAGATCATCACGATGATCGGCGAGATCACCACCAATAAGACGGCGTTCTTCCGCGAGAAGCATCACTTCGATTATCTGGTTTCCCATATTCTGCCGCAGCTGGCGAGTGCGGGACGGACCGTCTTGAACATTTGGTGCGCGGGTTGCTCGACCGGCGAGGAACCGTACACCCTAGCCATGGTGCTGACGGAGCATTTCGGCACACCGCGAAAATTCAACATCCTGGCCGTCGATCTCTCGACGCAGGCGCTGCACGCCGCGCGTCTCGGAGTTTACGCCGACAGTGTCGGTGCGCCCATCCCCGCTGCTTTGAAGCAGAAATACACGCTGACGGGCAGCGGCGCGCAAAGTGGACGATTTCGCATCGTTCCGGAACTGCGCGAGCGCATCAGATTTGGCCATTTCAATCTGATCGATCACCACTGGGATATTCCCGCCGAGATGGACATCATCTTTTGCCGGAACGTCATGATCTATTTCGACAAGAAAACCAGACATACCATCGTCACCCGATTCGGCCAAAAGTTGAGAGGCACCGGGCATCTCTTTATCGGCCATTCGGAAACGCTCAGCGATCTCGACAATGCGTTCGTCCAAGTCCGCCCGACTGTTTATACAATCGGTCAGGAGGGGGCACGATGGGCGGAAAAATCAAAGTTCTGATCGTCGATGATTCTGCGGTCGTTAGGCAGGCCCTTACCGAAATCCTCTCATCCGATCGCGATATCGTGGTGATCGGCGCCGCCGCCGACCCCTATATCGCCGCCGAGCGGATGGAAAAGGAAACACCCGACGTCATCACGCTCGACATCGAAATGCCGCGGATGGATGGGCTTACCTTCCTCGAAAAGATCACGTCGCAGCACCCCATTCCCGTCGTGATGTGCTCGAGCCTGACGGACGCGGGCTGCGGAAGCGCCATGCTGGCCATGGAATGCGGCGCGGCGGCTATGCAGCGCTGCGAAGCAAGCCGTCACGGCGTGCGACAAAAGGACCAATCCATGATTGTACCGCGCTCACTCCAGCGAGGAGAATTTCTAATCGGCAACAGCTCTAGTACAGATTGTGTAATCATCTAAAGCGCGGCACAAAATACAGCATTGGGAAGCCATCTTTGGGCAATTCTTGCGAGTATCGAGATTTAATCTGTCACGTCGCTGTCCCCCATGAAAGCAACACTTACTGGTTGTTAAACCAACAGAGCTACACGTTCTACTCCGGGACATTAACCACTCTGGATAGCAGCCTCATGGCGCAGATCAGGCCTCAAAATCACCCGGCGATTTTGGCCGCGACGGCCAGAAGGATGACGAAACAAGGACCACCAGCGCGCGAACACCGCGAGGGAAGGAGATTGTCGATATGATGTGGAAAACAGCCCCGAACGGCGATGGGCGGAATGCCGCAATGCGTGAAATTGACCGCGTGATCAAATCCGTCAAGGAAGGCAATCTCACCGATCGCGCCGACCTCAAGGTCGCGACAAGCGACAGCCAAGAAACTCTGGTTAACATCAACGATTTGCTTGATGCACTCACAGGTCCGCTTGGCGTTGCTTCCAGCTATGTCGAACAGATCGCGAAGGGTGTAATTCCGTCCAAGATCACCGATACATACAACGGTGACTTCAACACCATCAAGAACAACCTCAATCAATGCATTGATGCGTTGGGTGCCTTACAGGAGGCGACTGCCATCACCCAAAGGATGGCCATCAACGACTACACCAAAGGAGTGGATGGAAATCATCTGGAAGTCTTCGCCGACCTGGCAAATGGCATCAACACGATTCAAGCGCGAATTCACCATGTGATTAGTACCGTCAGGGATATCTCGCATGGGAACTTGGCGGAGCTGCCTGATTACAGGAAAATCGGCCGCCGTTCGGAAAATGACGAGTTGGTGCCATCGATTATCACGATGATGGAAAACCTTGGCGCCCTGGTTGCCTCCACCGAAATGCTGTCCAAAGCCGGCGTAGAAGGCAAACTCGCCACCCGCGCCGACGCCAGCACACTTCAAGGCGAATTCCGCAAAATCGTTCAGGGTATCAACGATACGCTCGACTCCATCGTCGGCCCTTTGAACATGGCTGCCAGCCATATCGACCGCATCTCCAAAGGCGAAATCCCGGTCAAGATCACCGACAGCTATAACGGCGACTACAACACGATTAAGAACAGTCTCAATACGCTGATCGAAAATCTCACCAGCTTTGCCAATGACGTGCAGACGGCCGCCGAGAGGGTAGCCTCAAGCAGCGAGCAGGTCAGCGCATCGGCACAATCTCTGGCGCAAGGCGCCACCGAACAGGCATCGAGCGTGCAGGAGATCTCCAGCTCGATGGAAGAAATGAGCAGCGCCGTCAAGCAAAACGCGGACAACGCGCAGCAAACCTCCGCCATCGCAACCAAGTCCTCGCGGGACGGCGAAGATGGGGGCAAAGCCGTGGCTGAAACCGTCAAGGCGATGAGAAGCATTGCCGAAAAGATCGGCATTATCGAAGAGATCGCGCGTCAGACCAATATGCTGGCTCTGAACGCTGCCATCGAAGCGGCACGCGCCGGCGAACACGGCAAAGGTTTCGCGGTGGTTGCCGCCGAAGTGCGCAAATTGGCCGAGCGCAGCCAAAGCGCGGCTAAGGAAATCAGTTCGGTTTCGACCTCGAGCGTCGAAGTCTCCGAACGGGCCGGCAAACTCTTGGGCGAAATCGTACCGGGCATCCAAAAAACCGCAGCGCTTGTGCAGGAAATCAATGCCTCGAGCAACGAACAGGCAAGCGGCATCGGCCAGGTCACGACGGCCATTCATCAGCTCGACGAGGTCATTCAAGCAAGCAGTTCGTCGACCGAGGAAATGTCGTCGGCCAGCGAAATGCTCTCCGAGCAAGCCGAACAGCTGCTCACCGCTGCCTCGTTCTTCCATGTCGAAGGAACGCGGACACAGACGGTCCAGCACACCAAAGCAAACGGCAATGCCCGGCCCGCAACACGAAGCAAAACCGGCGCGGCCTTAAAGTCGAAGACCTCTGCACAAGAACACGCGAACGGTGTGAAGTTCGACATGGGCGACGAGGTTGACGACAACGACTTCACGCGGAACTGACAGCAGGTTAACGGAAGAAAAACCATGGACCAAGTCGGCGACATCGCCCAAACCGATCAATACCTGACCTTCACGCTTGCCGAGGAAACCTTCGCGATTGAGATCGTAAAAGTGCGCGAGGTCATAGACTACGTGCACGTCACCAGAGTGCCGCGCATGCCGGACTATTTAAGGGGCGTTATCAACCTTCGCGGCAGCGTCGTTCCGGTGATTGATCTCAGGCTCATCTTGGGCATGCCAAGCATCGAGAAGACGGTGGACACCTGCGTCATCATCGCCGAAGTGATGATCGACGGAGAGGCTCTGCATCTCGGCATGCTGGCGGATTCCGTCCAGGAGGTGATCGATGTCAATCCAAGCCAGATCGATCCGCCCCCGAAACTCGGCAGCATGCTTGACACCAAGTTCATTCGCGGCATGGGCAAACGAGACGAAGGCTTTTTCATCATCCTCAACATCGACCAAGTACTATCGGTCGACGAATTCGCGGGCATCGAAGCCGTAAAAAATGCGGCTTCGGCGCAGGCGGCAGCATAGTTTGAGTTCTACGCAGGGCGAGCCGGGTTATCGGAGTATGGGAAATGCGCTCTAAACTTAGTTTCTGGCGGTATCCCGATGGCAGCCCCATCCGAAGTTCCACATCCAGCACCCTGATTTTGACCGGCACAATCGGGCGGCCCGTCGGGCGATGCGTGACGCCGAGAACAGTGGAAAACCTCAGCGATCTCGGCAACGCATTCGTCCAAGTCCGCCCGACTGTTTATACGATCGGGCAGGAGGGGGCACGATGAGCGGAAAAATCAAAGTTCTGATCGTCGATGATTCTGCGGTCGTTAGGCAGGCCCTTACCGAAATCCTCTCATCCGATCGCGATATCGTAGTGATCGGCGCCGCCGCCGACCCCTATATCGCCGCCGAGCGGATGGAAAAGGAAACACCCGACGTCATCACACTCGACATCGAAATGCCGCGGATGGATGGGCTTACCTTCCTCGAAAAGATCATGTCGCAGCACCCCATTCCCGTCGTGATGTGCTCGAGCCTGACGGACGAAGGATGCGGCAGCGCCATGCGCGCCATGGAATGCGGCGCCGTCGCGCTCATCACCAAACCGAAGATGGGTGTGAAAAGCTTCATCGAGGAATCCCGGATTACCATCTGCGACGCGGTAAAGGCTGCCGCCGCGATAAAACCGCACAGACTGGCGGTACCGCCCAGGCACGCCGAACAAAAGCTGAGCGCCGATGTCATGCTCGCCAAAGCGAGCGGCCGTTCGATGATCCAGACGACGGACAAGGTGACGGCTATCGGTGCCTCGACCGGTGGAACGCAGGCGCTGAGAGAGGTGCTTATCGCGCTCCCCGCGGACGCGCCCGGCATCGTGATCGTGCAGCACATGCCCGAAAAATTCACCGCAGCTTTCGCCGCCGGCTTGGATCGGGAATGCCGCATAACGGTCAAAGAGGCCGAGGATAACGACACGATTATGCGCGGAACCGCTTTGATCGCCCCGGCAACAAGCACACTTTGCTCAAGCGCAGCGGCGCACGCTACTTTGTCGAGGTTCGGGACGGTCCGCTGGTCAGCCGTCATCGGCCCTCCGTCGATGTGCTGTTTCGCTCGGTGGCGCGTTATGCCGGTAGCAATGCCGTCGGTGTCATCATGACCGGAATGGGAGACGACGGCGCCAAAGGACTTCTGGAAATGAAGGAAGCGAAGGCCAGGACCTTCGCGCAAGACGAAGAAAGTTGTGTGGTGTTTGGCATGCCGAGCGAAGCGATCAAGCTTGGAGCGGCGGATAAGATGTTCCTCTTGGCGCCATCGCCGGCGAGATCATACGTGCGTGTGCATAAAGGATAACGCTATGGATATCACGACTACACAGACGGACGATACCTCGATCGTGAAGATCGAAGGCGATCTTCATCAGCGGTGTTGCGCAGGCCAAGAGAAGATCGATGCTGCTTTTGCCGCAGGGGACAATGTCCTGCTCGATCTCAGCAATCTTAGGGAATGCGACACCGCAGGAATTCAGCTTTTGC
>CAWGHR010000037.1:0-52536 GCA_963822275.1 uncultured Alphaproteobacteria bacterium
AATAGGCCAGATCGTCACGCTGCGTAGGGAGCAAGGCTCACCCGATACGCATCTTGCGAATATCGGCAACAAATTTTTCGCTGCGATGAAGCTCAAGATGTTGCTCGATTACCGCGACAAGGTGATGACCTTCTACGGCGACTGCGGCTGACCTAATCTTTATCCATTTTCAGCGCGGCAATGAAGGCTTCCTGGGGAATGTCCACCTTGCCGAATTGGCGCATCTTCTTTTTGCCCTCTTTCTGCTTGTCGAGGAGCTTGCGCTTGCGGCTGATGTCGCCGCCATAGCATTTCGCCGTCACATCTTTGCGCAACGCCGAAAGCGTCTCGCGGGCGATAATTTTGCCCCCGATGGCCGCTTGAATGGGAATAACGAACATGTGGCGCGGGATCAGCTCTTTCAGTTTCTCGCACATCGCCCGCCCGCGCCCTTCGGAGCGCTGCCGATTGACGATCATGGACAGCGCATCCACCGGCTCGCTATTGACCAGGATCGACATCTTGACCAAATCGCCTTCGTGATAGCCCTCGATGTGATAATCGAAGCTGGCATAACCGCGGGAAACCGATTTCAGCCGGTCATAGAAATCGAACACCACTTCGTTCAGCGGCAAACGATAGACCACCATGGCGCGCGAACCGGCATAGGTCAGTTCGACCTGGCTGCCGCGGCGGTCCTCGCACAATTTCAACACCGCGCCCAGATGTTCGTCGGGAACGAAGATCGTCGCGCGGATCCACGGCTCTTCGATTCTGTCGATCTTGGTCACATCCGGCATGTCGGCCGGATTGTGCAGCTCGATCATCGTGCCGTCAGTCATATAAATGCGATAGATCACGGACGGCGCGGTCGCGATCAAATCGAGATCGAATTCGCGCTCCAGCCTCTCGCGCACGATCTCCAGATGCAGAAGACCTAAGAAGCCGCAGCGAAAGCCGAACCCCAGCGCCGCCGACGTCTCGGTTTCATAAGTGAAACTCGCATCGTTGAGATGGAGCTTGGAGAGAGCATCGCGCAAATCCTCGAAACGCGCCGCATCGGCAGGGAACAAGCCGCAGAACACAACCTGCTGGGCCGGTTTAAATCCCGGCAGGGCTTCGGCCGCTGGTTTCCGGTCGTCGGTGATCGTGTCGCCGACATGAGTTTCGGCGACTTCTTTGATCGCGGCAGTGATAAATCCAACCTCGCCGGGCCCGAGCGAATCGAGCAGCACCTGCTTGGGGGTGAAAACGCCGACGCGTTCCACATTGTAGGCGGCGCCTGAGGCCATCATCCGGATCTTCTGACCCTTCTTGAGTTCGCCATCGACGATGCGCACCAGAACGATGACGCCGAGATAAGCGTCGTACCAAGAATCGATCAGCAGGGCTTTGAGCGGCGCTTTTGCATCGCCTTTCGGCGGCGGCAGGCGCAACACGATCGCCTCGAGAACGGCTTCGATGTTGAGACCGGTTTTGGCGGAGATGGCGATCGCATCCGACGCATCGATCCCGATCACATCTTCGATCTGCTGGCGGATACGATCGGGCTCGGCAGCCGGCAGATCGACCTTGTTGAGGACCGGGACAATTTCCAAACCGGCATCGATGGCTTGATAAACGTTCGCAAGTGTCTGGGCTTCCACACCTTGACTGGCGTCGACCACCAACAAAGCGCCTTCGCAGGCGGCCAAGCAACGCGATACTTCATAGGCAAAATCCACATGGCCCGGCGTATCCATAAGGTTGAGCGTGTACGTCTTGCCGTCCTTGGCCGTATAGGCCAGGCGCACCGTCTGGGCCTTGATGGTGATGCCGCGCTCGCGCTCGATATCCATCGAATCGAGGACTTGGTCTTTCATTTCCCGGTTGGTGAGCCCGCCTGTGGTCTGGATCAGTCGGTCGGCCAGGGTCGATTTGCCGTGGTCGATATGGGCCACGATCGAGAAATTGCGGATATGGGCGAGGTCGGTCATATGGCGCGCTATGTAGCTGCGCGCCCGGGCCAGGTCCACCCTGTCTCACGGCAGTCAAAGGCTGTATGTTGGCGCGAACGGCCCGTCGCCATAGCGGGGGTCGAAACGGGGACGATTCTATGACTTTTCGCGCGGTTTGTACCGGATTTTGCGCAACAGTTTTCGCGGCCTGTCTTTGCCCGGCGCTGGCGGACGTTAGCGGTTTTCTCGGCAATTGGATCAATAAACCGGCTCAGCTGGGCGGGTTCATCAGCAGCTTGGTCGGCTCGCCATGGGACGTTGGCGACATCGCCAAGATCGTCGTGACGCCGGCGGGCGCCTCTCATGTGCGCATCCATGTCATTGGCCATTGTGAATCCGGCCTATGCGATTGGGGCACACAAATGGCCCGTAATCATTCCGGCAATCCTGGGTCCGATGAAGCGCGCAGCCTCTATGCCGAGTTCACCACCGGTTTTGCGCAGGAGAAGCTCACCTTGCGCCAAGGGCCCGGTGGCAGTTTGCACTTTGACCTCGTCACAGATTTCACGGACGGATCCGGGCGTCACGATTATGAATCCAGCGGGCAGTTGGCGGCGGCGCCCGGCGACATGCCGATGGCCAGCGCCGCGGCACCGAACGTATCGGCAGCTGCGCCCGCGCTCGCGCCTGAATCCTCCAATCCGGTCGGCGCGCTGCCCGAAGATTGTGTCGCGATCAATCCGGCCGACGTCTATGTCGCGCCGTCCGATCGCGGCTGGAAGCTCACCGATTACAACCACACAATCCTCAATTTCGGTTCCAACAAAGCGGCGGCGCTAAAAGCCCAAATCGTACTGGATGTCTATCACATCGATGAACAGTGCTTTGTCTCGCGCCCGCACCCAAAAATGATTTACTGGCGGAGTGCCGGACAATTGCCCCATCGTCCAATGGCCAACGAGGATTGCATCGATGTGCATCCTGCCGCTGTACGCGCCGAACAGAGGGACGGCAGTTGGAACGTGAGCGACGGTGCCACCGTGCTGCTCGATTACGGCGAAGACCAAACCGGAGCAAAACTTGCCGTATCCGTGATCCAAACTTATCGACTGACCCGACAATGTTTTGTCGCCAGACCGGATACAACGATGAGTTATTGGCTCACACAATAGGCGATGCGGCGCTGTCATCACTCCGCCCTGGAATGTAGGGTAGGAATCGATAACCCTGGCTCGCAGCATGGGGAAACTGGGGAGCGTATGATGACAATCAACGCGAAGAGACGCGGCTGGAGTCTCGCGGTCGTATTGTTGAGCGCAAGTTTATGGATGGGTGCAGCACTCGCCAGCGTTTCCGATTTTCTCGGCAACTGGATCAATCCCGATCCCAGCACCAGCGGTATAACGCGCATCATCGTAACGCCGGTGGGCGACAATCAAGTGCGCGTCCATGTGTACGGTCAGTGTCAGCCGACCGATTGCGACTGGGGTGTGCGCTCGGGACACAGCTACGCCGAGAATCCCGGATCGAGCGATATACGCAGCATCACGGCAGAGTTTAATGCCGGATATTCCAGCAAGACCATCATCCTACGCCGGGCACCCGGCGGCGAAATGCGTTTCGAAGTGTTGACCGCATTTACCGACGGATCCGCACGCAACGATTATGACATCACGGGACATCTTGTTCCGGATTCAAATCATCTTATTCCGGATTCAAATTGGATCAGCGGCGCCCCCGGCGCCGGTCCCAGCGGCGGAGGGCCTGGCGGGATACATCTTTCGCCGGGCGGGTTCGGACTTGGAATGATGGGACCGGAAGATTGCATCGCCCTCAATCCGGTCGCGGTCATCGCAACGATGACCGGCGGAAGCTGGAAAGTCGTTCAAGGCCCAACCTGGATGCTCGATTACGGCTCGAACATGGCGGCAGCGCAACGTGCGGCCGACGTGATCCGCAATTACCATTTTGACCAGCAATGTTTCGTGAAACGCCCCAACGCAACGATGATGTATTGGAAGTCCGGCGGCCATGTTCCGGGCGGCGGCATGTTCGGCGAAGATTGTATCGGACTCAATCCGATGAGCGCTTCGGTCTCCAATGCCGGCGGAGCATGGAAAGTGATCGACGGTTCACGTTCGCTGCTCGATTACGGTCCCGATCAATCGGGGGCCAATCAGGCTCTGGCAGTAATCCGGTCCTATCATCTAAACCGAGAATGCTTTGTCGTGCGGCCGCATGCCACGATGTCCTATTGGCTGGCGCAATAACCGGTGTGAATCCAGAGCCGCGGCTTCGAGAAACCGTAGCCGCCGTTCTCTTTGACAAACCTCTTGGAACATAATGCGACCGGCCATGATCACACCCCGTAACTTCGCCGTTCTATGCCTGTTGGCCGGCGTGCCGGCGCATGCCGGCGCGCTGGATTTTGCCGGCAATTGGGAGAATGTTTCGCGCGATGCCAGCGGCATTTCCCATGTCGCGATCAGTCCGGCGGGCGGCAACCAGCTCACGGTTCGTGTCTATGGCGACTGTCATCCGATCGAGTGTGATTGGGGTATGGTTTCCGGGCGAAGCTACACAGCCGATCCGCGTTCGTCCGAGGTCACGAGCATTTCGACGGTGTTCAACACCGGCTTCGCGCGCAAACAAATTATCTTCCGCAAAGATTTGGCGGGGGGGCTTGTATTTCAAATGTTGACCGATTTCTCCGATCGCTCCGGACGGCAAGACTTCGAAATGATCGGACATCTTCGGCATACCGCATGGGCCGGACCCGTTGGTCAAAGCTGGGAGCGTCCACTGTCTCAAGGGACGGGATGGGGTGGAGGCGCCCACGGTGGAGCGCCATCGCAACCTCATGAAGAATGCCTGACCTTCAATCCGGCTGCGGCGCGCGCGACCCAGCAGGGCGCCCTCTGGAAAGTTAGTGCCGGCAATCAAACATTGGTCGGTGCGCGCAACGATGAGCGTGAAGCATTGCGGGCTTTGGAAGTGATCCGCCATTATCGTTTTGACCGCCAATGTCATACGGGCACGACCGCCTATTGGAAGCAGGGCTACACGATTCCGGCGCAACGGATGGGCGGGGCGGATTGCATCGCTTTCAATCCGACGACGGTGCATGCGGCGCATATGGGACGAGAGTGGAAAATCGTCGACGGCACGCAATGGATTGCGGATTTCGGCGTCGACAAAGCAGGCGCCGATCAGGCGCTGGCTCTCATTCGCACCTATCGCCTCGACCGCGAGTGTTTTGTTGCGTCACGGGCCAATCCCGCGATGGTCTATTGGCTATCTCGTTGAGCGTTCAGCGAGCGGCACGGATTGCAATTGTCAGCGGAATAAGGGCGGCAAGTTGCGCCAGCGCCGCGACGGCGGCCAACGCCACCAGCGAAACATCGTAGAGCTCACCGAGAACCGCGCTGCCCAAAAACCACGCCACGCCATAGATTGCCGGGAACAAACCATAGGCCCTGGCACGCGCATGTTCGGGCACCAAATGTGCGACGGCCGCCGACATGATGGCATCTTGCACGCCGAGCGCCAGCCCCCACAGAATTGTGCCGGCGACTGCAATCGCGAACCCGCCGAGGAACATCAAGGCGGGTGCCGCAGCGGCCAATATGATTCCAGGATAAAGAACGACAAGCCCGCGCTTGTCGAACCAACGCCCGAAAACCAGCGATCCGGCGCCGGACATTCCCATCGCGACGGCGTAGAGAACCGGAATAAAGGCGGCGCTGACAATCGCGGCTTTGGAATAGTGATAGGCGATGAGCGAATAATCCGCGAAGCCGAAAGCGAACAATGCCGCACTCGCCGTGTACAACCAGAATGCGCGCGATAAGCCGTCGCCCGAAATTTTTTTCGGCGCTGTTTGCACGCGGCTTGCATAGGGAAAGCGCAGTGCAACGGTTGCGACCGCAACCAGAGTCAAGCCGGCCGGTATGCCGAGCCAAAGGAACGCCGTGCGGTATTCGTGATGATGGGCCAGAACCAGGGCAGCAATCAGGGGACCCGCCAATGCCCCCGTTTGATCCAACGCTTCATGCAGGCCGAATGCCCAGCCTTGCCCGATCTTTTCACCGGCACGTGACATCATGGTGTTGGCGGCGGGATTGCGTACGGCCTTGCCGACACGTTCGAGCACGATCAGGGCCGCAGCGGCCCACCAATTTCCAGCCAAGGCGAGAAGGGGAACGGCCGCCATCTGGATCGCATAGCCGGCAAGTGTAATCGGCCAATAGAGCCGCGTGCGTTCTACCAATTGCCCCGACGCGAGACGCAAGAGATAACCGGCCAGTTCACCGGTGCCGGCGATAATGCCGACCGCCGCGCCGCTGGCACCCAATGTCGCCAGAAACGGGCCGGAGATGCCGCGCATCCCTTCGTAAGCCATATCGGCGAACAAGCTGACGATGCCGAAGGCGACGATGAAGGCGAGGGCAGATTTGGCGTCGAAGTCGGTACGGGTCATTATCGGCAGTGTCGAAGCGTCACTGCGGAAATTGCCGCACAATTGCAAGACCGGCAACAGGGATCGGGGATTTTTATACGCGCAACGACGCTCCTGTCGCCTTCGATACCGCGGCCACAATCCTTTGGGCGATCTCTTCGATTTCGGGATCCGTCAATGTCTTGTCCTTGGGCTGCAGACGCACGGCAATCGCCAGCGATTTCTTGCCGTCGGGGATTCCCTTGCCTTCATAAAGGTCGAACACCGATACCGCTTCGATCAGTGTTCTTTCCGCCATCTTGGCGGCCCGAATGACCTCTTCCGCCGTGATTTTGGCGTCGACCACAAAGGCAAAATCTCGCTCCACGGCTTGGTACGGCGAGGCCGAAAATACGCTGCGGGCTTTATTTTTGGGTTCCGGGACATTGTCGAGCACGATTTCGAATGCAGCAACCGCGCCTTTGAGATCGAACGCGGCCAGAACTTTGGGATGCAACGCGCCGAAATAAGCGAGAACTTTGGGGCCGAGCGCCAATGTTCCCGAACGGCCGGGATGATACCAATCCGCCGCCCCGGCCTTCACCGGCGCGGTCATCGGAGCCCCCAATGCAGCCTCGAGAACGGCAAACATGTCGGCTTTGACATCGAAAATGTCGGCGGCGTGGGATGCTTTGGTCCAGCTGCGCGTGCCGTTTCCGCTGCGGATGCCCGCGGCAATGCTCAGCTGATCGCCTGGCATGCCGCTCTGGAATGCCGCGCCGATTTCGAACAACGCCAAATCGCCGAATCCGCGCGCTTGATTGCGCTGTGCCGCCGCGAGCAGAGACGGCACAAGAGAAGGGCGCATCGCGTCGAGATCGACGGCAATGGGATTCTCCAACTGGCGGGCTTCGTCGCCGCCGCCGAACAAAGCGGCATGCGCGCGCGGAACAAATGAGAATGAAATCGTCTCGTTGAATCCCCGCGCGGCAAGCGCACGACGTACGATTTTGGTGCGGCGTTGGGCCGGGGTCAGAACGGCGCGCGCAATGGCATGCGGCCGCGACATCGCGACCGAGGGAACATGCTCCAGCCCGTAGATACGAACGACCTCTTCCACCAGATCGGCGGCGCCGTCCACGTCGCCGCGCCACGACGGCGGCGTGACACGCATGATCGCGCCGTCCGCTACGGCAAATCCGAGATTGGTTAGAATGCGGATGATCTCGCTTTTCGGCACATCCAGCCCGCCGAGCCGCTTGACGGCATCCGCCGAAAATTCAATTGCGCTATGGGCGGGTGGCGGCGCTCCGGCAACTACCGTTTCGGAAGCCTCGCCGCCGCACCAATCGAGGATAAGCTGCGTGGCAAGTTCCAAGCCCGGCAAGACAAAGTTGGGATCGACGCCGCGTTCGAAGCGGTAACGGGCCTCCGATTGCAGCTGTAGCTTGCGCCCGGTCGCTGCCGTGCGCACCGGATCGAAAAGTGCCGATTCGATAAAGACGTTTGTTGTCGTTTCGCTGCAACCTGTGTCCTCGCCGCCCATGACGCCCGCAATGCCTCGCGCCGCACCATCATCGGCAATGACGCACATCTCGGAATCGAGCGTATAGGTCTTGCCGTCCAGCGCCAGGATTTGCTCGCCGGCTTTGGCCAAACGCGCTTGCATATTGCCGGAAAGCTTATCGGCGTCGAAGACATGCAGCGGGCGTCCGCGGTCATGCGCGATCAGGTTGGAAACATCCACCAAAGCGGAAATCGGCCTGAGACCGATCGATTTCAAACGATCCTGCACCCATTTGGGCGACGGACCATTCTTCACGCCGCGCACCATGCGTCCGCCAAACAGCGGACAAGCGGAAGCTGCGTCCGGCGGGAAATTGAGTGCGATCTTTTTCGGGCTGGGGAATTTCCCCGCGATAGGTTTTATCGGCGGAGTTTTTAGACGACCCATACCGGCCGCAGCCAAATCGCGCGCAATGCCATAGACCGAGGTGCAGTCGCCGCGGTTGGGGGTGATCGAGACATCGATGAGAGGATCGTTGAGACCGAGAGATTTTGCGGCGGGCTCGCCCACCACAGCGTCGGCGGATAATTCGATGATGCCGTCGTGATCGTCGGACAACAGCAATTCGCGGCCTGAGCAAAGCATGCCGCGCGATTCCACGCCGCGGATGGTGCCGATTTTCAACACGTCGCCGCTCACCGGGATGACCACGCCTGGGCGTGCGAAAACGCCTTTCATGCCGGTATGGGCATTGGGCGCGCCGCATACGACCTGGATGGGCGAACCGGAGCCGTCATCCACCATGCACAGTTTCAGTTTATCGGCGTTGGGATGTTTTTCGGCCGAGATCACATAAGCGACGATGAAGTCCTTTAGGCGCGCGCCGGAATCCTCTACCGACTCCACTTCCAGCCCGATGCTGGTCAGCTTGTCGGCGATGGTTGAGGCATCGGCGTCGGTGTCGAGATGGTCTTTCAGCCAAGAGAGGGTGAACTTCATCGGCTGAGCCCTCCATCCAATGTTGGAATGTCGAGGGCCGCAAATCCGTAATGGCGCAACCAGCGCAGATCGGATTCGAAGAACGAGCGGATATCGGGAATGCCATATTTCAGCATGGCGAGCCGGTCGATGCCGCCGCCAAAAGCGAAGCCCTGATAACGCTTGGAATCGATACCGCAATTCTCCAGCACAAGCGGATGCACCATGCCCGAACCCGCCAGCTCCAACCAATCATGGCCTTGGCCGAATTTGATCTGGCCGCCCGAACGGTCGCAGCGCAGATCCCATTCCACGCTTGGTTCTGTGAAGGGGAAGAAACTGGGCCGGGCGCGCATCTCGACCTTGTCGACCTCGAAAAATGCTTTGCAGAATTCCTCCAACACCCATTTGAGATGGCCCAGATGAGTCACCTCATCAACCACCAGGCCCTCAAATTGATGGAACATCGGCGAGTGGGTCGCGTCGGAATCCACCCGATAGGTGCGCCCCGGCGAAATAATGCGGATCGGCGGCTTTTGTTTGAGCATGGTGCGCACCTGCACCGGCGAGGTATGCGTGCGCAGCACATGCCGCGAACCGTCGCTCTGCGGCTTCATATAAAACGTGTCGTGCATCTGGCGCGCCGGATGATCGGGCGGGATGTTGAGTTTGGTAAAGTTGTAATCGTCGAATTCGATATCGGGTCCTTCGGCAACGGCGAAGCCAAGATCGGCAAAAATCGCCGTTACTTCGTCCAAAACCTGCGAGACGGGGTGAACCGTACCGGCCGGTTCGGGGCGAACAGGCAAAGTGACATCGACGCGCTCGAAGGCGAGCTTGGCATTGAGGGCATCGTCTTCGAGCCGCGATTTGCGCGCGGCAATAGCCTCCGCCACCCGGTCGCGCAGCGTGTTGAAGAGCGGACCGTTCGCTTTGCGCTCATCCGGGCTCATGCCGCCCAACGTCTTCAGCAACTCGCTGACCGAGCCCTTTTTTCCGAGCGCGGCGATGCGCACGGCTTCCAACGACGCTTCGTCGGCCGCGTTTGCAACGGCGTCCAGGATTTGACGCTCCAGGGATTGAATGTCGCTCATGGAATACCCCAATTCGAAACCGCTTGAATCACGGAGCTTGGCGATTGCCAAGCTCCGCCGGCTCCGAAGGAGTGTCGCGTCTTACGCTTTCGCGCCGTTCGCCTGATCCACCAGAGCCTTGAAGGCCTCGGGCTCCCTGATGGCGAGATCGGAAAGCACCTTGCGGTCGATTTCGATCCCGGCCTTAAGAAGCCCGCTGATAAATCGGCTGTAGGTCAAGCCATGCTCGCGGCAGGCCGCATTGATGCGCTGGATCCACAAAGCGCGGAAATTCCGCTTCTTCTCTTTGCGGCCGATGTAATTGTGCTGTAGCGAGCGATCCACGGCGGCGTTGGCCGAGGTGATCGTGTTTTTGTGGCGTCCGTAAAAGCCTTTGGCGGCCTTGAAGACGCGCTTGCGGCGGGCATGGGAGGGTACGGCGCGGGGGGCGCGGGACATGGGCTGGCTCCTCTCTAGGCGTAAGGCATCCAGCGCTTGACGCGCTGGGATTCGGACTTGCTCAACGTGGTGGTGCCGCGAAGTTCGCGGATCTGCTCGTTGGAGCGCTTGATCATGCCGTGCTGCTTGCCGGCTTGACCGTGCTTGACCTTGCCTTTGGCCGTGAGTTTGAAGCGCTTTTTGGCGCCCGATTTGGTCTTCATCTTGGGCATTTTGCATCTCCTTCGGGCGCAAAAGCCCGGGTTGCATATGAAGTCGCCACGGCATGCCCTTTTCGCCGGGCGGCTCATAAGAGGGGGCGTCTTATACGGAAGGTGCGCTGTATTGCAAGGGCGCGACTTTATGTTGAAAACACATAGGTTTAGCCCGATCCTGCCATCCTTTATGGCAATCCATTGCCGCGCGGCGTTACACTAGTGTGGTGGTTTCGAAGTTTGCGATATCACCGATATCAGCGTCTTTCGCGAACTTCGTAGCCAAAACGACACTAGCCGGACTTCGTGCCGTCAAATCAACGGATATGTCTATGTTGGAAGAATTCAAGAAATTTGCCCTGCGCGGCAACGTCATCGACCTCGCGGTCGGTGTCATTGTCGGGGCGTCGTTTACCGGAATTGTCACTTCGCTGGTCAAAGACGTCATCATGCCGCCCATCGGATGGATCACCGGCGGCATCGATTTTTCCAATTTCTTCTTCGTGCTGAAAGGCGGTGCCTACACAACGCTGGCGGATGCCCAGAAGGCCGGAGCGATTACCATCAACTATGGTCAATTCCTCACCACGGTCATCAATTTCCTAATCGTGGCATTCGTGGTGTTTCTGCTGGTGCGTCAGATCAACCGTTTATTCGTGCCAAAGCCGGGGCCAACGCCCTCCTCACCGGAAGATGTCTTACTCTTGCGGGAAATCCGCGATTTGCTCAAGGAGCGCACATGAATCTGTGCTCGCCTATTCGCAGTTTTGGTCGCGATACTGTGGGCCGCGCCCGGCTTGGCGGGCGATGCACAAACGCCGGCCGACGTCACACATGGTTTCTACGTCGTTTATTCGACGTTTCATCCCTCCGACGGGATTCCAGATGCGGCCGGACGGGCCAAATATTCACCTTTCCTGTCGCCCGCATTCGACAAAGCTTTTGGCGGATGCCGCCGCCGCGCAGGCACGATTTATCAAGGCCAACAAAGGTTCACCGCCGCTGATCGAAGGCGATCTTTTCACCTCGCTATTCGAAGGGGCAACCGCTTTCCGCATCGGCGTCTGCAAAGAAGAATCTGCAACGGCAAGCTGTGCCGTCAATCTGACATATGACGACAGGAAAGAAGCGCCGGCGCATTGGACAGATACGGTCCTCTGACAAAAACGAATGCCGGCTGGCGCGTGGACGATATCGAATATGGAGCGAGCTTGGGCCTTCGCCAACAAGGGCCGCGTAACAACGGTCCTGCACCAAGCCATCGCCGATTCCGGAAACTGAATTTTCTATGGCCAAACAGCCTGATACGAAATTTCCAATCGCCAAGACCAATGACGAATGGCGCGCATTGCTCGACAAAGAGCAATACCACGTGCTGCGCGAACATGGCACAGAGCCTGCCGGGCGTGAGCCCACTGAACGATGAGAAACGCGAGGGTATGTTCTGTTGTGCAGGGTGCGGCGTGGCATTGTTCGATTCCGACACGAAATTCGATAGCGGTTCGGGCTGGCCAAGTTTCACCGAGCCGCGATCCGGCGTTGTCGGCACGTCGGTCGATAAGAGCCACTACATGCTGCGAACCGAAGTTCATTGCTTGAATTGCGGCGGTCATTTGGGTCATGTGTTTGCCGATGGACCACCGCCCGCCGGGACGCGCTATTGTCTGAATGGAGCGGCTCTCAATTTCGTCCTCAAACCTAGGCCCTATTTACATAGTCGTCGCGGCCGTGACGACTATGTAAATAGGGCCTAGAATGCTTGATTTTACAGACAGTTACGCGTAGTCAGAAACGCGTTTTCCGGCACGGACGAACCCTTGGCGTTAGCTCTGTCAAAACAGAAGGTGAGCGCACGCGCAATCGCGCTGGGTGCAGCAGCTTTGGTTTTCGCAATCGTGCTGTTCACGCCTTCGGTTCTCAACGACGGCGACACGTATTGGCACATCGCCGCCGGGCGCTGGATGCTCGACAATCAAGCGGTCCTGCGTATCGATCCTTTTTCCTACACATTTGCAGGACATCCCTGGCAAACGCATGAGTGGCTCGCCGAAGTGGTTATGGCGCTCGCTTATGTCGGTGCCGGATGGGCCGGAATTGTGTTGCTGTTCGCCGCCGCCGCGGCGCTAACGGCCGGTTTGTTGGCGCGGCATCTGTCGCGTTGGCTGGGCGGAACGTCGCTGGCACTCACGCTGTTTTTGGCGCTCGCTTGTGTTGCGGGAAGCTTGCTGGCGCGTCCGCATCTTCTGGCGCTGCCGTTGTTGGAGTTGTGGACGGCCGGAATCGTAATCGCGCGCGCAGAGCGGCACGCCCCATCGTGGAAGCTGCTGCCGTTGATGGCGCTCTGGGCCAATTTGCACGCCAGTTTCGTTATCGGTTTGCTGTTGCTCCTTCCCTTTGCGCTGGAGGCGGTGCTGGAGGAAATGGGAACGCGCGGTACAACCTTGCGTCGTTGGAGTTTGTTCGCCGCGGGCGCCGTCGCGATGGCATTGATCACACCTTATGGTCTCGACGGCATAATCTTTCCCTTCCGCCTGATGGCGATGCCTAGCCTCCAGCTGGTGAGCGAATGGAGCCCGACCGATTTTCGCATCTTCCAGCCTTTGGCATTTGCCGTCGCAGCGGCGCTGTATGTGCTTTTGTCGCGCGGCGCGCGCATCAAGCCGTTGCGCCTTCTAGTCTTGTTGGCGCTGCTGTATCTTGCCCTCATTCATGTGCGCCATCACATGCTGGTGGGCATTATCGGGGCGCTAATTCTTGCGGAGCCGCTTGCTCGGGCGCTCGGCGCGACAACTGAGCGGATTGCTCCGCGACGCGGCGTCCGTGTTGCATTCGGTTTTGCCGTAATTTTCGCCGCGTTATGCCTGTTGCGCTTTTCACTGCCGCTGGAACGACGTGATGGCACCACGACGCCTGGAGCAGCGCTTGCTCAGGTGCCCGCGCCACTGGCCAAGATGCCCGTCTTCAACGATTATGCGTTCGGCGGCTATCTCATCTTCAACGATATACGCCCCTATATCGACAGCCGCGCGGAACTTTATGGTGAAGACTATATCGGCCATTACGTCGCCATGATCCATCCCGACGATGCGGCGCTCCAAGCGATGCTCGACAAACGCCGTGTGCGATGGACAATCTTGGCTGCGGACAATCCGGCGGTGAGTGCGTTTGATAGAATGAGCGGCTGGCACAGGCTCTACGCCGACCGCTGGGCCGTGGTTCATGTGCGAGACGGCGCATGGTGACGACTGGCCGGGCGCTTACCCGCCATCAATTGCCGGCTTGCCCTTAAGAGCATCGAGCAAGGGCTGTAACTGTTGCTTATAAGGCAACCAACGCCCGATCGAATTGCTGAATAGCGGTTGGCGCACTTGCGCGGCACTCGCGGTGCGTACTGCGCGCTTGGTCTCGTAATACAACAGGCAATTCGCGTCCCATTCCAACCCGCAATAGTCGACAATTCGCCGCGACTGTGTTTCGAAATCCGCGACGAGCTCTTCATATTGCACTTCGAGCATTGCTCCTTGCGGCAGAACGCGACGCCAATGCGCCATCAGCCGCTGATAGGCGCGGTAATAGCGGCCGAGTTCGCCAAGATCGTTGCTGAATTCGATGCCTTGCGAAAACAGATTGGCATAGCAGGAGAAGCATGTATCGACGGGATCGCGACGCAGATGAATAATTCGCGCCTTGGGTAGCACCAGATGGATGAGGCCTAAGATACCGAAATTAAACGGTAATTTGTCTATTATGCGATCGGCGGATGGCGCCAGCGGGCGCAGGCGCGCGAGGTAGAGACTTCCCAGGTCGTACAGCTCTTTGTCCGAAAGCAAGGCAAAATCGAATGGAAACTTTCCAGCGGCTTGGGCGCTTGCGACGAGCTCGGACGTGTACGTCAATTCTCCGGCGCCAAACACACGCCGATGGCTTGCCAGCATCTGCTCAACGAGTGTGGTGCCGGAGCGCGGCATTCCCACGATGAAGATCGGCAAGTCGGAAAGATTGCCCCGCCCGCGCCGCGCGGCGATCGCCTCTGAGGTGAATGCGGTCTCGATGTTGCGCAAAGCACCAAGTTGCGACGCTTCGTCGTAAACCACCATCCGGCGTTTCAGGGCGTTGCCATCGTGCAGATGCTCGAAGGCGGCTTCATACCGTCCGAGATCGTCATAAGCCTTGGCCAGCGCGAAGTGCAGTTCGATCTGTTCGTTCTGCGGAAGCGAGGTGATGCGCTGCGCCAGATCCTCCATATTGGTGAGTTGCGGATCGTCCTCGCGAATTCGTTTCATCTCCACCAATGGGCGGTGAAAGGTGGAAATGCCCGGTGTCAGCGCTATGGCACGTTCATAATAACGGCGCGCCTCGTCCAAACAACTCAGAATCCGCTGTGCGTTGCCGGCGCCGAAATTGGCCCAAGCATTGTCGGGTTCAAGAACCAAGAGTTTTTCAAAAGCCTCCAGCGATTCGGCGGAAAGGCCGAGCGCACTCAGAGTCTCGCCGAGATTGGCGTATGCCTTGGCGTAATCCGGCTTGAGGGCGACCGACCGCTTTAAATGCGCCAGCGATTCCTCGTCGCGTTCCAGTGAATGCAGGAGCTGTCCGAGATCGGCATGCGCCATGGCATCATCGGGGGCACCGGCGATAATCTTCTGGTAAGCCTCCGCGGCTTCATCCAGGCGTCCGCTCTGAACAAGAACCCGGGCCAGATTGTGCAAAACGCCGGGATGGTCGCACTGAAGTTGGAGAGCCGCACGGTAATGCCTCTCGGCTTCGTCAAGCTTGCCCTTTTGGTGCAGCGAAACGGCGGCTTCACAATGCTGCTGAGCGGACCAGCCGGACTGGGAATTGGTATCACCTTGCATCGGGCCCACCGTTCAAGCCGCTCACGCAAGGTACCATGATGGGAATTAGGCCGGTCAAGTTTGTGAATCAAACACCGACCTCTTTGGGTTGCCATCGGCAAAAAAAAGAGGCGGCTGTCGAATGACAACCGCCCCCAGTAACCTATGCAAATTTTACAGTCGCAGAAGGTTAGTCCTTGAACCTAAAGCCGAAGAAGTACCGCGTGCCGCTGTTGTCATACGTGAACGGCATGTTCGGGAACTGTAGATAGGTATGAGCGGCCTCGGCAGTTAGATTCTGCGCCGACACCTGGACACTGATATTTTCGTTGATGTTGTAAGCCACTTGAGCATCGAGCTCGCCATACGGCGCGGTGAAGACGCCATAAGCCACTGGATTACCGGTCGCCGTGTTGGTGGGCGAGAAGGTGGACCCACCGAGCCCGTCGTTCACGGCCTTGCTACGCCATGAGTACGACATACGCGCGTCGAACCCGTAGTTTTCGTAATAGACCGTACCAGTCAAAGCATGAGCCGCCACGCCTGGGATTGGCAAATGGCTGCTGAACGCAGTGGTCAGAGCGGAAGTGGACTGCGTGTAGGTGTAGTTGGCCGCGAAGCCGAGGCCATCGTCGAACGCATATTGACCCGAGAATTCGAGACCTTCGATCGAGCCCTTGCCGCCATTGACCGGCTCGGTGATCGGGCCTGTCGTACCGCCGAAATCGTCCGACACAAAGGTGTTCACGGGTTCGGTGACTTCGAAGCTCTCAATCTGCTTGTAGAAGCCGCTGACGCTAGCCAATCCACCCGGGGCAAAATAGTCTTCCCATGTCAGGTTGAACTGGTTGGCGCGATACGGATCCAACAGCGGATTGCCCGAGCTGCCGTTGGCGAATTCGAAGCCGTCAGCCTGACCGGTGTGGATATTGATTCCAGAACCGGTCTCACGCGTGAAGTTGTAGGATTGGCCGACGCCGAGATTGAACAGATCCGCCGGCGACACCACCCGAGCGGCCGCGAAGCGGACGATCTGATCGTCGGTGACGTAGAAGTCGACGTTCATCGACGGCAGGATGTCCACCGTGTAGTGCCCCGTGCTGAACGGGGTGTTGTTGTTGTTCACGCCGTTCCAAGTGGCAGTACCGTAGGATGTAACCACTGGAGCCGACGTAGCGCCGTCCACCGTTTGGCTGGTGAGAACGACGCGAACGCCGAAGTTGGCATGGAACCCCTTGTCCTTGCTGCCCAGGTCGGACATCAGATAGGCGGACTCGGTGGTCTCATGCACCTTGAACGAACTCAACGTATCTACGAAGAATTTTTCGGAGTTGTTGGGTGTCGCTGTTTTGGCTGGGACGGAACACGCAGCCGGTTGTGAAGTACCGGAACACGCGACAACACCGCTCGGTGTTACGATAGCAGACGGTGTCATGGTGGGTACAACCGATGCGTTGTTCCAAATCGTGTTGAGGAAGGTCGCCGGATTGGTCATACCGCCGGTGCTCGGGTTCTTTACGATGATATTGCCGAGCGCGAAGTTTTTAACGGTCATCGCCAAGGACGGGTTGGACGTTGCCGTGGAGTACGGAATGGCTGCGTAGCCCGGGTCTTGGTAGTAGAGGTAAGACCCGTTACCGCTGCCGTAACAGCAGTTGGCGATATAATTGCCGTTTACGTCCAAGCCGTTGATCAGGTAACGGCCGAAGGTTTCTGCAACGTCACGCTGCGCGATGCGGAAGCCGCCGGTGATGGTGCCGTCGACGCCCGAAAGGAATGCAGGCTTGTCGACCAATTCGCCTCTGACGGCGTCTTCCTGCTCTTTGCCCAGATTGGCCCAAGCCCAGGCGGACTTGAACAGCGTATCTTGGGCGTTTGACAGGACGTTCGCGTATGTACCGATGTAGCTCGCGGTGGGTAGACCCGAAGAGCCCCCGTTGCTCCATTGCAACTGGATCGCCGGATTGCCCGCCCCAGCGGCGCAACTGGGTGCGAAGTTATTGCAGCCCGGAGCAGTCGACTGAATCGAGGCCGATTGGCCGTCTGCCGAATAATAGCCGTGCTCGACGTCTTCCTGGTCGGCTTGCAGGTTCGAAGTCGCGCGCGAGTAAGAGACATCGAAGGTGCCGGTGAGCGGACCGCCGTCATCCCATTTTGTGTGCCATTGAAGATTATTGGCTTCCGTGTGGGTGTCTTGGTACAGGGTCGCCGTTTCTGCGCCTTGCAGATAGAACGTCGCGGATTGCACGACGCCGTTCCCATCGATCGAATAGGGATTGTCGGCATCGATGCCCGGAGGGCTTTGTCCCGGCACGTTCGAGGTCGAGCCCGATCCGTTGAAGCCGACCTTATCCGAATAGTTGATGTTCTGATCGCCGGTGTGCGAATAGAACCAGTTGATGCTGGTCGTGATCGCGTTCGTAGCCTGCCAAGTCGCGCCGAGCGTCGCACCGATTGTCCGGTTAGAGTCGTTGACGTTGGTGAAGTACGCATATTCCGGAAGGATATAGGTCTTGCCGCCGGGAAGGGTACCTTGGCCGCTGTTGGCCGTGAACGAACCATTCGACAGATTTGCAACGTTCGTCGCGGGATTTGGGCAGCCGGCACTCCATTTGGCGCTATTGTTGGGCCCCGGGCAGGTGGCGACATAAGCGGGATTTGCGACTGCGGCAACAGTCGTGCTGGCCAGGTTGCCTACGCCATTGTAGCCCGATACATCCGCCCCGGTGATGTCCCAAGGACTCCGGTTGTAGGCCTCATACTCGTGGGTAATTGTGTTTTCGTAGTCGTACGAAACGCTGCCCGTGATCGCAAAGGTGCTGCTGGGCTTGTAAGAAGCCACCAGCGTGGCGTCCGGCGTCGTACCGGCTATCGAACCATAGCTCGTCGACGTTCCGCGCAGTTGCACGGCAAAGGAAAAACCGTCTTTCGAACTCAGCGGGTCGCGCGTTCTGAGATCGATGATGCCACCCATGCCGCCTTCCGTCAGTCCCGCGTTCGGGCTCTTGTAGACGTCGACACGGCCGATTTCTTCGCTCGGAATGCCCGAGAGAGAATTGTATTGCACGTTGGAGCCGGCGCCGCCGCCGCCCGCTTCGCCCTCGACGTAGAATTCCTTACCTGTCAGGAAGTCATCGCCATTGAGGGTGGTGAGATTCTGGCGCAGACCGTCGATCAAGACGGCAGTGCCTTTGCCTTGGTCGCGATCGATCTGCACGCCGGGCAGACGTTGCAGGGATTCCGCGACGTCTTGGTCGGGCATCTTGCCGACATCTTCGGCAGTGACGGATTCCATGATCAGATTCGAGTTCTTCTTCAACTCGAGCGCATTGGCCAGCGATTCACGGAAGCCGGTGACCACCACCGTTTCCATTTGGTCCGTGGCTTGGGCTTGCGCAGCCGCCCCACTCGCACCAATAAGTAGCGCAGCCACAGCGGTCTGCGTACAGAATTTCAATCTATTGGTCATGTCTTACTTCCCTCTCCTGAACTGCTACCGTCATCCACTGCTTCGAAGAGTCCCCTCGAAAAGTGTGGGTTAGCTGGTGAACTTTTACGCCGGTCTGGTAAGCGCTGCCACCGTGATTGACAACGCTTACCCTTTTTTCGGCTATGATGTGACACATCCGTCACTGTCTCGAGGGTGAACCCTGTGACAGCGGATCGGCGGTCGGTGCCTGCGCCGCGTCGGCTCCAATAAGGAGCGCGGCTGCGGTTTGTCTGTGAAATCTCGGTCTTCGATGCATTTTGGGTTCCCTTTCCTGAGTTACCGACCTCGTTTCACGTGTTGAAGATCGCCTTCAGCCCGCTGGATCAGCTGCGAATTAGACTATCTAACAACGACAACGCTTTCCAGTAATAATGACAACGCTTACTATACTCACTCTAAAGACCGCACGCGGTGTTGCCGATAAGCCACTGGAGCATGATCTTCTGGGATAGAATCGCTTGCGCCGTGGGGATTTTGCGGCGTGGGCAGAGTTCATAGCGGCAGCGTGTGAACGGCGAAGCGCGTAGCGGGGACTACGGGCGAGCCCTTCGACGAACCCGCGACGCAAAATCCCACGGCCCTGCGGGTTTCGCGCTGGCGGGCGCCGTTCGGCGGGCGATCGATCCCCAGGATCGATCGCTCTACCGCCTCACCTTTGCGGCGCTCGACCGATGTCCCCGCATCGCCCTTCACGCCGCGCCCGGCGGCCTACGCTGCTGCGCAGCTTCGGTCCGCCTTGTAGCTCACTTGCCCGCCGGAGCTTTAGCGAGGCGGGCGGATCGCCGCGCCAGCGCGAAACGCAGACATTTCCATCCCAGAAGATCATGCTCTAATGCATCAATCGGTGCACGGGCTGACGAAAGGTACATTTCTAAGGGAATGTTGGCTTTGCCCGGTCCGAAGGAGCCGGCGCAGGATCTGGATCATCGCTACAGCCGATGGCCGAGAGACGCGGACGGCGGCCGGCAAAAAGCGATGCGGCGGCCGTTAAATTCCTGGAGGCGCGGTCAATTCACGTACGACAAGTTCGTGGTCGAGTCTGCGCTCGATGGCTCCGCCTTCTAGCGGACCTTGGATCAAGATCGAGACAGCGGCCGCCGCCATTTCCTTGATTGGCTGCCGGCAGGTCGTGAGCCTCGGCCAGACCACTTGTGCGACCAGCGAATCGTCAAATCCGGCAACCGACAGCTGGCTTGGGATTTTTAAGTTGAAGCGTTGCGACGCCGCCAAAACGGCGGCCGCCATGTCATCGTTGCTGGCAAAGATCGCGGTCGGACGCTTTTTGAGCGAAAGCAACCGTTCACCCGCCTCGATGCCCGATTGATACGAAAAGAACCCCTGAACGCAAAGCTCGTCGACAAGAGACAAGCCGGCATGGGCGAGGGCGGAACTATATCCTTCGAAGCGCGCGTTGGCGGCGCCATGGCCGGGATGGCCTTTGATGAACCCGATGCGCCGATGGCCCAGGCCGATCAAATACGCGGTCATGTCATACGCCGCCTTGTAGTCGTCGATGCTGACGTCGGCCGTTCCTTCGAGCGGTTTCTCCGGTGCAATACGTACAAACGGCGTGTGGGCGTTATTGAGCGCCTCGATGACCGCCGTCGCGTCGCACAAAGGCGGTGTCAGTATTGCGCCGTATAATTTGGATTCCGTGACCAGAGAAAGTACTTCCTGGCCGAGATTTGGATTCTGCGCATCGAGGGATTCGACAATCAAATGGTATCCTTCCTCGCGGCAGCGGGCGAGCACGCCCAACTGAAGCGCGGCGACATAGCCCGCGGATGGGTTGTCGTACAAAAGGCCGATGAGGAACGACCGTTCGCTCGCCAATCCGCGTGCGAAAACATTAGGCCGATACGACAGCGCCTCTACCGCCTCGACGACCCGGGCACGCGTCGCCTCGCTGACATTCGATTGTCGGTTGACAACCCGCGATACGGTCTTGATCGAGACACCCGCAAGCTTGGCGACGTCATAGATGCTCGCAGGCTTTTGTGCTTCGAGTGTTTCGGGCGGCAAGGTAACGGGGCGCAGCGGGTTCACGAAATTGTCTTCAGTCCTAAAAAATTTCCGAGCGGAATAACGAACAATAACGCGAATGATCGGATTCTGCTAATTTTGGCTAAGCGGTCAAGAACTGCGCTTGCCTTCAGCAGATCGACACAACACTCAAACAACGCTCCGCGGTCGCTGGGCTACAAATCTGAGGCGAGAAATTTCTAGCGGCGTTTCGAAGCACCACTTGGTTGCTCGTCATCGGCGAGCCGTCGGCATACACAAACTTAGCAATCCGTGGCCCTTAGCGGACGGACTACATCTGCTTTTGCGCTTTTCGACCTGACACCGAGAATGGCGAATAAGCCGTGATGTGCAAAAATCTTGAGGCGGTTGCTTCCCAAGCTCGAGCGCTTCAATCCCTGCCCATCGAAACGATTGGCTCAAAGCACCCCAGAATAAGACGTTTCGCATCGAACGGCGGTTCGCCCGAGCTATCCAAACGCGGGTCCTTATGCATTTTCTCCTCGGCGGCGTAGAAGCTCTCTTTGTCGGGCCAGATTTGCCAGCAGAATACAATCTTCTCGCCCTCTCTGGCAGCGACCGCGCGGCGAAAGTCCGTCTGCTTGCCGTCCGGTACGAAATCCTCCCAGCACTCGACGATCTCTAGGCATCCGTAGTCCTTGAAGATTTGCGCGGAGTTTTCGGCCCAATTGCGATACGCCTCCATTTTTTCCTCGGGCACCGGGATGACGAGGCCGGCGACATACATGACTCTGGCTCCTTTGAATTGTTTGAACCCTGGCCGGGCGACGCATTCCAAGACTAGCGCACGCGTTGTTTGAATTGCACTCGGAGAGAGCCCCGTTACGCAGACAATCCAATGCGCAAACGCATATCACTGTATGCCGCCACGACGAGTTCGCTCAATGCAGCAGAATTCACAGGCTGCCCCCAGCGGATTTTCACGTGCCGCATCCGTTTCCCGGTGCCTTCTAGTAGACCCGCGGGGTCGTCGAGAGCCGCCCCGTAGAAAAAGCCGACATTCACATGAACGCTAAAAGCGTTGACATAGCCAAACGCGGCGTCCTCTACGCACGCAATGGGATGACCGTCGTTCAGAAGCTCGCGAACGTCTGCTCCGCAGCCGCGCATCCGTTCAAACCAGGGCAGGGCCAGCTGTCGCAATCCGTCATCGGCTTTGGAAAACCAAGCGTCAACCTCGGGGGCTCGCTCGATGGCACTGGGGAAGCGTAGGAGCTTGTTCATCAGACCAAATTGCCGGCTCGGTGACGCTAGGTAGATAGCATACGGATACAATCTCTATCCCGTTTGGGGGGATCAAACGCGATCATTTTGGCTTGTGGCGTGCCAACCGAAGCTGTGCGAAACCGTCACCAACCTCCGCGTCCGAACGCTGATGCTGCGGACCGCAGCGTAGATTGGCGCACCGGACAGGACGAAACTGCCGAACTGGTCGATAATGATCAAGCGGGCCGTTACTGGAGCGGCCACATGCTGCTGCCGCGAGGGCTTGCCGCTTTCGCTTCGAGACTTCGGTTTGGTGGCGGGATTGATGATGGGAGGAGTAATTTGGCCGCGTTGATGATCCAGGGCTGCGGCTCAGACGTGGGCAAGTCGGTGCTGACGGCGGGTCTTTGCCGCCTGTTCGCCAACCGCGGCCTGAGCGTGCGCCCGTTCAAGCCGCAGAACATGTCCAACAACGCTGCGGTCACCACCGACGGTGGCGAGATCGGCCGGGCTCAGGCGCTGCAGGCGATCGCCTGCCGCACGCCGGCCACTGTCGATATGAACCCTGTCTTGCTAAAGCCCCAGAGCGACGTCGAAGCTCAGTTGGTGGTGCGCGGCCGCGTGGCTGGAACCTGGAGCGCCGGCGGCTATCAGGGCCAAAAGACCGCCCTCTTGGAGACGGTGCTGGACAGTTTCCGCGCGCTACAGTCCCAGGCTGATTTGGTAATCGTCGAGGGTGCCGGCAGTCCGGCCGAGATTAATCTGCGCGCAGGCGATATCGCCAATATGGGCTTCGCCCGCGCCGCAGATGTACCCGTCGTTCTGGTCGGCGATATCGACCGCGGGCATGTGATCGCCGCTCTTGTCGGTGCCCATGCCGTTCTGGCTGAGGCCGACCGCGCGATGGTGCGCGGCTTCGTCATCAACAAATTTCGCGGCGATCCGGCCTTGTTTCAGGACGGTCGGGCAGAGATCGCGCGCCGCACCGGCTGGCCGGACCTCGGCATGGCGCCCTGGCTGGTCTCGGCGCGGTCGTTACCGGCGGAAGACGCCATGATTGTGGAGCGCCACACCTCCCGCGGGGACCGGCAGATCAGGATCGCGGTCCCCATGCTGTCGCGCATCGCCAATTTCGACGATTTCGATCCCCTGCGTGCCGAGCCACGGGTGGACTTCGACTTTGTCCCACCCGGCCAGGCGCTGCCCGGCGACGCCGATCTGATCATCCTGCCGGGGACCAAGGCGACCCTTGCCGACCTCGCTTTCCTTCGTGCCCAGGGTTGGGACATCGACCTTGTGGCGCATATGCGTCGGGGCGGGCGCGTACTCGGCGTGTGCGGCGGCTATCAGATGCTCGGCCAGCGGATCACCGACCCCGACGGCATAGAGGGCCCGGCGGCGGCGGCGAATGGCCTTGGCCTTTTGGAGATCGAGACCGTGCTCACCCGCACAAAGGTTCTGCGTCCGGTCGGCGGTCGGTTGGTGGTCGGCGGCGCCCGGTTCGAGGGCTACGAGATTCATGTCGGGCGCACGACGGGCCCTGCGTTGCAGCGACCGCTTCTGACTTTTGACGATGGCGCCGGCGAGGGAGCGGTTTCCCCCGATGGGCGCGTGTCGGGGTGTTATGTTCACGGCCTTTTTAACGCGGGTGCCGCGCGCACGGCCTTGCTGATCGAACTCGGCGCTCGTTCCAACGGCGAGGATCAGACGGTGATGGTCGATCGGATGATCGAGGAGATCGCCGACGCGCTGAACCAAGCGTTTGACATCCCCGCTCTAGCCACCATCGCCGGTCTGGGGACCCCGCCATGACTTTGGCCGACCTTCGAACGTGCGACCGAGCCCGCCCTGTTCAACTGCAAGGCTCCCTTAGGCCCTGTTTACATAGTCCTCGCGAGCCGCGTTTCGAGCGAAAATCGCCGGATGGCAGATAGAGCGGCGACAGCCGCGACCGCCCGAAGAGCGTATCGGGCAATACGGTCGAGGGCTTCGACGCACCAGCCGGCGATTTTCGCCGAAACCCCGCTTCTTCCACTTGGCGACAGTCTTGGCATTGATGCCGTAGCGTGTGGCCAGCGCCCTCAAGCTCTCTTGACTATTTTGTATTGCTCGACGGATCGCCTCTGTCGTTGTAGCGCAGCCGTGAAGAACCTGTCCCATAGCGCATCCTTCCATTGCCTGGAAAACAATGCACCATCAAACTCCGGGACAAAACATCTAGTGCACTCCGGGCCTCGGACGGTCTCAGAGCTGGTGGGTCGGCTTTGCGGCGGCTCTGGGGTCAGTTGGAGGATAGCCGGGATCAGACATCATGGTTCGCGCGTGGGCAGACCCGCGAACTCTGGGCAAGCGCTCGCTAGGCGACTCCAACTCGGCCGTCCCGCCGTACAGACAGCAACCTGGGGTACGAACAGTTCAGGGTCGTCCAGCGTCCCGCAACATAGGGTCGCCACGTCCGGAAGCGCGCCCGGAGACCCGAATAGCGAATTGCCGCAGGACTTGCAGAAATGACGGCTCGTGAGTTGGCCGCTGCTCCCGATGACCGTGCATTGGCCGAGCAGGGTCTCGTCGATTTCAAGAGCAGACCGCGGCACGCCGATTACCGCCAAATGGCCCGAACCTGACCAGCGTCGACAGTCGTTGCAGTAGCAAATACTGGCGAACAGTATGCTGCCTACGCAGTTGTATCGGACGCCGCCGCACAGGCATTTGCCAGTGATCGCAATCAAGCTTCCGTCATTTATTGAGCACCTGATCTGATCGAAGTGATTTCGCGTGAGGTTATCGCTCGAGGGCCACGCAGCCGCCAGCCGACGGTGAGAATTGCCAACCCTAACAGGACGTGCTGCAACCAGAATGGCTGGCCTGCGCTGATGGCGAGACCCGTCGATCCCGACAGGACAAGCACGGCGCCGATCGTCACGATGACGAGCCAATCGGCTTGCTTCGCCTTATGCGCGGCGCGAAGGACGAGCAGTCCAAAGGCCGCGAGCACCACGGAGACGGTGAGCCAGACGGTACGGATTGCGTCGGCTTGAACAACATTAATGGCCGTGGCGGCGAGGCTTTTCGATATGCCAAAGAAGGCGATCCCGTGACCGATCGCCATGAGGCAGAGGATTCCGCCACACAGGTATGCGACCCATTGCTCCAATCTTCGCACCGCGAACTCCTATTCAGGCCTGGCGCGTTTCGGTCGACAAGGCCGAAGAGCCGAAGGCAGTTGCTTTAATCAATAAACATCTATATAGGTGTTGACCTATGATGAGTCAATCGACCATGATCACCCGGTTCGCGGCACTAGCTGACCCGACCCGGCTCGCGATTATTCAGCGGCTGGCGGCCGGCGACCTGAACGTCTCTGACCTCGCGCGGCCGTTCGCCCTGCGCCAACCGACGATCACCAGTCACCTGAACGTGCTGGAGCGGGCGGGATTGATCGAACGGCGCAAGGTCGCGCAGAGCCGCTTCTGCCGGCTCAAGGCGGACGCCGTCTCAGAGGTGGCCGAATGCCTCGACGCCATAGGACAGCAATGGTCCACCAGGCTCGACCGGTTGGCCAGCTATGCTGAAACAGAGATCAAGAAGGATGACTAGGCCATGCCGCCATTGACGCAGAGCCGAGCCGTGGCGACCTTTGAAATCGATGAAGCACGCCACGCCGTCGACCTGACCCGTCGCCTGGCTGCAAGTGTCGATCAGGCCTTCGCGTTATGGACCGATCCGCGCCACGTCAAACAGTGGTGGGACGCCTCTGGCGAAAAGCTGGCTGAGTGTGAAATCGACCTCCGCGTCGGCGGGGTATTGCGGTTTGTAAGCGCTCGCCCCGGGACGCCGCCCTTCGTCGGCAAATACCTGGAAATCGATCCTCCGAACCGCCTGGTCTTCGAAGCCATGGGGGCGACCGGCACGGTCTCAATTCACCAGGAGGCCGCCGGCTCACGCGTCGATGTGGAAATCCGTGCACCCAGCGCCGAAGCGCTGAAGGCGATTTTTGCCATCGGCGTCGCCGCCGGGACCGCGCAGACTCTGGACAATTTGCAGGCCTATGCAGCACTGGAGTCCAACCCCAGCAGGCTGACGAACGCGGACGTCCAAGGCGAAGAATGATGAAGCTCTACTACTCTGAAAATCTGAATCCGCGCGTCGCGGTGGCGACGGCTCGCCATCTGGAGGCGCCGGTCGAATTTGTTCGGGCGAGCCCGCGTGCGCCGAACAATGAAGACGCTTTCCGGCCGATTAACCCTAACACCTTGGTTCCGGTCCTAGTCGAGAATAGCCGCAGCCTTTGGGAAGCTGATGCAATCGCCTGTCGTCTTTCGATGCTGATCCGGCCGGACTTTTGGTGCCGCAACGATGAAGCGCCGGAGTTTCAAAAGTGGCTGAGTTGGAGCGCACACCATTTCACGCAGGTCGCCAGCGTCTTCTATTGGGAAAACCTCATGAAGCCGAAGCTCGGCTTGGGCGATGCGGACGTGGCCGCCGTCAAAGAGGCGACCGGGGAGTTTCACCGCTTCGCTCGAGTGCTGGAGGAGAGCCTCGGTTCGCGGGGTTGGCTGGTCGGCGACCGGCTCACCTACGCGGACTTTCGTGTCGCTACGGCACTGCCATTCGCGGAAGCTGCGAAGCTCCCGCTCGATCCCTATCCGCTGATCAACGCTTGGCATGACAGGCTGTGGACGCTGCCAGCTTGGAGCCGACCATTCGACGGCTTGGAATAGCGTTGGAGACGGGGTGTCCGGTCCTTGCCGGCTCTGGGAGCGATATCGGCGAGAAAGCGATCGTCGCGCGCTTCATTTTCTTCAGCGACACTTGATGTGAAAGCGCTGGGAGACAACTCGATGACATGCAGCCGGAGGGCCCGGTAGGCCTTAAGGTCTGTCATGCGAAGTTTGGTTATAAGCATCAGATAAATTCGGCAGCCGCTGTGCAACCGTCCAACAGACCAGCCTAGAGCGGTTCATGTTTTGACGGAAGCGTATCCTGCGTTTGCGAGGTAGTTGGCGCATTCGCCTGGGGTGATGGTAGCAACGAGACTTCCGATGTGCCGCCAAGTGTCTGCGATGGAACGCTTCTGAGCCGCTCGCATCCAATGCTTAATCTTGGCGAAGGCTTGCTCGATGGGGTTCATGTCGGGCGAGTAAGGGGGCAGATACCAGAGCCTTGCGCCGGCAGCTGCGATCATTTGGCGGACGGCAGCAGATTTGTGGCTGCCCAGATTGTCCATGATGACGATGTCGCCCGGCGACAAGATCGGCACCAGCTGCTGTTCGACATAGGCCCGGAAAGACTGGCCGTTGATCGGCCCATCGAAGACGCACGGTGCCGAGAGCCGATTACAGCGCAGAGCACCGAGGAAAGTGAGCGTTCGCCAATGGCCGTACGGAGCAAAGGCGCGCAGGCGCTGGCCCTTTGGTCCCCATCCGCGCAGAGGGGCCATGTTGGTCTTTATCCAGGTCTCATCGATGAAGACGAGCTTTGCAGGATCAAGTCTGTCCTGCCAGGTTCGCCACCGCTGACGCCGCCGCGCGATGTCGGCGCGAGCCTGTTCAAGAGCGAACAGCGTTTTTTTTGAACCTGAGCCCCTGTCGCCGCAGGAACGTCCATACCGCATTGTGGGAGACGTTCACTCCCCGAGTCGCCAGTTCAGCTTTCAGGCCATGCAGCGTCAGATGCGAGGTCTGCTCCAGCCGTTCGACAATGAACGCCCGGTGCGGCTCCAAGATTGGTCTGCGGTGGCCGCCCATCTTGCCCGGCGCGACAGAGCCCGTTCGACGCTGCCGTTGGGACCACTTCACAACCGAGGAAACCGCAACCCCAAACCGAACCGCCACAGATCGGCAGCTTTCCCCAGCCGCCACGGCTGCCACAACGCGTTCTCGAAGATCATTGGAAAGAGGTCGCGCCATCAGATGCTGGCCTCCATCCCAGCCAGCATCTTGAATCACACTCGCACCCAATTGGGAATCCCAAATCAATTCCGGCTAACCCGAAAACGCTCTAGTGTAAGCATCCTCGAATGCTGGGCGCGGAATTCCAATGCCCTCCAGATTTGCCGTCTGACACCGACGGCCGGAATGTCGCGAGGAATGCGCCTCAGCAGACAAACCGCACGGCCGCTATCTTGGCTCTCCTCCGCCCGCCTTAGGGATATGGCGCACCCGACAGGATTCGAACCTGTGACCCCTGCCTTCGGAGGGCAGTACTCTATCCAGCTGAGCTACGGGTGCACGCCGCTGACCTATAGCCTAAGGGGCCATTCGGGCGCAACGAAAGGCCGTTTCTAGTCCAGCGCGGCCAGAGCCGAGGTTACGCTTTCCGCCGCCGCCGCCCAGACTTTTCGTTTCCATTCCACCGTGTCGGGAAAAAATGCGCCGCGAATTTCCAGTCGGATCGCCTCGGCCGCCTCATCTGCGGCGCCGGCAATTTGGTGCAGCCAATTGTCTTTGCGCAGCGCGTTGAAGACTTCGCGGGTGGGCAAAGTTCCCACCTCCAAAGCGGCGAAGGTCAACTCGGCGTTTGCCATCCGTATCGCGACCGCCTTGTCGATGGTGCCGGTGAGTGGTGCTGAGACCGATTTCACCGGCTTGGCTCGATTTGACGCGCGATCCCCACATCTTTTTGGCCCGGAGATAAGGCGCGCTGCCAGGCAGATCTTCGCTGATCATTTCGCCTTCACCGTGAGCCCCCAACCCGGTGTGAAAATCGATGACGACCAATCTTTGCACACTGGCAAGCTCTTCGCGCAACACGTCGTCGACCATTTCGGCCGACCAGCTTTTGCGCCGGCCGCCGAAATACAAACCGTCGGGATAAGCATATTGGCCCTTGGAAATCGCCTCCTGCAATGCAAACGCGCCATGCGCCTCGGAATAAGCGCGCAATTTGGCATTGGCCGCCTTCATTGCATCGCGGGAAATATCTTTCGGCGCAATAAAATCGGCGAGCGCCGCATAAGCGGTGTTTGTCGGCGGAGCGCTGTGATCGACGAAATTCCGGTTGACGTCGGCGTTGTCCTCATTGACCCGTCGATCCCATGAAAATCCATAAGGATTAAGCGCGTGCAGCAAGACGATCTTGGCGTATTTGGGCGCCGACAATCCTTGACGCAACAATCCTGTCTGCACGGCGGATCCGAAATAGCCTTCCACGCCATGTGTCCCGGAGATGAGCAGCAAGGCAGTTTGCGCTTTGCGTTCTCCCACCGTGGCCGTATCGAGGAACAAGGGTTTCCCATCGCGTCCCGCCGCCTTGGGATGGACACGCGCCAATGTGCTTAGCCCCGCGGCCTGACAGGCTTTCAGGAACGCGGTCCGTGCGGTCCGATAGTCGGACGGAAAATGTTCTTCAGGATCCATGTTCTGTAGTTTAAGCGCTCTTGAGACGGTTTTGCCTATGCCGCATTTCGGATCGGCCGAAGGGCCCAGATCATCGTGCTCTAATTCAGAATAGAGCGGAACGCGCCATCCCAATCGGGGCTCGGCGGATTGTCCTCGAAATAGGCGATGCGTGCCAGGTGCAGATCATAAAGCTTCTGGCTGGCGCCCGATAATTTCCGGCATTGATCGATCAGCTCGCGAGCCTTTTGCCATTGTTGGGCGCGCAGCGATTGGAAGATGTGATCGTGGAAGGTCGCCAGCGCCCGGAACTTCGGGCTGGCGCGCATCACCGGATTGCCGAGCATCGCATAGAGCTTAACGGGCTCGTCATTGCTGCCTAGAGCAATGTAGTCGACCTCCAAAAATGCGAAGCCGCGTTCCGAGGATTTGCGTGTGTCCTCACTGACGATAATGGCAGGTCCGTATTGTGTGGATGTTTGCTGGATACGCTGGGCCAGCATGGCACAGTCGCCGTTCACCGAATATGCCGTGCGTCCATGCGCCTTGAAGCCGCCGGCAATAGCCGGACCGGTGGATATGCCGATACCGATTTCCACCGGCGACAGCGCTACGCCGTCGATCCGTCGTTCGTGCGTAATGATCTCGTTTGTCTTGGCGATGGCTTCCATCATGCCGGTCGCCGCTTCGCAGGCATGAATAGAATGTTCGGGATCGTCGAGCGGTGCATTCCAAAATGCGGTGAAACCCTCAATGGTCAGCTTGTCTATGGCACCACCGTGACTCAGCGCCTCGTTCATCAACGGCTCGAAGACACGTTGCAACAACCGCGTGAAAGCCGCCGGGTCGCCGCGAAACGACGTTGCAAGCTCTGCAAAACCGCGAACGCCGCAGGCCATGAAGGTTACGGTGCGGCTCTCACCTTCAAGTTTCATCAATTGCGGATTGCGGGCAATCACGTCGATCGTGCGCGCCGGCAAGGAATCCGCGAACGCGAGCCTCAATCTTGACCGCAGCCGCGATATCTCCCAGGTGCGCGCTCCCGCGCCACCCAGCCAAACGCAAGCCAATCCGAGACTAAGGCCAAGCGCGTCGAACAACACATGCTCGGCCGCATAAAGGCGCCAGGAAACATACCCGATTCCGCCGATCGCGCAGGCGACGAACAACCCTGCCCAACGCACGCCGAGCCGCGCAAAAATGAACACGCAACCAAGGCCAAACAACGCCAGACACAGAAGTTCGGCCTGTTCGGCCGAGGCCGGTCGGCGCAAGACCGTTCCCAGCAACAAATCCTCCGTCGCTTCGGCATGTACTTCTGCAACAGGGCGCAATCCCATCGGCGTATCCACCAGATCGTCTGGCGCACCGACAAACACAATGGCATCGCGCAACGCGCCGGGCGCCAGCGATTTGTCGGCCACAGCCGACGCGGAAACATTGCGTTCGCCATGCGGCCCCGCATAGGCGATCCAGAACGCCCCATCCGGGGCCGTCGCCAGCTCGCCATGCTCGGTCTCCACGGCTGCGACGCCGGGCGCGCCGCCGAACAATCCACTATTGCCGTCATCGCTTTTCAGCGTGATCGCCGGTTTGCCTTCGGCCAAGCGCAAAACTTCCGCATCGAGCGAGGGCACATTTTTGTCGCGCAAGCGGAAAACCAGCGGCATGCGCCGCACGTTGCCGTCGGAATCGAACAACAGATTGAGAGCACCGACGCCCGCACTCGCCGCTTCAACGTCGGGCAACGAGCCGGAAGCTTGATCGAAAGCGTGCACGCGGCGGAACGGATCATTGGTGCCGGACCAAGAAACATCGGCTTTCAACGTGAGGGTGCGGGCCGGTATCGCATCGCCAAGGACGAATCCCGTCACCGTTTTGACGTCCCTGAGCGCCGAACCGAGGGCGGCATCGGGTGACGGCATGTGTTCGAGGGCCACGCGCGCCGTGTCGAAGGATGGTCCCGGAGGTACCAAGCCCAAAAGATTTCTCGGTGAGGCCGGATCGGGTTTGTCGAAGGTTGCCGCAAGAACGACGAGCGAAGCGCCTTGCGCCTTCAATCCGCTCACCAGGTTTGCGATCGTCGCATGCGGCCAAGGCCAAGGCCCGAAGCGATCCATACTGGCGGCGTCGATGTCCAGCACACGCACGGTGAAGCCGCTGCGGGCATGGGTGTCTTCATAAGCGCGGGGGCGCGAAATCTGGTAGGTGTCGAACAGGGTTCCGCGAAGCTTGGCAGCCACGCCGCCCGCATCGGTGCCCAGCACAAAGAGCGCCGCACCCAGCATGACAAGGGGAAACGCCCAAACAGCAAACGGCCTGTCGCGAAGGCTCATGATCGTCTCAATCCGGCACTTTTCGCTGACGATTTCAAACTAGTGTCGTGGTTTCGAAGTTCGCGATATCACCGATATAGGCATCATTTCGCGAACTTCGAAACCAAAACGACACTAGCATCAATAGTTTGGCTGGTGTCCTTTCGATTCCGAAATTCGAATGGGGCCGATATCAGATATACCGAATTTCGGAATCGGGACACTAGCACGCGCATGAAGGATGATAAGAAAAAGCTTTTGCGTCATACCGCCCTGGACGGGCGAATGAGGAAATCGAACTCATACGGCTTCACGGGGATTTTGCAAACATTCTCGTGATTTGTGCGGCAAGGTTGGAGACGGCGAAAAGTCCTCCCGCAGCAAGAACAATACACGGTCCCGCTGGCGCATCGGTCGGATCCGCCGCGATCAGGCCGAACGGAGCGGCCAGCGCTCCCGCCAAGGCCGCTATGGCCGCCTTGGATTCGGGTGAATGGGCGAAGGGCCGGGCGGCTACGGGGGGATGATCAACAATGCCACAATCAGCAACGCCCCCACGACTTTCAGGCCGAATGCGACCAAAAGCGCGACAAGCACCAAAAAAGCCGCCTGGGCGAGCCGCTCTTTGTGGCCTTCCGCTGCGGAAATGTCGCCGCCGACGGCGGATCGCAGCAGCGGCCGCCACAACAGGGAGGTCACCGCCAATGCCACCAAGCTAACCGCCGCCACGCCGTACAAATCGTTGGCCGTGAGGGCCAGGGCCTAGCCAACCTATTGATGCTGGTGTCGTTTCGGTTTCGAAGTTCACGAAAAATCCTGATATCGATGATATCGCGAACTTCGAAACCACGACACTAGGTCATCTTCGGCGCAACACCATATCTGAGACTTGAGGAAGGGCGAACCTCGCCTCTACCTTAGGCCAAAGAGGCGACGACGGCATATGCGAGCCTCGCGGAATCGTTTTGTGCGATAGGCGTTTTCTGCAAACGATGTGAGGAAAGATGGACGGACGCGTCAACCGAAAAATCGCCCTTGTCACGGGTGCGGCGCAAGGCTTGGGAGAGGCCACTGCGCGGATGTTGGCCCGCGAAGGCGCGCGCGTTGCCATTACGGATATCAACGAAGCCGGCGCGGCAAAAATCGCCGATGCTATCAACGCCGAGCGCCCCGGGGCAGCCGTCGCATTGCTGCACGACGTCACCAAAGAAGAGGATTGGATACGGGTCTTCGCCGAGACCGAACGCGCTTTCGGCGGACTCCATGTCCTCGTCAACAATGCCGGCATCGGTCTGACCAAAGACCTCGAACAGATCACATTGGAAGAGTGGCATCATGTGCACGCCGTCGATCTCGATGGCGTATTTCTAGGCTGCAAGCACGCCATAGCACCGATAGCGAAAACCGTGGCCAAGACCGACCTTGGCGGTTCCATCGTAAATATTTCTTCGATCTCGGGCATCGTCGCGGGTCACAATATGGCGGCATATAACTCGGCGAAGGCGGCCGTCCGTCATTTGTCGAAATCCGTCGCGCTTTATTGCGCCCAGAAAGGGCTTAATATCCGCTCGAATTCGGTGCATCCGGTGTTTATCGCCACGCCCATTCTCGATCCATTGGTGGCGCGCTTCGGTAAAGATGAAGCCTATGCGAAATTGGCGCGGCAAATTCCTTTGGGTCATATCGGCGAACCCGACGACATCGCCTATGCCGTGCTTTATCTTGCCAGCGACGAATCCAAATTCGTCACCGGTGCGGAATTAAAAGTGGATGGCGGTATTTCCGCCATGTAATCATGGACGAGCGCGTCGCCGTGTTTCCGCCAAAGGGCTCAAGTCTCGGGCTGCATAGTTGGGTCTTGGAGATGGCGGCAATGGCGCGCGTGAATCTCCGCCCGCCCGGTTACCCAAAAGAGCCATTGCCTCGCGGTGACGGCTGCACAGTACTCCTAATCCCAGGCTTTTTGTCCGGTGATTGGTCGATGACACGATTGCGGGATTTTCTTGCGGCTCTGGGTTATCGCGTTGAGACGGCGCACGTATTTTTCAATCCCGGGCCAACTGCAAGCATGATCGCGCAGCTCGATGACACTCTGTTACGTCTGGCACGTGACACTAAGATCGATATCGTCGGAATTAGTTTGGGTGGCGTTTTGGCACGCAGTCTGGCGCTCCATCGTCCGCAATCCGTGCGCCGCATTGTGACGCTGTGTAGCCCGATCCGTTTTCCCGTGACGACGCCGCTTGAACCCTTCGCACAAGTTTTGGGGCGCTTTCACGATTCAAAATGGGTGGCGCGCCGCCATGACATTGCTAAGCCTCTGGCCGTGCCTGTGACAGCGATCTATTCGATCGACGATGGGATTGTCGATTGGCGGCAATGCCTGCAGGACGAAGCGCCGGGCTGCGAGAATATCGGAATACGAGGTGCGCACACAACGATGGGCTCCAATCCGCAAGCGCAGAAGGTTATCGCTTTTGCACTGGCGCGCGAGGGAACTGCCTAGCGCGATGTTGCCTATCGCACGGCAAGCCGTGCCGAGTTCTTCGCAAGCATTGTCGGAATAAGGAATCGGTAACCATCGATTACGCCGTCCATGGGAATGGGGTCTGAGGCATGGGCCATGCTTCACAGAAGGACCGGTGGGACAACTCCCAGGAGGATATTCATGTCCATCAGCGCAATGGGGTCGTATGGAGCGGGCAATCCAAGCCAGCTTCTTGCGGCCCTTCTTAGCCAGCTAGACAGCACGTCTTCGGCGTCTAGCGCGAGTTCTTCAACCTCAACAACTTCGTCAACGACCTCGCCTACCTCCGTCTCCTCGACGGATACGGGCAATGACACCTCCCTGCTTGGAAGCGGCAAGGGCGATCTTAGTGCACAGATCATGGGTCTGCTCATGATGATGCAGAACGATCCCACCGCTTCCGCTTCGACGGCTTCAACCTCGACATCCTCGCAAAACGCGACCAATACGTCGCAGGATCCGCTCTCGGAGCTTGTTTCGTCTATCGATACCAATGGTGACGGCACGATTTCGCAAAGCGAAATGGAGTCTTATATCCAGAGCAAGGGCGGCACGAAGGCGGAAGCCGACACGCTCTATTCATCGCTCGGCAAAAACAGCGAGGGCAATCTGACTCAAGCGCAACTGTCGACCGATCTACAACAGGCCAGTACCAGTTCCGCTAGTGGTCCCCATGGCCATCATCATCACCATCACGGCGGTGGATCCTCTTCCGCCGGCGATGTCGCGTCCCAGTTGATGCAGGCAATGGACACCAACGGCGACGGCACGGTCAGCCAGTCGGAGTTCGAGAATTTCGTCACCGGTCTTGGCGGTACGACTTCGGAAGCGGACACAGACTTCTCCGCTTTGACGACGCAGAACAGCGGCGGTGTCACGGCTACCCAATTCAGCAATGCGATCACCGCACTCGAATCGGGCAATCAGCAGGTGAGTCTTGCAGGTCTGAACACCAGCTCGCCGATTCTGACCATGTTGGACGCTTTTGCGAAGCAGGCGTCGACGGGAACGTCCACCAGCATCACGGCATAACAGCATGCATTCGAGAAGGCCCGGAGAAGCCGGGCCTAGTGTCCTGGTTTCGAAGTTCGCGATATCAGCATCTTTCGCGAACTTCGAAATCAAAACGACACTAGCCTATTTCGTAAGCCGCATCGCCACTTGCGCTAACAAGAGACGGGCGCCCGTCCTTCCCAGCGTACGATCGGTGACATGTTGGAGCCGGTCGGCGATTTCGCCGACATCGGGCTGGCGCCATGATCGAACCGTACTTGCGGTGAACGTGAGCAAGCTGCGAACATAGGCATCGCGCAACAGCGGCATGGCCTGTTCGGCCTTGGCGCGAAGCTCTTTGTTGGGAACATCCAATCCAACCCCAACCATCAAAAGACCGCTCGGTTTTTCGTCCTCTATGATGGCCGTATAAATCGGATCGATCATTAAATAACTGGGCGATGAGGTGATCTTGTGTACGGCCGGCGTTTTTTTGTCAGCGGCAGCAGCCGGCAAAGCCAGTGCCAGAGCGACAAAAAACGCAATGAGATGGGCATGGCGCATGGCCAGGGTTTAATCCCGTATGGTAAATCGTTGGTTAGCGGCGGCAATGGAGAAGCGACGAATGTCAGGAAAATCTGGATTTTTTGCGGTTCTCTCTGTGGCGTTCGTGTCTACGCACGCCATAGCGGCGGACCACCCGGGACAGCATTTCAGGGTCAGTTCCGCCGATCTTCCGGCGCCTTACGCGACGCCGGGCGTCGACAATTCTTCGAAAGTGATCGCCCGGCCACAAGGCGCGCTACCCGAAGTTCCCAAGGGATTTTCGATCGACGCATATGTCGCGGGGCTCGACGATCCACGTTTCATGGCTTTGGCGCCCAATGGCGATGTGTTCCTTGCCGAGCCGCACAGCGGCAAGATCACTTTGCTGCGCGACGGCAAGGCGTCGACATTTGCCTCGGGATTTTCTAACCCGCATGGGCTCGCCTTTCACGACGGTGCGCTTTATGTCGGCGATCTGACCGCCGTTTGGCGGTTGGCCTACACGAATGGCGCCCCGGTCGCCGGCGCCCGTATTCGCGTGACCAAGGACGATTTCGGCGGCCGCGGCAATCATGTGACGCGCGACATCGTGTTTGGTCCTGACGGGGCGCTCTATGTTGCGATCGGCAGCGCCAGCAATGTCGGAGAAGATCCCAACCCGCGCGCTACCGTTCAAAAGGTGACGCCGGACGGCCATCTTAAAACCTTCACCAGTGGAACACGCAATCCAGTGGGTATCGCATTCTATCCCGGAACGAACGATCTCTATGTGACGGTGAACGAGCGCGACGGATTGGGCGACGAACTGCCACCCGACTACTTTACACGCATCCAGCAAGGGGACTTTTTCGGCTGGCCTTACGCCTATATTGGTCCGCATCCCGATCCCAATTACGGCACCAAGCGGCCGGATCTTGTGGCCAAAACAAAAACGCCGGATGTCCTCTTTCATGCGCATTCGGCGCCGCTGGGTCTGGTGTTCTATGAAGGCGATCAATTTCCGGCCGACTACAAAGGCGATGCCTTTGTGGCATTGCATGGCTCTTGGGATTCGGCAGTACCCACCGGCTACAAGGTCGTTCGGATAAAATTTCAGAACGGCAGGCCCGTGAACGGCTACGAGAATTTCGTCACCGGCTTCTGGGCGGCGGGCACCACGCCGGCGCAAGTGTGGGGCCGGCCGGCCGGCCTGTTGGTAGCCAAGGATGGCAGTTTGCTTGTTGCCGACGATGCGGGAAAGACGGTCTGGCGGGTGCGATATACCGGGAAGTAGGGCCTATGCCGCTGCAACAGCCCGGCTTCGTCTATGCCGGCCAGTCTTCGCACTTTCACTGGCTCGCCAGGCGTAGCCCGCGTCGCGGGCGAAGGCTGGCTTGCCAAGTCGTAGCTGCGCGGACCGAGGATCGGCCCGTCTTCGCGCTAACGCGCTTCGACGCGGCAGTCTTCGCTGCTGCGCAGCGAAGACTGGTGGAGCTGAGCGGAATCGAACCGCTGGCCTCCTCATTGCGAACGAGGCGCTCTCCCAACTGAGCTACAGCCCCAAGCCGAGCTTGGGCCCCGAGTTTGCTCCTTTTGAAGCAGAAGCGGGGCGTGGGGGCGGTATCTAGGGAGCGCCACCCAAGCCTGTCAAGGCAGGTTTGGGGCAGGCTTTTTCGCGGAACCGGGTTTATCGGAGCCAAGATTGGAGTCCGGCAGCTTGCGCAAGCCGCAAGGCGCTGGTTACAAGAGGCTGCGCAGTCCGCGCTGGCAAAACCCATAAGAACGGCGCCCGCTCATGCTTAATCCCATCGTCTGGCTGCTTCTCCAGCTGATCAACATCTATTTTTGGATCGTCGTTGCAGCGGTGATCGTGAGTTGGCTTACGGCTTTCGGCGTTATCAACGTCCACAATCAATATCGCCCGCTCCGCGCTTGCGCGTGTTGGACGCGCTCACCGAACCCGTGTTTCGGCAGATGCGGCGCGTCATTCCGCCGATCGCCGGCCTCGATTTTTCGCCTTTGATCGTGCTTTTGGCACTTCAGTTTATTACCTATCTGCTTGTCTATTATTTCTGAATCGTGCGCGACACTTTTCGCATCGTTGACGGTATTTTGCGTTTTCATGTGCGCCTCACGCCCAAGGGCGGGCGCGACGCCATAGAAGGTTGGACGCAGGGTGTCGACGGCGCCGTCTATTTAAAAGCCCGTGTTGCGACGGTTGCCGAAAACGGCAAAGCCAATGCGGCGTTGATTGCTGTTCTGGCCAAGACCTTGGGCGTCGCCAAATCCAATGTGACTATCGCCTCCGGCACGACATCGCGCTTGAAAACAATTGATGTTAGCGGCGATGCGCACAAACTTGCGGCACAACTCGAAGCTTTGGGAGAGGCAAGATGACGGCACAGATCATCGACGGTAAGGCACATGCGGCGCGGTTGCGCGAACGCGTCGCCGCCGAAGCGGCGCGGCTGAAGGCGGAGCATGGATTGGTGCCGGGATTGGCGACCGTTCTGGTCGGCAACGATCCGGCCAGCGAAGTGTATGTCCGCAACAAGAACAAGATGGCGTAGGCGCTGGGCTTCAATTCCGTGCATCGCCATCTTCCGGCCAGCGCAAGCGAACCGGAAGTGCTTGAATGAAGTCCGTGCGCTCAATGCCAACAAATCCGTACACGGAATATTGGTGCAAATGCCGTTGCCCAAACAAATTCGCGAAGAGGCCGTGCTCGACACGCTCGATCCCGCCAAGGATGTGGATGCCTTAACGCCCACCAATGCGGGTTTGCTGCTCAGCGGCCGTGCCAAACTGGTGTCCTGCACGCCGACGGGCGTGATGATTTTGCTTCGGGAAACATTGGGCGATATTGCAGGGCTCGATGTGTTGGTCATCGGCCGGTCGCTGCTGTTCGGCAAGCCCGCGGCGCAGCTTCTTCTCGCCGCCAATGCCACGGTGACCATGGCCCATTCCAAAACGCGCGATCTTCCCGCGCTGGCGCGCCGCGCCGATATTCTGGTTGCCGCCATCGGCAAGCCGCATTTTGTCAAAGGCGATTGGATAAAGCCCGGTGCAACGGTCATCGATGTCGGCATCAATCGCGTGGATGCGGGCGAGGGCAAAACAAAAATCGTCGGCGATGTAGAGTACTGAGGCGGCGGCGCAAATTGCCGCCGATTCATCACGCCGGTACCCGGGCGGTGTCGGCGCCACGACCATCATCTGCCTGATGCGTAACACTTTGATCGCTGCCGGCGGCGCAAGCGGGGATTCCAGCGCTGAAGGTCTAGAGGACTTAGAGGCGGCTTTTCAATGCGGCGGCGAGGGTATCGGCACCGATATTGGCGTCGTAATTCTCGATGAATGTGCCGTCCGGGTCCCATCAAATAGATGGTGCTGGAATGATCCATGGCATAGCCGCCGCCTTCGAAGCGGGTGTTTTTTGTAATAGACACGATAGGCGCGCGCCGCCGCCGCGATCGATTTTGCATCGCCTGTTAGCCCGACGAAACGCGGACCGAAAGCCTTCAAATAGTCTTTCAAGACTTTGGCCGAATCGCGTTCGGGATCGATGGTGACGAAGATTGGCACCACGCGATTCGCATTATCGAGTTTGTCTAAGGCGTCGGCCATTGCCGCCAGGGCGGTTGGGCAGACGTCGGGACAATAGCTGTAGCCGAAATACACCAACATGAACCGGCCGCGGAAATCTTCCGCATGGCGCGGGTTTCCGTCTTGATCGATCAAGGAAAATGGTCCCCCGATCGCCGCAATTCCTTGGCCGTGGACATTACCTACGCGTGCCACATTCTCGCCCGCTTGCCACAGGATTCCCGCCATCAGCGCGGCGGCTGCCATCAGATAGGGGATAAGCGCTTGCGGGGTGCGGATCATTACGTATTGCGCTCAGTGTCGCAGATTGGGCTGGATAGAACCGGTTGATAATACTACGAACGCGACCCGAAGAAGCAAAAAAGGTCGCACGCCCACGGACAACCCATGCTGACGGCGAGCCCCAAAACGCAGACGACGCACAAGCCGGCTTTGCCGTCTGCACAGATCTCGGCGATACGCGGACGCGTGCGCCTGCGTACCTTGTCGAATTTGCGCTGGATGGCGACCGCCGGTCAAACGGCGGCATTGTTCGTCGTCTATTTCGGATTCAGCTATCCCTTGCCGCTCGCGCAGTGCCTCGGATGTGTGTCGTTCAGCGCCGGACTCAATGTCATTCTCGCACTGCGCTATCCGCCAAGTCATCGCCTTACCAACCGCGAAGCGACGATCTATCTTGCATATGACGTTTTGCAATTGGCCATTCTTCTTTATCTGACTGGCGGGATTGCCAACCCTTTTGCCTTAATGTTCGTCGCCCCGGTTGTTATCGCGGCTTCGACGCTCAACCTTGGCAACACTCTGATTCTTGGCGGCATCGCCCTGGCTTCGGCCTCGATCATTTCCGTGGTGCACGACCCTCTGCCTTGGCCGCCGGCTGATTCCCTCGATCTGCCGCCGCTCTATCAAGCGGGCCTTTGGACGTCGCTGGTTCTCGGCATCGGCTTTACATCGGTTTACGCTTGGCGAATCGCGAGCGAAGGCGCCCGTATGTCGGCGGGTTTGGCGGCGACGCAGCTCGCGCTGGCACGCGAACAACGCATGTCCGCCTTGGGCGCCTTGGCCACGGCCGCAGCCCATGAATTGGGAACACCGCTGGGGACCATCGCCGTGGTGGCACACGAACTCGAGCGCGTGCTCGATCCCGATTCGCAAGAAGCCGAAGATGTGCGTCTGCTGCGCAGCCAAGCCGAACGCTGCCGAATGATTTTACTACGGCTGGGGCGCCCGGAAGAGGTCATGTATGGCGCGACGGCACGGCTGCCGATCTGCGCCTTGCTCGACGACATTTCCGGCGCCTATCGCGGCGAGGATGTGGATATCGAGATCGCGCCTGCTGCGTCCAATTCGGGTGAGCCTCAGCCGCAAGTGTGGCGCGCCCCCGAATTGCTCCACGGCCTAGGCAACATTATCGAGAATGCAGCCGATTTTGCACGCGAGAGCGTGCGCATCGAAGCAAGCTGGAATGCAAACACACTCAGCGTCACGGTGGTGGACGATGGCCCGGGGTTTTCCCCCGATATTCTCGAGCGCATAGGTGAACCCTATATTACATCGCGCCCCGGCGATTACGCCGTGGGAGACGCCGATCTGGGCCCGCCACATACCCCCACCGGCAAACATGAGGGACTGGGTCTGGGATTTTTCATCGCCAAAACCTTGCTGGAGCAGACCGGGGGGACTGTGAAAGCCGTTAACCCTGTAGAGGGCGGCGCTCGGGTCAGCGTGACCTGGCCTCGCGGACATATCGACGGAGAAACACTTCCACCACGGACGCAAGAGGATTGACCTCTCAGGTGCCCGGGCCTATCTGCGGCTCACCAAGGAAAAACGCCATGACAATGCAAGAAGACAAAACACTTCTCATCGTGGAAGACGATCGCCCGCTGCGCGAACGCTTGGCACGCGCCATGGAAGCGCGCGGCTTCGCGGTGACCATCGCCGAAGGCGTCGCCGAAGGAAAATCGCGCACCAAGGAAGCGCCACCGGCATTTGCGGTTGTCGATCTCAAGCTTGAAGACGGCAACGGCTTGGAAGTGGTGGAAACTCTGCACACCGTGCGTCCCGATAGCCGCGTAGTTGTGCTCACGGGGTTCGGCAATATTGCAACCGCGGTTGCCGCCGTGAAATACGGCGCCATCGATTACCTGCCCAAGCCGGCCGATGCGGACGATATCCTCGCGGCGTTGCTGGCGCCTCCCGGCTCGAAGCCGAAACCGCCGGAGAATCCGATGTCGGCGGATCGCGTGCGCTGGGAACATATCCAGCGCGTCTACGAATTGTGCGGCCATAACGTTTCGGAAACGGCGCGCCGGCTCAATATGCATCGTCGCACACTGCAGCGCATTCTGGCGAAAAGAAGTCCGCGCTAACGCTTCTTCTTGGCGGCCGTTTTTTTAGATGGGGCGTCCGCTTCGCGGACGCCTTCTTTTTGAAGTTTCTTCGGCGCGATCGTCGACCAACGCCGCTCAAGCATCCCGCGCAATGACTTCTCGTCGATTTTGGCGATCCGCACCAGCACGTCGGGATAATTCTTATAATGATCGGTGATGTGAAAGATCGACGGATCGGATTGAAGCAGCATATCCCGCTCATCGATGGAACCGACGATCATCACAAGCGAATTGTCTTCCTCGCGCAAGCGCGTGAAGAATTTGCCGGCCACCTTATAGGAGGGATAACCGTAAGAGGTCCCTTCTTCCGCGCCGGCAAACGACAGGGCGATCTTCTTCACTTGCGCTTTAGACACCATCGGTTGCCTCCAAGATGCTCGACAATCGTTCGGCTGCGACTTTGGCAAAACTCAGCGTCACCGCTTTGCGCCGACTGGCATGCAAAACGGTTCGCGGCGAGGGACGCACGATCGCCCCGCCATAACGGTCGGCGACGATCAGCCCGGTGCCTTGCGGCACATGCTCGTCGGGGAAATCCGGCGGAATGGCGAAATAGAAGAGTTCGCAGAACTCCAAATATTCCGGCCACTTCGCATCGCCTTTGAGGTCGGCGACCGAGACCTTGATTTCGACGCCCAACATGGTGCCGTCGGCCCCGAGCGCGGCGATGTCCAGCCGCCGCCCATTGGCCAGTGTGAATTCCAAGATCGGGCTGAAGCCCTCCTGGATCAGAAGGCGGCTGGTGCCGCGGGCAACATCGATGGCGGTAGCAGGCATGGGCCGAGCATAACAAAAAACGGGCGGCTCCAAAGAGCCGCCCGCTCTCGAATTTCTCGGCTTGGTGCTTATTCCGCCGCCAGCAGCGATTTGCCCTTGGCCGCGTCGCCGAAATTGATGGCCTGAAGATAGCGAATGCCTTCCTCGGCGATGTCGTCGCCGACCATGCGCGTGCCCTCGTTCTTTAGCTCGTTCATGTCGACATACATGGCGTAGAAACTACGCGTGCGGTCGGTAATGATGCCGGCATTCAGCAATGTCTTGATGAGCACGCGGAAGATATTGGCGCCTTGCTTCATTTGTTCGCGACGGTCATCGTCGCCAAACGCTTCCATGATCGCCGCTTGGGCTTCTTCCCAATCGACGCCTACCGATGCATAGACGGGCTTCATCTGTTCGGGATTGATCAGATTGAACAGCAAGGTTTGAAAACATTGCACCGCCCAATCTTCCACCAGGGCATGCTCATCCTTGGCCAATTTCGGAATTGTGCGGTCAGCCCAAATTTTACCGAATTTGTGATGGAAGGCTTCGTCGGTCATGACCAGTTGGCAAAGCTTGACCATCAATGGGTCGGCCGAGCGCTGATAGAGGGTGGCAAAGGCACCCATGGCGAGGCCTTCCACCAGCATCTGCATGCCGACGATCTTTTTGTAGACCTCCGGCGCCAGCACCATTTCGGTCAAAAGATTGGCCAGCGTCGGGCCGACGGGCAGGGGGCTGCCCCAGCGCACTTTGATATAGGCCGAGAATGCGGTGACGTGACGGGCTTCTTCGCGCGTCTGATTGGCGGCGTATTCCTGCGCTCCCGGATCCTTCAGCACATGACAGAGCGAAGCGGAGAGCGCCAGCGCCCCTTGTTCACCATGGAGGATCGACGACAACGACCAGCGTGCCGATTGATTGGCGTACAGAATGCGTTGCTTGGGCGTCAAACGGTCGGCAAGCTTGGTCAGCAGGAACGGAAACATGTCGTCCGGCAACATCTGCACGTTTTCCGTGTCGAACGCTTGGTCGAAATCGATGTATTTTTTGTCCAGCGGATCCCAGAAATGATCGTGGGTCGCCGAGATGATCTTGTCGAACGCGGTCGAACGCCGCCCATAGCGTTCCACCTCCATCATGGCGGGGAAATCTTCGGGCCTGACTGCGTCATAGGCATCGTCTTTGGTGATTTGAACCATGGCAACTCCCTGCCTTTTCGCGATTGATGGAGCGAGTGTGCTTTTAATTGGTAGAATAATTATGAGAAGCGGTCGCTCGAAGTCAACAAAAATGACGCCCGTGTCATCATCATGACGCAGCGTCAGTATGCCGATCGCGTTTAGACTTTTTCGCCGAGCACGCCCTTGGTCGAAGCCACCGCGCCCTCTAAGCGTTCGTCCGGCGTCATGGCTTGGCGCAAGGCGCGCGCCAAGCCCTTGAAGCAGGTCTCCACGATATGGTGGCTATTCGTGCCATACATGTTTTCGACATGCAGACAAATACCGGCATTCTGAGCAAAGGCTTGGAACCATTCCTTGAATAGCTCGGTGTCCATTTCGCCCAATTTGGGTTGCGGAATCTCGACCCGCCACACCAGATAAGGGCGGTTGGAAACATCGACGGCGACGCGGGTAAACGCCTCATCCATAGGAATGGCAGCCGCGCCGAAGCGCGTAATCCCCGAAAAATCGCCAAGCGCCTTTTTCACCGCCTGGCCGATAACGATGGCCGAATCCTCGGTTGTGTGGTGAAAATCGACATGCAGATCGCCTTGGGCCCGAACCTTCAGGTCGATCATGGAATGGCGGCCAAAGCTCTCCAGCATGTGGTCGAGAAAGCCGATCCCGGTATCGATATCGCAATCGCCCGACCCGTCCAGGTCCAGCGAAACGGCGATTTCCGTTTCCCGTGTCTTGCGTTCGACTGTGGCAGTGCGCATGGGCCCTCCGAAGCAATGCCCGCGCGTTGATAGCAAGTGCCGGGATGGAGCGAAAGCGGGTCAACCCGGCTTGGCTAATCGAAAGACTTCGGTGACCGGCGCCGCGCCCGCAGTACCAATGACCGCAAGCGATCCATCGGCCGCATTGGCAGTTAGCACAAATCTGCTGTTGACGTTTGCGATGAGCGGCACGAGCGCATTGGGGATCGCGGCGCAACAGGCCCCCCATGTCAACATAGGGTATCTTGGCGAGAAGCGGCATCGGGCCTATGGCAGACGGCGCATGACGACCTATATTGAGCCTACCATGACAGATCAAAAATGGCGCTCCACCACCATCCTCTCCGTCCGCAAAGCCGGCTCTGTGATCGTTGCCGGCGATGGCCAGGTTACATTGGGCAACACCGTGATGAAGGCCAACGCCAAGAAAGTGCGCCGGCTTGGCAAAGGCGATGTCATTGCCGGCTTTGCGGGTGCGACCGCCGATGCCTTCGCCTTGTTCGAACGGCTGGAATCCAAACTCGAGCAGCACCCCGGCAATCTGGCGCGCGCCTGCGTGGAATTGGCGAAAGATTGGCGCACCGACCGTTATCTTCGCCGTCTCGAGGCCATGATGGCGGTCGCCGACGGAAAAACTTCGCTGATCCTCTCGGGCACCGGAGATGTGGTCGAGCCGGAAGACGGTCTGATCGGCATCGGTTCCGGTGGGCCTTACGCCTTGGCGGCGGCGCGTGCGCTGATGGACTTCGATCTCTCTGCCGAAGAAATCGCGCGCCGCGCGATGAAGATTGCCGCCGATATCTGCATCTACACCAATGAGAACGTCGTGATCGAAAGTCTATCCGTCTGATGAGTTCCGCTTTCACCCCCCGAGAAATCGTTTCCGAGCTAGATCGTTTCATCGTCGGACAGCACGACGCCAAGCGTGCCGTCGCCATAGCGTTGCGCAATCGCTGGCGCCGACAGCAATTGGCGCCTGCGCTGCGCGAAGAAGTGTTGCCGAAGAATATTCTGATGATCGGCCCCACCGGTGTCGGTAAGACCGAAATCTCGCGCCGCCTCGCCAAATTGGCGCAAGCGCCGTTTCTCAAAGTGGAAGCGACCAAATTCACCGAAGTGGGTTATGTCGGGCGCGATGTGGAACAGATCGTGCGCGATCTTTTGGAGATTGCCATCGCCCAAGTGCGCGACAGAAAACGCCGCGACGTCGAAGCGCAAGCCGAAGCGCGTGCCGAAGAACGTGTGCTCGATGCCTTGACCGGCAATTCGGGAAGCGCAATGCGGGAATCCTTCCGCAAGCAATTGCGCGCCGGCGAACTCGACGGCAAGGAGATCGAGTTGGAGATGAAAGATGCCGGCGGCATGCCGTCTTTTGAAATCCCCGGCATGCCGAGTGCGCAGATTTCCATGGTCAATCTCGGCGATATCTTCGGCAAAGCATTTGGCGGCCGCGCCAAAACGCGGCGCATCACGGTGGCCGAAGCACATGCGCCATTGCTCGCCGAAGAAGCGGATAAGCTGCTCGACCAGGACGCAATCCTACGCGAAGCGATCGACACGGTGGAAAACAACGGCATCGTTTTTCTCGACGAAATCGACAAGATCTGTGCGCGTTCCGAATTCCGCGGCGGCGGCGATGTCAGCCGCGAAGGCGTGCAACGCGATCTGTTGCCGCTGATCGAAGGCACGACGGTTGCCACCAAACACGGTCAAGTGAAAACCGACCATATTCTGTTCATCGCGTCGGGCGCCTTCCATACTGCCAAACCGTCCGACCTGTTGCCCGAACTGCAGGGACGATTACCCATCCGCGTCGAACTGAAGGCTCTGACACGCGACGATCTTCAGCAAATCCTGACCGAACCGGAGGCGAGCCTCATCAAGCAATATGTGGCGCTGCTGGCGACCGAAGGCGTGATGTTGGATTTCACGGTGGATGGCATCGCTGCGATCGCCGATATCGCGGCCCAAGTGAACGCCTCGCTGGAAAACATCGGCGCGCGCCGCTTGCAGACCATCATGGAACGCGTGCTGGATGAGATCAGCTTTGCGGCCGCCGAACGCCCGGGCGAAACGCTTTTGATCGATGCCAATTACGTGCGATCGCGCGTCGAAGATCTTGCCAAGGATCAGGATCTTTCGCGGTTCATTCTCTGAGGTGTGGTTTCGCTTTACGGGCCGGCTGGTACCCGCCTTCCAATGATGGGGCCATCGAGGGGCGGGTCCCACCGAGACCCATTCCCGTCCATGGGCTGGGCCAGACAGGCGTTTTGTCCAATTTCATTCTGTGCTTTTGCATCCTCAGCGCGGTATGACGCACGCCGCATAGTCTAATCATATGTCAAAATCTGCATATGATGGTTGACCCGGGCGCCATTCCCTGCAAGGAGTCCGCGCCGTTCAAGCAGAGGATTTGGTGATGGCGCGACAGGACTATCTATTTACCAGCGAGAGCGTTTCGGAAGGTCATCCCGATAAGGTTTGCGACCGCATCTCCGACGAAGTGGTCGACCTGTTTTTTCGCGAAGGTCCCAAACACGGATTCGATCCTTGGCAACTTCGCGTTGCCTGCGAAACGCTTTGCACCACCAATCGGATTGTCATTGCGGGCGAGACCCGCGGTCCCGCAGCCATCACTTTCGCCATGGTCGAAGACGTCGCCCGCAAGGCGGTGCGCGACATCGGCTATGAGCAAGATGGCTTCCACTGGAACAAAGCGAACGTCGAAGTGCTGTTGCACGCCCAGTCGCCGCACATTGCGCAAGGCGTCGATGCCGCCGGAAACAAGGATGAAGGCGCGGGCGATCAGGGAATTATGTTCGGTTATGCCTGCCGCGAAACGCCCGTGCTGATGCCCGCGCCGCTCTATTACAGCCACAAAATTCTCGAATTGCTCGCTCAGGCCCGCAAAAGCGGCAAGGAACCCAAGCTCGGTCCGGACGCCAAAAGCCAAGTCACTGTGCATTACGAGAACGGCAAGCCGACGGGGGCAACGCAGATTGTGCTCTCAACGCAGCATCTTGACGAGAACATGACCTCGAACGATGTGCGCGCGGTCGTCGAACCCTATATCCGTCAGGCGCTTCCGGCTGGCTGGATTACGGACAAAACCGCCTGGCATGTGAATCCCACCGGCGCCTTCGTGGTCGGAGGACCGGATGGCGATTGCGGGTTGACGGGCCGCAAAATCATCGTCGACACTTACGGCGGCGCGGCCCCTCACGGCGGCGGGGCGTTCTCCGGTAAGGATTCGACCAAGGTCGATCGCTCTGCAGCTTATGCGGCGCGCTATCTGGCGAAGAACGTTGTGGCGGCCGGGTTGGCCGATCGCTGCACCATCCAGATCGCTTATGCCATCGGCGTTTCCGAGCCTTTATCGGTCTATGTCGATCTGCATGGCACGGGTCATGTCGACGAAGCGAAGCTCGAAAAGATTCTTCCCGAGATGATGAGCCTAAAGCCGCGCAATATTCGCGAGCATCTGGGGCTCAACAGGCCGATCTATGCCAGAACGTCCGCTTATGGCCATTTCGGGCGCGAACCCGACAAGGACGGCGGATTTTCCTGGGAGAAGACCGATCTTGCCGATGGGCTCAAACGCGCATTTTAGTTTCGGCGTGTCTAGGCGTGAGTGAGCCGCATCCCGAACGGGCGCGTCCGCGTCTTTATGGGCGGCGCAAGGGCCACAAGCTTTCAGCGCATCGCGAAGGCTTGCGCGAAGCGCTATTGCCCGCACTGACGCTTCACCCCGCGCCGGGCGCCGATCCGCGAATTCTATTTCGGGGGAAGCGTCGAAGGCGTTTGGTTGGAGGTCGGTTTCGGTGGAGGCGAACATCTGCTGGAGCAAGCGCGTGCAAATCCGCGGATCGGCCTGATCGGCGCGGAACCTTACGAAACGGGTGTGGCGAAGCTGCTGGCCTCCATCGAAGACACCGGCATCTCGAATATCCGCATCCATGAAGGCGATGCGCGCGAGATTATCGAGGCGCTGCCCGATGCCTGTCTGGGACGCGTCTTCATCCTTTTTCCCGATCCTTGGCCGAAGACCCGCCATCACAAGCGCCGTTTCGTCCAGATGGAATTGCTCGATGCCCTGGCGCGCGTCATGACGCTTGGGGCGGAACTGCGCTTTGCCAGCGACGATGCGGGCTATTTCGCTTGGACGCTGGAACGGCTGATGGCGCATCCGGCTTTCACCTGGACCGCAGAGCGCGCCGCGGACTGGAAAACCCGTCCGCAAACCTGGCCGCAGACCCGCTACGAAGCCAAAGCCTTGCACGGCCCACCGGCCTATCTCCAATTCCTGCGAAGGTCTAAAATGACGTCATGAATGACGACGATGACGACAATAAATTCCACATGATGCCGGCAGGTGACATCGGCATTCTCGCCATCGCGGCGGCCTTCTTTATCGGGTTCCTATACCTGATGTTTGGGCCGTCCCCCTTCCAACCCCTCGTCGATAAAGCCAGGCACGACGCGGCCCAGCCCGTGGAAGTACCGGTCACCCTACCCGAAAAGCCCAAGAAATAGGGCTTCCGGGGGTGCGCTGCGGCTTGATATTCGACGGTTCGAAGCGTACATAGCCGGCCATCCCAGACAACAGAATACTGTTGTGTGGCGGTCTAAGGAGACCGCCGCGGGGAAAGGGTTTGCGTCACCTTGAGGTGCGCGGCTGTGGCTTGGGCGAGCTCGCTCGCGCCTCGCCCGCGCCTCGAAGGGTGGCCATGATAAGGACGAAGGTCATTCTTACGGCGTTATCGCATTTGGAGCCGATCATTGCCCCAGCCGTGGAAGCTGCGGGCTTCCGGCTCGTTCGCCTCCGGCTATGGGAGGCAAGCAAAAGACACTGCAAGTGATGGCCGAACGCAAAGACGGCACGATGAGTGTCGAGGATTGTGCCGAGCTAAGCCGGTCCCTGGCGGATTTTCTCGAACGAGACGATCCGATCGATGGCGATTATCTGTTGGAAGTCTCATCGCCCGGCATCGACCGTCCGCTCACGCGGCTCACGGACTTCGCTCGCTGGTCGGGACATGAAGCCAAGATCGAATTGGTGGCGCCGCTCGACGGACGCAAGCGCCTGCGTGCCACATTGCTGGGCCTCGACGGCAACGATGTCGAAGTCGAGGCACAAGGCACACGCCTCAAATTTCCCTTCCGTGCCATCGCGGAAGCCAAACTTGTGCTCACCGACAAACTCATCGAACAGGATTTGAAAGCGCGCAAACATCCTGCGCAGTAGGAGCGTCGCCCAAGCGACCAACTAGGAGAGAGTGAAATGGCAGCGATTGCCGCAAACAGAACAGAACTCTTGCAGATCGCCGACGCCGTCGCGCGCGATAAGTCGATCGACAAAGCCGTCGTTCTGGGTGCTATGGAAGAAGCGATGCAGCGCGCAGCCAAAGCGCGTTACGGCAGCGAAAACGAAATTCGTGTCGAGATCGATCCCAAAACGGGCGAAACCCATGTCTCGCGCTATCTTCATGTCGTCGAATTGGTCGACAACGACAAAGTCGAGATTTCTCTGGACGATGCCCGGGCCCGCAATCCGGCCGCACAAGTTGGCGATATCATCGCCGAGACCTTGCCGCCGGTCGACTTCTCGCGCATCGCCGCACAAGCCGCCAAACAAGTCATCGTGCAGAAGGTGCGCGACGCCGAACGCGAGCGCCAATATGAGGAATACAAGGATCGCATCGGCGAGATCGTTCACGGCATTGTCAAGCGTTCCGAGTTCGGTTCCGTGGTGGTCGATCTGGGCCGCGCCGAAGGTGTGGTGCGCCGCGACGAGATGATCCCGCGCGAGAATTTCCGCACCGGCGATCGCATCCGCGCTTATATTTACGATGTGCGTCGCGAAGCGCGTGGGCCGCAAATTTTTCTTTCCCGTTCGCATCCCCAATTCATGGTGCGCCTGTTCGCCCAAGAAGTGCCCGAGATCTATGACGGCATCATCGAGATCCGCGCCGTGGCGCGCGATCCGGGCAGCCGCGCTAAGATTGCGGTGATTTCCAAGGATTCCTCGATCGATCCGGTCGGCGCTTGCGTCGGTATGCGCGGCGTGCGCGTGCAGGCGGTGGTGCAGGAACTGCAAGGCGAACGTATCGACATTATTCCGTGGTCCGGCGAAGCGGCAACTTTTATCGTCAATGCGCTGGCGCCCGCCGAAGTTTCGAAGGTCGTGCTCGATGAAGATACGCACCGCGTCGAAGTTGTCGTGCCCGACGAGCAACTTTCTCTGGCCATCGGCCGGCGCGGGCAGAATGTGCGTCTGGCCTCTCAACTTACCGGCTGGCAGATCGACATTCTGACGGAAGCCGAAGAATCCGAGCGCCGGCAGAAGGAATTCGCCGAGCGTACCAAATTGTTCATGGAATCGCTCGACGTCGACGAAACGGTCGCCCAGTTGCTGGCATCTGAAGGCTTTGCCGAAATCGAAGACGTCGCCTATGTGCCGTTGCCCGAGCTGGCATCGGTTGAGGGCTTCGACGAGGAGACGGCGCAAGAACTGCAGAGCCGCGCTTTGGAACATATCGAAGCGCGCAACAAGGAAATGGATGACAAGCGCCGTGCGCTAGGCGTCACGGACGACGTTCTGGAAATCGAAGGCGTGACGCAATCCATGGCCGTGGCGCTGGGCGAGCACGACATCAAGACGCTCGAAGACCTCGCCGGTTGCGCAACCGACGATCTGCTTGGCTATTACGAGGTCAACAAAGACAAAGAACGCGTGCGCACACCCGGTGCCCTAGACGGCTTCGAACTCACCGCCGATGACATCAATTCCATCATCATGAAGGCGCGCGTCAAAGCGGGCTGGATCGAGGAATTGCCCGAGCCGGCTGGCGAGGAATCCGATAGCGAGGAAAGCGAAGACGTGACGGAGGAAGGCGCGGCGTGACGGCATTGGCGGCAAAGCGGGAGGATGAGGCGATGCGCGAAAGACGCTGCATCGCGACGGGCGAAGTATGCCCGGATCATGCGCTTATCCGCTTTGTCGTAGGGCCTGAGGGTGACGTCGTCCCCGATGTTTCGGCCAAACTTCCCGGTCGTGGGATGTGGGTGACCGCGAACCGCGTCGCCCTAAAAAAAGCGATGGCCAAGAACGATTTTGCCAAAGCGGCGAAAGCCTCTGTCACAGTTCCGCCCGATCTTGATCAACGCGTCGAACTGCTTCTTGCGAGCCGTATGCAATCCGATCTGGGCATGGCCCGCCGTGCCGGCCAGCTTGTTTTCGGGTTTGATAACGTCCTGCGTGCGCTGGACGAGAAAATCCCGCCACGTGTTCTGATCGAGGCACAGGATGGCGCCGCCGATGGCCGAAGGAAGCTTTCCGGCTCGGCCTATGCGCGCGGATTGTCTGTGAAAACAATCGATTGCCTCTCTCGCGCCGAATTGAGCTTGGCGCTGGGACGCGAGAATGTGATACATGCCGCCGTTAAACCCGGCCCCCTGGCAGAACGTCTGATCGTCGATTCCGCCAGGCTTCTGGGGTTCCGCGCAAGAACGGTGGCGGATGGAACGGCAGGTTCGAGCCCTGCCCGCAACGAAAGAGACGTATGAGCGACACCAACGATACGACGCGCCGTTCGGGTTCCGGGCCCGCAAAGACGCTGTCGCTGAAGAAGACGGAGACTTCCACCGTCAAGCAGAGCTTCAGCCATGGCCGCACCAAGGCGGTTGTGGTGGAGAAGAAGCGCACGCGCGTCGAAACCACCGGCAAATCGGCGGAAAAAGCACCGACCAAGGAAGCGGCGGCGAAAGCCGCTCCCGCGACAGCTACTGCTCCCGCAAGCGCGGCTCCGCGCGATGCCACGCCGCGTGCGGGCGTCGTTCTGCGCCAGCTGACGGATGAGGAAAAAGCGCGCCGGGGCGCGGCTCTGGCCGATGCCCGCGTCCACGAGGTGGAAGCGCGCAAACGGGCGGAAGAAGATGCCCGTTCGCGCGCCGTCGAAGAAGAACGCCTAAAGAAAGAGCGCGATGCCGCCTCCAAGCGA
>CAWGHR010000038.1:0-32404 GCA_963822275.1 uncultured Alphaproteobacteria bacterium
GTTTTACTTGCAACGAAATTCCTCGGCGGCCACGGCAATTCGATGGCCGGGCTGATCGTCGATAGCGGCAAGTTCGATTGGGGCAGCGGCAAATATCCGACGCTGTCGGAGCCCTGCCCGTCCTATCACGGCATGAAGCTGTGGGAGACGTTCGGCGACATGGCCTATGCCATCGCCTGCCGCGTGCTGGCGCTGCGCGATCTTGGCCCGGCGCTGTCGCCGTTCAATGCGTTTCTGGTGCTGCAAGGCGTCGAGACGCTGGCGCTGCGCGTGCAGAAGCATTGCGACAATGCGCTGGCCGTGGCGCGCTGGCTGAAACAGAACCCGAAGGTCGCCTGGGTGAATTATGCGGGGCTGGAAGACAATCCGTTCTACGCCCTGCACAAGAAATATTGTCCCAAAGGCGCGGGCAGCGTGTTCACCTTCGGCGTCAAGGGCGGCTACGAAGCCGGCATGAAGCTGGTCAATACGGTCCGGCTGTTCAGCCATCTGGCGAATATCGGCGACACGCGCAGCCTGATCATCCACCCGGCCTCCACCACGCATCGCCAACTGGAAGCCGCGGATCGCGCCAAGGCCGGCGCCGGCGACGATGTCGGTGCGTCTGTCCATCGGCATCGAAAATGCCGAAGACATCATCGCGGATTTGGATCAGGCGATTGGGAACGGCGTAACGCAATTCGTAGGCGTGCCAAAGGCGGTGCAGAACAGCAGCGCCGCGACGACTTGGTGCAACGCCGCCAGCGTGATCGGCGCTTGCCATAGCAAGGTGGCGATGCCGAGCACGATCTGCGCGCCGTGACAAGCAGCAAGGCATCGCCGCTGTACCGCGCAAAGCCAGCGAGGCCAGCGCGCCTTCCCCACGACCATAACGAAAAGGCGCCGGCCGCCACCAAATAGGCGCCGATGCGGTGGTCGAATTGCGCCAGGCCCGTGCTCTCGAAGAAGTTGATCCACCACGGCGAGATAGAAGAATGCGTTGCTCCGGCGAGAAACGCCCATCCATCGAGCGGCCAGGTGTTGTAGACCAGGCCGGCATGCAAGCCCGGCCACCAACGCGCCAAGCAGCATCTGCAGATAAACCAGCCCGACAAAGGCGAGCGCCCATTTTGCATGCCGCGCCGGCGCTTTGCCGGTCCTTCGGCCGCAGATATTCCAGCGCCATCCACAGAATCGCGCCCAGCAGAATGATCGCGACGCCGAGATGGATCGCCAGGCGGTATTGGCAGACCGCAGACGCGCGTCTCCAGCCCGCTTTCCACCATCCACCAGCCGACAAAGCCCTGCAGCCCGCCCAGCGCGAACAGCAACAGCATCCGCGGCCAGTCCGCGGCGCTTGATCGCGCCGGTCCAGGCGAACCAAACAAAGGGCACGAAGAACGCAACGCCGAGCAACCGCCCGAGCAAACGATGCGTCCATTCCCACCAGAAGATCGCCTTGAAGCCCGTCAAGCGTCATGCCGGCGTTTTCCAGGCGATATTGCGGGATGAGCTTGTATTGGGCGAAGGCGTGCTGCCAAGCGGCGTCGCTCAGCGGCGGGATCGCGCCTATGATAGGGTCCCATTGGGTGATCGAAAGTCCCGAGCCGGTGAGCCGCGTCAGCCCGCCGACAGCCACCATGGCCAGGATGATCGCGGCAACGGCCAACAGCCAAATACCGACAGCGCGGCGGTTCGGTTGCGATTCAATTGCGACGGGAGCTCTCATGGCGGGACTTGCGCTGGAAGGCGCGCATTTGATAGCCCTGCGGTCCCCGGAGGTCCATACGTCTCATGCGTCCGCTAACACCCAGTGTCAAAAAATTGATCGGCACGCTGTTCACACTGGTGTGGCTGGTTGTCTACGCGCTTCTCGCCATGGGCATCGGCGTGCGCGTGTTGCCCCACGCCCATGGACTGGTGACATTTCTATACTACGCGCTGGCAGGCACATTATGGATCATCCCGGTCGGCTTGCTGTTACCGTGGATGTATCGCGAGCCGGGTTAATTTAAAAGCGCCGCTGTAACAACATGCCCATCCACCGGCTTGCCCGGCTGCAGGCCGAGCAGCGCCATGATCGTGGGATGCACATCGATCATGTCGAGACGGGGAATCTCTTTGCCCTTGGCCACGCCCGCACCCCAAGCATAGAAAATCCCATGCATCTGTACGATGCGAGGATCGTAGCCGTGATCGGCTTTGAGACCGCCGGCAAAAGGCACAAAGGTCACCGGCCAGAAGTGGGTAACCCCGAGTGCATGACCCCACCACGGCACGACCTCCGGGCCGACAAAATAATAGGGCGGCTTCGCCACCAGCATGAGATCGCCCGCACGCGGACCATCACCCAGATGCGTAAAGTCGGGATAATGGTCTTTGCGATAGACGGAAAATGCGTAACCGTAAGCCCTCAACGCATCGGCTATGCGTTCTGCACTTTCGCCTTTGTGCAGATAGAGGAGCGATATGCCGCCATCCGAGGCTTGATCGGCCTTGATGGAATATTTGTTCATCAGCCGCCCGACATTGATGACCGGCCCCACATCCATCATGCCGTGATCGGTTCCAACCACCAATGTGCCTTCGCGCCCCTGCGGCAACGCTTTAATCGCGGCCATGAGCTTGCCAATGATGGCATCGCAACGGCGAACCGCTTCCTCGGTCTTGGGCGCAATTGTGCCTTGCCAATGGGCGATGTGATCGGGAATCGGAAAATAAAGCGCAATCAGCCGCGGATGGTTCGGACCGTTGTCGCGTAATTGTGCGATCCCCTTCGCCACGATGGTGTCGTCGGATTCGTGGCGTTCCCATGGCACTTCCGGATTGACAATGCTGGCCTGTTTGCCGCGGGTGCCCGACCAGCGGTCGACAAAGTTGAACACAGCCGCCTTGACGCCCTGCCGTTCGGCCGCTTGCCAGATCGTCTCGCAGCCGGCGCGCCAATCCGCATCGTCGGGCATCGAAAAATCGTCGTACCGCCCGCGTTTGGGATCGTAGAAAATATTCGACACGATCCCGTGATGCTCCGGCCAACAGCCGGTCACAAAAGTCGTATGATTGGTCATTGAGAGTGTCGGGAATGCCGGCACGAGGTGCCGCGACCATACGCCTTCCCGCTTGATACGGTCGAAATTCGGCGTGGTTGTTGCGTCGATCATGGCCGGTGCGAAACCGTCGAACATCACAACCACCACCGTTCGCTCCGCCGCTTGCGCTGCGCTGCACCACAAGGCCAAGCAAATGAGAAAACTGACGCATGGTCTGCGCGCGGCCGATACCATAGGCTCCCCTCATATGCTGGCCCGCACGGAAGGAATTTGACCCTCGCCCGCGCCGCTCGGATAAATTGGTTACCGCAGATCGTATCAGCAGATATCGCCAATACAATGACAGGCCGGTCCGGAAGGAAACATCATGACGAAGACGCCGTATGAATTCTCGCCCGGCCGACGTGATGTCGTATTTGGTTCCGTCGCCGCAGCCGCCGCGACAGCCCTTCCGAGCAGCTTCGCCGTCGCCAAGAACGCAGCACCCATTGCGCGCACGACCGCAGGGCGTGTGCGCGGCACGTTTAATTCCGGGATTGCAACCTTCAAAGGCATTCGCTATGGCGCGGATACGACCCATCGCCGCTTTATGCCACCGCAAAAGCCCAAACCTTGGCCGGGTGTGAAAGATGCGCTGGCTTACGGTCCCTCATGTCCGCAATCGCGCGGCGAAGCGATGACCAGCGAAGATTGCTTATTCCTCAACGTATGGACGCCGGCGCTGCGCGACGGCGGCAAGCGCGCGGTGATGGTCTATATCCATGGTGGAGCTTATTCTGGCGGCTCCGGTTCGGCGAATATCTATGACGGCGTCAATCTGTGCACGCGCGGCAATGTCGTCGTCGTGACGCTAAATCATCGCCTCAATGCTTTCGGCTATCTTTATCTTGCGGACCGCGGGGGCGACGCTTATGCGGATTCGGGAAATGTCGGCCAGCTCGATCTGATCCTGGCGCTCGAATGGGTGCGGGACAACATCACGGAATTCGGCGGCGATCCCAACACGGTCATGGTGTTCGGCCAGTCGGGCGGAGGCGCCAAGATTGCAACGCTCATGGCGATGCCGTTGGCCAAGGGCCTGTTCCATCGCGCGACGACGATGAGCGGCCAGCAGCTTACCGCCTGCGGTCCGCTGCATGCGATACAGCGCGCCGACGCGTATCTCGCGGCCCTGGGCGTCACCAAGCTTGACGACATTAAGGCAGTGCCGACTGAGAAAATGGTCAAAGCACTTGGCGCCGTCGATCCGATCATCGGCTCCGGCGGCGTCTATTTCGGACCGGTGCTGGACGAACGCAGCCTGAGGCGCCATCCCTTCTATCCGGATGCGCCGCCGCAATCTGCGGATATCCCGATGATGATCGGAAATACGCACGACGAAACGCGCGCATTTATTACCGATCCCGGAGTCTACGCGCTGAGCTGGGACGAACTGCCGGCGCGGCTCGCCGCCAACATGCGCGTCGATATTCTGCCCTCCCTGGTTATCGAGCAGTACAAATCTTGGTTTCCGGGTATTTCGCCGACCGATCTTTTCTTCTTGGCAACGACGGCAGCGCGTTCCTGGCGCGCCGCGATCGTCGAAGACGAGCTGCGCGCTCAAGCCGGCACACCCGCATTCGCTTATCAGGTCGATTTCCCGACGCCCGATCCAAAGCGCCGCGCCCAGCACATGACCGACATCCCTTTGGCCTTCGACAACACCGACAAGGACGGTGCGATCACAGGCAACGGATCGGAGGCGCGCGCCATGGCAGCCGTCATGTGCGAAAGCTTTATCGCTTTCGCCAAAACGGGCAATCCGAACAACAAAGCGCTGCCGGAATGGAAACCCTACACGCTGCCGAACCGCGAAACGATGGTGTTCAATCTGCCGTCCAGGCTGGAAAACGACCCGCGCGGCGAGCAGCGCCGCTTTTTCGAGAAAGTGCCGTTCATCCAACAAGGAACTTAATCTAACCGACCTCCTCCAATGCACGGAAAGAGACCGTGCGGCGAGACTGCGCCGTGCTGCCTTTTCTGCCGCGGAAATCCTGCATCTGGCGCTCCGCTGCGGCAAAGGCATCGCGCAATGCCGCCTTGACGTCTTCCTGGGCCCGGTTGTTGGCGCTTCTGGCTGCAATGTCGCGACCCGGTAGTTTCAGATCGACGCCGACGCGAAACATTTTCACCTTGCGGTGCGGATGATGCGACGCATCGACGATTACACGACAGCTTATGATGCGCTCGAACTTGCGGGCCAGTTTGTCGGCCTGGCGCACCGCATCGGCATGGACCGACGGCGACGCAGCCATATTGCGGAATACAATGGACAGCGGCACCGACGTGCCTTTGGCTTTCTCCGTGGCGGCCTGCACTGCGCCGTTCAGCGTCTTCGCGCCTTTCAGCAAATGAGCGGACAGCTTGTTCCATAACGCATCGGGCGAAAGATTGGTCAGGCTCTTCGGAACTTCCAACATCAGGGTTTTCTTGAACCCGTTCCGAGAGTATCTCTCGTAACGCGCCAAGGCTGCGCGGCGGTGCTACCAGCACCAATTCGGTATAGAGCCGGTCAGCCAGCGCCGCGTCGAGCGCTTCGGCGACTTCCATTGTGAAATTGCGTTTTTCAAGCTTGCGCGGATTGGCACGCGGCTCGAAGGCATGGCGCTCGACGTCGGAGCGGCCGGACTTTGCGTTTCCCGCATCCCGGGGCCGGTCTGCATTCAGCGCTATCGCCGCCTCTTCAAAAATCTGCCCGTCGTCGGTCTTGCGCAGCGTGAAGAAGCGCGCCTGCGCGGCATCGAGAACTGCAATCCAGGTTGTCTTGAATCTGGCGGCCATGCTCGTACTCCTGTTTGAGTCGAAACACCCCACTCGCCTTGCCGGCATCTTAGGCTTCCTCGCCGAGCAAACAAAACCTTTTGCGCGAGAAGACTAGAAGAAAGTTGTCACGCCTCGAAAAGTACGAAAGCCGTCACGCATCCGGACGGCAACCGAATGGCCCCTATTCGGGGGCGTTGCCCTTGCCACCCTGCATTCGGCAACGAACAATGCCGCCATAGTGGGGTGTGGCAGGCGGGGAGCACCGTTCGACTATTTGTGCCCGATATTCCTCAAACAAAACGGTGCGGGATAATACATCAGCGCAAGACTATCCGCTCTCACAGCCGCGCATTGATGCTAAGGCCAAGTGTGGCACCGCCGGACAAATTCGAGCCGAAGGAATATGGCTGATATCGTGCCAGAAAACGCGCCGAGTAGGTCGGCGACAACCGAAATTCAATGCCGAATCCGCCGCGCCAATCGACCTCTTGTTTGTGAAAGAACGGCGTGTAGCTGTACGATGGGAGGCTCGAGCTGGTGCTGTTGGACGTCGTCGTTACATTTCGAATGCGCGCATTGCCTTGTGAAAATGCAGCCCCAAAGGTCACGAAGGGTTGATATGCCCCGGACTCTCCGAGCAGAACGTAAGCAAAATTATCGAATTGAAAATCGCAAATCGAAAGGCGGTAGCTGAATTTCTCAGGCGTCGGAACTGCCTGATCATACCCGACTTGGCCGGCGGATTCGCTATATCCAATCTCTGCGCCAAAGTTGGGAAAGAAGCGATCACCGATATGGATGCCATAACCGGAGGTGTCTTGCGGGTAAGACGAATTCGAATCATGCCATGAAATCGAGTCGACATGTCCGTCGATCCCAAAATACGGGTCCGCCTTTGCGCCAACCAACCCCGCGGCAATAAGAAGGGAAAACGTGGTGACCGACAGGAAAATCTTCATGAAGTACCCTCAGGGGAATTGTCCCCCGTTGCTGATAAGACCAGTATTCCACACCAGAATGATAACTCGGCTTGGCGCCCATATTCGAGAGAAGATTGCGACAGTTCCGCCCCAATTGGCGGTAGCTGGTGCCATTCTTAATCAGACTGGCCGCTCAACGACAATATGCGAAGATATTGGCGGCCAGACCCGCAAGTTTCGAGGGATTTTGGCTAACCGGCGAGCTTAGGCTTATGCTCAAGAAACGGGCCAACACAAAAGCCGGTCCAAATTCGATAGCCCGCATAACCACACGCCGTTGGAGACCCGCCCGGCGACCGACCCTTTGACGAATGGGTCTTAGTCTTAGTCCGTCTCGCGAGGGCCCGGCGGAACGCAGGCATGCGGTGCGATATTTTCTAGCTGGTGGCAAAGCTGTTCTGCGTCTTCGTCGAGACCGGCCCATCGCAGTTTCTGAATCAAACTTTTGAGACCTTGCGTCGAGGCCGCTTCACTTGCAGTTTGGTTTCGCGGGAGCCCTGTGCTCTGCAACATTCGATCCTCCAGGGTGTTTATATCTTTACTCATTTTTTTACCCAGCACCCCAATGACCCGAACCATTGCGCTCGGCGCGTCAAGAAAACAATGACTGATATCAATTGGCTGCGATGTGCAAGGCGCAGTCCGCCGCAGCCTGTCACCGATATCAGCTATGGGTATCCGGCATACAGACAACGCTACGCACCCTCGCTTGCCGTTGCAGCAAATCGCGTTAGGCTGAGCGGAACGGCAATTCGATTTCGAGATCTCGGAGTCATCGCGATGAAATACATCCTCCCCATTACATTCATGTTAACGATGACCTGCGCGGGGGTTTTTGCGGCGCCATTGCCTGCGCCACCGGTGACGGCGAAAGTCCCGGCCGCCGATACCGTTCAAGGTGTGGAGATCTACGATCCCTATCGCTGGTTGGAGGATTGGGCCGACCCGAAGGTACAGGCATGGAGTAACGCGCAGAATGCCCGCACGCGGGCCTATCTCGAATTCGCTGCCGGTTCGCAGGCCTATCGAGACGGAATTGCGCAAGCTGGTGACGGCGACGTCGCCTTCCTTCGCCCATATCGAAGCCCGCGGAAGCCGCGTTTTCGCGCTTTACTCCGATCCGAATTACCAGCAGCCCATGTTGGTGATCCTGAATGCGGCCGCAGATCCCAAGAGCCGCAAGGCGCTGCTCGATCCCAATGCACTGGATACCAGCGGTCACATCGCCATCGACTGGTTCGTACCCTCGAACGACGGAACGAAGGTTGCCGTATCGCTATCCAAAAACGGGAGCGAGGACGGAACGCTGCATGTTTATGATGTTGCCACTGGTAAGGAGACCGGTACGCCGATTCCGCGCGTTCAATATCCGACGGCCGGCGGCAGCTTGGCTTGGGCCGCGGACGGTAGCGGGTTTTGGTACACGCGCTATCCCGGCCCCGAAGCGCCGGCAAGTGGGCAGCACTTTAACCTGCAAGTCTATTTCCACGCTTTGGGAAGCGATCCCGCCAACGACCAAATTGTACTCGGAAAAAAAGATGGTCTCGAAAAGACTTCCGAGGTGTTTCTCGACAATCGCTTTAGCCTTCCGACCACCATGGTCATGGTTCAGCGCGGTGATGGAAATATCTGGGCCTTCTATGTACTGAAGCAAGGCGCGCCGCCGGTGCGCATCGGCACTTACGGCGACGATATCGTCTACGCCGCCTTCGGGCCCGATGGCGCGATCTACGCCATCTCGCGGAAGAACAGCTCCAACGGGAAAATCGTCAGGCTGGCGTCACCCACGCCCGGCGGTCTGGCCACGGCCCCGGTGATCGTGCCGGAAAGCGACGTTGCGATTCTATCGGGCGGTGCCGAACAGGGGGATGCCGACCTCGCCTTCGGCCCGGCGCGGCTCTTCGTCCGCGACATCGTCGGCGGCCCCAATCAAGTGCGCGTATTCGGCCTCAGCGGCAAACCCATGGGAAAGCTGCCGCTTCCTGCTATTGCCGCCAACAGTGAGATCGAGACACTGCCGAACGGCACTGTGTTGTTCGACGTATCGACCTATCTGCGGCCGCGCTACTACGCCCTGTGGAATCCGGCAAACGGGAGGGCGCGGGAAACTTCGCTCAAAGTTGTTTCGCCTATTTCCTTCGCCGACGCCGTCGTAACCCGCGTCTATGCAACGTCGAAGGACGGCACAAAAGTTCCGATCAATGTGATCATGAAGAAAGATACAAAACTCGGCGGCACCAATCCGACTTTGCTCTATGGCTATGGCGGCTACGGCATTAGCCAAACGCCAGGCTTCCTCGGTGCATTTCGGCGGATCTGGCTGGATGGCGGCGGCATCTATGCCGTCGCGAATATCCGCGGCGGATCGGAATATGGCGAAAGCTGGCATCAGCAAGGCATGCTGACGCACAAGCAGAATGTGTTCGACGATTTTGCGGCTGCGGCGGAGCATTTGATCGACAAGCGCTACACCTCTCACCAGAAGCTGGCGCTGTTGGGCGGATCGAATGGCGGCTTGCTGATGGGCGCGGAAATTACCCAGCACCCGGAATTGGCGCGAGCCGTGGTGTCGGCGGTAGGTATCTATGACATGGTCCGCGTCGAACTCGACCCGAATGGCTCCTTCAACACCACGGAATTCGGGACGGTAAAGAACCCCGATCAGTTCAAGGCGCTCTACGCTTATTCTCCCTATCACCAAGTGAGGGCGAAAACCCCTTATCCCGCTGTTCTGATGTTAACAGGCGCCACCGACGGAAGGGTGAATCCGATGCATTCGCGAAAGTTCACCGCGACATTGCAAGCCGCGACGTCATCGCCCTATCCCATCCTATTGCGGACGAGCATGAACTCGGGACACGGCATCGGTAGTTCGCTGTCGGAACGGATTGCGCAGCAAGCCGATCAGCTCAGTTTTCTATTCGATCAACTGGGCATGAGCTGGCGGCCAATGCGTTAATTTATTCCAGTTGAAATAGCGGCACCCGACCGGCCTGGCCGTGCGCCGCTATTTTCGACCTATACTGCTGCAACATAACGCCAAATTGAGCGCTGCGCCCCATTGCGAAACGCCCTGGGCCGACCCACATTCTTGGCGCGGACCGCATGATGAGGGGCTTACATGCTGCAGGTCGAGAATCTCACGCATATCTATCGCGGCGGCGTCCGCGCTATCGACCAGGTGAGCCTGGAAATTCCTCGCGGCATGTTCGGCTTGTTGGGCCCGAACGGCGCAGGCAAATCGACTCTCATGCGCTGCATCGCAACGCTGCAAACACCTACCAGCGGCAAGATCCGGTTTGACGACATCGACGTCATTGCCGAGCCCGAGAAACTTCGCCGCGTTCTGGGTTATCTGCCGCAGGATTTCGGCGTTTATCCCCGCGTCTCCGCCTATGCGATGCTCGATCACATGGCGGTGCTAAAAGGCATCGCGCGAGCCGCGCGAACGACGCGATACAGTGGAGGCGCTGCTCCAACAGACCAATTTGTGGAACGGTGCGCAAGAAGGCGATCGCGGGATTTTCCGGCGGCATGCGCCAGCGTTTCGGCATCGCCCAGGCGCTGATCGGGCGCCCCGCGCTTCTCATCGTCGATGAACCGACGGCCGGTCTCGATCCCGAAGAGCGCAACCGCTTCCTCAATCTGCTTTCGGAAGTGGGCGAGCATGTCGTGGTGATCCTCTCGACGCATATCGTCGAAGACGTCTCCGACCTGTGCCAGCGCATGGCGATCATCGCCGGACGGGCACATCGTGACGACCGGCGTGCCGCAGCGAACTGACGGCAAGCCTCAAGGGCCGCATCTGGCGCAAGCTCATCGCCAAGGCCGATATCGAGACCTATCGTCAGCAATACGCGGTGATCCTGACGCGCCTGTTCGGCGGCCAAACGCTGATCCATATCCTGTCCGACAACGACCCGGGCAACGGCTTCGAGCCCGTCGATCCGGGACTGGAAGACGTCTATTTCACCTCGCTTCACCAAGAAGCGCCGGGCGGCCTGAGGATATGTTCAGAAAAATCGCCGCGTTCGAGCTGCGCTATCAGCTCACCTCGCCCGTGTTCTGGGTGGCGTTCGGCATCTTCTTCCTGCTGACCTTTGGCGCCACGGTGTTCCGTACATCCAGATCGGCTCCGCGGCAACGTGCACGTCAATTCGCCCGTACGCGATCGTGCAGAAGCTCGGCATCATGAGCGTATTCGCGATATTCATCCTGACGGCGTTCGTGGCCAATGTCGTCGTGCGCGACGACGAAACGGGCTACGGCCCGATCATTCGCGCCACGCCGGTAGGCAAATTCGACTATCTGTTCGGCCGTTTCGCGGGCGCTTCATTCGCCGGCATGCTCGCATTCTCAAGCGTGCCGCTCGGCATTTTGATCGGCAGTTGGATGCCATGGCTCGATCCGATGAAGCTCGGTCCATTGCGGCCCGAGGATTATTTTTACGCCTATTTCCTGGTGGCGCTGCCGACTTTGTTGATGATGGGCGCGATGTTTTTCGCGCTGGCGACGGCCACGCGTTCGATGCTCGCCACCTATGTCGGCGTGGTCGCGTTCCTGGTGGGCTATTTTGTCCTCACAGGTCTGTTCGCCAAGCCGCAATACGACCACATCGTGGGCCTGTTCGAGCCGTTCGGGCTCGGTGCCGTCGGCGAGGCCACGAAATACTGGACTGCCTCCGACCGCAACACGATGTTGCCGCCGCTGGCCGGCGTCGTCGCCTACAACCGCTTGATCTGGTTTGGCACATCGTTCGCCATGCTGGCGCTGGCGTATTCGTTATTCCGCTTCGAAACCAAGGGCGCCAAGCGCCAGGGTTTGTCCGTGCGCGATGATGGGCCCGCCAAGCGCCCAGCGGGCCCCCTGCCCGCGCCGCGTTTCGATTCCTACGCCGACGCGCGTGCAAGGCTGGAAATGGACGCGCTTCGAGATGGCGCAGGTGTTCAAGAGCCCCGCCTTCTTCGTGCTGCTGGCGATCGGTCTTTTGAATTCGCATCGGTTCGTTGTGGTACGCCGACGAATGCGCCGACTATATCACCTATCCCGTGACGCGCGTCATGATCAACGCCTTGCGCGGCGCCTTCACCATCATACCGATCATCATCGCCATCTATTACGCCGGCGAATTGGTTTGGCGCGAGCGCGACCGGCGCACCCATGAGATATTCGACGCCTGCCCGGTGCCGGACTGGATGTTCGTTCTGCCGAAAATGGCGGCGATCACGCTGGTGTTGTTGTCGACCTATCTGATTTCGGTGATCGCGGCCGTCGCCATACAGACGATCAAGGGCTATCACGAATATCAGCTCAGCCATTACCTACTTTGGTATGTGTTCCCCGAAACGCTGACGGCAATCGAATTGGCGGTGCTGGCGGTCTTCGTGCAAGCGTTGTCGCCGCACAAATATGTCGGTTGGGGCGTCATGGGGCTCTACCTCGTGATGACGCTGACCTTTGTCTCGATCGGTTTCGAGGACAAACTTTATCTGTACGGCGCCGGAGCGTTTGTCCCGCTCTCCGATATGAACGGCGAAGGCCGGTTCTGGATCGCCGATATCTGGTTCAAATTTATTGGTGCGCGTTCGCCTTGGTGCTTGCCGTGCTGACCTATGCGCTATGGCGGCGCGGCTCGGAAACGCGCCTCAAGCCGCGCTTCGCACGGTTGCCGCGCAGACTTTCCGGCGGCGCCGGTGTTATTATTGGCCGCGGCGCTCGTCGTGTTTGCGGGCAGCGGTGGCTTCTATTTTCTACAACACGCACATCCTCAACCAATACCGCACCTCGATCGGCGACGACAAATTCTCGGCCGATTACGAAAAGGCGTTGCTGCCGTTCGAGAAACTGCCGCAGCCGCGCGTCGACCGAATATCACGCTGAACGTCGCCATCTATCCGCACCAGACGCGGATCGAGACCGTCGGCAGTTATCGTGATCCAAAACCGCACCGGCAAGCCGCTTGAGCGCGTCCACATGCGATGGGGCCGCGATCTGCAGATGCTGTCGCTGACGATCGACGGTGCAAAGCTCGTCAAAGAATTACGACCGCTTCAATTACCAGATCTATGCCTTCGACAAACCGATGGCGCCGGGCGAAACGCGCATGGTGCGTTTCAAGACCGTGCTCGAGCAGAAAGGATTCAAGAACAGCGGCGACACCACGACGCATCGTCGACAACGGCACCTTTGTGAACAATACGGAGATTGCGCCGCGCATCGGCATGGATCGAAACGGCCTATTTGCTCAGCGATCCCACCAAGCGCCGTCGTTACGGGCTTCCTTCCGAGTTGCGCCCCGCCAAGCTGGAGGACGATCCGTGCACGCGCCAACAACTACATCACCAACAGCGCCGATTGGGTGATGTCGGATATCACGGTTTCGACGGTCGCCGATCAAACGCCCATCGCACCGGGCTACAAGGTGTCGGAAACCGTCGCCAATGGACGCCGCACCGTGCGGTTCAAGTCCGATGCGCCGATCCTGCCGTTCTTCTCCATGCAGTCGGCCGCCTACGCCGTAAAGCGCGACAAATGGAACGACGTGGATCTGGCGATCTATTACGATCCGCATCATCCCTATGAGGTGAATCGGATGATCGCGGCGATGAAGGCATCGCTCGATGTCTACACGAAGGACTTTTCGCCCTTCCAATTCCGTCAGGCGCGAATTCTGGAATTTCCCGCCTATGCGAATTTCGCGCAATCCTTCGCCAACACGATCCCCTATTCCGAAGCCATCGGCTTCATACAGGATTTTTCCAAGGTCAAGGACGATCCCGAAAAGATCGATCTCGTCACCTTCGTGACGGCGCACGAATTGGGCCACCAATGGTGGGCGCATCAAATCATCGGCGCGAATATGCAAGGCATGACCATGCTATCGGAGACCTTCGCGCAATATTCGGCCATGCTGGTGATGGAAAAGCTGTATGGGCCGGAGCACGTCCGCAAATTCCTCAAATATTCGCTCGATCATTATCTGCGCGCGCGCGGCGGCGAAGAGATCGAGGAGTTGCCGCTCGAGCGCGTGGAGAACCAGGGCTATATTCATTACGACAAAGGCGCGGTCATTATGTACCGCCTGAAGGAAACCGTCGGCGAGGACGTGGTCAATCGCGCTCTGCGCAGGCTGATTGCGCAATACGCCTTCAAGCCCGCGCCCTATCCTTCCTCCAAGGATTTCGTGACAATCCTTCGCGAAGAAGCCGGGCCAAAATACGACCGGCTCATCTCCGATCTGTTTGAGCGCATCACGGTCTACGACCTGAAAGCCACGCGTGCGAACTGGAAGAAGCGCAAGGACGGCAAGTACGACGTGACGCTGAATGTTTCGGCACATAAATATTATGCCGACGGCAAAGGCAAAGAGACCGAGGCGCCGCTGGACGAAGATGTCGATGTCGGCGCTTTTCTCGTGGAACCGGGGAAAAAGGGATTCGAGAAATCAAAAATCCTCGTCTTCCAGCGCCAGAAGTTGAAATCCGGCGAGCAAGTGTTGCATGTCGTCACCGACCGGGCGCCCGGCTTTTGCCGGGATCGATCCCTATAATGAATGGATCGACCGCAATTCGGAAGATAATGTAACAAGCGTGTCGCCGGGCGGTTGATCTCGGGCAAATTGGTACGCGCGAAAAGAGACTCGAACTTGCGCGCAATTTGTATATAAAACGCGATTACGACTTGTGCTGCGCGGTCGGAATGGGACGGATCGCACGGCAAGACGATTGACTGAGCTTTTTATTCAGTCAATTGGGCATAATTTACGACACAAAATATTGAGGCCAAGATGGCATCCTCGAAAGGCCGTAGCAAAGCCTACACGCTCGATGTGGCGCAAATCGTCAAGACCATCGAACGCCTGCAACTGCGTATCGCTGCGCGCTTTCCCGGATCGGGGTTGGGCAATGTGTGCGCCGATCTTGTTCAAACCGCTCAAGTCACCGGCCAGCGGGCACGCGCTTTGGCGCGGCCATATTACGGACTTCGGTTCCTGATCGTGGTGTTTGTTGCCGCCGGGCTGGGTGCGCAAATCTACATCGCGAAATTGATCGATTGGAGCGATGTCCTGCGCCGCGCCGATCCGGTCGGCATCACGCAGGGGTTGGACTCGATCGTAAATTTGCTCCTCTTGGCCTTTGCCGCCATCTGGTTTGTCATGAATGCAGAAATGCGCATCAAGCGGCGCCGGGTCCTTCGATGGCTTTATGAGTTGCGGTCGCTGGCGCATGTGATCGACATGCATCAGCTAACCAAAGACCCTTCGGTCGAGCTGGGGTTGGGTTCCACGACGCCGGTATCGCCCGATCACCAGATGAAGGATTTCGAGCTGTCGCGCTATCTCGATTATTGCACGGAGATGCTGGCGCTGATCGCCAAACTGGCGGCGCTCTATGCCGGGGAAATCCAGGATGCTGCGATTATATCGGGTGTGAATGAAGTGGAAGATCTGACCAGCGATCTGGGCCGCAAGATTTGGCAGAAAATTATCATCGTCAGCAATCTTGAGGAACGCACCGCCCTCCCGTCCGGCAGATAATTCGAATGGCTGACACCCCAGAGGACATCCCATGAACATCGGATTTATCGGCTTGGGCGGTATGGGCGCTTCCATCGCGAAGAATATCCTCGCCGCCGGACATCGCCTGACGGTGTGGAACCGTTCGCCCGAACCGACCAACGAATTCGCAGCTCTTGGCGCCCTCGTTGCCGCCTCGCCGGCAGATGCCATGCAAGACGATGCCGTATTCTCCATGCTCGCCAATGATGCGGCGCTACGTGCTGTCGGATTGAACGGGCCGCTGCTCGACGGTGCGAAGGCCGGATTGGTCCACGTCAATATGGCGACGATCTCGGTTGCCTTCGCCCGCGAACTGAGCCATGCGCATGCGGCGCGAGGTCTAGGCTATATTGCCTCGCCGGTGTTCGGCCGCCCCGACGCGGCAGCAGCCGCGAAATTGGTCGTCGTCGCGGCCGGCGCCTCAGAGGATATCGCGCGCGTAAAGCCTATTCTGGAGAAGATCGGTCAGCGCCTGACGATTTTGGGCGAAGTTCCCGAGAAAGCGAATCTGTTCAAGATTGCCGGCAATTTCATGATTGCCTCGGCGATCGAGACCCTTGGAGAAGCCGTGGCGCTGCTGCGCAAAGGCGGCGTCGATCCGGCGGTATTCGTTGACGTGCTGACCAACACTCTGTTCGCCGCTCCCGTCTACAAGGGATACGGGGCCATTATTGTGAATGAAAAATACGACCCGCCGGGCTTTCAGCTGAACTTAGGGCTAAAGGATGCCGGACTGACTTTGGCAGCCGCGCGCGAGCTGCAAGTGCCGTTGCCGCTCGCCAGCTTGCTGCACGATCATTTCCTGGAAGCTATGGCGGCAAAGTTGGGCGACAAAGACTGGGCGGCGCTGGCCCATGTGGCGGCGCGAAAAGCAGGCTTGTAAACCGTCACTCCGCGGCGCGGGCAATCACCGGGGGCGTCGCCGCAGTGCCCGGCTTTTTAGCGAGACTTTTGCTGGCATCGTCGTCGGCGCAGAACTGCATGAGTTCGTGCAAGATTTGCACGGTTGACGGGATCGGAAGGCGCCGTCCAAAGCGAGTGAATGTTTTCATGGCGTCATCTACCTCTTGAGCGCGTTGTTGAAACCTTCGTTCCAGCGCGCCCGCTCAGGGTCGGCCGGATAGGGATTGAGCGCTTCCATTTTCTTGGTATCAAGCTCGGAACCTTCGCCCGCTATCCGTTTATGGGCCGCATTCCAACCTTCGGCGTAAATCCGGCTCAATTGGAACGCAGTGCTTGCCATGACTGCGCCTCGTTGGTTGTGCCACTAAACGATGCGAAACGACGGCTTCGGCGCCGGTCCCTTTTCGGGAAACAGTGCGTTGATCAGAAAATCGATGGTCGCGGCGCCGCGCACATTGCCCAAGGCGCTGGCGGAATTGCGCGCCTCGGTCAGCCGGTCCGTCAGTTTTTTGGGATCGGCGCCAAGATCGAGGACCGTCGCGCCGAGCACGCGAACGGCGTCGAACAAGGCACCTTCATGTTCCGATAGCGGCCTGTCAGGTGGCATCGCAAACCTCCGCCGCTCTGAAAGGATCCATGGTCGGCGTTAGCGATCGCGCTCGATATGGTCTGCCTTAAGCCACTTTTCGGCTTTGGCGGGGAAAACGGCCCAAACTTCGCCGGCTCTTTCTTGGGGCCGGTAGAACAAGGCACTGGCAGGAACGCGCTCCGCGTCATGGGCGACGTCGGTCGCCGAGCAAAACCGGCGGAACACACGCTCGACATCGTCTTCGAATTTTTGCGGCACGTCGCGCCCGGCGCTTTCGCGCGCTTTGCGGAGTGCGCGCATCACCGACCAACGGCGCAGACCTTTGGGATTTGAAACAAGCACTTCGATCAGGTCGGTCAAATAAGATTGATCGAGGCGAAGCTCTCGCGCCACGACTTCCGTCTGCCGTTCCGGAAAATGGATTTCACTGCTTGCTTCGTATGCCATCGGTCTTGCACATCTCCTTCAATTTCCGGCGCACGCTTCGAGCGCCGGTTTAGAAAAGGTGGAGACGTTTCCGTCTCCACCGATCCCTCGAACTCGAAGCTATCAAACGGCCTTGAGATTGACGGCCTTCGAACCGCGTGCGTCCGGCTGGATGTCGAACGACACCTTCTGGCCTTCGGCCAGACTGCGCATGCCGGCCATCTCAACGGCACTGGCGTGAACGAACACGTCCTTGCCGCCGCCTTCCGGCGCGATGAAACCAAATCCCTTGGCGGTATTGAAAAACTTCACTGTTCCGATTGCCATGATATCTCCTGATGCATCGGGTAACGCGTGAGCAATTGCCCACGCGACGCGAACGAACACAATCAGGTTAGAAGTTTGGCTGTTTCGTCCAGGCGCGCACAAAGCGAGTCAGGTCTACAACAGTGCGCGCTTCATCTGACGGAACGCCGTCGTTGGCGCCTGTATAGTCGCAAAGACCCTTAATAGCAACCCAGACCAGAACCGCTCGCAAAGGCGCTGCCGACCTATCAGGCCGCGGTATCCTTGCTTTTGTAGCGGAATCGCTTGCCGCGCTTGGCATGGGACGGTCCGGGCTTCTGGGCCCGCCCGCGCTCGGGAACAGTCTGTGTCCGTTCCGTGGGGGCGCTCCCCTGCATAATCCTGAGCGGCGATTTGGTCAGTTTTTCGATCTGGCGCAGATGTCCGCTTTCGGCCGGGTCGCAGAACGAGATCGCAGCCCCGGCTGCGCCGGCGCGCGCCGTACGCCCAATGCGGTGCACATAGCTCTCCGGTTCGTTGGGCAGCTCGAAATTGATGACATGCGTGATGTTGTCGATATCGATACCACGCGCCGCAATATCCGTGGCGACAAGAATGCGCGCGGCGCCGGAACGAAACCGTTCCAAGGCGCGTTGACGGGCGCTTTGCGATTTGTTGCCGTGAATGGCTTCGGCTACGAATCCGCCTTTGCCAAGATGTTCGGCGACGCGATTGGCCGTGTGCTTGGTGCGCGTAAACACCAGAACCCGCTCATACGAAGCGTCCTTGAGAAGGCTTGCAAGCAGTGCCCGTTTTTCCGCGGCCGGCACATGGAAGACGCGTTGATCGATGTTTTCGGCCGTGCGTTTCTCCGGCATGATGTCGATGCGCACCGGTTGATGCAGGATAGAGCGCGCCAATTGCTCGACGTCCGCCGGCATCGTCGCGGAGAACAACATCGAGTGCCGGTTGCGCGGCAACGCTGCAACGATCCGGCGGATATCGCGGATAAAACCCATATCGAGCATACGGTCGGCCTCGTCCAGCACGAGGTTGGCGGTCACGTCGAGTTTGAGATGGCCTTGCTCGACAAGATCGAGAAGCCGCCCCGGCGTCGCGACCAGAATATCCACGCCGGCCGAGAGCGCTTTGACCTGAGGTGCCTGGCCGACACCACCGACAATCACGGTATAGCGAAGATGAAGATGACGCCCATAGGTGCGTAAACTGTCGAAGATTTGCACAGCCAATTCGCGCGTCGGCGCCAAAATCAAGGCCCGCGCAGATTTCGCGCGGCGCAGCTCATGCCCCGTGCAGAGCCTCTGCAACAACGGCAGCGCGAACGCGGCGGTTTTACCCGTGCCGGTTTGTGCCAGGCCCAACATATCGCGTCCCGCCAAAAGGACCGGAATGGCCTGTATTTGAATGGGGGTGGGCTCTGTATATCCCTCGGCGGCGAGCGCGCGGCAAAGCGGCTCGGAAATACCGAGATCGGTAAAGGAAGAATTGCTCACTTAAAATCCTTAATGCGCCAGGAAGCGCGCACCATTAAGGGCGCGCATGTACGGCGTGTTGCCGTTTCCCGTGCACGAAATGGAACAAACGGATTGTTTCGATAACCCTCGCGAAGACAAACACCATGTTTCGGTGCGCGTCGTGCAATCGCAAGGACAGTGATCCTATACCGCGTCCTTTACCAAATAGTCAAGAGAATAACTCGGGAATAGGTAATTCGCCTTATTTGTGGGGTGGTTATGGAGTATAGAGTGTCTTGCTTTTGTCGCGTAGCCCATATTGGTGCGTCCGGCCGAAAGCAGAGATGGCCTTTGCCAGGCGCTGCACATAGCGCATCGGCATGCCCTCGCAATATGCCTGTTACGCACTACCGCATCAACACGACAAAAGGACTGCATTAATGTCGAACTCAAGCGACACACGTAAAGACGGAATCAAACGGAACGCGCAGTACCATTTTGCGAAGACGGAGCAACGCGAAGTGTCGATGCGAAAAGAACTTCAAACGGCCCAAGATGCCGTCGTCGCGAAGACAGCGAAGTTGCGCGCCTTGCGCTTGGCCAAAGAGGCAGTGGACCTGGAGGAAGCGGCGAAATTGCCTCCCAAGCCGAAAAAGAAGACCAAGCGTCTCGCAACGGGCGCTGCGGAACATTAATCGGTTATTGGCGGTGCTCGGGGGCGGGCACGCTTGTAGCAATGAAGTGGTCGCGGGGATAACCCGCGCAATCCGTGGAGGGGGACGGATAAAATGATCGACCAACACTTCTTTCATCGCAGTGGCCCATTTTCTTTGGGCTTTGTGGCCGAGCTTGTCAGCGGACAACTTTCAAATCCCGCCACCAACGAATTGTTGGTGCATGACATAGCCGACCCCGAAAACGCCGGACAGAACGACCTTAGCGTTTTCAGCGACCCAAAATACAAGGAGGCATGCGTCAAGAGCCACGCTTGCGCGCTTGTGACGACCCGCCAAATGGCGGCGCTTCTCCCGGGAAAAGAAAACATCCTTTTTGTTTCCCAGCCCCGATTGGCCTCGGCACAAATCAGCAATCTCTTCTATCCGCCCGCGCCGCTCGAAGCGCGCGTCCATCCCAGCGCACAGATCCATCCTTCCGCCGTCATCGGCGCCGGTTCGCAGGTCGACAGCGGCGTAGTGATTGGAAGCAATGTGGTCGTCGGCGCGCGTTGTCACATCGGTGCGGGTGTTGTTATCGGTTGCGGCGTGACCCTGGGCGATGACTGTTGCATCGGCGCAGTCACGGCCATCAGCCATGCCAAGATCGGCTCGCGCGTGCGCATCGCAAGCTGCGTCAGCATCGGCGGCGAAGGCTTCGGATTTGTCCCCTGCCCGACCGGTTTGCTCAAGATGTCCCAGCTCGGCCGAGTCGTCATCGAAGACGATGTCGATATCGGCGGCAATTGCGCCGTCGATCGCGGCGCGCTGGGCGACACGGTCATCGGCCAGGGCACAAAAATCGACAACCTCGTCCAGATCGGACACAACGTTCGTATCGGCAAATTCTGCGTTCTTGCCGGTCAGGCCGGCGTGGCGGGCAGCACCACCATCGGCGACCAAGTCATGATCGGTGGACAAGTGGCCGTTGCAGACCATCTCACCGTGGGGTCTCGCGCGCGGATCGCCGGCAAAAGCGGCGTGATGCGCGATGTTGCCGAAGGGGAAACGGTCGCCGGCTATCCCGCAGTCCCGGTTCGCGTTTGGCACCGCCAAAGCGTGGCGCTCATGCAGCTCCTCAATCGGAAACCGAAAACCTGCTAGTGTCCCGATTCCGAAATTCGTTGCATCTGATATCGGCCTGATACGAATTTCGGAATCGACAGGACACTAGCCAACCTATTGATGCTAGTGTCGTTTTGGTTTCGAAGTTCGCCAACGATGCTGATATCGGTAATATCGCGAACTTCGAAACCACGACACTAGAAAGGCGGTTGAGGTTTCGGGGCCACGCTTCGCCCAAACGGCAGGACACTGTTAGATTCACCGGGCGATAGAATTCGTCAGGGCCGGTCATGTTCGCTCCCGCATCCGTTTCCGATTACCGCCGTTTGGCGCGGCGGCGCTTGCCGCGAATGATGTTCGACTATGTCGATGGCGGCGCTTTTGAGGAAGTCACGCTGCGCGCGAACCGCGCGGACCTGCAAAGGCTGACCCTGAAGCAAAAGGTATTGTGCGACGTCTCTACCTTGGACACCGCGACGACGTTGTTTGGTCAGAACCTGTCGCTGCCCTTGGTTTTGGCTCCTATCGGGTTCGCGGGCATGATGGCACGGCGCGGGGAAGCGCAAGCCGCACGCGCCGCCGAAAAAATCGGGATCCCGTTCACCCTCTCGACGGTCGGAATTTGCCCCATCGCGGAAGTCAAACAGGCAACGACGCAGCCCTTCTGGTGTCAACTCTATATGATGAAGGACCGCGGCGTCGTGCAAGAAATTTTGGCGCGCGCGGCAGAGGCAAATTGCGGCGCGCTGGTATTCACGGTCGATCTGCCGGTGCTTGGTACGCGGTATCGTGATATCCGCAACGGCATGGGTGTGCGGTTGTCTGCAACTCTCCAAACTCAAACTTGCCTGGAATTTTGCCAGCCATCCGCGTTGGGCTTACGACGTGGGCTTGATGGGACGGCCCCTCAACCTCGGAAACCTGCATGGCGTCGTGAAAGGTGCGGACTCGCTGAACGCTTTGTTGGCATGGACAACGACGGCGCTCGATCCGAGCGTGACCTGGAAAGATTTGGAATGGATACGCGGGTTGTGGAAGGGACCGCTGATTTTGAAAGGCGTGCTCGATGTCGATGACGCGCGCGAAGCGGTGAAAACCGGTGCCGACGGCATCGTCGTGTCGAACCATGGCGGGCGGCAACTCGATGCCGCGGTGTCTTCGATTTCCCTTCTGCCCAAAATCGCCGACGCCGTCGGGCAGCAGACGACCATCTTGATGGATGGCGGGGTTCGGTCGGGCCAAGATTTGACGCGTGCGCTTGCCCTAGGGGCAAGGGCCTGCATGATCGGACGCGCTTGGGTTTACGGCGTCGCGGCGCGCGGCGAAGCCGGCGTCACGGCTGTGCTTGAGACCATGCGGCGCGAATTGCGCACCAGCATGGCGCTGATCGGAAAAACCCGCATCGCCGACATCAACTCTTCGGTCTTGCAGCGCTAGGCGAAGATCGGCCGAAGACCCTATTCTGGCAAGGGTCCGCACGATAAAAATTATTCCGGGAGAGCAAAGCGATGAATGGCGCAGAGAGCCTTGTCCGCACCTTGGTGAATTGCGGCGTCGAGGTCTGCTTTACCAACCCCGGCACCTCGGAAATGCATTTTGTCGCCGCCCTCGACCGGGTCGAAGGCATGCGCGCGATCCTCGGGCTCTTCGAAGGCGTGGTGACGGGCGCCGCCGACGGTTATGGGCGAATGGCACGGGAAACCTGCGGCAACGCTGTTGCATCTGGGCCCCGGGCTCGCGAACGGCCTTGCCAATCTTCACAATGCGCGCCGCGCGGCCACGCCGATCGTGAACATCGTCGGCGATCACGCGACCTATCACGCGCAATACGATGCGCCGCTGGCGACGGATATCGCGAGCTTCGCGCGGCCGGTTTCGGGCTGGGTGCATTCCAGCATGAGTCCCAAATCGGTGGCGCCGGACGGTGCGCGCGCGGTGCAGGCGGCCCGACAATCGCCCGGTCAAATCGCGACCTTGATCCTTCCGGCCGACACCGCATGGCTGGACGCGGACGGCCCTGCCCCTGCATTGCCTCATCTCGGGCCGGCGCCGGTTTCCTCGCAAACGGTCGACGCCGTTGCGCAAATGCTGCGCAACGCCAAGAAGAGCGCCATCCTGATCCGCGGCGACGCTCTGCAGCCGCGCGGTCTGGATGCGGCAGGTCGCATCGCGGCCAAAAGCGGCGCACGCTTGCTCTGCGATACTTTTGCGCCTCGGCTGGCGCGCGGCGCCGGAATTGTCGCGGTCGAACGCATTCCTTATTTTGCCGAACAGATTGTCGAATTGTTCAAGGATTTCGACCTTCTCCTTTTGGTCGGCTCCAAACCGCCCGTTTCGTTTTTCGCCTATCCCGGCAAAGCCAGCTGGTGCACGCCCGACAGCTGTCAGATCCATTATCTTGCGCATGCCCATGAAGACGGTACCGGCGCGTTGGAAGCACTCGCCGAGGCCATCGGCGCGCCGAAAGACGCGCAAGGACGCGCCGAACTGAAAAAACCGGATCTGCCCACGGGCCGGTTGGACGCGTTCACGGTCGGGCAGATCGTCGGACATTTCTTGCCGGAGAACGCCATCATCTCGGACGAAGCGGCGACCTCGGCCTTGGGTCCGGCCATGTTCACGGCCAACGCGCAGCCGCACGACCATCTTGCCTTGACCGGAGGATCGATCGGCCAAGGTCTTCCCGTGGCGACGGGAGCAGCGGTTGCGTGTCCGGATCGCAAAGTGGTTTGCCTGCATGGCGATGGCGGCGCGATGTACACCCTGCAGGCGCTTTGGACACAGGCGCGCGAAAAGCTCGACGTCACGACGATCATCTTCGCAAACCATTCCTATGCCATTTTGAATTTCGAATTGATGCGCATGGGCGCTGAGAATCCGGGCCCCAAAGCGTTGTCGATGTTCGATCTGCGCCGTCCGGAGCTTGCCTGGACCGACCTCGCCCGCGGGATGGGCGTCGAGGCCGTTCGCGTGGAAACGACGGAAGACTTCGCCAAACATTTTGCCGATGCGATGCGCAACCGTGGTCCGCGGCTCATCGAAGTGGCGCTGTAACTTTGCGGCGGTGATGGCTCATGAATACTCTCGTCGAAATCTCTCACGTCATTGCTTGGCGAAAGCGGCGTTCTCGCAAGCGCCGCACCGGCTCCGGCATTCTTCGGCGCGGGCCGTCCCGCCACGCCGCTCGCCGTCGTGCGGCCCGCCTCAACGGATGAGGTTTCCGACGTGCTTACTGCTTTGTCGCGAAGCGCGCCAAGCGGTGGTTCCTTGGGGCGGACGCACCGGTCTGGTCGATGGCAGCTATGCGGACGGCGCCATCGCGCTCTCCTTGGAGCGCATGAACCGCGTTCAACGAAATCGATTGCGAAAATGCGACGATGACGGTCGAAGCCGGATGCGTATTGCAAAACGTCGTGCGAAGCGGCCGACGGCAAGGACCTGTTTTTTCCGCTCGATCTTGGCGCGCGCGGTTCGGCAACCATCGGCGGAAACATTTCCACCAATGCCGGCGGCAATCGCGTCATCCGCTACGGAATGATGCGCGATCTGGTGTTGGGTTTGGAAGCGGTGTTGGCGGACGGAACGGTGGTGTCGTCGCTCAACCACCTCATCAAGAACAATGCGGGCTACGATCTGAAGCAACTCTTCATCGGTTCCGAAGGAACGCTTGGGGTTGTGACCCAAGCCGTCTTGCGCCTGCGGCCCAAACCCGTCAGCCAAAACGTCGCGTTTGTTGCGGTCGACGCTTTCGACAAATTGCCTCGCCTGCTTCGCAATGCCGAAAAAGGGCTGGGCGGCACGCTGTCGGCCTTCGAAGTGATGTGGGACGATTTTTACCGGCTGGTCACCACCTCGCCCGCCCAAGGTCTCCCGCCACATTCCGCACGGACATCCCTATTATGTCCTGATCGAGGCGCTCGGCGGCGATCAAGCCGACGACACGCCGCGGTTCGAACGCGTTCTGGCGGCGGCTCTGGAGAATGGCGAGATCGTGGACGCGGTCATTGCGCAGTCGAAAGCCGAACTGCAGCCGCTTATGGGCGTTGCGCGACGATGTCGTGCAGGTCGTGCGCCACGCGCCGTTCTTCACCTTCGATGTCAGTCTTCGGATCGGCGAAATGGACGGCTTCGTTCGCCAGGTGCGCGAAGCGCTGTTGTCGCGATGGCCCGCAGCAACCCTTATGGTGTTCGGCCATATGGGCGACGGCAATCTGCATCTGATCCCCGGCGTCGGCGACGGCAGTCCCCGAAGCGCGCAAAGCGGTCGAGAACATCGTCTACGACGCCGTCCGAAAAGGCGGCGGCTCGGTCTCCGCAGAACACGGCATCGGATTGGAGAAGCGCGAATATCTGTCCTACACGCGCAATCTCCAAGAAATAGCGATGATGCGCATGCTCAAACGATCGCTCGATCCGCACAACATTCTCAACCCTGGGAAGATCTTCGCGTAGAGCGCGGGCCGCGCGGCGAAAGCCGTCGAAATCGCTCGCCAGCCAGTCCGACTTTGCGACAATTGTGCGCTTTTTCCGCGTTCGGCTGCGCGCCTAGTGTGTCTCGATTTGCGCCTTCGCGCATCACGAGGAAATTTCCAATGGCCACCGACAAGCCGAGCGAACTTCAGAAAAATAAAACCGCCCCCGAACGCCGCCGCTCTTGGGCCGAGCCTTGGAAAGTCAAAGTCGTCGAACCGATCCGCATGATGACGCGCGAACAGCGCCAGAAAGCGCTTGCCGTCGCCGGCTACAACACCTTCCTGCTTCGCTCCGAAGACGTGCACATCGATTTGCTGACCGACAGCGGCACCGGCGCAATGAGCGATTGGCAATGGGCGGGCATGATGCTGGGCGACGAAGCCTATGCCGGCAGCCGCAATTTCTATCATTTGGAAGAAGCCGTTCGGCATCATTACGGCTACAAATATGTGGTGCCGACCCATCAAGGCCGCGGCGCCGAGAACCTATTGTCGCGCATGCTGATCAAGCCGGGCGACGTCGTGCCCGGCAATATGTATTTCACTACCACGCGATTGCACCAGGAACTGGCCGGCGGAACATTCGTCGACGTCATCGTGCCGGAAGCGCACGATCCGACCGATGAGCGCCCCTTCAAAGGCAATGTCGATCTGAATGCGCTTGAGGCGCTGATAAAGAAAGTCGGTGCCAAACGCATTCCCTATGTTTGCGTGGCGGGCACCGTGAACATGGCCGGCGGCCAGCCCGTATCGATGGCGAATATGCGCGAGGTGCGCGAGCTCACCCATCGTCATGGAATCCGCGTGATGCTGGATGCGACGCGGGCGGTCGAGAACGCCTATTTCATTCAGCAGCGTGAGCCCGGCTATCGGGATAAGAACATTGCCTCCATCTTGCGGGAGTTCTGTTCCTATACCGACGGCTGCACGATGAGCGGCAAGAAAGACTCGCTGGTCAATATCGGCGGCTGGCTCGCGCTGAACGACGACACGCATTACGAAGAAGCCAGCAATCTCGTCATCGTCTATCGAAGGATTGCACACTTACGGCGGCATGGCCGGACGCGACATGGAAGCCATGGCGCGCGGCATCGTCGAGTCGGTGGACGACGACCATATTCGGGCCCGCGTCGGCCAGGTGGAATATCTCGGCAACAAATTGATCGCGGAGGGCGTGCCGATCGTGCGCCCGATCGGCGGACATGCGGTCTATCTCGATGCCAAAGCCTTCTATCCGCATATCGACCAGGAAGAATTTCCGGCCCAAACGCTGGCGGCTTTGCTGTACGAAGACTCCGGCGTCCGCGCCATGGAGCGCGGCATCGTCTCTGCCGGACGCGATCAAGAGACCGGGAAAAACCATCACACGGCGCTGGAATTGGTGCGGCTGACGATTCCCCGCCGCGTCTACACCCAAGCCCATATGGATCTGACGGCCGAATCCGTCATCGCCGTCTACGAAGAGCGGCAATCCGCGCGCGGCCTGAAAATGGTGTTCGAGCCGCGCTATCTGCGCTTCTTCCAGGCCCGCTTTGCGCCGGTGTGAGGAAGGCTAAAGCGGCGGGGTTCAGGTGTCATCCTTCGAGGCAGAGCCGCGTGCTTCGAAGGCCACCGCTATCGCGGCACAAAATGATCAAGTGCACCGTTTTCTGCCCCCTTCGGCTCAGTCTCACTGACGCCCCCTTCGCCTCGTCGCTTCTCTCCTCGGCACTTCCCCCCGCTACGCTAAGGCTTCGCCGGGCAAGTGTGAAGCACGTAGGCAGCCGAAGCTTAAGCGAAGGCGGCCGCTTCGCTTTGCTCGTGGGGGCAGAAAACAAACCAATGTGCTCTTTAAGTCCTCGTTCTGGACCAACGCGCGGCCCTGGGCCTGAGGGTCCGTAGCGGCGGCGTGCGGACGACCCGATTTCGACAAAACATATTTGCTCCAAACTCCGGATTCCTCCGCTTCGCACTTGCAAAATATGGTTAATGCAGGGGATTTGGCGCTTTGCTGCCAGATGTCGCGGGCCGATTTTGCTACCGGTGTCAAAAATGCTTGCGAAGGGCGCCCAAGCTGCTTTAGCGTGCCCTCGGAGTGCCAAACAAGACCGCGCGCAATGCGCGCGAAAACAAACGCGAAGTGGCTTCATGCCCGGCACACATTTTGACGTGCACACTTTAACGCAACCGATCTTGCCTGCGCCTGCCTTCGTTGTGCGCAGCACTCCCATCCCGTCATCGCAAGCGAAAGCTCAAGCCCATGACCGCCTCCTCTATCAAAGCATTGCTGCGCTATGTGGCACTGGCGCTTTGTTTGGCTGTGTCCGTCACAACCGCCAAGGCGGCCGCGCCGCCGCAAGATGCGGGACTGCTTTTTTATCTGTCGGCGGACAAAAGCCTCACGGCGGATTTTGCCAAGGGCGATCCGGTCCCCAATTTTGCCGACAAAGTGGCGATCGTGCCCAACGGCTTTCGCGGCGGCGCCTTGCAGACGCAAGACGACAATGTGCTCAGCTGGAAAGCGCCCGGCAATGTTTTTGCCCAGCGCGGCACCGTGTCGTTCTTCTGGCGCTCGCGTTATCCGGTGGGGCGCGCGCCGTTCGTATTGTTCCGCGTCGGCTATGCCGATCATACCAGCTGGGACATGACGTTCCTGCGGATCGATTATAACGGCCACGGCTATGACGCGTTCGTCACCGACGACAACCTCTCGCGCATCCGTCTTTCGTTCAAACTCGATCAATTGCCTGCGCCCGACGCCTGGACGCATCTGGCGGTCAGCTGGGATGAAAACAAAGGTATCCGGCTCTATGTGAACGGCAAAGAAGTCGCGTCGAAAGATCAGGTTGCCGTGCTCGACAGCGGTCTCGACCAGTTCGGCATGGCGGCGCGCACCGTCTCACCCCATCAAGTGATGAGCCGCTACAATTGGATGCGCGGCAGCGATTACGACGAGCTTCGCATCTACGATCATATGCTCGACGACACGCAAATCGCCGCCTTGTCGCGCAACGAAATCCCCAATGCGCCGGCCGCAGAAGCGGGCGATCTGTCCAACCCGGAGACCAACGCCGAATGGGCCTTGCGCTATGGCTGGAATCGCCCGGGCGACGTGCCGGTGGTTCTGACCGCTCCCGTCACCGTGATCCGCAAAGTCGAATTCGCCGACGCCAAGGACATCAAGGAATGGATGTACAAGGCGACCGACGGGATTGCCGAAACCACATGGCCGGGCGTCTACAATCGCTCGCGCCTTCCCGGACGGACCGACTATTTCCCCCTGCCCGATTGGAACGTCTATGTCGACGGCGGCAAGACGCTGACGCTGACACTGCCGAATGAGGATTGGAACCACCTCGAAATCCAAGGCGCGGCTTACGGCAATATGACGTATGCGGCGAACGACAAGGCGCAGCCGATGCATCTTGCCGATCGCCCCAAGGATCAGGAACGCACCTACAACCAATTTGCGGCGGCGATGCATGGCGGCGTGCTGCGCTTCAACAACGATGTGCAGGAAACGCCGATCCAAGAAATCGCGGCCTATAACATTCATGCCGGCACGGTGCCGCAAGGGACCACAAGGCTGACTTATGTCATCCATTCCGATGTGGCGCCGGATTCACCGGACCTCGACGAATTGAATGCCTTCATCAAAGGCCGCTACGCGCCCGACGAACAATCGACCGTCGTTGCCGTTCCGGACACCGCGCCGATCCGCACCCGCGCCAAGGAGGAAGGCCGCAAGCTGCCGCTGGTGCATGTGCTGATCCCTTACGAAATGGGCGCCGCGCCTCCGGGCCAGATGCTGTATCGCTCCTGGGGTTATGGCTGGGAGAACATGCATGACGGGCTGGACGGCATCGCCATCGAACTGCCTCCTCTGAACGTCAAGCCGACTGCAGGGGGATATTTCCAGCTCAACATTCAGGTCAAAGATCCGATTTGGCCGATGCGCGACATGCTCGACGTCACCGTTTCGCTAAAACCGAACGAGGCGCGCATACTGTGGTTGGATCTGCGCGACCGCATTTTGCCCAATAAGAGTTTCTATCTGACCTTTGCGGGCTCGGGGCAGGATTTCAATGCCACCTCGCTCGACGGCACCAAGATCCGCTTGATCTTCAAAGATCGTCAAGAAGCGCTAAAAGAGCATGTCGCCGACCGCTTCGCCGAAGTCAAAGACAATTGGGGCTATCTGGTCGAGGAGCATACCGCCAGCAAGCGCGAGAAGCTTTATGAACGCGTCGTCACCGATATGACCGATCTGTTGCGCGTCGATCCGGACAACAAGCTGGCGCGCGAATATTGGACCGACATCACCTACAACACGCAGGGCCCCCTGCCCTTCACGCAGCCGGTTGCGCCCAAAGGCGTTCCGCTCTGGGCCTTCCGCCAGATCGAAGACCTCAAAGGCGTGCGTCACTATGTGAATTGGTGGATCGACAATCGCCAATCCGATTTCGGCGATTTCGGCGGCGGACTGTCCGACGATACCGATCTGGTGGAACAATGGCCGGGCACCGCATTGATGGGCGTCGACAGCGAGAAACTGCGCCTCTCGCAGATGCGGGTTGCCGATGCCGTCTACAAAAACGGCATGATGACCAACGGGCTCGCCACGCTGATGTATGACGAGCTGCATTCCTATGAGGACGGCATCAACAGCAACAGCGAAGCGATGTATCTCAACTATGGCGATCCCAAGGTCGTCGAACGGCTGATGACCACCGTGAACGCCTATCAGCGCGTCATCTCGGTCAATCCCGCCGGCCATATGCACTTCAACACCAACTGGTTCAGCGGAACCGACAGCTACCGCGAAGGGCCGTGGGAATGGGGCAAATATTACTCCTATCTCTTGCTGCACCCCGGCATGCTGATGGCGAACTTCAACAACGATCCGACGGGCAAAAAATACGTCATCGGCCTTGCCGACGGCTTCCTCGCCCATGGCAAACAGGACGCCGAGGGCAATTGGACCTTCCCCGATGAGATCAATTGGCGGACCGACGCCACACGTTACAATCTGCCGGCCAACACGCCGCCGATGCAATTGTTCTGGGCGGCGTATCGCTGGACCGGCGATGAGAAATATCTGCTGCCGATCCTCGCCTCGGTTGCGCAGGGCGGCAAATCGGACACGGTGGCCACGGGCGGCCGACGCGTCACCGCCAACAGAGGCAATATCCACGCCATCAACAGCCTCAACGAAGACGTCATGGATATTTTGGGCAAACGCGACAGCTGGGGTGCCGACGCGGTGAAGAGAGCGTCCGGCGATTCCGCCGGCAATCTCGATCGCTATCTCGCCTGGGAGGCCAGCGGAGACACCAAATATCTCGACGACCTGTTCGGCGATGAGCTGCAACGCCAAAATGAGACGATGTACAGCCGCACCGAGGGCCATTGGTGGGTCGACCGTGTCGACGAAGACACCACCTATTTGCAGCGCACCCGGCTCGGCGGCGTCGCTCTGGCGCGCAATTACATCTATCCGGGCCACACCGTGAGCTGGAAATTTGCCGATCCCAACGGAGCGGTCAGCGTCGCGATCCTGCTTCCCAGCCCGGCGCGCGATCACTTCAAGGTCATAGCCTACAACATTACCGGAAAGCCCGTGAAAGCGACCATGACCGGTTGGAACGTGGCCGCCGGCCAATGGGAGATGATTTCGGGGATCGCCAAAGGAACGAGCGGTGTGCTCGGTCCGAAGGCTGTGCGCAAATCGATCGCGTTCGAGAAAACCGCGTCTGTCGATGTCGTCTTCGCGCCCAAGAAGACGACCATTCTGGAATTCACGTTGAAGACACCCGGACCTCCGGTGGAAACCCGTCCCGATCTCGGTATCGGCGTCGACGATGTGAAAGTGGAAGGCGGCTTGGTCAGCGTGACGGTGCATAGCTTGGGTGCCGTCGATGCGCCGGCGGGAACCGTGGAGATTGTCGATCCGCATGGCAAAGTATTGGTCCGCGGCGCGACACCGCCGCTTCCGGCGCCCATCGACCTGCAGCCGCATACGGCCGTCGTGACGCTCTCCTTGCCGGCCCGAGCCAATCTCAAAGGCGCGACAGTGCGCGTCTCACTCGGCGGCGTGAAGGAAATCACCCAGCTCAACAACTATGTGGTGCTGCATTAGGTATGAAAAAGGGCGACTGCACATCGATATCTTAGAGCTCCTACGAACTGCACGCATATGCAATAAGGCAAAAGCAGCAATAGCGCCAAAGTGGTGGAAACGATTACGTAGTATGCGTTAGGAAAATATTCAGAAGCAGCCTGCTTTTATGATTTCCAAGTCCGCATCGAATTCTAGTAAGCTGAGACCATAGGTATTCTGAATTGCGGTCCGCTGATGCCCATCGACTCAAATCTACTCGACGAAATGAAGGGTACGTTACTAGCGGGCGGGTATTCCCTTTTCCTTGGTGCGGGTGCAAATGTTGGCGGCAAGGACCGCTCGGGCAGAGAGCTTCCGTTGTCGGATCAGCTACGACAAGAGCTAGTTACGCTTACAGGACTGAAACCTAATTCTTCTTTGGCTCGGGCGTATGCTCAGCTGAAACAAGCTCAAATTGATACCCATCTTACCGATAGGTTTTCGAATTGTGTCCCAGGCAAATCACTCCTGCATGTTCCCTCATTTGTCTGGAAAAGAATTTATACCCTTAACATCGACGATGCTGTTGAGGCAGCGTACAATAAAGTCACTAGTCATCAGATTGTCGAGGTAAAATCACATAAATCGCCGTATATCGGTGAGCGTTCTTTTAATCCCACGTTGCTGATCGCCGGACGTGACGTGCAGGATGCGTGGTGAGTTGTTTGGGGTCGTGTATCATATATGGTCGACATTAGTGACGACACGAAGCCGGTTCGGCGGCATGTCGAGGTAACTGGCGTTGTCCGCCGGCGCCGCTGGACGGACGAAGAGAAGGGGCGGATCGTTGCGGAGGCGGTGGCGCCGGGGGCGGTGATTGCGGAGGTGGCGCGGCAGCACGATCTGATGCCGCAGCATCTGTCGAACTGGATCAGAGCAGCCAAGGATGGGCATTTTGCGTTGCAGGCAGACGATGTGCCGGCATTTGTGCCGGTGGTGTCGGTCGAGCCGGAGCGCAGGCGCAGACCG
>CAWGHR010000039.1:0-40048 GCA_963822275.1 uncultured Alphaproteobacteria bacterium
GCGGCTATGGCGTGAAAGTGCTTAATGATGGCTGGACCGCGGTCACGCGCGACCGCTCCCTTTCCGCACAATTCGAACATTCCGTTGGTGTGACCGACGATGGCGTCGAAATCTTCACTCTCTCGCCCAAAGGCTGGCACAAGCCGCCTTATCTCTGACGTCGACGGTCCCTCCGGCGCAGCACCGCATTATCTGGGCCATCGCGAGCGTTTGCGCGAACGCTTTCTGGTGGGCGGCGCCGGCGCCATGCCGGATTACGAATTGATGGAATTGGCATTGTTCGCCGCGATTCCGCGACGCGACGTCAAACCGCTTGCCAAAGCGTTGATCGCCCGATTCGGCAGTTTCGCGGAAGCGATTGCGGCACCGCGCGAGCGGATTTGCGAAGTGGACGGCATGAGCGACGGCGCCGTGGCACAGCTCAAGATCATCGAAGCCGCCGCGCTGAGGCTCTCCAAGACCCGCGTTATGGGGCGCCCTGCACTTTCTTCTTGGGCGGCACTGATCGATTACTGCGCCGCCGCGATGGCGCGCTCGATGACGGAAGAATTCCGTGTCCTGTTTCTCGACCGCAAGAATGTCTTGATCGCCGACGAAGTGCAGTCGTCCGGGACCATCGATCACACGCCGGTTTATCCGCGGGAAATCGTCAAACGCGCACTCGAACTTGGCGCTTCGGCGATCATCTTGGTGCACAATCACCCCAGCGGCGATCCCACCCCCAGCCGCGCCGACATCGAAATGACCCGCGATGTGGTGGACGCCGCCAAAGCGCTGCGCATCATCGTCCACGATCATGTGGTGATTGCGCGTAGCGGACACGCCAGCTTCAAATCCTTGGGCTTGCTCTAAAGATTTACTTCGAACAGCTGAGTCCCAAAGGCGCGGCAAGCCTGTCTTCCAGCGAAATCATCTCCAGCGCCGGCAGACGTTCGGTCTTGATCCCCGGTCCGTAGAGCAGGAATACGCTGCGATAATCGTGCCGCAACGGCCAGAAGCCGTGTTCCCCCTTTTCGAACGGCGGGGTATGGAGGGGGCCCGTCGTCTCGCGGCCAAACATCACGTGATCGGCCGGCTCGAATGCCGCAATCGCATCGGCCAGCGCCGGCGCATAGCGCATCAGTTCGTCATGGGGAATCTCGCGGCCGACATCGCCGCCCGCTTGTTGCGACAGCTTACGCAGCCATTGGGCGACATTCGCATCCTTGGTAGTAATGATGCCGCCTAACGGCTCCAAATCTCCGCTGACGCCATCGGCCGCTGCCTGCACTTTCAGATTGGCGATATGGTCGATGCGCTCGAAACCGTGATCGGAAACCAGTGCGAAATCATAATCCTTTGGCAGCGCGGCGAGCAGCATGCCGACAAGTTCGTCGGTACGTTCCAGAATCGCATTGGCATTAAGGGCGAAAGGCCCCTGATCGTGCGCCTCCGAATCCAGATCGACCAGATGCAGCAGAATAAGATCGGGCTTCTTGTGTTTCAGCAGGAAGAGTGTCGCCTGGGTGCGGGTACGATCGTCCATCCATTGTTGCGGAAAGGATGGATAGGCTTTGGAGATTTCGCTCACCAAACCGGGCGTCGCGTGGGCGGCAATGGTTTCGAGATCCATGGAACCGCCATTACGCCGCGCGAACACCTCCGGCAAGTTGTAGGTGATCCTCGCATCCATGGTGACCGGCCAGGTCACGGCCGCCGTCGAGAGCCCTTTCTCGCCGGCGCATTGCCAGAGCGCGGGAACTTTCAATTTGGTCGCCGACCAATAGCTCAGCGAGGGATCGATCGGTCCACGGCCATTGCTTAAGATACCGTGCTGATCGGGCCGCACACCGGTGATGATTGACGTATGAGACGGCCAAGTGATGGTCGGCCAAACGCCGATGACGCCGTCCGCAACCTCGCCTTCAGCCAGCAGGCGGCGGAAATTGGGGATTCTGAGACCCATCGCATCGCGGTCGCGCAAATAACGCCAATCGAGACCGTCAACCGACAGCACCAAAAGCTTATGCGCTGGCGCCGCCGTCGCAGCGGCGGCGACAAAAATCGCCGCCGCCACCGCCAACCTCAGCGCCCCCCTCAAAATGCCACTCCGACGCCGAGATAAATGGCGCGACCATTTTCGAGGGTGGAGTAATTGAGCTCTTGGGTCGGGCCGACAACCTTTTGCGGGCGAGAGTTCGAACAGGTTTTTGCCCTGAACGCGGACCGACCAACTGTCGCCGATCTGATACTTGACCTGAGCATCGACGGTGCTGATGCCGTGCCACCACTGATCGTTGGCCGCATTGTTGGTGTCGAAGCTGATCGGCATTTTGCTGGTGTAGTTAAATGCGATCTCGCCGCTAAACGGGCCGTGACTGTAGAGCAGTGCTGCGTTCTCGATTGTCTTAGACGAATACAACAATTGGGGCAGATGGCGAAAAACGCCGCCAGCCATGAGAATATTGGGCGCGTCGAAGCCGATAAACGCCACATTCGCATTGACGCCGAAATCCGCCAGAAACCCCGGGAGAAAGCCGAATTTTACGTCAGTGGCACTCAACTCTACGCCCTGTATGACCGCATTGCCCGCGTTTTCCGATGTCGTCAGCGTCAAATCCACGGGTGTTGCCGAACCCGGGACCGTTACGTTCGGCGTCGTGGTCGTGAGCGTCTCGATCTCATTCTTGATCTGCTTGTTGAACAGTGCGACCGACGCCAGCGCGCCGGGTGCCCAATACCATTCCGCGGAAAGATCGAAGTTGGTCGAGCTACGCGGCTTCAGATTTGGATTGGAAATGGTCTCGGATGCCGTTCCGCCCGAAAGATTGACAGTTGCAGAACTGTTTTCCGCGAGTTGGGAATATTCCGGACGAGCGAGCGTTTCCGTCACTGCGCCGCGCAGCTTCAACATGTCGGTTAGATCGTAGGAAAGATTGAGCGACGGCAGCAGCTTCGAATAGTTGGACGAGGTGTTCACCTGCTCGAAATTGGTCGTACTGTTAAGTGGGACCGGCAGGTAATTGGCGATCGTTTGGTGGGTGATTTCGTAACGCACCCCCAGCAGCGCGTACAAATCGCCAATCCGGTACTGCCCTTCGACGTAACCCGCCTGGACTATTTCCTGCAGCCGGTAATTGTTAATCGTATCCGACAAGATGTCGGTCGAATTGCGCGCATAATTTGCCGAATTAGCCGCAACGTAGCTGTACACCGCGGCCGGATCGCTCAGCAGAAGCGTTTGGCCTTCGCCGTCATAAAGCGGGACATTCGTGTTGATGGTGCCGATGGTGGCGAGCGTCGGCGGCGTGCCTACCGGCTTTAATTCGTACTGATCGTAAATGTAATGCTGCGAAAGATCGCGCCAGAACAAGCCAGCTTTAAATCCGAAGCCTTTCGAGTTCGGAATCGAAATGATCGCTAAATTCGAGCTTGGCCTGCGGCAGATGGTTGGTGCTCGTATCAAGCGCGGTGAGATGATAAGCTTGGTTGTAGTTCGCAGGGTTCATGAACGCGGCGAGATTATTCGGCGTAAACAACGGCGCGGTCGGCGCATCCAGATCATAATTGAAACCCAGATTTGCGACCGGACTGGAACTTGAGCCGTAGGTAAACTGGTCCTCGTCGGTGGTTTGGCTGTAATGACCGATGGAGTAATTCAACGTCAGATCCAGGTGCATGTCGGAGTTAAAATTGATCCCGCCACCGACATCGACATATTCCAGAATGCGATCTTGCACATATTTGTCGTAGTCGACTTCGCCATAGCCGGCCGCAAAACTGCCGGTGGTCGGTGAGGTGATGGTCGGATCGCCCGAACGGTTCAGATATTGCGAATGGCGGTTTTCGTCGTTAATGAATTGAAAGAAGCCGCCTGCGACATGGGCATGAAACATCGAATGGTCGTCGAAGTCGAAACGGCTAAAAAGGCCCGGCCGGGTGCGGTCATTGTCGTAGAAATACCAGCGATGGCGATCGGGAATTGCCACGGTGCCGGCAAGCGATGACGCCGGTGACAAAGTCGAACCGCTGGCGGAGCCGTTCTGACCAAGCGCCCCGACGCCCGACTGCGTACCACTGCCGCTATAGGGGTAATAGGACCACGGTAGCGTGTAAGTGTTGAGCGTCGAGGATGAACGCTGGAAGTAACTGGCTGCAATCACGACGCCGAATTCGTCGGACGGTCCAAACGTGCGGCTGTATGTGGCATCGGCTTGCCCCGAAGGCAATTGAGAGTGGATCACCTCGGTGTCTTCCCAGTAGGCGGCATCCAGATGCGCATCGAAAAATTCGCCCGGATGATCGAACGCACTGCGGGAGTGCAGGTCGGTGACGCCGCCGACGGCATCGCTGGGCTGATCGACACGCCAGGTTTTGTCTACTTCGACGTGATTGACGATCACAGAAGGAACCACATCCAACGACACCCATCGGGTTGTTTCTTCGGTGGACGCCAACGCCATACCGTCGACCATCGTCGTGTCGTAATCGGGGTTGAGGCCTCGGATCGTCAAAAACTGATCCTCGCCGCGGCCGTTGTTTATTTGCAGCGAGACGCCGGGCACTCTGCGTAGGGCGTCGCCTATTCCGAATTCCGGGATCGAGCCTATCTCGTCCGAAGAAATGTCGTCCGAGACGATGTTCGAGTTGAGCTTGTAGGTGATCGCTTTTTCCAGCGCCAGTTTTTCACCTGTCACGACGACCGTTTCCGTTTGATCGTCGGCCTTCGCAGAGTTGGCGACAAGCAGCGCTGCAGCGACAACGAGACAACTGGAGAAATACAACCGTGCACGGAACGATTGAGTCTTCAACATTCACTACCCCCGCATTACTTTTGTTGAACGATCAACATGTGAATTTGAAGCGCGCGATTAACGCTTGCGTGACGCGTCGAAGAAGCTTTCGCGATTATTCGCAGCGGATATTCGATGCACTTCTACCGATAGCAATTTTCTCTTGCGCGCATGCTGCTGTGCACATGTGCCAATGACTCCGCGAATGCCACATATCCATTAAGCGGCATACGGATGAATTAATACGGCCCCCAGACGCCAGCGCTTGGGTCTGTCGCCAATGGCAATTTTTCTGTGCAGCGCGGCGCTGCTCAGTACGCTCGCACTTGACCGGTCTCGCCGGCGACGTTCATCAACCCGTTGAAGCGCGTATTGGCATAGAGCGGGCCGCTCGTCGTCATCGTCACAAGCATGTTGTGGTCCATCGTGCCTGGTCCGAATTTTTGACGAATGCCGCCGGTCGTCGCCATGTTGATGTAATCGTGTCCGTCGAACACTTCATGTGTGAAATAATGCGTGTGCCCGGCGAATACGGTATGGGGACGTCCGGCCAACATCTCTTGTATCTTGGCGAAATCGGGGCTTTGCATTTTCCAGGCCGGCTTGTGGAGAATTACAAACGTCCATTGCGGCTTTGGGTGCCGCGCCAGCACATGGCGAATCCAACCAAGTTGAGCGTCGCTGAATTTCACAACCTCTAAGGCGCTGTATTCGCCTTTCTGGCCGCTCGCGTCTGTGGCCATATAAGCGTCGATGATTTTCTCGGCCTTGTCCGGATCGGACTGCATCAGATCGACCATCGAATAAAACTGGCTGGCCAATTTCGGCGACATCGGCGTCGGCGGGTCTTCGGTGTTCAGCACCAGAAAGAGTGCGCCCTTGTAAGTGAAACTGTGATAGGTCGCCCCGCGCCGCTCGCGCCAAGCATCCAGAGTTTCGGCATTGTCGATGTCGTGGTTGCCCGGAGCATAGATGAACGGGCAGCCGAGCTTGGTGACCGAATTCTCGACGGCCGTCCATTGGCTGGCAATCCTAGCCCTATCTTCGGTGTAGCCCTCGATCAGATCGCCGACCGAGATCACAAAATCGGGCTGCAACCAATTGAGCTGGATCATCGCCTGATCGAACACGCCGGGCCGGCTGAGCCCGGTATTGTCTCCGATCACCGCGAAACGCAACGGCCCACCGCCGGCGCGGGGGATTTGGGTCCAAGGATGAATGCTGCCGGACGTCACATCCGATTGAAACGCGTCCTCCGCGCCTAAGGCCGCAACCGGCATCAGCATGCTGCTCGCAATTGCGCCACGCAGAAAATTGGATCGGGTGATGATCATTGCAGTTGCCCTCTTAAGTTTCGGCGCGCGTTGCGCCGCAGCTTGTCCATTCCGTCCGAGATTTGGCGTTACATATGGGCGGCGAGCGTCACGCCGAAGGTGCGCGGATCGCCAAAGAAGGGAACGTAAAGCCCTGGAAGCAGCGACCCGTAGCTCAGATAACCCGCGGCGTAGCGTTTATCGGTTAGGTTCTTGCCCCAGACCGAGAGTTCCAAGCCCGAACTGTGGCGGACGCCAAGATGGGCATTGACGATGCCGTAATCGCCGGTCTTGTTGTAAGCGGAGTCGTCAAGATAGCCGTAATAGCTGGACCGCCAGGAATATTCCGCGCCGGCAAACCCCGTTAGATTGCCCGTCAAAGTATGTTCGTAACTTGCGCCGACATTGGCGATCCATTTTGGCGCGCCGGCCACCGGTTTACCGGTCAGATTGCAAGACACTTGGCCGGTCACTTCTACCGGGCACGGCCCGTTAGGATAGGACGCATACACAGCATCGTCATAGGAAATTGTGCTGTTCAAGGTGAGCCCCGCGATGGGAACCGCGGTCGCCTCCAATTCCACGCCTTGCGTTCGCACTTCGCCGACATTGGTCAAGATCACCACAGAACTTCCGCCGCCTGGCGGGGTGGTGACATAGGTCGCCTGGTAATCGTCGATCTCGGTGTAAAAGCCGTTCACATTGAGTTGTAGGCGATCGCCGAATAGGTTGCTCTTTATGCCGATCTCGTAATCATTGGCGACTTCCGGCTTCACCTTCAGCGAGTCAATGCCAAGCGGACCGGGAATCGAAGCATTCACGCCGCCGGCCTTCTCGCCATGCGAAAATGTGGCGTAAGCCATCACCGAGGGCGTGAATTTATAGCTGATCGTTGCCAGCCCGGAAGGCGCAGCGTCGCTAACGCTGACGTACTGCGCGGAATAGGTGTTGTATGCCAAGGTCGGAGAGGCAAGCCCCGTCAAGGTGCTCGTGGGATTGGGACGCCAAACGGATTTCGTGTTTGTCCTCGAAGGTTTCGCGAATACCGGCCGTCAACTCCCAATCCGGCGTGATGTGCCAATTCGCCTGCGCGAAGCCGGCATAACTATGGGTGTGCGGCGTCGCGTAAATATCCCAGCGGCTGTTGTTATATGCGAGAAGTGCCTTCAAAGAAGGCGAAAACGCGGAATAAATCGGCAATAGCGAGTTCGGTACGCCCGACAGATACGCCGCCGCTTCATTGCCATACGCTGTGAACTGATCGACGCTCACATTTTGCTGAAAATAATACAGACCGGCGACAACGTTGATCGGCTTGTCCGCGGGCGTTGCAATACGCAATTCCTGGCTGAATTGGCTTTGGTGAAGATCATATCCCGCATTCAGCACCGATACGTTGGAGCCATCCACGTCGCTCATCGAGTAATAAAACCAATTCCGGTAGGCCGTGATCGACGTCAAGGTCATTGGGCCCATATCCCAATTCACTTCGGCCGAAGCCGCGTATTGACGCGTTTTGATAATCGTCGGGTCGTTGTCGTTTGACTTGGAGCCAGTCGGATCCACGATCACGCTGCCCCCGGCAGCAGCCAAATCCTTTTGGAACACCGCCGGTGTGGCCCCAAGACTATTGATGAGCGTCACGCCGTTGCTGTCGTCTTCAAAACCGTATTCGGCGATAAACCTGACGCTCAAACGTTCGGTTGGTTGATAGAGAAGTTGTCCGCGCAATCCTTCCCGAGCGACGGACGCAAGCTTTTGGCCGTTGAACTCGTCCGTGATCGTTCCGTCGCGCTGCGTATCATAGGCCGTGAGGCGTCCTGCCAGCGTGTCGCTGATCGGTCCCGTCAGCGAAGCTTGGAACTGGCGGTAATTGTAATTGCCATAGGTGGCTTGACCCATGAAGTCCGGCGTGAAGCTCGGCAGCATCGTGGAGATGTTGACCGTCCCGGCTGTGGTGTTCTTGCCGTACAAAGTGCCTTGCGGCCCACGCAACACCTCGATTTGATTGATGTCGATAAGGTCATAGGCCGACATCCCGGGTCTGCCGAGATAAACGCCATCTATAAATATTCCGGTGCTCTGTTCGAGGCCGTCATTGGCGGGGTTGGAGCCGATTCCGCGGATGGTAAAATTGGTTTGGTGCGGGCTTGGAATAACGATGTTGGTGCTCGGCACGTACTGGCTCAAATCCTCGACGCGCAGGTGTTCGCTATCGCGAAGGGTTTCGCCATTGAGGGCGGTCAGCGCGATCGGCACGTCTTGCGCCTGTTCCGCATATTTGCGGGCGGTGACGATGACCTGCTCGACTTGAACATCGCCGGCGGATGCTTGGTCGGGAGCCGGGGTGTCGGTGGCCGCCATAGCGGCTCCCGGCAACGTGCCAGCCGCCAAAAGCATCCCGGCAGCAGCCCCTAAAAATATTGCGCGTTCCGGCTTGCGAATGTTTGGTTTTTTGATTTGCATGACCCCGCCCTACAACCAATTGACGAATTACGATACAAGAGTGTATCGATAATCTATGACGGCCGAGCGTGAGTCCTGTGACAGTTCTGCAAATGGTTCTTCCGCTGCGACGCGCGGGCGTCCTCGCAGTTTGGAAGTGGATGCAGCCATCTTTTCTGCGGGCTGGGCCGTGCTCAGTGAAGTTGGCTATGGCGGACTGACATTTGAAGCGGTGGCGCAGAAGGCAGGTTGTAACCGCGCCGCTCTCTATCGTCGATTTGGCAACAAACGCGATTTGGTGATTGCACTTGTGCTGTCGCTCGTTCGGCAAATCGAACCAAACCCCACAGGCACCGATCCACGGCAAGACCTGATCGGTCATCTTCGGGGATTCATTCAGTATCTTACGGGACCCGGCGGAGGCGCGATGCTCGGCTTGGCTCAAGCCCGCAGGGACGATCCGGAGCTGTCGAAGGCGTTGGACCGTTTGTTCGAGAATGAACGCCCGTTCTATGTCGATTGTCTGGAACAAGCCGTCGGCGCTGCGTTGCCAGCGCCATTCTGCCATCTTCTCATCGACGCGATGTTGGGCGCCGTGGCGTTTCGCGTTCTTTTCCGCAACGGTGATCTGCCCGCAGGGGAAATCGAAGAGCTTGTCGATCAAGCGATTAGTTCAGCGGCCCACGGGCCGCTGGCAAATATCTAACGATGACAGGATGGCACCCGTCGCGCCGCGAGCGTGCGACGTTGCCGACGTGCTCATTCCAAATCCTTGGGCTTGTTGTGAAATCTGCACATCCGACTTGCTCCGCGGCACCGGGGAGCTGATATAGTCCGGGGCGAATAGGGGGCGGTGCTTGTCATGATGAATTTTGCGGCACGCCAAGCGGGCCGTTTCGCGCTCGGCTTGTTGGGCGCGATGCTGGTAACGGCGGCCGTGTCTGCCGTCTCCTTGCCGCACAGCCATGGCTTGGGACCATTCCTGTTGGCCGCCGGATCGCGTGTTTTGTCCTTTTTGCATCTGGATTTCGGCAAAAGTGCCATTAGCGGTTTGGCGGCGACCGAGGAGCTTGGCCTTCGCCTGCCGGCGACCCTTGCCTTGGTAGTGGCGGGAACCGGCGTTGCGGTGATCGTGGGTGTCCCCCTCGGTTTGTTATTCGGCGCCGGACCGGTGCGGCGCGCGGCCGCTCCGTTGATGCAGATTGTGGCGGCCGCGCCGGTGTTTTGTGCTGGCCTGGCCTTGGCATATGGGGCGGCGCGCTTGCTCCACTGGTCGGTGACGGTGAATACACAAGTGCCGGAGGCGTCGCCCATTTTCTCCGGCGACGTGCAAGCCTTACGGATTGCGGCCTTGCCGGTTCTGACAGTCGGGCTTGCCGGTGTCGCCGCCGTGCAGCGCGCGCTGCGCCGCGCGGCCTCGCAAAGCGCAGATGAAACGTTCCGCTCGGGCCTGAAACACCTGGGACTTCCGGCGCTGGAGATCGAGCGAGTTTATGCCGCCCCGCTGATCTTCGCCGGACTGTTGGCGAGCGCAGGCGAAATCATGTTGGCGTTGTTGTCGGCCGCCGTGGTCGCCGAATGGGTGTTCCACCGCCCCGGCGCGGCCGATCTGTTCGTGAAATCGGTCGCCTTGGAGGATTGGAACATGGCGGCGCTAATTTTGTTCGTCTTTGCCAGTCTGACATTTCTGGCGGATTTGGTCGGAACGATCGGCGCACATATCTTGGCCAATGAGGACAAACCGTGAGCGCGACGCAAATCTCTGATGCGCCGTCCGCCGCACCGGTCTTGCGTGCGGTTCTACGCGTCATTGGATGGGGCGGGCTGGGGCTCGTCGGCGTCGCCGTAACGCTGAGCGATTTTCTGGCGCGCGCGCCGGCCGGGGCAACCGGCATCGGACCGATGCTGGAGGCTCCCTCGGCCTCCCATCCTTTCGGTACGGATTTTTTGGGCCGCGATATGCTCAGTGAATCGCTGCACGGACTGAGTGTGACGATGAGTTCATGCGCTCGTCGCAGCGATCGTCGCGATCGTCTTGGGAGGCTTGTCCGGGGCGGTCGCTGCACGTTTGCCGCATTACGCCGGGCTGGCGCTGCGCGGAATTGTTGGCGTTTTCGCCTCCATTCCGGCTCTTTTGCTGGCCGTTCTGATCATCGGTTTGACGGCACGGGAATTCGCCCCCCTGGCCGCGGGTCTTGCGGCCGCACCGCTCGCTTTTGTGCGCGCCTTCGACAGGGTCGAGGCGCAAGGCAAGTCGACTCATGCCGAATATGCGCGCGCCACGGGCATTTCGGCGGCAACGCTGCTGCGCCGCGATTTGACCTACGAATTTCGCGGCACGCTTTCCTCGGTCGCGGCGCGTGCATTGGCGGCCGTTACGATCATCCTTTCGACCGTGAGTTTCCTGGGTTTTGGCGCCACACCGCCGGCGCGCGATCTCGGATTGATGATCGCCGCCGCCAAAACAAGCTATCTTCATGCCTGGTGGACGGCCGCTTTTCCCGCCCTTGCGCTGCTCGTGCTGATATTATGCGCTCGTCTTGCCGCCGGATTGGATGAAGGCGAACGGCCATGAGCGATGCCAGACGCGTCTTGGAGATCAACGATCTGTGCGTCACCAAGTCCGGCGCCCAACGGCCCGAACTCGACCGCTTCTCGCTGAGTCTCGATGCCGGCCAGACGGTTGTCGTGCTGGGCGAAGACGGTTCGGGCAAAGAGGCTTTGATGCGCGTGCTCGGCGGTTTTGCCGACAAGTCCGATACGATTTCCGGCACATTGGGGTTTGGCAATGGCGAGGTCCGCCCCGCCGCGAAGCGCGCGCGCACCACCATTCCGATCGCTTATCTACCCAATCCTTTGGCGCGGCCCTTTGCGCCCCATGCCAGTGTGCAGTCGCAATTGACCCGCCTTGTGGCGCGCAAATTGGGTTCGCCGCAATCAAGCGCCCGCGAGGAATTGCGTATCGCTTTTGAAAGGCTCGAAGGTGCACCGCCATTTGCGGCGCTCGATCAGAAACCCGCTGCACTCGATCCGACGATCACGGCTTACGGATTGCTCGCGGCCGTGTGCGCCCAGACGCCGGAATTGGTGCTGGCCGATCATGCGTTGGCCGATCTCGGTCCGACCGCGGTACGGACGCTGCTCAAGGTTCTGGCCGATGAACAACAGCGCCTTGGTTTTGCGCTGATCTATGCCACGGGCGGATTGCAACCGGCGGCACGGCTTGGCGGACGCGTGATTGTCATCCGCGACGGACGCGTCGTCGAAGAAGGGGATGCGGCACGTCTGGCCAGCGGCCATGCGCATGCCTATACCCAAACGCTGTTCAAAGCGTTGCCGCGGCTTTCGCTCGACCGGCCCAAGGGACGCAGCGCGGCACGCGGCCAGCCCTTGCTGCAGGTCTATGGTCTCGATCTCGAACGCAGCCGGAAGGCCGCTACGGCGCCAAGCGGACGCGATGCGATCACCTTCGAACTGCGCCGCGGTGCCTCCCTGGCATTGGTCGGCGAGGAAGGATCGGGCCGCCGCGAATTGGCGCGCGCGGTACTGGGCTTGGATCGCGCCCCGGCCGGCCGTGTCGTGTTCGATGCGGTCGATCTTAACATCTTGTCGCAGACCATGACCTCGCGGTTGCGCCGGCGCATCGCGTTTATCACTGGCGCCGACGACGCGCTCGACCCGCGTATGACGTTGTGGGACACGGTAGACGAGCCATTGCGAGCACATTTGAATCTTTCGGGCGATCTGGTGGCGGGCTATCGCGAAGGGGCCTTGATGCGCGTCGGCCTCGCCTCGCATGACGGCAAACGCAGCGTGGCCACGCTCAACGCCTTCGACAAACGGCGTTTGCAAGTGGCGCGCGCCATCGTCGGCGCCCCGCTTCTGGCCGTGGTGGACGAGCCTTTGCGCGGGCTCGATGCTTTCGCCCAGACCATCATGCGCGAAGTGCTGACGGATTTTCGCACCCATCAAGGGCCCGCGTTCCTGGTCATCACCTCGGATTTCACCGTCGCTCAAGCGCTGGCGGAGGAAGTCATGGTATTCCACGACAAGAAAATCGTGGAGCGCGGCCCAATCGTCGATATCTTGCGGGTTCCCAAAGAGGCCGTTACGCGCGATTTGATCGCCGCGGTTACTCTGCCGGGTCTTTCCCAAAGCCCGCCGCCGGTCTAGAAACGGCGCATGATTCCGCGATACGCCCGCGCCGACATGACGGCCGTCTGGTCGGCCGAGACCAAGTTCCGCATCTGGTTCGAGATCGAAGCGCATGCCGCCGATGCGATGGCCAAGCTCGGCATCATTCCCAAAGAAGCCGCGGCGAGGATTTGGGAAAAAGGCAAAGCCGCCAAATTCGATGTCGAGCGCATCGACGAGATCGAGCGCGAGGTCAAACACGACGTCATCGCGTTTCTGACGCATTTGTCCGAAATCGTCGGCCCCGAAGCGCGCTTCGTACATCAAGGCATGACCTCGTCCGACGTGCTGGACACCTGTCTGGCCGTGCAGCTGCGCCGCGCCGCCGATCTCCTGATCGACGATGTCAATCTGTTGCTGGTGGCACTGAGAACCCGCGCCTTCGAGCACAAATACACCCCAACTATCGGGCGCAGTCATGGCATTCATGCCGAACCCACCACCTTCGGCCTGAAACTGGCTGGCTATTATGCGGAATTCCAACGGGCGCGGACGCGGCTGGAAACGGCACGCGCGGAAATTTCCACCGCGGCGATTTCGGGACCGGTCGGCACTTTCGCCAATGTCGATCCGGCAGTGGAATCCTATGTCGCGGCCAAAATGGGGCTCCGCTCGGAACCGGTATCGACCCAGGTGATCCCGCGTGATCGCCATGCGGCGTATTTCGCGACACTTGGCGTCGTGGCCGCCTCGCTCGAACGTCTGGCGACGGAAATCCGCCATTTGCAGCGCACGGAAGTTGGGGAAGCGGAAGAATTCTTCTCGGCCGGCCAGAAGGGTTCCTCCTCCATGCCGCACAAGCGCAATCCGATCCTGACCGAGAATATCGTCGGCTTGTCGCGGATGGTGCGCTCTTATGTGACGCCGGCCTTGGAAAATGTGGCGCTCTGGCATGAGCGCGATATCTCGCATTCTTCCGTGGAACGATTCATCGGTCCCGACGCGACGATTACGCTGGATTTCGCCCTGGCCCGCATGGCGAATGTAATCGGCAAACTAGTCATTTATCCCGAGCGCATGCAGGATAATTTGGATAAGACGCATGGCTTGGTGCACAGCCAGCGCGTGCTTCTCGCATTGACGCAAAAAGGAATGGGGCGCGAGGAATCCTACGCCCTGGTGCAGAAAAATGCGATGCGGGCATGGAACGGCGAAGGGACGCTGCTCGATCTGCTCAAGGCCGATCCCGATGTCTCGCGACTTCTGACGGCCAAGGAACTCGAAAAGCTATTCGACCTTATCTATCATTTCAAACAGGTCGACATGATTTTCGACCGTGTCTTCAGAGACTGATGGCGAGACGGATCATCGCGCTACTGTCCCGATTCCGAAATTCGTTGCATCTGATATCGGCCTCGTTCGAATTTCGGAATCGACAGGACACTAGCCAACCACTTGATGCTAGTGTCGTTTTGGTTTCGAAGTTCGCGATAGGTGCTGATATGGGTGATATGGCGAACTTCGAAACCACGACACTAGATGCCGGCGGATGGAAATCCCCGAATGAATTCCTGGCAGCGATGCGCAGCGCGATCGATGCGCCCGATGGTGGCGATCTCGATACCGTGGCCGAAGCGATGATCCGCAGCAGATCGCCTTATACGATCCGCATCACCGGCACATCGCAAACATCCAGCGATGTCCGGAAACAAATCGACTCGCTTGTGCAAATGATCGGCGACGCCCGCGTCTGGCGGGACAATCATCATTATGGCGTCTTGGGCGTGACGATTGAGATCGTTTCCTAATCCCTCCGCACCGAGCATGGAATGTACAGCGTCCCATTATCGCGGTGCCTTTCTGAAGCGTTGGCGAAATTACGCGGCGGTTAGGGTTTCGGCGGGCTCATGATCTGATCTCGCGCCACCGCGAGCAGCTCTTCCAGCTTGCGATGCAACATATGGTCGCTATGAGTCAGCTTGGCGGCATCGAAATCGCGGCGGATTTTTTGGAAGACGTCCGTGTCTCCGCCGCCCTTCAGATCCGCGGCAATGACGGTGTTGGCGTAGGCCTCCGCCTGCTCGTCGGAGAGCCCCAATTCCCCCGCGGCCCAAAGACCCACAAGCTTGTTGCGTCGCGCGGCGACCTTAAAGCGCAAAGCCTGCTCGTGAGCCCATTTGTCCTCATAGGCTTTTTCGCGATCCTCAAACCCATCCGCCATTCATAACCCCTTGAAAGTCAATAGTGAATTGAAACAGGCCGAATGTCCCGGCGACATTCTAACCCAGACTCGGACAGCCTGCGACGGTCTGGCGCCCTGCGCCTTCATTCACGTTGCCGTACCGCCGTCGCATCGCTATTTTGCCGCTTCGACGGGGCGCGCGGTCGATGCCCCGTTTCGCGTTTCAGGCGGAGAAAAATGATGAAGCGCCGGCGCATGATCTACGAAGGCAAAGCCAAGATCCTCTATGAGGGGCCGGAGCCTGGAACGGTCATCCAGTATTTTAAGGACGACACCACGGCTTTCGACGCCCAAAAGAAGGCGGTGATCGAGGGCAAAGGGGTGCTCAACAACCGCATCAGCGAATATCTGATGACGCAACTGAATGCGATCGGCGTGCCGACGCATTTCATGCGCCGTCTCAATATGCGCGAGCAGCTTATCAAAGAGGTGGAGATCATCCCCCTCGAAGTGGTGGTGCGCAATGTAGCGGCGGGTTCGTTGTCCAAACGCCTGGGCATCGAGGAGGGCACCGCGCTGCCGCGCTCGATCATCGAATATTACTATAAGAACGATGCGCTGCACGATCCCTGGGTGAGCGAAGAACATATCACCGCCTTCGGCTGGGCTTCGCCGCAAGACCTCGACGACATGGTGAACCTCACCATTCGCATCAACGATTTTCTCTCCGGTCTATTCCTCGGCGTCGGCATCAAGCTGGTGGATTTCAAGGTGGAATTCGGACGGCTGTGGGAGAACGATTACATGCGCATCGTTCTGGCCGACGAAATCAGCCCCGATTCCTGCCGACTATGGGACAATGTGACCAACGAGAAGATGGACAAGGATCGTTTCCGCCGTGATATGGGCGGCTTGATGGAAGCTTATTCCGAAGTCGCACGGCGCTTGGGAATCATGCCCGAATCGGGGCAAGGAGAAGCGAAAGGTCCGATGTTGGTGAAGTGAGTTTTCCTCCCCCTGAAAGGGGGAGGTGCCGAGCGCAGCGAGGCGGTGGGGTCAATCCTCGATGCACAGACATGACCCCTCCCGGATCGGCTGACGCCGATCCACCCTCCCCTTTCAAGGGAGGGACAAGGTGGAGCGACATGAAAGCGCGCGTATTTGTGACGTTGAAGAACGGTGTCCTCGATCCGCAAGGAAAAGCCATCGGACATGCGTTGAACAATCTGGGTTTCGGCGGCGTCGGTGAAGTCCGCCAGGGCAAGCTTATCGAAATCGAATTGACGGAAAAAGACGAGGCCAAGGCCCGCGCCAGCCTCAAAGACATGTGCGAGAAGCTGCTCGCCAACACCGTCATCGAGAAATACGAGATCGAGCTGAAGGGCTAGGCATGGCGAAAGCCAAGCGACCGTTTAAGAATTTAGTGGCTCGACGCTATTTAGCAGTTGAAGGTTCGCGCGCCAAAGTCAGCGTCGAAATTGGCCGGCCATTTGCAGATGACCGCTGCCATACCTGTCAAGTCCGCATCACGTTTGGAAGAAATGTCATTCATCAGGAAATACACGGGGTTGATGCGTTTCAGTCTCTGGAACTGGCACTGAAAATGATTCCGACTTACCTGCGATATACGACAAAACTGCCGCTGGGCCGCATGTATGCGTTTGAGAAAGGCGACGATATGGGATTTCCGGAGGTGTACGTATGAAATCCGCCGTTATCGTTTTTCCCGCTTCCAATTGCGACCGCGATGCGGCGGTCGCCCTCGAACAAATATCGGGCAAAAAACCATATATGGTGTGGCACGCTGACAGCAAAGTGCCCGATGACGTCGACCTGATCGTGTTGCCCGGCGGATTTTCCTATGGCGACTATCTGCGCTGCGGTGCGATGGCGCGACTGTCGCGCGTCATGCAGGACGTCATCGCCAAGTCCCAACAGGGCCGGCTCATTCTTGGGATCTGCAACGGCTTTCAGGTGCTTGCCGAATTGGGACTGCTGCCCGGCGCGTTGATCCGCAATGCCGGCCTCAAATTTGCCTGCCGCCCCGTCGCTCTCGAAGTCAACGAAACGCAATCGGCCTTCACCCGCAAATACAATCACGGTCAACGCGTGGTGTTTCCGGTGGCGCATGGGGAAGGAAATTACTTCGCCGACGATGAGACACTCGACCGTCTCGAAGGCGAGGGCCGCGTCGCCTTTCGTTATGCCGAGGGCGATAACCCAAATGGCTCGGCGCGCAACATCGCCGGCATCCTCAGCGAGAAACGCAATGTGCTGGGGTTGATGCCGCATCCCGAACGTGTCTGCGATCCGCTCTTGGGCGGCACCGATGGGCGCGCCTTGTTTGAAAGTCTGATCGAAGCGCTGACATGACCGCCATCACACCGAAAATCGTTCGCGAGCACGGCCTCAACGAGCAGGAATACGCCAAGATCAAAGACCTGCTCGGCCGCGAACCGAATCTCGTCGAGCTTGGCGTATTCTCGGTGATGTGGAGCGAGCACTGCTCTTACAAATCGACCCGCGCTCATTTGCGCAAATTGCCGACCACGGCGGCTTGGGTGCTGCAAGGCCCGGGTGAAAATGCCGGCGTGGTCGATATCGGCGACGGCGACGCGGTGATCTTCAAGATGGAAAGCCACAACCATCCGAGCTTCATCGAGCCTTATCAGGGTGCGGCCACCGGCGTCGGCGGCATCATGCGCGATGTCTTCACCATGGGCGCGCGCCCCGTCGCGGTGATGAATTCGCTGCGCTTCGGCGAACCGGGCCATCCCAAGACGCGCCATCTGGTGGCGGGCGTGGTCTCCGGCATCGGCGGTTACGGCAATTGCATGGGCGTGCCCACGGTCGGTGGCGAAGTGAATTTCCACCGTTCTTACAACGGCAACATTTTGGTCAACGCGATGTGCGTCGGCTTGGCGCGCACCGACAAAATTTTTCTCTCCGCCGCCAAAGGTGCCGGCAATCCCGTCGTCTATGTCGGCTCGAAGACCGGGCGAGACGGCATTCACGGCGCTACCATGGCGTCGGCCGAATTCAATGAAGATTCGGAGGAGAAACGCCCGACCGTACAAGTGGGCGATCCCTTCACCGAAAAGCTGCTGCTCGAAGCCTGTCTCGAATTGATGGCGACCGACGCCATCATCGCCATTCAGGATATGGGCGCCGCCGGTCTCACTTCCTCCTCGTCCGAAATGGCCGACAAGGGTGGCGCGGGCATCGTTATCGATCTCGATAAGGTGCCGCAGCGCGAAACCAATATGACCGCTTACGACATGATGTTGTCGGAAAGCCAAGAACGCATGCTGGCCGTGCTCAAGCCCGGCCGGGAAGCGGAAGCCGAGCGCATCTTCAAAAAATGGGAATTGGATTTCGCGGTGATCGGCGTCACCACCGACACGCATCGCTTGATCGTCAAACACAAAGGCGAAGTGGTCGCCGATATGCCGGTCGGTTCGTTATCGGATGCCGCGCCGGTTTACGAGCGGCCCTTCGTCAAACGCGCGCCCATGACGGGAACCCCGTCCTTCGATGCCTCACGCCCGGTTATGGAATCGCTGGTGAAAATCCTAGGCAGCCCCGACATGTGCTCCAAGCGCTGGGTGTGGGAGCAATACGACAACAGCGTGATGGCCGACACGCTGCAGAGACCGGGCGGGGATGCGGCGGTTGTGCGTGTGCACGGCACCGACAAAGCTCTGGCGATTTCGACCGACGTTTCGCCGCGCTATTGCAAGGCCGACCCATATGAAGGTGCCAAGCAAGCGGTTGCCGAATGCTGGCGCAACATCACTGCGGTTGGCGCGCGGCCCCTCGCCGTCACCGATTGTCTGAATTACGGCAATCCCGAAAAGCCCGAGATGATGGGCGAGATCGTGGCGGGAATCGACGGCTTGGGCGAAGCTTGCCGCGCGCTGGATTTCCCCATCGTGTCGGGCAATTGCTCGCTCTACAACGAGACGCAAGGCGAAGGCATCTTTCCCACACCCACCATTGGCGGCGTCGGGCTGTTGAAGGATGTGCACCGCATGGCAACCATTGCCTTCAAGCGCGAAGCCGATGCGATCATTTTAATCGGCGAGACCAAAGGTCATCTCGGCCAATCGGTTTATTTGCGCGAAGTGGAAGGCAGAGAAGAAGGTGCTGCCCCGTCCGTCGATCTCGCAATCGAAAAGAAGAATGGCGAGTTTGTGCGTGGGTTGATCGAACAAGGCCGCATCGACACGGTGCACGATCTTTCCGACGGCGGATTGCTGGTCGCAATTGCCGAAATGGCGCTGGCCGGAAACATCGGCGCAACTGTCGCGTCGGGCACTATCCCTGCCTTGTTCGGCGAAGATCAGGCGCGTTATCTGATCGCTGCGTCGCCGGATCTCGCCGAACGTATTGTTTCGCAAGCAAAACAGGCAGGCATCGCTGCGGCTTTGATCGGAGAGACGGGAGACGATAAACTCGCGGTCGAAGACATAGGCGAGATCGCGCTTGGCGAATTACGCAAAGCGCATGAAAATTGGCTCCCGGCCTATATGACGGGCGAACTCTAATGGCGATGGCCGCCGGCGAAATTGAGAAACTGATCCGTGACGCATTCCCTGATGCGGATGTTACGATCACGCCGCTGGCCGACGACAATGACCACTACGCGGCCATGGTTACCTCTGCCGCTTTCAAAGGCAAAAGTCGGGTGCAGCAACATCAGATGGTTTATGACGCCCTGAAGGGCCGCATGGGCGGCGTGCTCCACGCGCTGTCACTGCAAACTTCGGCGAAACCCTGATTTGCTTGACGCTGCGCCGCAGCGACCTTATTTCAGGGTCGATCCCATCGAGGCCCTGACATGCCCAGCATCAAAGACCGCATCGCCGAAGACGTAAAATCCAACGACGTGCTGCTCTTCATGAAAGGCACACCGGTCTTCCCGCAATGCGGCTTCTCGGCGGCGGTGGTGCAAATCCTCTCCGACCTTGGCGTCAAATTCAAAGCCGTCGACGTGCTGAAAGACCCGGAAATCCGCCAGGGGATCAAAGAATTCTCCAACTGGCCGACCATTCCGCAGCTTTACGTCAAAGGCGAATTCGTCGGCGGCTGCGACATCATCCGCCAGATGCACGAAAGTGACGAATTGAAAAGCTTCTTCGCCGAAAAAGGCATCGCGCTGGAAAACGCTTAAGCAAATCCGGTCGTCCGAATAACATCGTCCAATGGCCGCCGCGGCGAGGGCAGCGCCGGACGTTCGGCGTAACCGAGACGGAACACAAAGGTCGGTTCCCAATCCTTCGATCCGGCGAGTTTCTTCAGCGCTGATTTGAAAACATCGGGCCGACCTAGCATCTCATTGCGATCCACCATTTCCACCGGCTGATTCATCGGTTGCGCAGCAATGCCGTGGACGGTCGCGCTAAGATGCAGCATCTGCCACGCCTGCCCTGTTGCGAGCGCCTCAGCCATATCCAAGCGATCCTTTACCAGTAAGATCCCGAACACCGCTGCCGTCGGAACCTGCACGTCGCGTGTCGCTGCCAGCCAATAATCATCGGCCGACTGCGCGCTGACATCCGGCATCAACTTCGAGGCAGCTGTCATGAGCGGCGACAATCCCGCCGTGTCGGTCGTTACGCCGTCGCGATGGGTAAGGATTTCCCGCCGGCCGGTACGGAACCAATGCGCACTGTCCGCCGACATCTGTTTGTCTGCGATAATGCGCCGTGTCGCATCGACAATGATTGCACCCATTTCTTTGGATGCGCCTTGGTCCTGGATAAGGACGACGCGCGCGCCGGATAAACGGCTGGTTAAACGCTTTAGCACATTCGGCGAGATCGCACGCTCCGCGAGATAAGGCCCGCGATTGGTGTGACGTACGGGAATAGCCGCCGCGAGTCCCTCAATGTCGCCGCATATCGGTTCGACACCGCACATATCATGTGGCTCGAGTCTTATCTGCGCAACCTTGAATGGCTCGCGTGATGGATCGATTGCGAGCCGGCCCCGCACAATATCCATCGACGAAGCCAATCCTAGCGTTAAGGCTATGTGTCTCAGGTTTTCTATGGCGCATCCCAAGCTCAGATGCATTTCTCGGCGGAAGGGATCGAACGTCCCCAAATTGCGCGCGCGATCCGCATAGACCGTGATCGAGTCTTCCTTCGGCTCGAAAATCCAAGGCTGCGTGTTGTGTGCGCTGGCCGCTAGAATTGCGGCATGGAGTGGACGGCGCGAACCTTCGCCCGCATGGCCTTGCCATTCGTTCCACGGTTCGTACGCCAGGCCTTCGCCGACGGAAAACACGCCGCGGTCCCAAGCGCGATAGCCCAGCGCCGCCAACACAGCGGCGCCCGCGCCTCCGGCGATTACAGCCCGTCGCGATGTCATAGGCGCCCCCAAAAAGAAGGGCAGTTTAGCCCTTCGGGAAATAACTCTTCCAGACCGCTGCGATGGCCGGGCGTTGGGAAAGTGCGGCGGCGATGGCGCATATCTTCGGCAAATGGGCCTCGCGCCAGCCGTCGAGCCGGCATTCCTGCCAGCGGCTGAACATCGCGACATAGAGATCGGCGGCGGAAAATCCGCTCTTAAGCAGCCAAGGCCCGACGACCGCGCGTTCCACCACCAGCATGCGGTCGCGGACGCGTTCAAGAGCCTTGCGCTTAAGCGCCTCGGCCGCGTCGCCTTCCGGCACGAAACGGGCGGGATAGTCGTAGATTTCGACCATCGGATAGACCTCCGAAGCCAAAAACGCGATCCAGCGCAGCGCTTGTGCGCGGTCGGGCGGCAAAAGCGCGGCCTCGGGATGACGCTCGGCAATCGTGAGCAACAGCGCAACCGTCTCGGTCACGATTTCGCCGTTCGGCAATCTTAGCGCCGGGATTTTGCCGCTCGGATTGACGGCCAGAAACGTGGGCGATTTCTGTTCATTTCGGTCGAGCGAAATGGTTTGGAATTCGTATTCCGCGCCCGCTTCGGCCAAAGCCGCTTCGACGCAAAACGCCCCGGAGCCTTTGTCGCCGTAAAGGACATATCCCATCGCGCCCCTCCAAAAGCAAAAAGCCCCGCGATCATCGCGGGGCTTTCGCCAAAGTGCAATTCGAACCGTTTAACGCGAATAGAATTCGACGATCAGATGCGGCTGCATCTGTACGGCGTAAGGAACATCGGAAAGCTTGGGGGTGCGCAGGAACTTCGCCACCATCTTGCCGTGATCGACTTCGCAGTAATCGGGCGTGTCGCGTTCGGGAGTCTTGGAGGCTTCCAGCACCAGCGCCATATCGCGCGCCTTAGCCGTCAGCTCGATCGTGTCACCCTCTTTCACGGAATAGGAGGAAACCGTGATGCGCCGTCCGTTGACCTTCACGTGACCGTGGGAAACCATTTGACGGGCCGCGAAAGGCGTCGGCGCGAATTTGACGCGATAAACCACGGCGTCGAGACGGCGTTCGAGCAAGCCGATCATGTTCTCACCGGTGTCGCCGGGGCGGCGCGAGGCTTCCTGATAATATTTGCGGAATTGCCGCTCGGTGATGTTGCCGTAATAGCCTTTAAGCTTCTGCTTGGCTTGCAGCTGGGTGCCGTAATCGGAGAGCTTCTTGGCGCGGCGCTGACCGTGCTGGCCGGGGCCGTAAGAGCGCTTGTTGACCGGGCTTTTGCCGCGGCCCCAAATGCTTTCGCCCATGCGGCGGTCGATCTTGAATTTTGCAGTGCTGCGTTTGCTCATGAAGGATCCAATGTTGGCGGTCCGCAAAGACGGATTTCTTGGCGGAAGGCGGCGGACTATAGTCACCGCCCCTGCCCTGTCAATGGCGCACAACATACTGACATATATATGGTTTTGTGCGGTCACTCGTCTACAAGTTGCATCTCAAGTTCGTTTCTGCGAAACGAGATCGACTGCAGCGTTGCGCCAGTTGGGGCGCCGCAATCCGATCATAGCGGAACGGGTAGACGCAGCGGACTTAAAATCGAGACAAATTCATTTTTTAATAGTGTTTTCAGCATATTATGCTAGTATAAAGCTAACACAGAGCTAGCACAAAAGCACATTTTCAAGCACACGACGCACGATGGAAACGACGCGCCATTATCTGATGGATGACAGAGTGCAACTCTACATGCGGCCGAACAGTCCGCATTGGTGGTGCTCGTGTTCAATCGCCGGAAGACAGAAGCGCGCGACCACAAAAGAAGACAGTCTCTCCCGTGCGAAGGACGTGGCGCGTGACTGGTATCTCGGTCTTATGGGCAAGTACCGGGCGGGAGAGATCAAGGAAGGCAAAACCTTCCATGAGGCCTCCTCCCGCTTCATCGACGAATTCGAGACCATCACGTTGGGACAACGAAGCCCCATTTACGTCCAAAGCCATAAATACAGAATCAAAAATCACCTCGACCCCTTCTTCGGAAATATGGTCCTCCCCGAGATCACAGCGGGCACAGTTCAGGACTACCGGATTCACCGGATGAAAACCGGAATGTCTCGGGTAGATCAGCATCACAAAGCAAAGGCCGAACGAGATAAGGCGAAGGCTAAGGCAGAGGGCAAAAAGCTGCCGCCAGATAAACAGGACGATCCACGACCTCCCTCACGCAGTACCCTTCATCAAGAAATCGTTTGTCTCAGACAGATATTGAAGACTGCCAACCGGCATGGTTGGCTCGATCAACTTCCCAATCTGTCGCCTCCCTATCAGGCATCGACCAAAATCACGCATCGCGCGTGGTTTTCGCCGGAAGAATACAAAAAGCTCTACACTGCGACTGGAGAACGGGCGAAGAATCCACCAAAGAAGCGTTGGAAGTGGGCCTGCGAACAGCTTCACGATTTTGTGCTCTTCATGGCGAACACCGGATTGCGCCCGGACGAGGCGCTCCGGCTGGAGTTTCGGGATGTTGAGATCGCAAAGGATCGGGCCACGAACGAGACGATCCTTGAGATCAAGGTCCGAGGTAAACGAGGCGTTGGGTACTGCAAGAGTATGCCCGGCGCAGTACACCCCTTCAGGCGGTTGAACGACCGCCTACGTCCAATGCCTGTTCCGGCCGAGGGGGGCGAGCCAAAGGGCGCTGCCCCCGCGAACGCCAAACCGAAGGTGCAGCTCGCAAAACCGGAACCCACGGACCTGATATTCCCAAACACTCACCGAGAGCTGTTCAAGGATATCCTGACCGAACTCAAAATGAGGGAGGACCGTGAAGGCAACCCGCGCACTGCGTATAGCCTTCGCCATACTTATATCAGTATGCGTCTGATGGAAGGGGCCGACATCTACCAGATTGCGAAGAACTGCCGCACCAGTGTGGAGATGATCGAAAAATACTACGCATCTCACATTAAGGACCAGCTCGACGCGGCGGCGATCAACGTCCGCAAATCGCGTAAACCGCTAGCCGAACTTTCAGCACAGGCCGAACAACGTAAGCCCCGGGCAGTCCAAAAGAGGGCCAAAAAGCCCTTACGAACTAAATGACCTGCCTCCGCACGAATTTGTGGCGGATTTTCTGGACCGCGCTATAACTTGATTGGTTAGCGGGCGTGGCGAAATGGTAGACGCAACGGACTTAAGCAATTGAGTGCTCGGCGGGAAATCGCCGATGTAGAACTGCTCAAATTCGGGGAAACCTTCAACGGCAATCCCGAGCCAAGCCCGGAAACGGGAAGGTGTAGAGACTAGACGGGCAGCACCTAAAGCGGCGACGCAACGGTGAAGGTATAGTCCAGACCACAAACGTCCTGAGTAGGGCGGCGGCGAAAGTCGAAGTGGTACGAAAATCCGTAGGGCCGCAAGGCCTGTGCCGGTTCAAGTCCGGCCGCCCGCACCAAATCTTCTTGATTCCTCTCATTTAGTGGAATCGATCACAACGGCGGCTATACCTTCAAACGCGGGCGTACCTATAATTACCTTTTATATTGGCGTTCAGATACTGTCCAACGGAACCAGCATTTATCAACTCTTGATACACTTGGGGGGGGACATCAAAATACTGGTACACACTCCCGCTGTGGAACAGAACTTCCAAAATTCTTCGTTCCTCATCATAGCCGATTTCAGAAATGTTAGATGATGTCACGGGCAATCGATGCATAGCTTCCTTCCCTTCATTTTGCTTTTTTGCGCTTTGAACTCGAGTTAGTCGTTCCGCGTTTGGATCGGGCGTCTTGCCGTCGCCAAAGTTCAACCGCTTCAGCGTAGTCCGAAGGATCGCGCTTTTGATTCCAACCGGCTGGACTTTCATATCCCTCCGCTTCGCTGCCCGGCACAACTACTTTCGGATCGGTGCTGTCTGGTCTGCGCTTTGAGCTGGGTCTGTCAATCAATGTCCGTATTGGGAGATTGACTGCCTCGCCAACAATCACAGCTTCACCAGTTCTTAGGACGGGCAACATCGCAAACAAGCCATCTAAATTGTCGCTCGCAGCTCCCTTTATGTGGCCACGGTCTACGGAGTTGCTGAGACGAAGAGCAAAAATTGTTCCGCACTGCGAGAGAATAGTTTGATCAATTTCGGCCGGACGTTGGCTAACAAGCATCATGCCTATTCCATACTTACGACCTTCTTTTGCTATTCGCCTAACAGCAACCGCCGCCATTTGCTTTTGATCCAAGTAGGCATGTGCTTCTTCAAGAACGATTAGGAGTGGCCTCTCGCGACCGCCTTCAGGAATGTTACGCGCCCAAAATAATGCGTCATATATAATTCGGAGTAGAGACCCGACCAGCTCGGATTGAATCGAAGGAGGAATACCGGAGAGATCAAGAATTGTTATAGGCTTTGTGTCTCCGAGCCAACCGGCAAGCAGAGAATCCAAATCTAACTCCGTCTTCCCTTTCTCATCCGGCAGATAGGGACCCGGGCGCAAGAGAAAATCGAAACGCGGATCACGTAATCTGGAACCCAGAGCATCGACCGCACGACCAATGCCCAAATTGGATCTGCTCAGGCGAATCTTCTCGGGGTCGTTCTTGTCATCCTTCGGAGGTAAAAATCTAGGCGGTATGCACCGCATCACATCCCCGATGAATTCTCCGCCTTTCGCATTCTTTTCCAAAGCCCATGTTTGTCGTGACTGTGGCTGGCCGGTTTTTTCGTAATGTGTTGCGCGCATCTCACAATGAAGATCGTACCACATGGTCTGGATGCTAAATGGCACCGGTGTGTCAACGGTCAGACTGTCGGCTGAGACTCCCGTTTTTGCCGATTTTGAGAGAGCACTGAGTTTGAGGCCCGTAATACGATCGATGATCGCTCCACGGTCTCCACTGTTCTCGATCGCACCTAAAGTAATTGGCAACAACTCATCGAGTGTCATCGCCCAATAAGGTATATAGAGCGGATACTCGCCTTTCTCTGGATCAGCGTTTACTCGAAAAATTGCGGCTCGGTCCGCTAGCGCTTTTCCGTATTCGCCATGAATGTCGATCACCAAGATACGAGCAGATGGATACAAGGCGCTATCAGATAGCGCAGTAAGAATTCCTGCCACCGTTGTGGACTTTCCAGAGCCTGTAGTTCCGACAACGGCGCTATGCCGGGTAACAAGCTTGTCGATTTCTACAAGTGCTGGAATGGAGTTTGCGCTTGCCAATCGACCTACTTGAACAAAGCGAGGGTCATTTGGACGTCCGTATATCGTGCGAAGATCATGCTCTGTCACAAGGTGTGCTGGGTCACCCACAGTCGGGAACTGGGAAATGCCCCGATCAAAGCCAACACCGGGGTGCCCTTCTCCAACCAGCTGAACCGTCATCCAGCGGTTGCCATGTTGATCGACGTCGGCGAGCCTTTCCGGCACTGCACTTGCGCCGACCTGAGAAATGACGCCGTAGAGATTCACAAACCCCAGCGGAATTCTGAAAAACCCGCCGACTTGTCCGACTCTATAGCTTTTGACCCTCAATGAAGCTCAGCCCAGATACTGTTGCTTGGCCCAACTTGATCGAACGGTGGCACCACTGACGTCTTCAACTGTGCCAAGAAAAGTCGGATCGTTGTTCATCAGCCAAGCCCCCCGCCGCCGGTGGTCCCATATTGAGAGAACTCACCTAAGAATTCTCCGAAATGTTTGAAATCACCGGCAATAAACCGGCACGGCTTTGGCTTGTCCGATTGTTCTTCGTCCTGTCCTGTTTTCTCGCCCCCGGCAGCAGATTTGATCGGTTTCACCATTTCAAATGCGCATTTCAGTGCGGCGATATCCGTGGCCGGTGGAGCAAGCCAAACACCTTCTTTGCGGCGTATGATTGCAGCGTCAGCAGCGAGCAACGATAGATTTGGATTATCTGCTGCAAGCCCTTTCGCTTTTGGATATTCGGCTAATTCCCCGAATTGCAGTGCAAAGCATGCCGCTGAAGCATTGACCTTGAGGCTTTCCATGATCGCTTCATTGATATGTTCGTCGGCAAACGAATATCCAATGACCACAAGTGCTACCGGCTTCTCACTATTTCTTAGAAAGCCGCGCAGGCGATCTATCATGACAAAATAAGGCATTCTGCGGCTCTCGTCATACTTTAGGTGGGAAGGATGGATCAGAAGCTCATCCCCATCCCGCACATCCGTACTACGAAAAACAGTCCTCGACGGCCTATTGAACCTCCAATTGATCGAACCGTGTAGCTTCCAAAGGCGGGACCAGCGGATAGCAATATGATCGTCTTCAATTGCGCGCTGGTCGAAGAATGGACGACATGAACCGACAAATCCGTCAAAATAGGGAACGCGGCAAGTTTCGAGAGCTTGCTCCATCAAAACATCGTAGTTTGTGGTGAAAATCTCAGAAATCGGAAACCTGTGAGTACGAATAAAATTTGCCAACGCATGATACGGAGTCGAATTACCTGGAAGATCACACGTCGCTGTTTCTTTGATGGCTTTACATATTTCGTGGTCAAGGGAATCCAATTCAGCAAAGGATAAATCGCGCACTATAGCTTTTCCGGCGACCTCCCGCAGCGCGCGGATACAATTCAACATCGTTTCGATTGTTAGCGCTGCCTTGCTATCGTCGTTAAGAATTTTTACCGGTTTTTTGAAAGCCTCCCCATTTTTGGGGCATGCGTTGACGCGTTTGCTCACGTCAACCGTCATTCCTTTAATGTCAGGTATGAGTGGGCGTTCGGCACCTACGATCTCATCAGGAATACGCACTGAGCATGGACAACCTGCACCGAGGAAAAACCCAACGGACAGCTTGTCTGCGGCGAGTGTTTGCCTTAGTTGAGCGACGCACTGCGATGGATCATGTATGCTGTCCATAATAAGTAAACCTCATTCTTGTTCAATTTGTGCATCCACTCAACTCATATTCACCTAAGGCACCATTGCTCTAATCCCATCAAGCAGCACTCGCGTTGCCCGGCAGTCGTCCTCATTGTAATCGAGAATACGTTGGCGAATTGCTGGATCATGTGTGGTGACCCATCGATCAAACCATTCGATGGATGCCGCTCCAGACGGATGGGAGTCCCGCCAATTGAAGCCCAGATACTTGGCGAGCGTCTTAATCGAAAAATCTCGCGTAGGCCACTCGGTCGCCTTTAAAACAACATCGTAATACAAATCGACGGCATGCACCGGATCGAACAATGCTTCCAAGTCTGCTTCGGAGCAAACGTGCGGATACTTGGTCCGCAGCTTGCGATAAATCGTGCGTTCATATTTGGAGTAGTAATAGATCGCGCACGGATTACTGGCCTGCATGTAAGCCCAAGCTTGTGCGAAAGCGTGTTCTTCCGCTTCGGCAGTGGGGTCGTCGGCGAAGAAGGCAATAAATTTTTCTGTGTCGTTGTTGCCGCCGACGCGCTCTACAAACCCATGCAGGTAACAAATATCGCGCATGGGATCGACTTCAATATCGAAGAAAAGTTCGCGCGAAGAGACGGGAAGAGAAACCGGCGCGCGAAGATAGGGAGCGCCGTCCTTGGTTGTCAGTAATTTTGCACGGGCCTGCATCTTTCGCAGCGTGTCCGGCCCAATCCCCGGAAACACGGTCTTTTTTCCTTTTTCCGCTAGAAAGCCTTCCGGGTTAATTTCAGCTAGTTCTTGAATGGACGCGATGCTCTTACTTAACGCTTCACGCATGGAGCGCCCCAGAAACGGCACGAGCGTAAGATCATTTGTTGCTTCGAGCGATTTGAGGCACGCAGTGTACCAAACGCAGTTTTTGCAAATGCCGGAGCTGTAGGCCGGAGCGGTGTTCTCGACCTTGCTGACAACGGTCCGCACTTCGCGGAGGCATTCTTGGTAATCGTCCCAAAGGGTGCGTGGATTTTTTTGGCCGTATAGCGTTGCAAAATCGTACGGCACCTCAATCTTATTTACGTCCCAAACGAAAGCACGGCGGCCAGCGGACCGCCCAAGTTGCTCCAGAACATCGGTATAGAGGCCAAGCTGAACTGCATAAGTTCTCTTGGGTTTACCTTCCTGCTCTTCACTGCCGCCTTCCTCACCTGATCCTGACTTGATATCGCCAGCGACGTAGCCGCCAGCCTCTTTGCGTAATAGGTCGGGTATTCCGAGGAGGCCGCCAACGCTAATCCGACCGCTGTAAATCAGCGGCTCGCCACGCTCCATTGCTTCGAGCGTCAACCGTTCCTTTTCGTCGCCACCTATCGCGGACAGGTCGAGGAGCGGTGCGGCAACGCCAGCAATGACCTCTTTCTCGTGTGCGTAGCCACGATCCCAAAGCAGTTGAACGAACGGACTTACCTCGTCTCTAACCGCAGGGTCCGCAAAGAGGTCCATCGTGACCCGGTGCGGACACGTTTCGAAGTTATAAAGCATCGAAGCAGTGATCGGAATCATGAGTGATCCCTCACAAGAGGTATCGCGTAGTATTCGCAAAGAATAATCAAACTGGTAGATAAATACTCCAAACGTGGCGCGTTACAAACCTAAAAGAGAATCCGAAATGCAGCGACATTATTGCCTTGTTTTGTTGGCATATCGAGCGCTCAAATCTCGACCGGCTTGAGATGATGGTGGGCCAGCACCTGCCGGATGAGCCGCAAATTCTCGATGGCAATGTGGCGGTCTGCGAACGATTCGGGCAATGCGGCCAGCTCGGCGACGATCTCGGCGTGAAGCTCGAAAAGCTGGTTACGCGTCAGGTGGAATAATTCGTTCAATGAATAGGCTCGCATCTTTTTTCTCCTTCGTTTTCGACCGCCTAATTGCGGCCTTCCGGCTGAGGCAAATCGCCGAAAGAGGCGGGCTGCATCGCTTGCGACCGGAACGAAGAGGAGGAGTGCTTGCACTTGTGGTCACAGAGCCGACGCAAGGCGTTCGATGGCCGTTAGAATGCAGCTATGGCGTCGAAAATGTTTTGGGAGAAAAACGCGCGTCTAGTTCAGGGATGAATTGTTCCGGGCGCGTCCCTCGCTTTCGCATCGGGAACGTGCTCTAGGCTCTCGCCGGCAGGAACGGCGGTCGCCCCGAAACCCTGCGCAGCTCGCAAGCAGGGGTTCGGCCTAGCGGTGACGATCACGCGCGCGAAGGCTTGCGGAGGGTAGCCGCGGTCGCACTCTCATTGCCTCTTTGAGGCTTCTTCGGGTGCGCCGCTTCGCGCAGCTTTTTGCTGCCGCCGCTTTACCCGGACGGCACTGCTTCGTCCGCCTGACGGCGGACTGCACAGAGCCTAACTCGAAGCGCGCGCGGCTAGAGCCGCGCCGCGTTTCTCCTTTCCGCCGCCTTCTCTAAGGGGCTTCGCCCCCCCGCGCGCAAAAGGGTCCGCAAGCCTCGCAAGGGTATCCCCGTCCAGCGGCACACTCGCGCCGCTCGACGGGAGCCCCCCATGCTCGCCCTTTCGCTTGCTACCCCCGAAAAAACTCTGGTTTCAGTTTGAAGGCTAAGGGGCGCTGCCCCTCGCGCGCGCAAGGGTGAAGTGCGCAATCGCGCACCGCCGGACGCGTATCCCCGTTCTTCCGCGCGAAGGCGCTTGTGCAGAACGGGTGATCCCCCTCGCGTCCGTCGCCCTTGCACTTGCTATCCCCGGTCTCGCCGACGGGCAGGGGTTCAGCGCAGCGCTGCGCTTTAACCCCAAGCCCAAAGGAGAAGACCTATGAAGTTATTTACACAGGAACAGGAACGGCAGTTGAAAGAGAACGGACGGAAGAACGGGGAGTGCATCGGACGCAATGGCAACACCATCGACTTTCAACCTGTCGTGAAATTATTCTGCCCGTGGGGAGCCGCGACCTGGCTCATTTCCGAAATCGACCCGGAAGAACCTACGGTCGCTTTCGGTCTTTGTGACCTCGGCGCGGGAGAGCCGGAAATCGGCAGCGTCTCGATTGCAGAACTTGAATCCCTGCGCGGACCGCTGGGATTGCGTATCGAGCGCGATTTGTACTTCAAAGCCGATAAAACGCTTCAGGCGTACGCCGATGAAGCGCGGCGTGCGGGCCGGATTACGGCGTGAACACGACATGGCCCCGCGAACCATCTTGATCGACGGAAAGCGCCATGTCTGGCGCGACATTCTCGAATTGCGCCGTGAACAGGTGCGGGCGGCGGCGAAGGCCGTGCAGCCCGCACTATTCCCTCTCATCGAGGATCGGCGACCGCCTGCCGAACGGACGGCGGCGGGGCGCTATTTGGAGCCGACCTTTTTCGCCATTCCCGAACGGGAAGGCTAAACGTTTCACACGAATGTCGAATGATCCCGCGAGGAACGCATGTGAAAATTGTTCGCGGCTAGGAGACCTTGTTCTTAGCGATCCTTCCATGCAATGTCGCAAGTCAGTGTCCAGGATATAGGGGATATCCAGTGGATTTCGAACGAGGATGCCGCCGATAGCACGCAGTCGGATCAGCTTCCGCGCCTAACACGAGGCGATTGGCTACGGCTAATTGTCGGGGCCATTGGAGTTTCTGTAGCTACATCGGAGGTATCACGGCCCTCGCGAGCGCAGCGAGCAAGTACGGATTTCGGTGGCATCCGGGCGTGCTCGAAGTGGTCAGAATGTACCAATCTAACGTTTACCCTTTCTACGATAACGGAATTCAACTGATAACAACGCGGTTGCATATTGATTGGCGTCTTCCACCTTCTTTGCGAGACACGGTCACGATACTTGCATTGGCTTTTATCGCGGCCCGTTCGGAGTCCCTCATCAGAGACAAACGGTCATTGTTTTTGAACGTGGTGCGGGGATTAAGAGCCGCGTTATCTAAAAATTTCTTTCCGGTTGAAGAGGAACAAGAAGGCGACGCCGGAATATTCGCGCCGCTTGCATCAAAACCGTGGCTTCTATTCGCCGTTGCTCTCCTTGCTGTCAGTATTAATGCTGTTCTGATTATTAGAGTCGGGCCAGACTTTTGGAATGCTCAGCAAGTTCGATTTGTGTTTACGCTGATCCAAGCTACGCCACTTTGGCTAATTTTGTGGACGATTACCGCTACCGTTTTATGTCACTACATAGACGTAGTTTGGATGTGGAAAGCTGTTTTTAAATTCAGATTTGAGCATCAAATTATAAAAGCCCAAAGCATTGTGGAATTAGTTATTTTAACGATAGTTATAGCGCCTGGGATTTCGATATATTATGTGCTTTTGATCGGAGTAATTGGCGCAGGGTTGGTAGTCTTACTAGGTTCATTTCTGTTGATCTTCGTCCTTGCCTCACCAGTTATCGCATGGCGCAGCGTAACGATATCGGTACTTTGCTTTTTGACCATGATGGCCACGAACTGGATGATCTTAAAATTAGGATTCGTGGCATACCCTACTTCGCGAAATTACGTCGCGTATTACTTAAGGGTGAGCATCCGGGGGTAGATGCCGAAAGCATCTCGAGACAGCATTTTCGATCTTATCACAAACGTACACACCAGCCTGAGGTAGGAAACCGACAACAAAGCCGAATGCGGCGGCTCCGGCAACATATTTTGCCATCACCAGAATTGCGGCAACGGGCGGAGCGGTCGTGACAATCGCTGCCACTGCGAAGAGAGCGGCCACGCCTCCGCAAAAGGCCGCGAGACCAGCGCCCGCCTTCAAAGGGGATATAGTTTTACGTTCATTGCTCTGCATACAGAGCAATTAACCCGGAAACATGAAAGTAAAAAGGAAATTCCGGTTACCAAATTTAGGTAGTTTGGACGCACCACTATGTTGTTGCGCCCACCTTCTTGATTGTCCTGCCCCGGCTTTCGATGAGTGAGGTAAAGGCGCTTTCATACGCACCATCGATTTCCGGTCGAATCATGCGGTAAGCATTGCCGTCAAACACGGGCCGTAATAGTTCCTGCCATATCTTTCATTGCCGTTCTGTGTCTGTGATTGCGGGCGCATCGGTTTGGCAGTTTCGTTGCTCCGTTCCTTTCGAAAATCATAAAGCCACGTGCTGGCCTGCGAATTGATGCGTGGTTCTGCGCGCGCGCGCGCCGCCGTCAAAACCGAACAGGGGCCCCCGCCCCATTACGGCAAGGGCGTTGCCGCCTTTTGACAGCGCCGCTTGTTCGCGCGTGCGGGCGAACCGCATCGAGGCCGCGATAAGCGTGGTTTCACAATCGAAAGGAAAAGAAAATGAGCAACACGAAAACCGACAAGACCGTTCCGGCCTATCGCATCTACAGCGTGAGGAAAAACGGCAAGGACAAGAAATCCACGTGGCAGGAAATCGGTGCAGCGTGGACGCACAAGGACGGCGAAGGCCTCAATCTTCAGTTCAACGCCCGTCCGCTCGAAGGTGCCGAAATCGTCCTTCGCGTACCGTCCGCCAAAGGAAAGCCCGAGTAATCGGGTTTTCTCGCGACCTCCGCCCGCGATCCGGGCGGAGGTTAAGGCTTTTTGTCGCTAAAATGCCGCTGCCCTCTCGACGCACGCACGAAAAAAAGTTTCAGATATACCCACGGGTGCAAGGGCCGAGTCGATGAACGAGCACGTCTCACGCGTATTGGCGGCATTCAGAGGCATGCAAGAGATGATTATTGGGACGTTGAAAAACGCCGCTTGGATCAGCGGGACGCTAGCCCTGGTTTGGTTGTTTTTAGGTGCGCCATCCTCAAGCGCTATGAAACAATTCTGGCATGACGTGAAGGATAGCCAGTTGCCGCCGAACATGATGACTCAAATAGGCAGCGATGGAGCTGTTGTTCTAACGGCAGACATGGAATACGTAGCCAGTCGCATTGTCCGGCCCGGAAACATTCAGAACGTGCCCGGGCGGTTTCATGCAGGCCAACACCTTTGTACCAACGGCCCTTCGGGAGGTGGCGATTACGGGGTCTTGCTGTTTAGTCTGCCGCACGGCTTTGTTACGACAGGCAGCAACACACCGGGGCTGTTTGTGCCGGATACGTCGGCAAATAGGTGCGGACGGATAGCTTCGACGAATTCGGCTATCGATCCGCATAGCCCCTCGGTACAGGCGAACAAACGGCTTGGACAATTGATTCCGGCACATCCGATAAAGTTTTCGATTGCTTGGGTTGGCGCGCTATTCGCCGCCGGTCTTTGGTATGGACGCCGGAAAGGAAAAGAAGATTACAAACCAAGAACGCCGCTTCCAGCGGATTTGGCAGGGGCAAACTTTCCCGGTTTTGTCGTACGCGACGGTGATTTCGAGCAGGAGGGGGACGAATTCTACCGCGTCAATCCCGACGGCCTCCGCGTCAACCTAAAGACGTGGCATTGCGACAAACAAACTGGCGAGTTCTGCGTGATAGAGCGGAAGGTCAAAGGCAGCGTTATTTTCGATCCGTCAACGCATAGCGAGAGATTCATACGATATACGCCGACGACATTTGAGACGGTCGTGAAATGGGCTGCCTGTTTATCGAGCGGCGTTCTGGCCGTGTGGCTGGGAGTACTGGCGATCCAATGGAGCGTCGAAGGCGAAAAGAGTGGCTCCAGTAACAGCCTGCTTTTTGCCGTACTATTTGCTTTTGCGATGGTCGCAGGGATTGTGTGGCTAACGACAAACAGAGCGGAGAAGCGCATAGGCCCGAAACCGCTCGCACGCGAAGTCCCGGAATTTGGTCACCAGCAGCCGCACGGTGCGGCGACCGACGAGGGCACGATTTAGTATGCGTCGGTCCGAAACGAAACCATCGCCAATTGGCTTATTTATCTGTATACGGAATAAACATTATGGCCAATAGTGTTCACTATGTGTTTCCGATGTCAACGGATCACTGGTGATATTTTTTCTGCGGCGGATAACACCCGGGGACTATGAGTTGGACGCTTTACGACAAGGAAGGACGGCGCAAATATCTTACGCCCACCGAGCGCGCCGCATTCATCCGCGCCGCGCTGAAGCTTGGCGGTGAAGATGGCGCGTTTTGCGCCGTCCTTGCCCTGTGTGGACCGCGCATTTCCGAGGCGCTCGCGCTAACGCCGCAGCGTTTGGATGATAACAATCTCGCGATTAACTTCGAGACGCTGAAACGCCGCGAACGCGGAGTTTTTCGAGCGGTGCCAGTACCGCGCGAATTGCTCGACCTTCTCAACGCCGCACTCGGCTATCGTTCAGCACTTTCGGATAGTCAGCGCTCTCGTGTGCGGCTTTGGCCGTGGTGCCGGACGACGGGCTGGAAACGAGTGCGGTACGTAATGAAGCTTGCGGATATTCCGTCATTTCTTCGTAAACCAAAGGCGCTGCGACATGCCTTCGGCATTCATGCGACGGAAGAGCGGATAACACTGGGCCTCATCAAGAAATGGTTGGGGCATGCGAAGCTCGAAACAACCGCAATCTACGCAACGCCTATAGGTAAGCAAGAACGAGCGCTCGCAAAACTCACATGGCGAAGCGTGCAAAAGGACTTTGCTTGCTGAATTTCCGTAGCCCCAGCGTGATGAACACTATTGGCCATAGTGTTCACTGGCCATTGGCAATGGCTTTACCCTATCGCCAACGGCCACGACACAGGAAGGGCAAAGGCGCTGCTGTTTTGCTCATTGCTACGACTTTTGTTGCGGGTGGGTGTGACGATGGAAAAAGCGAGAGGCTTTTTATTTTCTAGGCCATATGGAGCATTTCAATATGGCTGTGCTTACGGGATTTTAGGCGCGGTTGGGTTGATGGCAGTCTGTGGCGCGACCTCGGCTTTATTGGGGATTCCTCAACTCAATATGCAAGATGTTGCTTCCGTCGGTGGCGTCCTCGGTGCTGTGATTGGCATGAGACATGGGTTTCGGCGTGGGGGTACCGGTCGTTATGGTCGAACAACGCCCCCCCGATAGTGCGGATTTCAAAGTGGTAGCGAGTTCTGCCGCATGCGCGCCGCAGCGGGCGGCACAAATCATTCAGTGTAATGGCAGAGGGTGTGACAATGAAAGGAAAGCTGAGTTTAACTGAGCGATTAGGTGTTGCGACGATCCTCGGCATCGGTAGCGGTGTATTGGGCGCGGTTGGGGCGTTTTTTGTCGATGCTATGGTGGATGGTTATCTGGGGCTGTCGGATAACCCCACAGCAGCCAATGAATTTATTACGATGTGGATTATTACGAGTGCTTTCGTTCTCTGTGCTGTAATCGGCGCGAGATATGGGTTCCGGCGCGGTTTCGAGGCGTAACTTCGCGTCGCTAAATGATTTCCGCGTAATCGCGCTTGGCTTGCTCCATCGAATTACGCAAACCGAGCGCGTCGCCATCGTCTTCCGGGTCCGGAAGCCATGTGCGCACCGTGCGGCCTCGCGAGAACAATACGGCTTGGCCAGTCCCCATGTTGCCGAGACCCTGCGGCCAATAGATGGGTCCCGGCATGTACTGCGCAGCTTCGCTCGTGCCGGACGATTGCGATTGATGTCCGCCGACGCTTGTGGAGGCGGAAGTGCTGCCGGTCTTAAGCCAGTAGAGCCGTTGCCCGGACAGCTTCGAGAGATAGTCGCGCGTCGTCACATCTTGTGGCGCGAAGGATTGCAGGACACCGGCATTGCCGATGAAACTTTCCCAGCGCTCTTTGTAGAGCGCGCGGGCTTGCGCCAAATCCTGAAACACGGGCCACAGCTTGAGGCCATAGCCGCGCATGAGCGCCATGTTGTTCTCGATAACGGGCATCTGCCCGAGTTGCGCGAATTCATCGAGCATGAAGAGCACGGGCACCTTCGCATTCTCGACGCTGCGCAATAGAGGCAGCAGGATCGAGGTCAGCATGAGGCGTAGCCAGGTCGAATGCGTGCTGAGATAGCGCGGCGGCAGGACTAGATACACGGTCGTCGGGCGTTGCTTGAGGTTTGCAAAATCGAACGCGCCTCGCGCGAGGTCCGCCTTGATCGGGCGGCTATCGAGCCAGCGGGTCTGCGTCAGTGCCGTCGAGATGATGCTGTTCAGTTCCCGGTTCTCTCCGGTGATGTCGGCAAAGCGTCCGGCCTTGACCGCGAGTTCGGCGTTACCGCCGTCGGCTATCTCGCGCATGGTCGAGCGGAATTCTTCGGCACGCTGGCCGAGCAGCATGCGCACGTCGGCAAACGAACGGGAGTTAAGACCACTGAGACGCACCGTCATGATAAGTGCCGCAATCAGGTCTTGCGCCGATTGGCTCCAGTGCGGCTCTTGCCCTTCGATGCGAATGATCGCTTCGGCCAGCGCCGTCGCTTCGTCGGCGAAATCGTCGCTTTGCGGATCGAGCGCTTCGACCGGATTAAATCCGTTAGAAGCGAGATAGGGATACTTTTCGATCAGGCGCGGGTAGTTCTTGGCGATAACGGAAAAGGGATCGATCACGACGACTTTGTGATCCGGCTTGCCAGCGCGATACGCCGCCGTCAGCGCGGCCAACTCGCCCTTGATATCGATGACGACGATGGACCAATCCTTGAGTCTGAAGAGGTTCGGGACCAGCAAGCGCCGCGTCTTACCGGAGCCGTTGGGACCTACGGTAACCACATGCCGGTCGCCGGAATTGGTTGGGTCGGCGGGGTTGGGGTAGAGGTTCAGCTTGTCGCGAACCGAGTCCCAACGCTCTTCGAGGATCGAGCGATCCGGCCCGGCTTTCATCGGCTCGACGCCGAAGCCGAAATAGATTCCGCCATTCTTCGACCACAAGCTTTCCGGCATGGGCCGATGCTCCTTCAGGATCAAAACGCGCCATTGCTTCGTTCACGACACAGTATTTCCTTTTGTGATTTTTCGCGCGCCTCGATTCTACCCATCGCGGGCGCGCGCTGGGCGCGCGGCCTTCGCGCCTGCGGCGCGGCTTGCGCTGCGCGCGGCCATCATTCGGATAGAGAGATAATAGGTTTTTGAGTCTTGGCTTTGGTCGTGTTGAGGTTCGTAAGGTTGGGGGGAGTGACGTAGAGGAGGGGGTGAAGGGCGAGAATGTTTGAGGGGTGTGAATTGGGTGGGATTGATGGAGGGGTGGTGAGAGGGCGATGCCGATCAAGCCGGTGGTCCGATGCGAGGCGATTGCAGAAGGATTTTATTTTCGGCGCGAGCGTCGTTCTCAGAATATTTTACAAACCCGCAGTGTGTTTTTTTGCGACTCGTACAAATTCCAGTGTAGCTGCAATGCACGACTATGGTGCGCCGCATCGTCTTTCTTCGATCTGGAAATAATCGGTCCGTGATAAAATGTCTGAATTCTGCGCGTTGGCCGGAATGAGGAAGTCGCTGCCTGCTTCCTATTTTGCGATTGGCGATTTTGACGTTGCGGGAATTTAGATGAAGATATTGAAGAAACCGAAGATAAGGCTGAGGGCAAGCCATGCGCGGTAATACGCGGCGCTGGTTCGGCAGAGCCGGAACCGCTGGCGTCCCGCGCGGCTTCGGCAGGGCCTCCGGCCCCGTGCACCCCGGCCAAGAGGCGCCTTGCTCCCCTATGGAACCCCAGCTCGCCGCGCCGTAACTGCCGAGCAGTTTCGGCGGGCTGGTCGTGCCGTCACTTCCGTTAACCGAAATCGGCAATCGACCGTAGAGCGAAGGGTACGCCCCTTCGGCATCCGCGCTCAAGGAGCCTTGTTCCCCAGACCCCAGCCTGTCCACCCGTGACGGTGAAACGGCGCGGGCGGACGCGCAAGGGGAAGGTCTTCCCCTTTTCGCCGTATCCCCTATGGCGGCGCGTGCGGCGGGCGTCACGCCGAAACCGGTACGGGAGAAAACTGACGCCATGAGCCGTGGCACCGAAAAACGCGTCCGCGACTACATCCTTCCCGTCCGCCTCAGTCAGGACGAACGGGCCGCAATCGAGCCGCAGCCGAACGCGCAGGTCTGACATCGAAGTTATGCGCGCCAAGTTCTGCTTGGCGCACCCGCGCCGCGCCAAGTGCGGCGTCCTCCAGTCGAACGCCGTGAGCTGGTCCGGTTGCTCGGCGAACTCGGCAAGATCGGCGGCAACCTCAACCAGCTCGCCAAATCCCTTCATTCCGGCATCGTCGTCTATACCGGCGAGATAGATACCGTCATTGCCAGCTTGCTGGAGGTTCGCAATGCGATCCTCGCGGCGCTGGGACGTGCGCCATGATCATCAAGGGCAAATCGCGCTCCGGTCCGGCGGCGCTTGCCGCCCATCTCGGCAATGCCGAGAAGAACGAACGCGTCTCGTTGATCGAGACGCGCGGGACCGTTGCGCAGAATTTGCGCGGCGCGCTGGTCGAGATGGACGCTTACGGGGCTGGCACGCGCTGTCAGAAGTCGCTCTACCATGCCGCCATCAGTCCGGAGCCGCCGCACTCGCTGACGCCCGAACAGCGCACCGAGGCCATCGACGCACTGGAGAAGAAACTCGGGCTGGACGGCCACGCCCGCGTGGTCGTGATGCACGAGAAGCACGGACGCCAGCATATACATGTCGTCTGGTCACGGATCGATCTCGACAAGATGCGCTCCGTCAGCGACAGCCACAATTACCGCAAGCACGAGGAAGTCTCCCGCGATCTTGAACGGCGCTTCGGCCATGACCGCGTGCAGGGCGCACATCACGAACGCGATGGCGTCAAACGGCCCGGCCGCACACCCTCACGCGCCGAGCTCCGGCAGGAGGAACGCACCGGCATCAAAGGTAAGGACGTGAGGGCCGACGTGACGGAAGCATTCAAGGCCAGCGACAGACGCCGAAGCATTCGAGGCCGCGCTTGCCGAACGGGTTACATGCTCGCCAAAGGCGACCGGCGCGACTTCGTGATCGTGGATCGCGCAGGCGGGATCCACAGCCTCGCGCGCCGGATCGACGGCATGAAGGCGGCAGAGCTGCGGGAGTTCATGGGTGGACTTGATCCGCAGACCATACCGAGCATCGAACAGGCAAAGGAAATTATTGAAGAGA
>CAWGHR010000040.1:0-23475 GCA_963822275.1 uncultured Alphaproteobacteria bacterium
CAACGCCTGATGCGTATGGCTGGTAATGGGAGAGAGAAGATAATCGATAACGCGGCGAGAGCCGGTTTTGATCTCGGCAGTCACCGCCATACCGGGGTAAGATCCACAGTGTTGTCGTCGATCTGCATGCTGGTTTCATCAAGCGCGATGCGGGCAAGTAGACAAGTTCCTGACCGGCGGGTTCGCTGGTATCGCTTTCGTCACCCGTATGGCGCTTGCTGTCGGCTTTATCGACCGGCTTTTGCTGGGATACGGCGTCCTGCGAGATCGACAGAACTTTCCCATGCAGAAACCCGTAGCGGGTAAAACTGAAAGTATCGACCTTGATCTGCGCCTCCTGTCCCACATGCACAAAACCGATATCGTGGTTCGAGATTGACGCTTCGATTTCCAAGTGGCTGTCGGCAGGCACAATCGACATCAGGATTTGCGCTGGGGTCACCACGCCGCCTTCGGTATGCACGGCCAGTTGCTGCACGGTGCCGTCTACCGGAGCCTTGAGCGTTTGTAGCCGGTATTTCTGGGCTGCCTGTACGACTTGCTCATGAAGGCTTGTTGCTTTTTGTTCAGCCTCGGCCAAGTCCTTTAGAACCGTACTGGCGATATTCATCCTCGGCTTGAATGCGTTGTTCGCGCAAGGATGCTATCGCCCCTTCGGCCTCGGCCAGTTTGCCGTGCTGAACCTTTAACTCCTGCTGGTGCTCGACCAGATCCTGTTGCGTCGTCAGATATCAGCTTCGAGCCATAGCCCTTTTCAGACAGATAGCGCGGCGGGCATCGGCGCGTTTCTGAAGATACGGAATGCTCTCGGACAGCTTGTTAATGGTCGTAGCGTCACCGCATCCCGATTGCCTGTGTTCTGGGCGATCTGATGGTCCAGGCGTTCAGCTTGGCTCTGATTTCATCCATCTGGTTCAACAGCATGATTTTCTGCAGGGTGATCTGGCTGTCGCTTGCGCCTTCCGGCGGAATGAAACCTAGCCAGAGGATCATCCTCGAGATTGAGCGCGGCATTCAGCCGGCGAATCGAGCTGGCCTGCAATATAGTCGTTGTTCAGACGGTCACGTTCGGCCTCGCTGATCGTGGCGTCGATTTCGATCAGCACATCGCCGGCTTTGACCTTTTGTCCGTCCTGCACATGGATGGCACTGAACCACGCCGCTGTCGAGCGGCTGGATAACTTTGGTGCGGCCGGTCGGCACAATCTTGCCGGGAGCAGTGGCGATAATATCGACCGAACCGATGACAGGCCCAGACCAGCGCCACGAAAAAGGCCAGGATAATCGGTCCGGCAATGTGCGTCCGGCGGGCGGAGGGCGGCGTTTCGACGATCTCCAGCGCAGCAGGCAGGAATTCGCTCTTCGTCCGTCTGGCCGGTAGACAAAGCGCGGAACATGATCGTTCTCAGCAGTGATAGGGCTTCAGCCTTAAGCAATGCATGCGATCGTCCTCCCTGAAGCCGCCAGAGCGAGGCATAACGGCCATCTGGACTTGATCAGTTCGTCATGCGTGCCATCCTCGACAATGCGGCCTTTCTCGATGGTGATGATGCGGTTGCAGTCGCGCACCGCGGACAGGCGGTGGGCGATGATGAGGACGGTGCGGCCCTGCACGATCTGGCGCATGTTCTCCTGGATGATGCGTTCGCTTTCATAATCGAGCGCGCTGGTCGCCTCGTCGAAAATCAGGATGCGCGGGTTCGTGACCAGCGCGCGGGCGATGGCGATGCGCTGGCGCTGGCCGCCCGAGAGGCTGGCGCCGCGCTCGCCGACAATGGTGTCGTAGCCTTCCGGCAGTTCGAGGATGAATTCGTGCGCGCCGGCCAGCTTGGCCGCCTCGATCACGCGCTCCATCGGCATGCCGGGATCGGCCAGCGCGATATTGTCGCGGATCGAGCGGTTGAACAGCACGTTTTCCTGCAACACGACGCCGATCTGCCGCCGCAGCCAGGACGACATCGACCATGGCCAGATCGACGCCGTCGACCAGCACGCGCCCGCTTTCCGGCACATAGAGCCGCTGCACCAGCTTGGCCAGGGTCGATTTGCCCGAGCCGGACGGGCCGACGATGCCGACCACCTGGCCCGGCTGGATACGTCGATGTTCACGTCGTGCAGAATCTCCGGGCCGTCGAGCCGGTAGCGGAAGGTGACATGCTCGAAGCTGATCGTCGCCGTTGATGTCGGGCAGGGCGGTCCGGCCCGGCGTGAAGGTCGGCTCGGGCGTGCGTGTTGAGAATATCGCCCAGCCGCGCGACCGACAGCCGCGCCTGATGAAAATCCTGCCAGATCTGCGCCAGGCGCAAGCACCGGCTGCGCCGACGCGGCCCGGCCAGCATGTTGAACGCGACCAGTTCGCCGACGGTCATATCGCCGTCGATGACCAGCTTGGCGCCGAAAAACAGCATCGCGGCCGTCACCAGCTTGCTGACCAGCTGCACGGCCTGGCTGGCCCAGTTGCCGAGGTTCGAGCACGCGGAAGCTCGGCGCGGACATAGCCGGCCAGCTGTTCTTCCCAGCGGCGCTGCATCTGCGGCTCGACCGCCATCGCTTTGAGCGTCTCGACGCCGGTGACGCTTTCGACCAGAAAGGCCTGGTTTTCGGCGCCGCGGTTGAATTTCTCGTCGAGCCGTTGCCGGAATATCGGCGTCACGGCAGCCGAGATGACCGATATAGAACGGAAACGACGCCAGAACGATCCCGGTCAGCGAGCAGCGAATAGATACGCCATGACGGCCAGAAACACGAAGGTGAAGAACAGATCGATCACCAGCGTCAAAGCCGAGCTGGTGAGAAAATTGCGGATATTTTCCAGCTCGCGCACGCGCGCGACGACTGTCGCCGACGCGGCGCGCCTGGAAATAGGAAATCGGCAGCGCGATCAGATGCCGGAACAGGCGCGCGCCCAGATTCGACATCGATGCGGTTGGTGGTGTGCGAAAACACATAGGTGCGCAGCGCCGTCAGGATGCTCTCGAACACCGCGATCGCGACCAGGCCGATAACAGCACGTCGAGCGTGGTCAGCCCGCGATGCACCAGCACCTTGTCGATAACGACCTGGAAGAACAGCGGCGAGATCAGGGCAAACAGTTGCAGAAAGAACGAGGCCAGCAACACTTCCGCCAGCAGGCGGCGGTATTTGTGCATCGCCTGCAGGAACCAGGTAACGTCAAAATGCCGCGCCAATTCAGCCAGTCCGGCGCGCCGCGTCATCAGGATCAGCCGCCCGCTCCATTCCGCTTCCAGCTCCTCGCGGGTAAGAGCGCGCGGCTTGCCGGTAACGGGATCATGGATCAAGGCCTTTTCATCTGTAGCCTTGCCCAAAATGAAAAACCGCCGTCGCGGCGTTCGGCAATTGCCGGAAACGGCGTCTTGGCAAGCCGTTCCCAATTGCTGTGAATTGTCCGCGCCTTGAGCTTCATATCCTTGGCGCAACGCAACAGGCCGGTGACATCCATCGCCGCGCCGTATTGGTGAACCAGCTGTTGCTTGTCCGCCGCCACGCCATGATAGCGCAGCATCAGCAGTAGGACCTCGATGCCGCTGCCGTCCGGTGTCACGGGCGATTTATTGTCCAGCGGCATCGGCCCTCACATCATAGCGCGTCTCGTCGGCGCTAAAACCGATCCACTGGTCGCGGACGTCGTCGTAATGGCGCTTGGGATCATAGCGTTCGACCGCTAATCTCAGATGCTCGGGCGTCAATTCTCCGGTTGCGGCGCGAAGTTGCAGCAAGGCAATATCGTGGTCGTGACGCGATTTGGCTTCATCGACCTTGGCGTCCAACAATTCCTGCTCGGCGTTCAGCACGTCCAGTGTTGTGCGTGTGCCGACCTTTGACTCCTCCCGCACGCCGTCCAAAGCCAGAGTATTGGCCTTCACTTCGGCCGCATCCGCTCTCAGCGCTGCTTGAGCGGTCTGCAAGGCTTGCCACGCCTTAACGGTTTGCTCGCGTACCTTATGGCGAACATCTTCGAGATCCATGCGTTTCTGCACGGCGGTTTGTTCGGCGGCGCGGGTTTTGGAATAGTCAGAGCCGGAATGGTACAAAGGCACCGACACCTGCAGCATGATCTGGCCGGAATCCCTGCTGGCCGGGGATTGCGCTGCTTTGTCCCCAGCTGCTGGTGCGGCTGCCGACCAGATTGATTTCCGGCAACAGGCTGCCTTTGTTCAGCGTGATCTCGGCGTCGGCGGCATCGAGCGTATAATTGGCCTGCACGATTTTTGGATTGCGGTTCAACGCGCGGTGCAGAATTTCATCCATCGTGCCGGATATCTTCTCGTCAAGTTTCGGCGGCATCAGTTTTTCCGGGGCCTTGCCGACGAGCCGCTGATAGGCCTCGCGGTCTTGTGTCAGGCTGTCCTTGGCCTGAAAGCGGCTGACATTGGCGCGGGCCAGGCGCGCTTCGGCCTGATGCACATCGGTTTCCGTCAACTCGCCAAACTTGGCGCGCACGCTGGTTTCTTTCAGCTTCTTTTCCAGAACTTTCTCGTTTTCGATCTGTCTGGCCAGCACATCCTGATCGCGGATGATATCGAGAAAAGCGGTGGCCGTATCCAGCAACACCTGCTGTTCGGCATCCAGCAAATGCGCGCGCCCGGCGAGAACCTGTTTCTCGGCGCTTTCGGTTTCCGCCTCGGTGCGAAAACCGCGGAATACCGGCTGCGTTACCTGGACGCCATAGCTGCGCGATGTGTCGGCGAAGTCGGCGGTGCCCTGCGGTTTTTGCGCCGGAATATATTGATAATTTTTTCCGATTGAGCTTGTGGCATCGACGCTGGGCCGCCAATGGCTTAAAGCTTGAGATACTTGTTCATCCAACGCGCGAAGGCTGGCGCGCTCGGACAGCAAAGACGGATTGCTCTGATATGCCGTCACCCAGGTCTGTTGCAAAGTTTCGGTTTCGGCATGCGCGCGCGTGACGAAACAGGCGCAGAAAAGCGCCAAAACCATTCCCACGTGAGCAATAACGCGGCACATAAAATAAGCCCCGTAACGAAAAGACCAGAAAGTATCGAGCCGTTACAGTAGCGCGCATCGGTTTAACAAACGCATAAGCCAAGCTTAATGAAGTGATAACAAGAAGTAAAAGAGCGGTAAAAAGCGCCGTAAATCACGGCGCGCGCTTCGCACAATCTAACAGTATACTGCTTACAGCGTTACGCGTGACTGCCGGCGAGCAGGGGCTGACTGTTTTGCGGCGGCATATTGGCGGTGATGATGGTGCCGCCTGCAAAGTCGCTGTGAGCGGTGAAGGAACCGGCGTACTGCCCCAAAAGGGTCAGGGCGGCTGTGTGGGTTCCGTCGGTGATGGTCAGCGTGCCCGACTGGTTGTTGTCCTGATGGTAATTCAGCTTGGTGTTTCTGCCAAAGGCCAGCGTCGTTACATCAATCTGGTCCATCCAATTGAGGTTCTGGACCGTCGCGCCGTTCAGGTTGGCCGCCGTGCCCTTGATGACGTCATCCTCCTTGGCATTGAGGATATAAGTATCCGCACCTCCGCCGATCAGGGTTTCGTCGCCGTTTCCGGCGATGAAGGTATTGCCCGCGGCCTTGCCGATTACGGTCAGGCCTTCCTGATTATTCAGCATAATTGTTGTCGCGGCATCGAGCTGTACGGTGTTGACGTTGGTATCCTTCGCGTTCATCACCGCCGTGCCGCCGCCGGTAATTTCGAGCGTGTTGTTGCCCCAACCGCCGTTGACGAGCACCCCGGCATTCGCTGCGCTGGCGATTATGCGATCATTGCCCCCATTGGCATTGACGGTCTGGCTGGCCGCGCCGACGGTTATCGTGTCGTTAGCGCCGCTGCCGTTGATCACCATGTTGGCGGTATTGTTGGCGGTAAAGTATAGCCCGTCTGGCCCCAATACATCCAATCACACAGTTCCGTATTGCCAAGATTGACGGTCGCGATGCCGGTGATGTTGCTGCCCATCACCATCGAGCCGCCGCCGGTGATGTCGAGGGTGTTCTGCCCCGTGCCGCCATGGATGGTCGCGCCTATGGTCGAGGCCGTGACATAGAATGTATTGTTGCCGGTGCCGCCATTCACGGTCTCAGCCGCGCTGCCGAGAGTGACGGTGTCGTTGCCGTTGCCGAGATTGATCGTGGCGCTGTTGTTCGCGCCATAGATGGTGATGCCTGGGATATCGTCCGTGTCCTTCGGATTGACTGGGGCGGAGGCGACGTTGACCGTCGCGTTCATGCCGTCGCGCAGGTAAACGGTCTGATAGCTGTTGGCAAAGCCGTTATCCCAATCGGGGTGAACGCCTTCCTGCGCCGTGATGGTCTGGATGTCGGTCAGGGTCGCCGGAGCTTGCAGATCGAAAGTCCCGCCGCCTTGCAGGGCCAGCGTATTATTGCCGCTTGAGCCGCCGTCGATGTTGTCCCTGGCGTTCAAAGTATGGTTCGTCGCGACAATGACGTTATTGCCCAAACCGCCGGTGATCGTATCGGCTTTCCGGGTCAAGTTATAGGTGCGTCCGACATTGACGGTGAATGTGAAGGTTTCATCCGCCAAAGCGCCAGAATAGCCGCTGGCGTTCGATCCGGCGGAATGCAGAGTGATGGTCTCGGTATAGGTTCCAGGCCCCGTAGCCTTGAAAGCAACCGTCGGGACCGTATCGGCCTGACCGGCGGCGAGGCCGGAGAAGGCATCGAGACCGGCCAGCGTAAAGGCGGCATTGCTGCTTGCGACAAAGCTGCCGTTCAGGACATCCGCCAGCCCTTGCGCCGCATTCATGACCCCGAGATCGATCAAAGCCTGCACCGGGTTCTGAGCCGTGGCAGGGCCTTCGTTCAGGGTCAGGTTATAACTGTTGCCGTTCTGGCTCCATGCGCCGCCGCCTGATACCTCTTCAAGCGCAGCCTTGGCGTAGTTGTCGACCGTGGCGGTCATGGCAACCGTTTGCGAACCCAAGCCGATAGAGCCAAGCCCATCCACGCCGGTGCCGTCCGAAGCAAGGCCCAGTGTGACGTTTCCTGACACCACCCCGGCTGTCGCCGTTGATATCCCGATATGGATACCGTTGTTTGTGGTCTGCGCGGCGATATCGCCCGTTGTTCCTGTGGCCGTTAGTGCACCCGAAGCGCCAGTCACCGAAGCAACCAGGTTCTCCGAATAGCCGTCATTGACGGCGGTGTTGGTCACTGCCAACGTCTCTGTCACCACATCGCCAACATGCACGATCAGGTTTGACGGCAAGGGCGCAACCGAGGCCGTCGCTTCACGGTAAACTTTGGCATTCACCCCAATCGTTTGTTGACCGATGCCGATTGTGGCCAACCCATCGACGCCAGTACCATCGGAGGTCAGGCCAAGCGTGAGGTTGCCCGAAACAACGCCAGCCGTTGCCGTTGAGAGATTGAGTTGGATGCCATTGCTGGTCGCCTGCGCAGCAATATCCCCAGTCGAGCCAGAGGCAGTGAGCCCGCCTGTGGTGCCGACAACATTCGCGATCAGGTTCTCCGAATAGCCATCATTGGCCGCAGTGTTGCCAATCGATAGGGTTTCCGTAGCAACATCGCCAACACGAAAGACAAGATTGGACGGCAGCGGCGCAATCCATGCCGTTGCTTCGCGATAGACAGTCGCGTTGACAGCAACGGTTTGTTGTCCAATACCGATGGTTCCCAGGCCATCCACCCCCGCACCGTCGGAAGTAAGATTAAGAACGACATCGCCTGATACATGGCCCGCCGTGGCGGTCGAAATTCCAATGTTGATAGCTGTGCTTGTGGTTTGGGCAGCAATATCACCGGTCGTTCCGGAAGCTGTCACAGAGCCCGACGTGCTGGCGACATTGGCGATCAGATTTTCCGAGTAGCCGTCATTTGCCGCCGTGTTCGTCACGGTCAGCGTTTCCGTCGCCGTATCGCCAACTCGAAAGACAAGGTTCGACGGTAACGGCGCAGCCGAAGCCGAGGCTTCACGATAAACGGCAGCATTCACGGCAACGGCCTGTTGACCGATGCCAATAGCACCAAGATTGTCGATGCCCGTACCGTCGGAGGTCATGCCGAGGACGACATTGCCCGATACCTGACCAGCCGTGGCGGTCGAGATATTGACCGACAGCGCGTTGCTGGAAGCCTGTGCGGCGATGTCGCCGGTCGTGCCGGAAGCAGTTACAGCGCCCGAGGTACCGACGACGTTGGCGATCAGGTTTTCCGAATAGCCGTCGTTCGTCGCCATGTTAGTCACGGTCAGCGTTTCCATCGCCGTGTCCCCGACACGGAAGACAAGATTAGCCGGAAGTGGCGCGACCGACGCCGTGGCCTCGCGGTAGACAGTCGCATCGACGGCAACGGTCTGTTGCCCAATGCCGATAGTTCCAAGGCCGTCTACGCCCGTACCGTCGGAGGCTAGGTCAAGCGTGACATTCCCGGACACAACCCCGGCCGTGGCAGTCGAGATGTCGATGCCGACAGAGGTATTATTCATGGCCTGGGCGGCGATGTCGCCGGTCGTGCCGGAGGCGGTTACAGCGCCCGAGGTGCCGACGACGTTGGCAATCAGGTTTTCCGAATAACCGTCGTTAACCGCCGTGTTGGTAATGGCCAGGTTTTCATGTGCCGTGTCGCCGACGCGGAATTGAAGATTTGTCGGCAACGGTGCAGCCGAAGCCGACGCTTCGCGGTAAACAGTACCGGAAACCTGTATGGTTTGACTTGGCAACGAGGTAATGCCGTTGTTGTCCAAACCAGTGCCGTCTGACGCCAGATTGAGGGTGACAGAACCCGTCTTGGCTCCAGCCGAGCTAGAATTGATACCGACGACAATATCGGTGCTATCCGTCGCTCCGGCCTGAAGCAAGGAGAACGAACCGGTTCCCGTCGCCGCGCCGGTCGTGCTGCCAATGGAGGCATCCAACCCTTCAGCAGGAGGCGTCGCGCTGTTCATGATGCTTAAAGTCTCGCTGGCCGACGCGCCGACGCGCACATTGCCAAAGTCGATGGGGGTCGGTGTTTTAAGCGTCTCGACGGCGTATGAAGGGGCCACCATGGCTTGGAGTTGTTTTGCGGTCCAGGTAACGCTATCCTTGAACGTAACATTGACATTTCGGTATTGCGCGCTGAGGAAGTAGTTTTGCACTACAACGGGAGCGGCACCATCAGTCAAAATCAGGTCGTTACCTGTACGCGACAGAACCATGCCGGATGAATTGGCGCCAGCAAATTTGATAGTCGATTGGCCGTTATCGGTGCGGTAATCGTTAATCGTTATAGTATTCGTGCTGGCCCCTAAAACGACATAGGTGTCGTTGCCTCCGCCACCTTGCATGTAGCCGTTGCCAGTTCCTGCATAGAAAGTGTCGTTTCCAGTTCCGCCGATTAAGGAGTCGCTTCTGCCCGTTTCCGGCAATCAGCGTATCGTTACCTGTCTGACTGGCTGCCAGAGTTTGATTGTTGGCGTTATTACCAATCAACGTTGTTCCTGCAGACGATAAAGCATACAGACTAAACGTACCGGTGACGTTTTTGCCGACCAAGGAGTAGGTGCCGCCAGTCGTTACGGAAATGCTGTTGCTGGTGGCCAATCCGGTTAAATTAGTGAACTGAGCATATTCTGTACCATTGACGGTCACGTTATCGGTTCGCAAGGTCGGAATATTATTAGACAGTGTCAGCGACGAGATGTCGCCGTTGATTTGCAGTATGTTGGCTCCATTGCTGCTGTTTTGTGGTGTGCCGTAGGCTGACATCGATGACGAGACGATGACGTCATTGGTGGTGGCGTTTATCGTGTCGCCAGTGAAGGTACCGTTCAGAACGACCGTATCGTTGTTGCCGAGCGTTACAACGTTGCCAGCGCCATTGATCGTGGCAGACGAGCTGGCTCCAGGACCTATCGTGTCGTTTGAGCCTGTTATTGTTTCGTTCTTTCCTGTGACGTTTATGGTGTCGCTTGAGCCGGAAATGGCGTCGTTTGAACCGGTTAGGTTCAATGTCAGGTTGCTGCCAATATTGATCGTGTCGTTGCTGCCCGTCAGGCTGGAGCTTGGTCTGGTCACCGCCTGGGTCAACAAGGCCATGTGAAGCATTGGCGCCGCGAAGGAGCTGAAAGTTAGCGTAGCAAAGAAATTAATGGTATCGTACGAAGCCGTTATTGTATCGCCGGTGTTAGCATCGATTGTGTTTCCGGAGCCGTTTAGGGCCCAGCTGGTGTTGGAGGCAGAATTGAATAGCCAACCGTTGGCGTTCACGGTATCGCCTGTTGATCCACTGCCGATGAAAAACGATTGATTGGTTCCGTTGGCGTTGTTGATCGTGCAGTAGTTGCCGTAGAACGTATCGAACGTGTTGTTGCCACCAAATGAAACGGTATCGTAGGATGCCGTCACTGTATCAGAGCCATTGACACTGAAGGTTATGCCGGTCGCCAGAGAGGTAATATAATTGTTGTCGCCATTTATGGAGTTGGTTTGTCCATTGAGCACATTGACAGTATCGCCGCCAGCATTGAGCACGTTGCTATTGCCGCCAATTCCAAACGAGCTGCCGCTGGCGGCGTTAACAACCATGTTATTACCAGAGAAAATATCGCCCGACGTATTGGCTCCGATGTTCAGGGTGTTTTTGTAATTGCCATCGTAGATGGTTGTATTGTTGCCGAGAAACGTCTCGGTCAGGCCATTGCCCTGTATGTTTGCCGTTACATTAGATGACGCAACTGTATCGTTGTTCCCGCCAATATAAAATCTAACCCCTGCGTCGCCTTGGATCACGCTGTTGTTGACGTTGACGAAATTCCCCGTCGAACCGCTCAGGAAATCGATGAGGTAGTTGGTGCCGTTTCCAGTGCTTTGAATCGTATTGGAAGCCCCTGAAATTGTTTCCGTGAGCCCATTGCCCACAAGATTAATCGCGGCGGCTTGCGCTTGAATAGTATCTGCGCCGTTGACATTGAAGGCTGCGCCGACTACCTGAGATGTAATAGTATTGTTGTCGCCGTTTATGGAGTTGCCGAGTCCACCGAACATATTGACGGTGTCGCCTATCGCATTGATTACGTTATTGCTGCCAGCTATACCAAACGAGTCGCCGTTAGCGGCGTTAACAACCATATTATTTCCAGAAAAACTGTCTCCTGATGTGTTGGCTCCAATGTCCATGGTGTTACTGTAATTGCCATTGTAGACGGCTGTGTTGTAGCCGAGAAACGTCTCGGTCAGGCCATTGCCCTGTATGTTTGCCGTTACATTAGATGACGCAACTGTATCGTTGTTCCCGCCAATATAAAATCTAACCCCTGCGTCGCCTTGGATCACGCTGTTGTTGACGTTGACGAAATTCCCCGTCGAACCGCTCAGGAAATCGATGAGGTAGTTGGTGCCGTTTCCAGTGCTTTGAATCGTATTGGAAGCCCCTGAAATTGTTTCCGTGAGCCCATTGCCCACAAGATTAATCGCGGCGGTTTGCGCTTGAATAGTATCTGCGCCGTTGACATTGAAGGATACACCGGACCCTGTCGCGGTAATGTTGTCACCCGAACCGTTGACGGTGTTGCCTTGCCCGTTGAGCAACGTAACGGAGTTGTCTATCGCGTTAAGCGTATTGTTGCTACCGCCCACTTTGAATGAGTTGCCGCTAGCAGCATTAATCACCATGCTGTTGCCGTAAAAACCGTTGCCTGATGTGTTGGCCCCGATGTTCAACGTGGCTGCATTGGTGCTGTTGATGGTAACGTTATTACCGAGTACGGTTTCCGTTAGTCCTTTTGACGTAATCGTTGCCGTCAAATTTGATAGAATGGTTGTTGTTCCCGGTTAGGTTCAAATTGACGCCGGCGTCCCCTTCGATCGTGCTGTTGTTGACGCTGACGGTGTTTTGCGCCGAACCTGCCAGGAAATCGATAAGGTAGTTGGCACCGCCTACAGTGCTTTGGATCGTATTGTACGTTCCGGTGAGCGTTAGGTTGCCGTTCGTGCCCAGCGTAATGCCATTGTTAAAGCCAGTGACGTTAATCGAGGTTCCGGCGGTGCTGGTTATGGTTGAATTGTTGAGATTGAAGAGGTTTCCGGTCGCTCCTTGATCGACGGTGATGGATTCGCTGAGCTGTCCGCCATTGACGGTGTTGTTGGCGCCGCCGACCTCCAGGGTGTTCCCTTGGCTCAGAGTTACCGTGTTGCCTGTGCCATCCAATATGCCATGCGCTAACGAGGTGTAAGCAATCCCCGCGTCGTCCAGTGTGCAAACCTCGCCCTGGCCGGAAATTGTAGCGGTGGTCACGCCCGTGGTGGAAATGTTGGCGGTTTGCGTGTACTGGATGCTGCCATCTAAATTGTATGACTGGATGTTGTTCGTTATGTTACCAAAGTTGTCGATGTTGTTTGTTTGACTTAATGAAACTCCGCCGCTGCTATTTAATGTGGTTATGGTCGACGACGTACCATCGGCGCTTTGACTTATGCCGGATGAAATATTAGAGAAAGGTGTAACATCGCTATTTGTCGTAACGATCCCGCCTGCAGCCGTGCTAGATGCTGTTTCCGTGATATTTTGTGATACCCCACCGATCCCATAGTAGTAGTTTGTCAGAGGATCAACGACCGCGTTTAAAAAGTTAGCTGTGTTTGTCGCATCCGATATAAAAGCACTCGTATTGCTAAGATCGCCTAGGGCAATCGAACTCTCCGTTAAGGCGTTTGACATTGTCGTTGCTAAAGGATTCCATAAATTTCCATATGCGACTGTCGTATTGGCGGGAACGGACGCAAGCATGGACTGAAGACCGACAATGTCCATATTGGCTGAGTTCACAATGCCGGTCGTTGATGCAGGAGCACTTTGATTTTGCTGTAAATTGCCCAGTGCTATTCCCGAGAGGGTAGCAGCATCTCCTACAACTTGAGCCAATACAGCGAGTCCTTTTGTATTGGCGTTGCGGGAAGGACATTTGCAAATGCGCCTGCAATTAGGGCAAGGTCACCTACCATTGTTAAGGTATCACTAACTATGGCAAGCTTATCGTTAAATGTTAAATTTCCTGCTTGATAATCGTTTATGGCATGTTGAAGATCAGTGGCTAATAATTTACCGGCCGAGCTAAAAGCGGCTGCCCCAGTTGCTGCGGCTGCGTAGGAGAGGGTGACATTACCACCTAAAGATCCCAGCGTAGCCAGAGTGCCTGCACCCCATGCGGCTGTTTGTGCCGCCAAATTTGCAGCCTGATCGTTGGTTAGTGGCTGTCCGTTATTTAATGCGCCTGCGATGGTGGCTGCAGAAAGACCATTGGCTCCATTGTCCAAGACCTTCATCGGAGTCTTTCGGTATATGGTAATATTCACAACCATATGAGCCCTCATTTGTAAGTAAATTATCCATGGCTAGACAACATTTTCATTAAAAAGAATGGAACAACTGTAAGGGCAAACAAGGCAGCTCCCGTGGCGAAATAATATATAGATAGACCACGGTTATAGTCTTGCGATATGAATAGCGGTCTTAATAATAACCATGGAACGGAGATGAAGTTAAGCGCTCCGAAAATTATAGTTAGCAAAAATGGTATAATGTGTGAGTGAGTAATTCCATAGATATATGCATCAAAATACATCCACCAAGAAGAAACAACGCACCCTAAAAGGGTAATCCAACTGAATGTTGTCAATATTAGAATAATAGACTTTTTTTGACTTGATATAAGCATCGCATGCAATCTCGTTTGCGTGTAGTAAGAGAATAAATATTCTCCGACTGCACTTGATTTCCAGCAAGAGCAAAAAGTTTCCATCATTATGTATTCGTTGTGAAGCTAATTCGGTTTAATATACGACAGGCTGATTAACATTTTCTTCAAACCGGTAAAATAGTTACGGTTAAATTCGTGTTCACCATTGACTTAACCTACGTGCGAGTTCAGGAAAATAGAAATGGTCCGGAATATTTCGGTCACTCTACATAGCTATAACCGCAATACTATGCTTATGCGGAAACGACACCGGTAATAACGAAGGAGGGCTGGTGCTTCTCTATCCTTTCAAATGACGATTCCTCTGGGGTACACATAAATATAATATTGTGTATACCAGGAAAGGTCGCAATGATATGAAACACCGTGAAATCGCTTTTACGACATGACTTAAAAAACACTAGACGATGCAAAAACAAGTTTTTGACCACTGGCGCAAGGCGATACGTTTGCATCAGTATTCTAAAAATCTGCTGATTTTTGTGCCGCTATTGACTTCGCACACATATGCGCTCAAAGCTCTATCGAAGACCGCGCTGGCATTTATCGCCTTTTCGCTCTGCGCTTCGGCTATTTATGTTGTGAACGATATCATTGACGTTGAAGCGGATCGCCAGCACCCCACCAAACAGGCACGTCCTTTTGCTAGCGGCGCGATACCAATTGCCGATGGATATAAAGTCGCGCCTGTCTTCGCCTTATTGGCGTTTGGTTGCGCGTTTTTGGTCTGTAAAACATTCGTGTTGACCCTGGCGGTTTATTTGATGACGGCTCTTGCCTATACACTTTATTTCAGGCGCAGGATCATCATTGATGTCGTTGTTCTGGCGATCCTTTATACAATCCGCGTCATCGCCGGAGCCGTCGCGATCGATGTCATTCTTTCCGAATGGCTCGTTGGTGTTTTCGATGTTCATCTTCACCTTTCTGGCGCTGGTGAAACGTTACATCGAGTTATCCGCCCCCGACGATACCGCTTTCCCTGATCCGGTTCATCGCAATTATCGGCAACAGGATTTGCCAATTATCGGCGCGCTAGCGGCGGCAAGCGGCATGAACGCAATTACGATTTTCTCGCTTTATGTTTCGTCTCCGGCCGTGCGCGATTTATATCGTCACCCGCAGTTTTTGTGGCTGATCTTTCCCGTATTGCTGTGCTGGATCGGTCGCCTGGCGGTTTTGGCGCAACGACGCGTAATCGATGACGATCCGGTTCTGTTTGCGCTGCGTGATCGCGCCAGCTATCTCGCCCTTGGAACGATGGTGTTGATCGTCCTTTTATCAAGCTAACTGGAACTGAGGATATGATTTTATTGAACGCGTCCCCAGTAAATCGTGAAACCTCCGAGCGCTCTTTATATGATCCGCTTGGGCTGATCGCGTTTGCGCTGCTGGGCGGCCTGCTTTCCTTAATCGTCATCGGCTACATTTTCGGCGGCGATAATAATTTTTTTCATCTGCCAATCGTCGCGCAACTATACAACGAGCCGCAGTTTGCGCATGATCCGTTCATTCAGTCATTGCGCTTTTATGCATCGGGCTTCTGGTTTTTGCTGAAAGGCTCCGACCACTATATCGATCCGGCTTGGCTGTTTCTCGTGTGCCTTTATTTTTCGCGTGTCGTGCTCTTTACCGGATTTCTTGCCTGTGCAGATCGTCTGGGCATCAGAAGTCGAAGACAAAGACTGATATTTATATTGATGCTGAGTTTTACGTCCTTACTGAGAGGATCGTCTTATGCTGGCAACGGTGAACTTTTCATCCCCTATTTTAGTCATTCTGAGATCGCCAGCGGACTCAATCTGATCAGCCTGAGTTTTATCATACGCGGCAGATTGGCATCGGCGCTGGTCACAAATGGCCTGGTATTTTTCGTTAATGCTTTTGTCGGAGTCTGGAATTTTGTACCTAGTTATTGTGTCACTGGCTTTTTATGGATTCACAAGAAAATCGGAGCAAAAGAAGTTCTGATAGGGGGGCTTACTGGCTCTCTTATATTTTTGGTGATCGTCGCGCCGGTCTTATCAAATATTTTCTCGAATCCTGATTTCGGGCAAAAGCTCGATTACGATTATGTGTATTTTCTCGAACTATATTGGCCATTCCATTTCCTGTTTTCCTCTCATTCTAAAATATAAGGTCGGATTAGCCGCTGTCTTGCTGCTCGGGCTGCTATCTTTTGGGCGCAGGGGTCGTCAGGACGCGTCTTCGTGCCCGCGTTAATCGGATATGCGGCTGTCTATGTTTTCGGCATTTTGGCCCCGAGCATCACCCACAGCCCCGTCATCCTAAATCTCCACTTGCTAAGAGTTGGAGTTTTTATTCACTTCCTTACCGCAATCGGGGTTCTGGCGCTGATCGTTAAATGGCTTGAAAATGACGACATTTATTACAGCAAAATTGTGGCCCCAATTCTGATTCTGCTGCTTTGCACGTTTAAGGACTTATTGCCGGTAACACCGATTATATTAGCGGTTTTCATGATGACCTTCATAAAAGAAAGAGTGGTCACAAATCATTCAATTGTTATTATCGCAGTTGTCGCTGTTTGCCTGATAGCGTTTGAGTCTTTACACAATTCGGAAAAACTATGCTTTTAACGCGGATAAGACAAAGTGGAATCATGACATAGCTGCCATTGGCCAGTGGGCGCGATACAATTCACCCGTTAATTCCGTTTTTCTGATCGCGCCTACTCATTTACAGCCCCCGAACGTTCCCAGATGGTTTGCGCCCCAGCCGGAAACCTACGATAGGGCCCTTTTTCAGTATGCCTCTCATCGTCAGGTCTGGTTCGATCTGAAAGCCGGGGCAGCTGTGATGTGGTCCCCATCTTACTATCATATTTGGCAACCGCGAAGAAAAAACATCGTCGCATTAAAATCGCTTGAAGAGAAAATTGTCTACGCACAAAACAATGCCATCGATTATCTGGTAGATTATTGCGAACTCAAATCCGCAAGGACACTCCATTTATAGAGCAGGTTTGATTTGTTTGTATTCCAGCAATCTTGCCCTCAATAAGCCCCTGAGTGATCTTAACGCCAAAGAGCCATAGCAACAACTTACCTCTTCCTCATACAGCAGCAACATGGCTGGTGATGGACGTTGTGCTTTTACGGGAAGTGCCGCGGCTCACGCGCCGCTCTCCCGGTGATCGAGAACCGGAATGCGCGAGCTTCTTCGCCTTGTCCGCGAGATTGCCGGTGATGCCGGAGCCGGGGAAGACGACGACGCCGGTTGGCAGGATTTCGAGCATGCGGTCGTTGCGCTTGAAGGGAGCGGCCTTGCCGTCGCGGGTCCAGTCGGGCTTGAAGGCGATTTGCGGACCTTGCGGTTATCCGCCCAGCAGGCGGCGGCCTTCTCGGCGCCTTTGGGGCTGCCGCCATGGATGAGCACCATGTCCGGATGCTTGGCGCGGACCTTGTCGAGCACGGCCCAGATGCGCTTGTGGTCGGCGTAGTCCACGCCGCCGGAGAAAGCGATCTTCGGGCCTTTGGGCAGCATCAGCTCGGTTTCGGCACGGCGGCGCGCGGCGATGAAGTCGCGGCTGTCGAGCATGGCGGCGGTCATGGTCTTGTGGTTGACGAGGCTGCCCGCGCGCGGACGCCAGGCGGAGCCGGTCTCGGCCTCGAAGCGCTCGGCGGCGAGATCGCGCATGTGCTCGAAGGTTTCGCGGCGCTCAGCGATGGCCTCGCCCTGGGCGATCAGGCGTTCGAGTTCGACGGAGCGCACCTCGGAGCCGTCCTGTTCCTCCTGGCTGCGCTTCTGCCGGTCTTCATTGTCGTCGAGCTGGCGCTGCACGCGGGCGGCCTTTTTGTGGAAGAGATCGGTGAGGCACCAGAGCAGGTCCTCGAGGTCGGGCTCACACCGCGTGTCGCGAAGCGCGCCGCCAAGGATATCGAAAAGGTCGGAGACTGCGCCCGCGACAAGGTCCGTATCGGGCAGGGGGCGGGGATCGGGCTCGTCCGCGGATGGGTGGAAGCCGAAAAGCTCAAGCTCCTCGATGACGCGGGCTGTGGATGAAATCTGCTGCCGGGGCTCGTGAAGATCGGCGGTGAGTTCGAGATCGGTTGTCATGGTGTCCTCCTTGAAGTGATGGCCGCCCCTCGCGGCCTTTTATGGCGATGCTCTTGGCCGGGGACGCGGGCGGGGGCTGCACCGCGCCGCATGGCAGCGCGGCCGGAGCGCAGCGGAGGACGGCGAGGGGCCGTTTATTTTGCTTCGCGATGCAAAGCGGCCCCCGCTCTTTTCTTCCGGGGGCCGCGGCGGAAAATAAACGGGCATCAGCCGTTGCCCTCCGCCCGCGGCCCTGGCCCAATCGCCACCCTATAAGGCGCGAGGGCGGTCCTTCCCGGCAGGAGGACACCTGACGGCAGGGCGCAGAACCGGCGATGCAACGGCACCGTCGAAGCTGGAAACCTAGCCTGCGAAGCGGGCGCGATCTTCCGGCTCAAGCTGCGCGATCAGCCTCCCCTTCACGGCCGGAGCCGGACCGGCGCGCAGATCCACATTGAGATCCTTGGCGAGCGGCTTCGAGCACGCGGAACTCAATGCCCGCCTCGCGGGCGCGTTCGCCGAGCCGCTCTCCGGCAAAGTCGCCGGCCGCGTCGTTGTCGCGAAGATGGTAGAGTCGGCGCAGGCCGGGCGGGAACAGGATGGCGGCGAGATGCGCGGCGGACAAGCCTGCCGCCATGGGCAGCGCCGGAAACAGCGAGAGAAGCGAGAGCACGGTCTCGATGCCTTCGCCTGCCGCGAGGACGTCATGGACATCGCCGAAGCGCACCGCGTTGCCGAGGAGATGCCCCATGGCCCGGCGCGGCTCGTCGAACGGAGCCTTGCCGCTGCCGTCGCGGGCGAGCCAGGTGCGCTGCAGGCCGGTGAGCTTGCCGGAGGGGTCCGTGACCACGCCAAGACAGGGCGGGCCAGGTCTGCGCGGGGCGCGTCTCGCATCCGGGCGGTAATAGCAGGCCGGGTGAAACCGCAAGGACGGCCAGTCGAGACGGGCGGTGATGCCGCGCCCGCGCAAATAGGTCTCGGCCAGCGAGCCGGGAACGGGGCGCGACAGGCTGTAGAGCTTGTCCGCAGCCGCAGACCTATCGCGGTCCTGCCGTTTGGGCTCGATCTTGGGACGCGCCGGAATCGGAAAAGGCTCGTTCAGGAACGCCCGCGCTTCATCGAGCGTTTCGCGCAGGCGAAGGTGCCCCTTGTTGAGGCCGATAAGATCGAGCAAATCGCCATGCAGTCCGACGGCGGCGTCGGTCCATTTTCCCGAGCCGTTGCCGGAGAGCTTCACGAACAGGCTGCCGCCGGGGATTGCCTTGAACATCGCCGCAGGTCCAGTAGCGGCCCTGGTGGCGGCCATGGGGAAGATAGAAGCGGCAGACCGCCTCGGCGTTCGAGGCCAGCTGCCGCGAAAGCTCGGAAGCGCGACTCATGACGATCCTTCGATGCTGGTTGTTCTGAAGTAGTCGCGCAATCAGGCTTGCGGCGCGGAGGCGAGCGGTGGATAGAGCGCAAACAGGCGCTGAATGACCGCGCTTCCCGCTCTCGGGATCGGACGGCATGAACAGGCGCAGCTTCCAGGAAATGATCTCGCTGAAGAAGCCGAAGGCTTTGAGCTGATCGAGTTCGGTGTCGCGGAAGCCCGTCAGCTCGATGCGCTTTGCGCCCATCACGGCCGAGATGCGCAGCGCGAGGCCGCCGCGAAGGGAGACGGGATTTGCTTCGTGAAGGAGCAGGCTCAGCGCGCTCTTCGGCAGTCAGCGCCGGGCCGCCGTCGAGATTGAAGGCGGCCGCAAGCCGGCAATCGGTCCACCGAAATCAGACCTTCCGACAATCTGTTCGCCCTCGTCGGTCTGAAGCCGGTAGACCTTGCCGTGCCGCGCGGCAGATGCTTCCAGACGGGAAGCAACAGGCCGGTCACGAGGTGCATTTCGCTCGACCGCGTCGGCGGGATCTCGGAAAGCTCGTTCAGCCAGGCGGCGGTAAATTCTTCCGCGTCGGATGCCTCGCTCCAATGGCTCTTCGCGAGTTTCTCTTTGGCAACTGGCATCGCGCGACAGTGGCCGGATCAGGCGCACACGTTCCTCGACGCTGCCGTCGTCCAGAGTGAGGCTTGAGGCGGGCGCGGCAAGGGCGGCGCGCCCCGACTGGCGGTTGACGAGGAACGGGGAGTCCGAGCTTGCCGCAAGCGCAAGCGCCGCTTCGAGACTCATCGGCTCGTTTTTGTCTTCGCGCCTGATGGTGAGCAAGGGAGGTCGTCGCGCCCGTCCGCGCATGGGTCTGCAGGACGCGCGGCCTTTGACGGTCAGGCTTTCGGCAGTCACGCGTCTCGAGTCCCACATCGTAGGTGCCGGACGCGATGGCGGCCTCGATGCGCACCTCTAGCAGCTCCTCGAACAGCTCGAAGAAATGGTTCTGCAGAGCAATCGGCAGAGCGAGCACACGGTTCAGGAAGGTTGTGATCGGCGGCAATTCTTCCAGCAGCTGCCGTCTGTCGCGGCAAGCGCGAAGGCCCGTGGCGTTCTCGAATGGCTTCGAGACTCGAAAGCGACACCGGCCCCGATAGATGCGGGTGATAAAGCTCGGTAAGAGCTGCGCTGGCATAGGGGCTTTCGAGATTGTCCTCGGCGCGGAAAAGACCCTGCCCTCCCGTCTGCCGCTGGCCGCGGGTGATGGCGCCAAGGCTGTCGAGGCGCTTGGCGATGGTCGAAAGAAACCGCTTTTCGCCGTTGACATTGGTGGCGACGGGACGGAATAGCGGCGGCTGCGCCTGATTGGTGCGGTTCGAGCGGCCAAGCCCCTGAATGGCGGTGTCGGCCTTCCAGCCGGGCTCCAGCAGATAATGGACCCGTTTGCTCTGGTTCTTCGCCGAAAGATCGGCGTGATAGCTGCGGCCCGTGCCGCCGGCGTCCGAGAACACGAGGATGCGCTTCTGGTCATCCATGAAGGTTGCGTCTCGGCGAGATTGGCGGAGCCGGGCCTGTTTCGGCGCAGAGGCGGGCCGGGCCGTTGCCGATCTGGTCTTCACGATGCGCCGGCTGCGGCCCGTGACTTCGGCGACAGCTCCGTTCCGAAATGATGCGATGATCTGATCGAGCGCCGTCTGCACCGGCGGCAAGCGAGGCCAGCTGCTCGATCATGCGGTCGCGGAGCTCGACGGCTTCGCGGCGATAGCACCGGCTGGCCGTCGACGGCTGACGGGCCGGGAACGCAAGTTGCCTTCCTCGTCGGTGTAACGCTCGTAAAGCTGGATCGGAAAGCCGCCTGGCAAGGTACTCCACACGAGTTCGCGGGGCGTGACGTCGATGGAGAGATCGGCCCATTCCTCGGTGGGGATTTCGGCAAGGCGGCGCTCCATCAGGCTTTCGCCGGTCGAGACGAGCTGGATGACGGGGGCGGCGCCCTGTCGAGATCGTCTTGCAATCGATGTCGATCAAGCGTCGGCGTCTTCATCGCCGTGATGAGATGATTGAAAAAGCGCTGCTTGTTGCTTTCGAAGGCGCTTTTCGCGGCGGCTTTCGCCTGCCCGTTGAGCGTGCCGGCGTCGCCCGTGACGTTGGCGGCTTTCAGCGCCGCTTCGAGATTTCGGTGAATGACTGGAAGGCTTCCGCATAAGCGTCGTAGATGCGGATTTGCCCGGGCGTCAGCTCATGCTCGACGATCTCGACCTCGATGCCTTCATAGGAGAGCGAGCGCGCGATATAGAGCCCGAGCGCTTTGAGGTCGCGGGCGAGCACCTCCATGGTGGCGATCCCGCCCGCTTCGACCGCGCTAACAAAGTCGGCCCGGTTGGCAAAGGGAAAATCGGTCCCGCCCCAAAGCCCGAGCCGTTGCGCATAGGCAAGATTGTGGACCGTGGTGGCGCCCGTGGCCGAGACATAGACGACCCGTGCCTGGGGCAGGGCGTGCTGGAGCCTGAGCCCGCCATGCCTTGCTGCGAGGCAGCCTTGTCTCCGCGCTCGCCCTTCTCGCTCGCGGCGTTGGCCATGGCGTGGGCTTCGTCGAACAGGATGACGCCGTCAAAGCCTTGGCCGAGCCAGTTCAGGATTTGCTTGAGCCGCGAGTCCTTGCCTTCGCGCTCCGACGAGCGCAGCGTCGCATAGGTGGTGAAGAGGATGCCTTCGGCAAGCCGGATCGGCGTTCCCTGCCGGTAGCGCGATTGCGGGACGATCAGAAGTTTCTCCTGGCCGAGCGCCGACCAGTCGCGCTGCGCGTCCTCGATCAGCTTGTCGGATTTCGAGATCCAGACCGCCTTGCGCCGTCCGCGCAGCCAATTGTCGAGAATGATGCCAGCCGCCTGGCGGCCCTTGCCGCTGCCGGTGCCGTCGCCGAGAAAAAAGCCTTTGCGGAACTGCACCGCGTCGCGTGTCGTCCTCCTTGGCAAGCGAAAGAGTGTCGTAGCTTTCGTCGACGCGAAACGGCCCGCGAGAGTTCGGCATGAGCTTCGCCCGCATAGATGACGGTCTCGAGCTGGGCGTCCGACAGAATGCCGTCGCGATCAGGCGCTTTCGGCAGCAGGGGCCGGTAAGAGGGAAGCGGGGGCGTCACTGAAGCCATGGCCGCCGATTGCACGAGCTTGGTCGGATGCGGCTTCGCGCCTGCGATTGCGATGGACTGCACCTCGTAGGGCTCGTAGATGCGGTCGCTAAAGCGCGTCTCCGGCGCTGCATCTTCGCGTGCTTCGTAGCTCACTTCCTCCGCCTCTTGCGCCAGATGCGACGTGGCCGGAAATGGAGAACGCGCCAAGCCCGGCGTTGTGCGGGCGAATGATCGGCGCTTGTGTGAGCGGCGGCCGGGCAGGAGCGGAAAGAGCCGAAGGCGTCCGCGGCGGCAGCTTCGCCTCGATCAGTGCCAGCAGCTCGGTGAGGCTGTTCGCGTGACCGGCCGAGACAAGGGAGCGCCTGCGGGGGCCGGAATCCGGTCAATGACGGTGAGCCTCGTGTCGATGCTCGTGCCATGGCGCGCATAGATGCGGCCGTCGGCGGTTGCTGTGAACACGAAGGAAGCGCGCTCTAAAAGATCAGTGTAAAGCGCCTTGATCTCCTGGCTTGCTGGATCGTGGGCCGCAGCGGTGAGGACGACGAGCCGTCCTCCGTCCGGCAGACGGCGCAGCGCCGAGCGGATATGGCGAGCTGTTGCGTCGCGCATGCTGCGTTCGATACCGGGCGAAGCCGAAAAGGGCGGGTTCATCAAGACCGTCGCGGGCTCAATCGCGGCATCGAGATAATCGTCGATCTGCTCGGCATTGAAGCGCGTGACCGGCACTTGAGGAAACAACGCCGACAGCATGGCGCAGCGGGTTTCGGCAAGCTCGTTGAGGACAAGCGCAGCGCCCGCGATCTCGGCATGGATGGCGAGAAGGCCTGTTCCAGCCGAAGGCTCGAGCACGATATGCTGTGGAGAGAGCTGTGCGGCAAAGCTCATCAAATAGCCAAGGCCAAGCGGCGTCGAGAATTGCTGGAACTGCTCGCTTTCTTCGGACCGGCGCGTATGAGAGGGCAGCAGCGCCGAGAGCCGCTCGATCAGGACAAAGTGCGGGCAGGACTTCCGGCCTTTTTCAGCATGCCGGGACCGTATTTGCGGAGGAACAGAATGGCGGCCGCTTCGGACGCTTCGTAGGCGTCCTTCCAGAGCCAGGCGCCGTCCTGATCGCTGGCCTCGAAAGCGGCCGTCATCGCTTCGCGCAAGAGCCGGGCGTCGAGCGCAACACCCCTTTCAAGCGAAGGAAAAAGATGAGCTGATGCCGATAACAGGCGGATTTGGAGTTA
>CAWGHR010000041.1:0-108128 GCA_963822275.1 uncultured Alphaproteobacteria bacterium
TCGCGGTTAGGTTGCATCCGGAATTCGAAAAGTTTCTGGCGCAAAAGAAAGATGAACGCGCCACGTTAACCGAAGGGTATGAGGCGCTGGATAATATAAACGGCGGCGCGGTGGGGAAGGGTAAGGCGACATGAAACGGCAAGACACGTTGTTACGTCTGCGCAGATTTCGCGTCGACGATCTCAAACGGCGGATGGCGACGCTCGACGGGATGAAAGCCGATGTCGAGAAAAAATTGGCGGATCTCGAAGATAGCGTCGCGCGCGAACGTCAACGCGCCGGTGACACCGATATCGGGCGGCTGGCATTTCCTTCATTTCTGCGATCCATCGAAGGCAGGCGCGAAAATCTTCGCGCGACTTTGAAAGACATCGAGCGCGAGCGCGTGATCTGTCAGGATGATCTCACCACCGCTTTTCAGGATCTGAAGAGCCTTGAATTCGCCAACGAGCAACAGGAAAAGCGCTTAGCAGAAATTGAAGCGCGGAGGGCGCAGTCGCGTCTCGACGAAATGGCGCTGGTGCGTCACCTGCGCAAACATGCGCTCAGAGGCGTCTAAGAGACATTTTGAATAATCCCGCGGCCGGGACGCTGTCGCCTTAGAGCGAGTTGGGACCGGATTGACCCGCTGCGCCGGAGGCATTTTGGGTTGTGGGCAGGGTTCATAGCGGCCGCGTATGAACGGGCGAAGCGCGTAGCGGCACTACGGGCGAGCCCTTCGATGGACCCACGGCCCGAAATGCTCCGGCCCTGCGGGTTTTGTTGCGGCGGGCGCCGTTCGGCGGGTGATCGATCCTCTGGATCGATCGCTTTACCGCCTCACTGTTGCGCCGCTCGACCGATGTCACCGCATCGCTCTTCGCGCCGCGCCTGGCGGTCGCCTCGCCGGAACAAAACGCAGTTGAGTCAATTCGATCCCAACTCGCTCTAGGCCGCAAATCACCCTAAAATCCCGGGCTAGCGTCCCGATTCCGAAATTCGTTGCATTTGATATCGGCTGATTCGAATTTCGGAATCGAAAGGACACTAGCCAACCTATTGATGCTAGTGTCGTTTTGGTTTCGAAGATCGCGAAGGATGTCGATATCAGTGATATCACGAACTTCGAAACCACGACATTAGTGCTGCTTCGCGGGGAGATTCTCATGTCGATTTCGGAATATCTGTCACCGCTCATCGGGCGGTTGGTGTTGGCTTGGTTTTTCCTTGCACAGGTCGGTTACTACGGCGGGGAATGGAACGCGACCATTTCCTTGATGACCTTCCGCGGCGTTCCCCTGGCGCCGTTGCTGCTGGTCGTGACGCTTATTCTGCTGATCTTGGGCAGCTTATCGCTGATCTTTGGCTTCCATACGCGTCACGGCGCTGTGTTGCTCTTCGGAATCGCCCTGATCGCCACAATGCTGATGCACGATTTTTGGCGGATCGGCGATAACGCCGCTGCGCGTCAAGCCGATTTCGATCTTTTCGCACGCAACATTGCCATCGCCGGCGGGCTGCTGCTGCTGGTGGGAATGGGGCCCGGGCCGGTCGCGATCGACAATCGAATGGGCGCTAAGAAAAAGAAATAACGCTCGCGACCGGCGGAAAGAAAGCTCTCCGCCGGCCCGCAAATGGTCTGCGTATCCAGAACGAAATCAGCGATTGATCGCTGAGCGTATGAAATGCACAACCGAGATCAGCACGCCGAACAGAACGACATAGGCGACCAAGGTGAGCATCGGCATGGCGAGAAAACTATGCCAGTCGGTGTTCGCAAAGGTCGAGAAGTCTTGTTTGCCTAGCGTCACGGCGCGAATAAAGCCCAGCAGTGCAAAGCCAATCAGCCCCAAGACCGTCGACGAGACGATGGAATTGAAACTTTCCATCATAAAGCCGGCTGCCAGTATAACAACGACACCGAGCACAAGCGTGATTGTGTCGGCAGAAAAAACGATGGCATGAATGGCATGCCAGATATCCGTGAGCGCAGACATAGTACCCCCTTGAACGCGTGATGGTTCACCCCAGACGACGCAGTCAAACGATGCCCGAAAGGACCGTTTGCTACGCTGCCTATTTACATATCATACACCAAAACGATGCTTCTGCGAGTTGGGGGAGTTGCGGCGGAGAGTCTTGTTATTATGGTTAACGTATCGAATAAACCAGTTGAGGCCTGCTCGTTTGCACGCCAAGAGCGCTTGCCAAACGTCCAATGGCTTGTGCCGCCGCGCATTGCGGATAAAGCGTGAAGAGTGTGGTTTGATGTCGGATCGCTTCGACGACATGAGCGTCGGTGGGTATAAAGCCCAGATAATTCGGTGCGGTTTTGAGGAACGTTTGCGCCGATTGAATTAGAGTATTGGCGGCCCTTTTGGCTTCGCTTCTATTCGCCGCCATATTGACGGCCAGTGCGGGCGCCCGTCCGCCCGTCCGCTTCAAGAACAACTTAACAAAGGCATAAGCATCCGTGATCGCGGAGGGATCCGGGGTCATGAGCACCACCGCGTCGTCGGCGTGTGCCGCAAGCGTCAGCACGGCACTGCCCACGCCTGCGCCCAGATCGATCAACACGCGGTCATAACCGACCGCGCGTTTGAGGAGGACTGTCATGCGTTCGGCAATTTCGACGTCGGCGTCAGACAAAAAACCCGTACCCGGCGGCGCAGCCAATATGTCGAAAGGTGCATGCGGGGCGATGGCGATTTCTCCGACGGCTTGTTTCAAAGTGAGAGTGCCGACCAGCAATGCGGGCAGATTTCCGCATTGCGTTGCGCCGAGCTGTACCGAGGTATTGGATAGGCCAAGATCCGCATCACACAGCAATATACGTTCGCCCAAATCCGCGAAGGTTTGTGCCAGCGCTACCGCAATGAATGTTTTACCCGTTCCGCCTTTGCCGGAGCCGATCGCGGTGAGGCGCGGTCCCTTGTGTATCATGGTGCGCACTCCCGTTCGCTTTCGGCCAAGAGGCGCGCCAGCGACAACGCGGTCAAAGTCTCCAGCCCGCCGGCTACGAACGGCGAACGCGTAACATGGGCGATGGCAATACTCGGAGTCAGCGCCGCCGTCGCAAGCGCACCGGCGCGACGCGCGAGATCCGCAGCCGTGACGATCAAACGGGTGGCGCCCAACCTTGCCAAGGCCGAAGCGATCTCGCTGATCTCCTCGCCGTCGGTGAGTGCCGATACAATTCCGATGGTCTCCACGTCTGCGATCTGTCCCAGCGCGGAAAAAGCCGCTGCGGCTTTAGGTTGACGCGGATCGAACCCCGCCGCGTCGATGATGGCGAGCACGTCTTCGGCAACAGCCGATTTTGTCGTATTCGCCAAGGCGGAAGCTGATTCGGCAGTGACAATCGCGGTATCGAGATGTTCCGCAAAGGCGCTGAGACGTTCCACGGCACCCGCTCCGGAGCAGTCATTGGCGATCAACAGGACGGCGCGTCCTGCGAGCTTGGCATGGGCGGCAAGCTTGGCGGCACAAGCGGTTTTGCCGACGCCGTTTGGACCGGCGAGCAGAAAGGCTTTCGCGGTCGCGAAGTCGATGGGCAACCGATTCATACGGGAGTCGATCGCTGAGGCAAGCGCCAGAGTCATGTCGCTGAGATTTGTCTTTGCGCTTTCCTCGGCCAGGGCGTGCGCCAGCCCTTCGGGCAAACGATGTCGCGCAAAAGAGGCAAGAAGTTCGCCGCGGTTGAAGCGCCGCCGCTCGGACTTAATGCTGGGAGCTTCGCGCAAGCGGCGAACGAGTGCGTTGCGATAGTTGAGGTCGAATTCCGTGACGGTTGCGGATTCCGGCGGCTCGTCTTCGGCGCAGGTCTGCTCGGCGAAATCGAGTGCTGCGCGCACCATGACGCCTCCGCCTTTGGCCCGCTCGCTGGCAACGATGACCGCCTCGGGCCCCATCTCGGAGCGCACATCGGCGAGTGCGGCCTTCATGTCATTGGCGAGAAAGGTGCGAAACTGCATGATCTTACACTTGTCCCAGTGTCCGCAGGCGGATAGAGGCGTGAATTTCGCTTTGCGACATTACGACAGTCTGAGAACGGAAGCGCTCGACGATTGAACGCACGAATGGCCTGATCTGCGGACTGGTCAGAAGCACAGGAACCTCGCTACGCCGTGTCGCTTCCTCGAAACGATCGCGCACGCAAGTGATGAATTGCTGAAGCTGAGACGGTGCCATGGCAAGCTGGCGGTCTTCACCTTGCCCAATGATCGATTCTGCGAATGCTTGTTCCCAGGTCGGCGACAGCGCCAGGATTGGCAGATAGCCGCCTGGCGCCAAATTGGCATGACACAGCTGTCGCGCCAGACGCGCGCGCACATGTTCCGTTATGTAAAGCGCGTTCTTGGTATGACCGACGGCTTCGGCGATTCCTTCCAGGATCGCCGTCAGATCGCGGATCGAGACGCGCTCGCCCAGCAGCGTCTGTAGGACGCGCTGTACGCCGGTGACGGAAATCTGCGAAGGAATAAGCTCTTCGACCAGTTTCTTGTGTTCGGCAGGCAAATCGTCAAGCAGCTTTTTGGTCTCCGCATAAGAGAGTAGCTCTGCCATATGCGTCTTGAGCACTTCCGTCAGATGCGTGGTCAGGACCGTCCCGGGATCGACCACGGTGTAGCCGCGGAAAGATGCCTCTTCGCGCATTGTGGCAGCGACCCATGTGGCAGGTAGGCCGAAAGCGGGTTCGGTCGTGTGTGTACCGGGAAGATCGATCGGAAGTCCTTTGGGATCCATCACCAGCAGACTGCCGGGGTAAAGCTCGCCTTTGCCCGAATCCACTTCCTTGACGGAAATGCGGTACTCGTTGGAACCAAGTTGCATATTGTCGATGATGCGCACCGCGGGCATGACAAAGCCCATTTCTTGCGCCAACTGCCGGCGCAAGGCTTTGATCTGATCGGTGATGCGGTGACCCTTCACATCGTTGATCAGGGGCAGAAGTCCGTAGCCCAATTCGACGCGCAACAGGTCGAGTGCAAGGGCCGTGGAAATCGGCTCTTCTGTCGGCGCCGTGGCTTTGGCTTTTTCTTCCGCAGTGCGGGTTATGGTTTCGGCGGTGCTCTTCTTCTTGTAGGCGGCCCAAGCCAGGGCACCGACGCCGGCAGACAATCCGGCAAAGGCAAAGGTCGGCATGCCAGGCAACACCGCGACGATACCCATGACGGCGGAGGCCATGCCCAGCGCTTGGGGATAGAACGACAATTGGCGCATCAATGCGGCATCGGTCGAACCGTCGATGCCTGCTTTGGACACCATAAGGCCCGCGGCGGTCGACACAATCAGAGCCGGCATCTGGCTGACAAGACCGTCACCGACCGACAGAAGCGTGAAGCTGTTGGTGGCGTCGGCAAAGCTCATACCGTGTTGTGCCACACCGATGATGATACCGCCGATCACGTTGATACCCACGATCAACAGGCCGGCGATCGCATCGCCGCGGACGAACTTGCTGGCGCCGTCCATGGCACCGAAGAAATTGGATTCCGATTCCAGTTCTTTGCGACGGCTGCGCGCTTCTTTCTCGTCGATCAAGCCGGCGGAGAGATCGGCATCGATCGCCATCTGCTTGCCGGGCATGGCGTCCAAAGTGAATCGGGCCGCGACCTCTGCGATACGTCCGGAACCCTTGGTGATGACTACGAAGTTGACGACCACGAGGATGGCGAAGACGATCAGGCCAATGACAAAATTGCCGCCCATGATCAACTTGCCGAAGGCTTGAATCACATAGCCCGCCGCCGCGGTGCCGCTGTTGCCTTCGGACAAGATAAGGCGTGTCGAGGCGAGGTTGAGCGACAGACGCATCATCGTCGTGATGAGAAGGATGGCCGGGAAGGAACTGAACTCCAGCGGTTTGCGAATAAACACCGCCGTCATCAGGATCAGGATCGAAAAGGACAACGAAAAAGCCAGGCTGATATCGAGCAGCCAGGTTGGTAGCGGCAAGATAAGCGCCACCAGAATCGCCATGATACCGAACGCCAGACCGAGGTCACTGCGTTTGACAAATCCGGCAATTCCGGAGGGCGAAAAATCGAAGCCCGGTGCCGGAACAGATGGGGCGGAGGCGTCAGCCATTTAAAATATCATCCCGCCATTCTTTGTTCGCCGGGCTGGGGAACGGCAAGACCGGCCTGGGTATATTCGCGAAGCTTGTTGCGCAGTGTGCGGATGGAAATTCCGAGGATATTCGCCGCATGGGTGCGGTTGCCAAGGCAATGATCCAGCGTGTCGAGAATGAGATCGCGTTCGACGTCTGCGACGGTACGCCCGACCAACCCGCGCGTCGCCGCGGCGGCCGATTCCACCGCCGCGCGCACGGGGCCGGGCAGATCTGCATTGCTGGCCCCGAGTGTGCTACCGCCGACTTGCGTTCCGTCGGGAAGACGGATCGCTTCGGGACCGATTTCGTTGCCGACCGCCAGCAGCACGGCGCGGTGGATCGTGTTTTCCAGCTCACGAACATTGCCGCGCCAGGGATGCGAGGCCAGAAGCCGTTCGGCAGTGGGCGAAATAGCTCGGAAGGGGACGCCATTGGCTTCGGCGTATTTGCGCGCGAAATGCCGCGCCAGGGCTTGAATGTCCTTGGGTCGCTCGCGCAAGGCCGGCAAACGCAGATTCACCACATTCAAGCGATAGAGCAAGTCTTCGCGGAAGGTGCCGCGCTTGACGGCGTCTGCGAGGTCGCGGTTCGAGGTGGCGATGATACGGATGTCGACTTTGACCGGCTTGGTACCGCCGACGCGATCGATTTCACGCTCCTGGATGGCGCGTAGGAGTTTGGCCTGTAAGCGTCCATCCATCTCGCTGATTTCGTCGAGCAACAATGTACCGCCATTGGCTTCTTCGAACTTACCTATGCGCCGCGCGATGGCGCCGGTGAACGCACCTTTCTCGTGGCCGAACAATTCGGATTCCAGAAGATTCTCCGGAATTGCCGCGCAATTGACGGAAATGAACGGCCGGTCGGCACGGAGCGATTTTCTGTGAACATAGCGCGCCAGCACCTCCTTACCGGACCCGCTTTCGCCGGTGAGAAGGATCGAGGCTTCGCTGCCCGCCACCTGATCGGCGAGTGTGATGACGGCCGTCATCGCTTCGTCCTCGCAGATCATCTGATGCGATTTCATCGGATACCGCCGCCAGCACTGCGGCGATCAATTCCGGATCGGGCGGCAGGGGCAGATATTCCTTGGCCCCGGCGCGGATCGCATCCACGGCCCGGCGCGCATCGGTGCCCACGCCACATGCCACCACCGGCGTGCAGATGCGTTCGGCCGCCAGGCCGCGCACCAGCGTTCCGATATCGAAGGTAACGTCGCAGAGGACAAGGTCTGCGCCCTGGCCGCCGCGCAGACTGGCGAGACCTTGCTCGATGTCGTTGGCGTGTGTGACCTTAGCACCGCGATCCATCGCGATTTTGGTCGCTGCCCCGATCTGTCCTTGCAGGCTGCCGACGATGAGTAGACGCATGTTCGTATTCCTTATTTACCCGGTCAGCTTTGGCCGGCCTTGATGATTTCCGTCATTGTGACGCCGAGCCGATCTTCTACGAGCACGACTTCGCCGCGCGCGACCAATCGATCGTTCACATAAATATCGATAGCTTCGCCGACTTTGCGGTCCAATTCGACGATCGTGCCCTTGCCCAACTTCAACAGCTGGCTGACTTCCATGGCGGATTTTCCGAGCACCGCCGAAACCGTCACAGGTACGTCGAAAACCGCTTCGAGATCCTGCGCCGAACGCTTGATGTCGGACTCGGTGTTGTTCTCGCCGGTCAACAAAGCGGCCGTACCGGCCTCTTGCGCTTCGTGGGAGAGGTCGGGCAGATCGACGTCGTCGTTTCCCGCCATGATTTATCCTTTCACAATGGACGAATTGGAAGCCCGCGAGAACCGCCGGGCGATCAAGTCGCCGACAGCGTCCTCGAGAACCGAGAGATTGCGTTCGGCGCCGCCGCCGCGCCATTCGATGCGGCAATCGGCACCTGCGATGCTGGGGTCGGCTTTGGCAACGATGCGCCCCTCGAAACCTTCTTCATGGGCGATTTCCTCCAGTTTTGGAGAAATGGCATCGATCACGACTTGCGAAGCGCGCAGCACAACGCGCGGCTCGCCAATGGCTTGATGGATGGCTTCGCGCAGAGCGGCTTCCACATCGGCATCCGGCAACGCGGCGATGGCCATGGGAGCCAGTTTGCGTGCCGCAGCGAAAGCGAGCAGCGCCGCATCCTGGCGCATGGCTTCGATTTCGACATGCGTTGTGGATACCGCTGCCTGCAATGCGCCGACCAAAGAGGCAATTGTCGCGGCGACCGCCTCGGCCGCGCGCACCATGCCTGCTTTGGTACCTTCGTTGCGCGCCCGAGCACACATCTGGTCGATATCTTCCTGTGCATAGACCTTGCGCTGACGCGCGCGGGCCGCGTTGGAAACGAGATCGCCTTCCACGCGGAATTCCGTGTCGAAGGTGAATTTGTTCGTTGTCGGCTTGTTGCTCATCAATACACCAACTCGTCTTCGCCTTGCTTATTGGCGATCATGATCTCACCTTTGTTGGCAAGATCTTTGGCGACGTTGACCATTCGCATCTGCGCTTCGTCGACATCTTTGAGGCGCACCGGCCCCATCACTTCCATGTCTTCGCGCAAAATCTTTCCGGCGCGTTCGCTCATGTTGGAGAAGAAGACGTCGCGCAAGGAATCCGTCGCGCCTTTGAGCGCCAGACCTAGCTTGTCCTTTTCAACATGACGCAGCAGCGTTTGGATCGAGCCAGGATCGAGCTTGCCCAAATCCTCGAAGGTGAACATCAGTGCTTTAATGCGTTCGGCGCTGTCGCGGCTTCTCTCTTCCAAAGCGGTGACGAAACGGCTTTCGGTCTGACGGTCGAAATTGTTGAAGATTTCCGCCATATGCTCGTGCGCGTCGCGCTTGGCGGTGCGCGCCAGGTTCGACATGAATTCGACGCGCAGCGTACGCTCGACTTTGTCGAGAATGTCTTTCTGCACGCTTTCCATGCGCAGCATGCGCTGCACAACCTCAAGCGCGAATTCCTCCGGCAATGCCGCCAGCACGCGGGCCGCATGCTCGGGCTTGATCTTGGAGAGGACGACCGAGACGGTCTGCGGGTATTCATTCTTGAGGTAGTTCGCCAGAACGGTCTCGTTCACATTGGCGAGCTTGTCCCACATGGTGCGACCCGCAGGACCGCGGATTTCTTCCATGATCTGGGAGACTTTATCTTCGGGCATCATGCGTGACAGCATTCGCTCGGTGGATTCATAGGAACCCATCAGCGAGCCCGTTCCCGACATCTGCGAAACGAATTCGACGAGCAGCTTTTCCACCAGGGCCGAACTGACCGTGCCCAAATTGGACATAACCTGCGAGATCTCCTTGATCTCGTCTTCGTCGAGCATCTGCCAGAGCTTCGCCGAATTGTCTTCGCCCAGCGACAGCATGAGGATGGCAGCGCGCTCCGCACCCGTAATGGCGCGGATGTCTTCTTTGACGGATGTTTTTAGCGCCGCGGGCCATCGCTTACACCGGTTCGTGGAGCCAAGTACGCATAATCGCCAGCGCCTCTTCGGGATGCGACTGCACGACTTCGCCTACTTTCTTGACGGAGGATTCGCGCACCTGACCTTCGATGCGGCTGATGTCGATCATGCTTTCGCGCGGAGGCGGGATCAGGGTAGGCGATTGTCCGGCTTGTGCCGCGGCATCGGCACCCTGGCCGGCAGGCGGCGCCAACTGACCCGCAACGGGAGAGCCTGGAGCAATCTGGCTATGCGTTACGGAATAGGAAACCGGAGCGAACATGCGCGAAATCAACGGACGCATAACGAACAAGCCGATCAGCAGTGCCGTAATCGAAAGGATCGCCGCCTCAATGATCTTGAACCAGTCCGCACCGTCGAGCCCCAAAAGCGGCGCGGGCGCGGGCGTCGCCGGTCCCGTATCGATACGAGCGAACGGCATATTGACGACCTGTACCTGGTCGCCGCGACCGGCATCGTAGCCGATGGCAGACTTCACCAACGTGTCGATTTCTTTCAGGTCTTGCGAGCTGCGCGGCTTGTAAGATCCGTTTTCGCCTACGATCCCGTCGACGACAACGGCGACTGAGAGCTTCTTGACCGAGCCGGCATCGACGGTGCTGGTCGTCACGGTTTTGTTGATTTCGTAATTCGTCGTTTCTTCGGTGTGGCCGGAATTCGATTTTACGTTATCGTTTCCGCCGGAGGCCTGTTGGCCGGGCAGAGAGTTAGAGACCGATACGGCGTTACCGTTGCCGGTCGTATCCGTTGCGTTCTGCTCAACCGTTTGGGTGGAGCGCACCACCTTGCTGTCTGGGTCGTATTTCTCGCTGGTCTCGCTGGTGTGGTTGTAGTCCATATTGGCGGTGACCTGTACGCGGACATGGCCCTGTCCGACGATGCTGGTGACCATCGATTCCACGCGCTGGCGCATGCGGTCTTCGAAATCCGTGGTGTGTTGTTCTTGGTCGCTGGCGGTCGCATCTTGACCGGTCTTGTCGTCGCCGCCGGCCAAGAGATTGCCACGATCGTCGACGATGGCTACGCGGTCGGGCACAAGTGAGGCCACGGCCGCGGCAACCAAATGCTGAATTGCCTGTACCTGGCCGCGGCCGATTACGTTTCGCGTCTTTATGATAACGGAAGCGCTGGGCGACTGCTCGTCGCGCGAGAATATCTGTCGTTCGGGAACGACCAGGTGAACGCGCACGCTCTCGATTCCGTCTATCGTCTGGATGGACCGGGCCAGTTCGCCTTCCAGCGCGCGCAGCCTGTTGATATTCTGGACAAAGGCGGTGGCGCCGAATGCGTCCGACTTGTCGAAGATTTCGTAGCCGACGCCGGCGGCCGGAAGATTGTCCGCGCCAACGCCATGCGCAGCTTGGTGACTTGGTCGGCGGGAACCAAGATCGTGCCGCCGTCGCCCTTGGCTTCATAGGGCACGTTCATCGCTTCGAGCTTGCTGGTGACGGCGGAAGCGTCGCGCGCTTCGAGCCCCGAATAAAGAATACTCTTGGGCGGTTCCGAGAGAACGCCCGCCACGTACAAGAAGAAAGCTGTCAGTGCCGCGGCGACGCCCGCCATCACGCCGAACCGCGCCGCACCGATTGCTTTGATGAAATCCGGCAATGCTTGCTCCTTCGCATAGGGCGAAGGATCGGAACCTGAAGGTCCCGGCAGTTCGCCGTGCTAGGCAAACATTGCCGCTTGTTGGGTAAAGGCGCGCTTAACGCGCATCCAAATTCCAATGCGGTAAACCAAAAATCAGAATTAAAGGATTCCTTCACACTTCCGATTTTAGTTCCGGTATTGCTGCACGCGTGTCGCGCGCAAGCCAGCCAGTCCGAAACGGTCGATGGCGCGCTGCCAGGCGAGAAATTCCTCGACCGTCAACGTATAGCGCCGGCAGGCTTCGTCCAGACTGAGAAGCCCGCCGCGCACTGCGGCGACGACTTCAGCCTTGCGCCGGATGACCCAACGCTTCGTGTTGGGAGGCGGCAGATCGGCCATCGTCAGAGGGCTTCCATCGGGCCCGATGACGTAGCTCACGCGACCTCTGCGGTCTTCGCCCATTTTCATTTTACTCCTAACTCCACTACCCGCGAGCAAGGTACGCGTGACGCCTTAAGAAAATGGCCAACAGACACGGTAAACAACATCGTAAAAGGACCCATACATTTGCATCTAATCTTGAGATTCCGGCGTCTTTACTTGGTAAAGACGCCGGAAATCTTAGTTAACGCATCATCTGCAACAGATCGTCCAGCATTGTCGATGCGGTGGTGACGATCTTTGAAGATGCCTCATAGGCACGCTGCGTCGTGATCAGATTGGTGAATTCGGTCGCCAGATCGACGGTCGAGCCTTCGAGATTCTTCGACTCGATGGTACCGGCGCCGCCCAGATCCGCTTCCGTGATGGTGGGCGAGCCGGAGGCTATCGAAGTCAAATAGGCGTTGCCCGAGACTTCCGACAAACCGTCCGGATTAGAGAAGGTGGCAATTGGAATTTTGTATACCGCCTGTGCCAGACCGTTGGAGAATTGGGCCGTGACCATACCGTCGGTGTCGATGTTGATACCAGACAGACTTCCGAACAGCGCGCCGTCGACCGTGGACGATACCAAGGTCGAAGTGTTGTCGTATTGCGTGATACCGGCCGTTCCGCCGACCGTTCCCATGTTGATGTTGATCGATTGGGCTGCCAATCCGGAGCTCAACGACCAAGGGAAGGGCGACCGAAACCGTCCCGGTGGCCGGCATGCCTGTGCCGCCGGACGGTACGACATTCGCCAGCGAACCGTCCGAATTGAAAGTGACGGTGCCCGAACTCAACAGGTTGTCGGTCGGAGGCGTGCCGGGTGCGGGCGGTACCGCCTGCGGCACAGAGGTGTCGAGGTTTGAGCTGGAGCCGGCATAAGTCACTTCGTAAGCCCAGGTGTTGGCGCCCGTCTTACAGAACGACAATTGAATCGGTTGAGCGCCGCCCTGGCTGTCATAGACGTTGATCGTGCGCTGGAACGCCGGCCGGCACGCTTCCGTTTGCCATATAGGTGGGAGGCGACGTCGTCGGATCATAGGTGGGGACGGCGATTGCCGTGCTGGATTGTAGGTTTGCCGCCAGCGTCATTGTCGTCGAGGCTTCGGCCTTGCCCGTCAAGCTGTTGACATTGATCGGCGTCAAATCGTTGCGGTCGGACGGCGACGTGCCGTTTGCGGTCGAGCTTCCAACCCAACAGGTAAAGCCTGCAGTGTTCTTGAGGTAGCCGTTGGAGTCGGTCGTAAAACTGCCGGCGCGCGTATATTCCTGGACACCGGTTGAGCTCGGCGTTTGACTGACGATAAAGAAACCGTTGCCGGAAATCGCAAGATCGGTTGCCGAGGTGGTGGTCTGCAGCAAGCCTTGCTGGAGGACATTCTGTCCGATCGAGGTCATCACGCCTGCCGTGCCACGGATCGCTGACGCTGGTTGCCGAAGCGAGCAGAGTCGAGAAGTTGGTCGTGGCAGTCTTGTAACCGACCGTGTTGACGTTCGCGATGTTTGCGGCAGAGACGCTGAGGGCATTGCTGAACGCGATCCAGCCCCGCAACACCGGTCATCATGGCGCCATAGAGACTCATTTGTTTCTTCCTTCTCGGCTTTCCGGGCTTCGTCCGGTTGCCGTCCTTCAGAGCGTGCGGCCGTTTCTCGGCCGCGGTTGCAGTTAGTTGGAAACGAGGGTTGCGCTCGAAAGCGGAACTTCCATCGATCCAATGACGAGTTGCGGGGTGGTGCCCGACATGTCGACTCCGGTCACCGTGCCGCTTGCTGGCGACGGACGTCGTCACGCTCGATCCGTTTTGGGCCGTGGCGGGAGCGGTGAGCGTATACGTGCCGTCCGCGAGCTGGTTGCCGTTGTTGTCCTTTCCATCCCAATTGAACGCGTGAGTGCCTGCCGCGGTTTCGCCATTGCCGGAATAAACCGTATTGCCGCTGGAATTGGTAACGGTGAGCGTCGTCGATGCGGCGCTGCTGTTCAGCCCATAAGTCCAGTTGGCCGCTCCATTTGAGAGGGCCGCGTCGCCGTTGGTGAGCACGACATTCTTGCCGAGGTAGCTCATGGCGTAAGCTGTTGCTCTGCGTCTGGCCGAGCGAAATCAGAGAATCGAGCTTGGTGTTCGTGTCGATCTGCTGTTCGACTTGGCTGTACATCGACCAATTGCTGCGTGAATGTGTTGGAATCCATCGGTGCCGTCGGGTCCTGATTTTCAGCTGCGTTGTCAGCAGTGACAGGAATGTCTGGAAATTGCCCGACAACTGATCGAGGCTCGACGACGTGCTGCTCGACGAGGTTGATGCCGATGTGTTGGTTGTTGGTGCAACAGTGGTCATGGAAGTATTTCCTTTCGCCCTAGACGCGAATATCCAACCGCGCGCCGCCCGGCGCGTAGTTGTCGGTAGAACCAGAAGTCGAAACAGCGTCCGTATTCACAACGGCCTTCACGGACAGTGAGCGGCTGCGCCCCTTGGCCACGCTGCCGCCGTCATTCTGCCGGTCCTGTCCTCTTAACGAGAAATTAAGGCCATTGTTCGACAGATCGAGCCCAGCATTGCTCAGTGCACGATTCAAATTGGAAGCATCGCGCTGCAACATTTCCAGGGTTTGCGGCTTGTCTACCAGGAGCGAGGCTTGGGTTTTGCCGTCATCGCCAATGGAGAGGCGGACTTCGATGCGACCGAGATCGGGGGGATCCAAGCGGATATCGAAGTGTTTTACGCCGTCGCCGGATTTGGCTGCAATAGCCACACCTAGGGTGTCGATTGTCGCGGTCGTGGCTGCACCGGGATGCGATGGGGCGACTTGAACACTGCTGCTCACATTCGCGTTACTGGCCGCAGGTGTCGTCTGCACGACGCTTGCGCTGGCGCTCGGGTCGGGCATGGCCTGCGAAGGCGCGGCCGGAGAAGATACCGTTTGTGAAGGCGCGGATGACGAAGTCGGTGCAGAGGCTACCGAAGCCCCTGGTTGCGGCTTGGCGGTATCCTGCGCGGCCATGCCATTCTTCGTAGCGTCCGGCTGCACAAGACTGCTTTGGCTCGTACTTTTGCCGGCTGCGGCTTGACTCGCAAGGCCGGATGCCGCGGGTTTGGTGTCTGCGGGTGCGGCTACCGGTTTTGCGTTTTTGGGCGCGCGTATGGGATTGCCGTCCGTCGACGGGAGTGCCGATTGTGCATTGGCGTCACCGACCGCCGCGTTGACACTTGCTTGCGCGTTGATATCTGTCGCTGTGTGGGTGCCTGTCGTCGCATCTGTACCTGCCGTTGAATTGGATGCCGCCGGCGTCGTGGCGCCAGTCGTAGAAGTCGTTCCCGCCGCCGCGATGCCTGCGACCTGCAACGGTGCGTTGCCGCCGGATGGTGCGCTCTGCGCCTGAGTTTGTTGGTCAGTTACGACTGCCGCCACGGGCGGTTGGGGCATTGGCTGTGCCACAGGCTGCGCGTTTGCGGCCACGGTGGATGGCGTTTGTGACGGCGTGCCGCCGGAATCCTTCTGATCGTTCTTTGCACCGGACTTGGCTTTCGTCGTGCCGGTTGCGTCCGCGCCTGGTTGTGACGCCGTTTGGGCGACGGCTTGGCTGGGGACAGCTGCTTGCAATTGCGTCGGCGCGTCCGTGGAGTCTGTCTGTCCGTCTTGTGCACCTGCTTGTGCACTTGGCTGGATTTCTGCCGCACCTGTCGCGGTGGCGACCGGTTGTGTAACCATCTGGACCAAGGTCTGCGCGTTGGCGCTCGTCGTATCGACGGGCGGTGCTTGGGGCGCCGTGGCGGTGGTCTCTGGCGGATCGTCCTTTGCACCGGGTTTGGCTTTTGCCGCATCGGTCGGGCCGGCTGCTGGCTGCGCCGCAGCTTGGGAAGGGGTTTGCGCCGCTGCGGCCAAGGCGTCAGAAGGTTGCGCTTGCAAAGTGACGATAGCGGAATCTGTTGTTTGATCCGTTGCGCTTGGTGGCGTGGTCGCTGAATCTGTTGCGGCTGGTGGATTTGTGCTGCCGTTCTGCAACAACACGCTGAAGTCCGGTTGCGCGGTGGATACAGGCGTAGCCGTAGTGTCACCCGAAGAATCTTGGCCGGATGCGCTTTGTCCGCTCGGCGCGTTGTCATTCTGGACAGTCGGTTGTCCAACGGTAGGGGCGGTTGTTGTCACGCCGGTTACGGTTGGCGGATTTGCATCGCCAGTCTGCAACAAGGCGATCAAATTCGATTGTGTGATCGAAGCGGCCGTCACCGAAGCGTTAGACAAGGTATTTTGAGCGGATGTGGTCTGTCCACTGCTTGCACTGGTGCCGTTGTCGTTTTGAGAAACCAATTGACCTGGGTCGTTGGCGGGTGTGGCGTAAGACATTTGCCCCGCACTTGGCTGCAGCAGCTGCAACAAGGCGGCGAAAGTCGCACCGGCGCTGCCGGTCGCATTCGCATCCGCCGTTGCGGGCGCGGCCGTCGTATTCGTCAGTGAAGCGATCGCTGCAATGTCAGCCACAAGCTCAATCCGCAAATGTTCGTCGCAACCGAAGCAAGGGTCGGACCAACCGCAGCAAGGCGAATTTCCGCTTTATCCAGCTGCGCACCACGACATCGATACGCAAGTTCGCAGGGCATGATCTGCCTCTATGCGGCAAACTCTGCCGCGTCGATGCGCCGTCGCGACAGCTTTTCCCCGCCTCGGCCGCGATTTTGTCATGGCACGAGGCTTGCGATCTCATTTGGCGGAGAAGAAGCGTTTTCTAGGACATACGCCTTGGGTCTCAACGGAATCATGTCGAGCGCCTTATCGGCGCTACAAGCCAATACGCAGGCGTTGGGCATTGTTTCCGGCAATGTCGCCAACATCAATACGCCGGGTTATGCGCGTCGCGTCGTTACAATGGGCACGCTCGAGGCGAATGGCCAGCTCCAGGGCGTCGATGTAGAGGGCGTCCAGCGCGCCACCGATCAGTTCATTAACCAGGAAGTTTTGTCGGCCGGCTCTTCGTCATCGCAATACTCCGCCCAGACGTCGATTTTTAAGCAACTGGATGGGCTTCTCGGATCGCCGGGCGACGGGAATGCGCTTACCTCCAAGTTGAGCAATATCTACTCGGCATTGGGGGAAGCGGCGCTCTCGCCTACCGCGAGCACAAGCCAAACGGCGGTGCTCAACAGTCTGAAGGATTTTGCGACTTCGGTATCTTCGCTATCAACCTCGCTGTCCACCTTGCAGCAACAGGCCGATACCCAGGTGGCTAGCTCGATAGGTACGGTCAATGGCCTGATCAAGCAAGTTTACGATCTCAACACTCAGATTCAGATCGCCACCTCTGCCGGCGACACATCCTCGGCACTCCTCGATCAGCGCGATGTGGCATTGCAGAGTCTGTCGCAATACGTCGACGTACGCACGACGCCGCAAAGCGACGGCAGCGTCACCGTGATGACGCAGGACGGGATCAGCCTTGTCGGATCAACCTACGCACAACTGTCCTACTCTGCGAGCCAAACCGGCGGCACCTACCAGCCCATCCAGCTCCAAACCATAAATCCGAGCAACGGCCAGCCAATTGGCGCCGTTCAATCGCTCGATCAGCACCTATCCGGCGGGTCCATCAAAGGCCTGATTGACATGCGCGACGGCACGCTCGCCGATCTGCAAAACGAACTTGGCTCCCTTGCGCAAGGCGTGTCGCAAACGCTCAACGCACAGCACAATGCCAACAGCGCTTATCCACCCCCAACGTCGCTGAACGGACGCGACACGGGCCTCCTTTCGACCGATTCACTCAACTTCACGGGCAAGACGACCGTCGCCGTTGTGGATTTAAGCGGCAATATGGTGCAGAGCGTCGACCTGGATTTCGGCGCAAACCAATACTCCACGGACGGCGGTAACACCTGGACATCGTTCACGCCAACGATTGACGGGCTAACGAGCGCATTAAACTCCGCATTGGGTTCGAACGGATCGGCGAGCTTTAACAACGGCCAGCTTTCGATCGCCGCGACCGGGACCAACGGCATTGTCGTACAGGACGACGCAACCACGCCGTCGTCGCGCGGCGGGACCGGCTTCTCGCAGTTCTTCGGCCTCAACGATCTTTTCGAGTCGGCAGGGCCGTCGGTGTCTGCGACAGGTTTGTCGGCCAGCGACGCAAGCGGTCTGGCTGCCGACGGCAATATTACTCTTCAAATCAAGGGTCCCAACGGCGACATCGTCCAGCAGGCCAGTACGACCATCACGACCGGCATGACGATCGGCCAGGCAATCGCCGCCCTCAACCAAAATTTGGCCGGAGCGGCGACCTTGACGCTCAATTCCGACGGCTCGGTTTCGACGCAAGTCGCTGCGGGTTATCCGAATTATCAGTTACAAGTTGTGAACGACACCACAGCGCGCGGCACGACTGGTGTGAGCTTAACCAATTTGTTCGGCATAGGCTCCAATCAGTTGGCACAACAGGCCGTAGGTTTTCAGGTCACACCGGATATTGCCAACGATCCTTCGCGGCTGGCGTTCGCCACGCCCGACGTCACGTCGAACACTGTGGTCGGTAGTGGGGATTCCAGTGGTTTGGAGGCCTTGCAAAACCTCTTCACCACACCCCAGAAATTTGTCCAGGCGGGCGACATCGGCGCTCAGACTGTGACCCTTAACGATTATGCGGCGGGATTTTATCAGGATGAGGCAACACGCTCGGCGACGGCCACAGACAATGCGACGTCGCAATCTGCCCGCCTCACCGAAGCTCAAACCCGTCAATCAAGTACTTCGGGTGTCAACCTCGACGAAGAATTGACAAACATGATGAGTTATCAGCAAGCCTATGCCGCAGGTGCGCGTATGCTCAATGTTGCAGACCAACTTTATACGACGTTGCTGCAGATCCAGTAGGGAGCGTCTTATGACTATCGAACGTGTTTCCACAAACTACCAAGCCCAATTCCTACTGTCGCAGGTGATGCAGGCGTCGGATACGCTGGACCAATCACAGGCGCAGGTCTCCAGCGGCAAGGAATCTCAAACCTATGCCGGTCTGGGCGACAAAACGGCGGCTCTGGAAAGTGCCCGAGCTGCCGAAGACCGTGCCAATGCCTATCAATCCAATACCCAAATCGCCCTGACACAAACCGATTTACAGAATACACAGCTCACCACGCTGTCCAGTCTCGCCAGCCAGCTGCAGCAAGCAATTACGACGGCGGCCGGCAACGGAGATGGCACATCGTTGATGGCGACAGCCAGCAATATCTTCGATCAGGCATCGCAGATACTTAATTCGACGAACTCCAGCGGCAATTACATCTATGCCGGACAGACTTCCAACACGAAACCGTTCACGGCGACGTCGCTGACCAGTTTGGGCGGAACCCGCCGCCTTCCGTGTCCAGCTTATTTCAGAACGGCACACAGAAAAGTTCGGTGATCGTCGGCGACGGGCAAAGTGTGCAGATCGGCGTGCTTGCATCGGATGTCGGTACACAATTGATGACTGCGTTGCAGGATTTGGTGCAGGCCGACAATCCCTCCGGCAGTCTGGATGGTCAATTGAGCAGCGCCCAAATCACCACTCTCACAACCACTGTCCTGCCCGATGCACAAACGGCTGCGACCGGTCTTAACGCCGCGACGGCCCAGAATGGCGAGGTCTACCAGCAATTGCAGGATACCGTCACCACGCAACAATCCTTGTCGACCATGTATGCCGGTTTTGTGTCCAACATCCAAGACGCGGATATGGGCCAAGCCGTCATCAACTTGAACCAGGACCAGACTGCGCTCCAGGCCGCTTTGCAGGTCACCGCCAAACTCGGTCAGCTTTCGCTGCTCAATTATCTACCCGCAGCCAGCTCCAGCTAAGCGGACTTGCCCGGGCGCGAGCCAGCGGATAAGACGCGCCCATGAAGCCTGTTCGCAAACGCATTGTGGCCGCCATGTCGGGCGGTGTCGATTCCTCTGTGACCGCCGCGCTGTTGCAGCGCGAAGGTTTTGAGGTTATCGGCGTCACGCTGCAGCTCTATGACGCGGGCGCCGCCAAACGCAAAGGCGCTTGCTGTGCCGGCCAGGACATCTACGACGCCAAGCGCGTGGCCGAAAAGCTCGGCATCGCCCATTACGTGCTCGATTACGAACAGCGTTTTCGCGAGCGCGTGATTGCCGATTTTGCAGCGACTTATGCCAACGGCCAAACTCCCATTCCTTGCGTACGGTGCAATGAGCGAGTGAAGTTTGCGGACCTGATGGATACGGCGCGCGATCTTGGCGCCGAGGCGTTGGCAACTGGCCATTATGTCCGTCGGGTCGACGGCGCGAACGGGCCCGAGCTGCATCGCGCCACCGACCAAACGCGCGACCAAAGTTACTTTCTCTTTGCCACGACGCCGGCTCAGCTTTCCTATCTGCGTTTTCCTCTGGGCGGGTTGGAGAAGCCGCATGTGCGCGCCATTGCCGCTGAGCTTGGCCTTATCAATGCCGAGAAGCCGGATAGCCAGGACATTTGTTTCGTCGCCGATGGCCGTTATGCGAGCATCGTTGAAAAACTGAAACCGGACGCGGTGCGGGCAGGCGACATCGTTGATGAAGCCGGGCGCGTGCTCGGCCGGCACGATGGCGTTATCCTTTTCACCGTAGGTCAGCGCAAAGGCCTTGGGCTTTCCGGCAATGGCGAACCGCTTTTCGTGTTGTCGCTCGATGCTGCGCAGGCGCGCGTGGTGGTTGGGCCGCGCGATTCGCTCCGCGTACAGAATATAACGCTACGAGAGGTCAACTGGCTGGGCGATCCTATGGAGGCCGCCGATTGCGCGGTGAAGGTGCGATCTATGCGCGCGCCGGTGCCTGCTCGCGTGATAGCCGGTCCCGCTTCTACCGCATGGGTCGAATTGTCCGTCGCCGAGGAAGGTATCGCGCCGGGCCAAGCTTGCGTTTTTTACAAAGACACACGCGTGCTCGGCGGCGGCTGGATCGCGCCGCGCGAACCCGCGCAGGCTGCGGCAGAATAAACTAGTGTCGTGGTTTCGAAGTTCGCGATATCACGATATCAGCATCTTTGGCGAACTTCGAAACCAAAACGACACTAGCATCAATAGGTTGGCTAGTGTCCTGCCGATTCCGAAATTCGAATGAGGCCGATATCAGATGCAACGAATTTCGGAATCGGGACACTAGCGCTTCTTCTTTGTGCGATTCTTCGACTTCATTTTGGCCGGTTTGCGTGCGGTTTTCTTCTTCGCTGTTTTGGCCTTCCTCGCGGCTACCCGATGTTTGGGATGTTTGTGGGCAGGCTGGTAGACGGCGATGTTTCCCCCGCCCGGCAGCGTCACTTCCGTCATCATACCCCATGACTGCTTTTGCGCCGGCTTGGCTGCGATGCCTAACGCCGCCATTCTATCGAGAAACTTTTCCATATCGGCACACATCAAATGAAGCGTGTGGCCTATGCCGGGACCTCCATGGACGGCGATTTCGCAGGGTGGCAAGCCCGAGATTAGGTATCCGCCGCCAGCGTCGATCGTCGGCAATTTTAACATGTCACGGAAGAACGCCTTGTCGGCGGCTTCGTCCTTGCTTGCGATGGTGATATGCCCTCCGATGATCATCTGGGATCCTTTCGTTTCACTGGCAGCCAATCCTAGAATAGGGCCCGTTGTCCGCCAAGGCGCTGCTTGACAGCCCCGGCCCACACTCCTAAATCCCCCGCCGCGTGGCAGCGTAGCTCAGTGGTAGAGCAGGGGAATCATAATCCCTTGGTCGGGGGTTCAAATCCCTCCGCTGCTACCAGCCCTCGACAACGGAGTTGGCGTGTCGGAACAGCCTGTCACCATTGACGACGTTCGGGCTGCGGCCGCGGCTATTGCCGATGCGGTCGAGCGCACGCCCATCAGATTGTCGCGCACCTTGTCTGAAATTGCCGGTTGCGAGATCTGGCTCAAGTTCGAAAATCTGCAATTTACAGCTTCGTTCAAGGATCGCGGTGCGCTCAACAAGCTGTTGTCTCTAACGGCGGAGGAACGCAGACGCGGCGTCATCGCCATGTCGGCCGGCAACCACGCTCAAGGCATCGCCTATCACGCCGGACGGCTTGGCATTCCCGCCACCATCGTGATGCCGGAAGCGACGCCCTTCAACAAGATCAAGCACACCAAAGGCTTCGGTGCACGCGTCGTTCTGGATGGGACGACACTGTCAGATTCCTTTGCCCGCGCGCAGAAGATCGCGGCGGAGGAAAATCTCGTCTTCGTGCATCCCTATGACGATCTCAAGGTAATCGCAGGGCAGGGCACGGTGGCATTGGAGATGCTGGCCGACGCACCCACGCTGGAAGCATTGGTGGTGCCGATCGGCGGCGGCGGTTTGATTTCCGGAATCTCTATCACCGCGAAAGCACTGAACCCCGCCATCGAAATCTATGGCGTGCAGACGCGGGCCTATCCTTCGATGTACGATGCCGTCAAAGGCGAAAATCTTCCCTGCAGCGGTCAGACCATGGCCGAGGGTATCGCCGTCAAACAGCCCGGTGTGCTCACCACGCCAATCATCCGCTCTCTGGTAAAGGATATCTTGCTGGTCGGCGAAAGCGATATCGAACATGCCATAGCCGCGCTGCTGGAAATCGAAAAAACGGTGGTGGAGGGCGCGGCGGCCGCCGCTTACGCCGCCGTGGTCGCCAACCGCGCGCTGTTCGCCGGCCGCAAAGTCGGCATTGTGCTTTCCGGCGGCAATGTCGATATGCGGTTGCTCTCCAATGTTATTGTGCGGGAGATGTCGCGCGAGGGGCGCATTATGTCCTTGGTGGTCGAGATCGTGGATATGCCCGGTATTCTGGCGCGTGTTTCGACTTTGATCGGCGAAGCGGGTGGCAATATTTTAGAGGTCAGCCACAACCGGATGATGACCGACACTTCGGCCAAACTGGCCGATCTCGGTATGACGGTAGAGGCGCGCGATGCCGAACACGCCGCCGAAATCCGCAAGACGCTGGAACGCGCGGGCTTCAAGTTGAAGAGGTAGCGGAATCGCTCAGTTGAGCCATGATCGCGTGACGATCAAGATATTTTATAGCGTCGTTCAGATCGCTAAACAGATGCTGCTTCAGGAACGGTTTGATCGTTTCGGATGCTTCGTTCCGCAATTTCAGGAATATAGCGAGCGCGAATACCCACGCTCTTTGACTCAGATAACCGTGCCGCGACCATCGCCAGCCACCTGAATCCGCACTGAACTTGAATGCGGCACTCGCTCCGAAAACACCGAACCCCATATAAACCGTCAGCAGATCGGTCGTGAATTCATGCAGATCTTTGCCGCCGGGTACTTCGTCGCGCCATCGAAGCAGGAGGTAATGGGCGAGTTCGTGCGCGAGCGTGGCAATTAATTGACCGGGATCGTCAACGCTGCTTGGCTCATAGGTGATAACGACATCGTTTCCGTCATATCCGAAAGTGCCCGCTGGACTATGGGTGATGGGTTTAAGTGTCGCGACATCGTTGACAAGCAACTCCGGGCGGCGGGGCTGGGCGATCAAACGGCAAGGCCAATCAGGCATTCGCGCCTGCTGTTTCACACATTCGAAAATATGCTCAGCCCGCGCATGCGCCGTTTTTTCGGTCGGAGGAAAGAATTGGCGGGTCGGCAGGACGAGCGGCGAACGCTTCAGATCGGGAAGGCCGCCGAATTGGTCAAGAAACCACCGCCAAGTCTCGATTTGCCATTCCTCGTCATCATTGTCGAGAAAGGTTTGTGGGCCGAAAGGCCACCAAGCCATGCGCAGTTTCCCCCTTACCCGCACACGAAGATAGCACACGAGAGTTACCGCGAAAACTTCTCCGACAACACAATGGAGGTGACGGTCCGCGCCACACCATGCGCATGCCCGATGCGGTCCAGTGCGGCATCCAGCTTTGCGGCATTCTCCGCTTCGACATGGGCAATCAAGTCCGACGCGCCCGACACGGCCGACAACGAGCGCACCTCCGTCATCTTTTTCAGTTCGGCGCTGACGCGATCGGCTTGCTTGGGATCGGTGGAAATCATCACCAACGCTTTCAGCCGTGGTGACTCGTCGGAGAGCTTCACCGTATAGCCCTTGATGATACCTTCGCGTTCCAGCCTTGCAATGCGCTCTTGCACGGTGGAGCGGGCCAGGCCCAGTTTGCGTGCCAGCGAAGCGGTGGGCTCGCGCGCATTGGCGCGCAGCAAGGCGATCAATTTGGCGTCGGAGGCGCGCATTTCCCGCTTCCTGGCATTTTGCCGGGATATCCGGCGATTCGCCGGATCATACAGCAAGTTCCGGCGCTTTGCCGCCTGCCTTCCGGCAAAGAAAAGCCCGATATTATGAGGCGGAATACAGTCGGAGCGCGGACCATGAAAAAAGCGATGCTCGTCGGCGGCGGCAAGATCGGCGTCGCCATCGCCCAGCTCTTATCGGAGACCGGCGATTATAATTTGACGGTGATCGACCGCGACACCACCAGCTTGGCGCGCATGCCCCAGACAAATGTCGAAACCCGGAAGGCCTCTGTCGAAAATCTCCGCGCACTTACGGAAATGGTCGCAGGCCACGATATCGTGTTATCGGCCACGCCTTATCACCTGACCGCGACGGTAGCGGAAGCCGCCAAGCGCGCCGGCGCGCATTATCTTGATCTTACCGAAGACGTGGAATCGACCCGCGCCATCAAAAAACTAGCCGACGGTGCCGCCACCGCCTTCATTCCGCAGTGCGGGTTGGCGCCGGGATTCATATCCATTGTGGCTCACGATCTCACAAATAAGTTCGAGAAACTGCGCGCCGTCGAGATGCGGGTCGGCGCTCTGCCGGTGTTTCCCACCAATGCGCTGAAATACAATCTCACCTGGTCGACCGACGGCCTGATCAACGAATATTGCAACCCGTGCGAATCGGTGCGCGACAGTGTGCGCGGCGAAGTCCCTGCTCTGGAGGAGGTCGAACATTTTTCCCTCGATGGCACGGAGTATGAAGCGTTCAACACTTCGGGCGGCCTCGGCACCTTGTGCGATACGTTAGAAGGCAGGGTCGAGAATCTGAACTACAAGACCGTGCGCTATCCCGGTCATCGCGACATCGTCAAAATGTTGGTGCGCGATTTGCGGCTGGGCATGCGCCGAGAGATTCTGAAGGACGTGCTGGAGACCGCGATCCCTATTACCTACCAGGACGTGGTACTGATCTTCGTCACGGTTTCAGGCTGGCGCGACGGGCTCCTTGACTCAAGAGAGTTATGCGAAGAAAATTTACGCGCAGACGGTGGGCGGCAAATTGATGAGTGCCATTCAAGTGACGACGGCCGCTGGCATCTGCGCTATGTGCGATCTGCTGGTCGAAGGAAAGTTGCCGCAAAACGGCTTTGTACGACAGGAAGAAGCGCATCTCGCCGATTTCCTCGCCAACCGGTTTGGACGCTACTACGCCTAGCCAAAACTGCTTTACTTTGCCGTCCCCTTGAGGGAGGGCCGAAAAATCTGAGCGGAGCGAAGAATCTTTCGGGGAGGGGTTAAGGTGTACCGATTTTGCCCCCTCCCCCAAAACGCTCCGCGTTTTGGATGCTCCCTCAAGGGAGGGTAGGAATAGGAGAGACGTCATGCACGCCCAGCTTCTTGCCGAATTTGGCATCACGCCATCCGGCACGAACATCATACGTTCACCGATCGACGGGGCCGAGATCGGGCGCGTCTCTTACGATGATGCGCAGGTCATCGACACGAAGATCGCGGCAAGCGTAGAAGCGTTTCTTCAATGGCGCGACGTGCCGGCGCCGCGCCGCGGCGAATTGGTGCGTCTGTTCGGCGAGGAACTGCGCACCAACAAAGAAGCGCTCGGCCGTCTTGTGACGATCGAGAACGGTAAAATCCTGCAGGAAGGTCTCGGCGAAGTTCAAGAGATGATCGACATCTGCGATTTCGCCGTAGGTCTGTCGCGCCAGCTTTACGGGCTGACCATCGCCAGCGAACGTCCCGGTCATCGCATGATGGAGAGCTGGCATCCGGCGGGACCGGTCGCAGTCATTTCCGCGTTCAATTTTCCCGTCGCGGTATGGGCCTGGAACGCGGCGCTGGCGCTGGTCTGCGGCGACAGCGTGATTTGGAAGCCCAGCAAAAAGACGCCGCTCACGGCACTTGCCGTCCATGCTCTGTTCATCCGCGCCGCAAAGAAATTCGGCGATGCCCCGGCAGCGCTGTCGCAAATCGCCTTGTGTACGCGGCAGGCCGGCGAATTGTTGACCAAGGATCGGCGCATTCCCGTGGTCAGCGCCACGGGTTCCACGGCGATGGGCGAGGCCATGGCGCCCGTGGTGGCCGCGCGTTTCGGCAAATCTATCCTTGAGCTAGGCGGCAACAACGCGATGATCGTCGCGCCCTCGGCCAAGCTCGAACTCGCCGAACGGGCCATTGTGTTCGCCGCGGTCGGTACGGCCGGGCAGCGCTGCACCTCGTTGCGCCGCTTGTTGCTGCACGAAAGCATCTACGACAGATTGCTCGAAGCTTTGAAACGTCACTATGCCAAGCTCGCCATCGGCGATCCGCTGGCGAAAGAAACACTGGTCGGGCCGCTGATCGATCGCGACGCGTTTGAAGCGATGGAGCGGGCCCTGGCCCAGGCAAAAAGCGATGGCGGCAAGATCACTGGCGGTGGGCGCGTCTTGGCGGCGAAATACCCCAATGCGTTCTATGTCCGTCCGGCCATCGTAGAAATGCCCAAGCAGACGGCAATCGTGATGCAAGAGACTTTTGCGCCGATTCTCTATGTCCTGCCTTACCGTCATTTTGGCGAGGCATTGGCGCTGCACAACGCCGTGCCGCAAGGGCTTTCGTCCTGCATTTTCACGCAGGACCTGCAGGAATCTGAGCGTTTCCTGGCGGTGGGCGGCTCCGATTGCGGGATCGCCAATGTCAACATCGGCCCGTCCGGCGCGGAGATCGGCGGCGCTTTCGGCGGTGAAAAGGAAACCGGCGGGGGACGCGAATCCGGTTCGGATTGCTGGAAGGCTTATATGCGGCGGCAGACCGCGACGATCAATTATTCCGACGCGCTACCGCTTGCCCAAGGCATCGCATTTGACGCCGACTGAATACGGAGATCATTCGGTAGTGCCCCTGCTTAATCGATTATTTATTGTAGCGTCGCCCACACCGTGACCGGGTCGGCGCCAAAATGTAATAGTACGGTAATCGGCGATGGATTACTGTCGCCGCACGCCGGGCGACTCGTGATCATTCGGCAATTTTGTCGATGAGGTATTCACAATGGCGATCGAAAAAATCGAACTCGGCTTTGACGTTTTTGTCCATGACGGCGACAACGCATTTGGAGCCGTGCGGCGGGTTATGCTGAACAACATCGTCGTCTATGTCGAGGGAGCCGGTGACTTTACCGTGCCGCGATCCGCCATCATGGAAATCGAGTCGGACAAGGTGGTGCTCAATTGCGCCAAGCTCGACGACAAGCTGCGCCACGCCATCGGTCATGCGCATTCCCGCGAGGATCCGGAAATTTGATACCTTCCGGCGGGGCGTTCCCCGACGTCGCAATTCATATCCCAAGTCGCAAGCACGCCTTCAGTGGCAGTATTTTCCGTAAATTATCCTGACGCATTACCGCTAGGGATGGGCGCCGACGCCGCCCAATTGCATCGCTAAATCCCTACTTGCAGCGCGGTAGATATGCCCGACGCGCTCGCATTATCGTAGCCGCGAAGAAAGCGGGTCCGATGAGATGGAAGAGCCGATCCAAGAAGGTTTCGACGTGTTCGTCCATGACGGCGACAAAGCATTCGGCGCGATCCGTAAGGTCCTGCCGCACGATGTCATCGTCTATGTCGAGAATTCGGGCGATTACACTGTGCCGCTTTCCGCAGTGAAAGAGGTTCAAGCGGAGAAAGTCGTCCTGGATTGCGCAAAACTTGAGCACCGGCTGCGCCGTGCCATTGGGCACGCGCACCAACACGAAGACCCCAATATTCCTTAAACATCGGACAAAATTCACAGCCGCCATGGAACCTGCCGTTTATATCCCCAGCCGCGAACAGCTGTTGCATAGGCTTTATGAAGCCGCGGAACTCGAACACAATTTGATGTGTACCTATCTCTATGCCGCCTTCAGTTTGAAGAGCGGCGAAGAAGAAGGGCTCAGCAAGGAAGAAGCGGCCGCCACAACACGCTGGCGCCGCACCATTCTCGACGTTGCCATCGATGAGATGGGGCATCTTGCGGCGGTATGGAATATCACGTCAGCGCTGGGTGGGGTGCCGCGATTCGGACGTGGAAATTTTCCGCTCGACCCGGGATATCTGCCGGCGGGTGTTGTGGTGAAACTAGCCCCGTTCAGCGAGACCGTGCTGCAGCATTTTATCCATCTGGAGCGACCGGAAGGTTCGGGCGAACCGGACGGAGAAGGCTTTGAGCCGGAAGTCCGCTATCTGCGCGGCGCCTCGAAGCCACGCATCACGCCGATGGCGATGGATTACGAAACAGTCGGCACGTTCTACGCCTCGCTGGGTCAGAGTTTAACACGCTTCGTCGAGCATATCGGAGAAAGCGCTGCGTTTTGCGGCGATCCGGCTTTACAGCTTTCGCCCGAACAAATCGATCTGAACGGCGTCAAGCCGGTGATCTGTTCCAAGACAGCCTTGGCAGCCTTTGATGCGATTATACAACAGGGCGAGGGCGCACAAGAGGATTCGGAAGGTTCGCACTTCAACAAATTCGGCAATATCCGCGCCGAATTTGAGACGCTGAAACTTGCGAACGCGAAATTTCTCCCTGCTCATCCGGCCGCGGTCAATCCTGTGCTGCGTCAGCCGCCGCGCCGCGAAGGACGCGTCTGGCTCGAAAACGAAGAGGCCGTCGTTTGCGTCGACCTCGCAAACAGCGCTTATGCGTTGATGTTGCGCTTGATCGCTTACGCCTATGCGGTGGCTAGCCCCAGTCCCGAAAAAGCTTTGGCCGTCGATCTGGGCATCGGATTGATGCGCGCGATGACGCCACTGGCCGAACGTGCTGCGCGTCTGCCGGCGGGGCCTTCCAATCCCGGCTGCAATGCCGGGATGTCATTTGTGGCTTTGCGTGACGCGGCGCCATTTCCGCAAGGCGCAGGCGCCAGACGGTTCTTCACTGAACGTTTAGACGAATTGGTTGCAGGGACGACAGAGCTGAACAAATCGGACAGCAGGTCGGCGATGGCGACGCGCTTGCTTGCCGATCTTGCGGCACGCGGCAAGCGCGAATTTGCCACACTTGCGCTGGCAGCTACGGCCAAGGTGTCTGCCAAATCCGAACCGCAATCGGTCGCCGCGCCGCCGGTGGCGAAGACCATTGACGGCGTTGACGAGATTGAAGGCGAGAACTTGACGCTGATCTACGAAGGCAAAAAGTGCATCCATTCGCGATATTGCGTGACCTGGGGCCCCGACGTCTTCCTCGCCAATGTGACGGGGCCGTGGATTCATCCCGATGCGATGGATGTGAACCGCTTGGTGGAGATCGCGCATGTCTGTCCGTCGGGTGCGATCCGCTATCGCCGTAAAGACGGTAAGCCCGACGAGACGGCGCCGCCGGTCAATTTGATCGCGGTGCGCGAGGGCGGGCCTTATGCCGTGCGCGCAGAGCTCAAACTGGACGGGATGGAAGGGACAATTCCGAGCTACGCTGTGCCGATGCGGCGCTTCGAAGAACAAGCCGTTCTGCGACGGTTCGCATCACGAAGTGAATTTTTCCGCCACCGGCGAGCCGCCCAGTGGCAAGACCGATATGTTGGCGGTCCGTGACGGCGTTCTCGCCATCAATCCGGAAAGCGATGGGCCGTTGCAGGTCCGTGGTAATCTCGAGATCACCAGCGGTACGGGGCGGGTGGTGGCGCGGGTTACTTCCGCGCGGCTGTGCCGCTGCGGTGCTTCGGACAACAAGCCGTTTTGCGACGGCAGCCATGCGCGGATAGGTTTCCGCTCGGCACCAAATTGAGGACCGCAATGGACGGACTTGTCACATTGAAAAGCGCGCACGATTTTACCACCACGCTATCGCGTCTGACCGCAGCGATCGTGGCGAAAGGCGTAACGATCTTCGCCATTATCGATCATGCGGACGGAGCGGAATTGGCGGGTCTCGAATTGCGACCTACCACTTTGGTGATTTTCGGCAATCCCGCTGCGGGCACGCCTTTGATGCAGGAAAATCAACGCGCGGGCATCGACCTGCCGTTGAAGGCATTGATCTGGCAGGACGAGAGCGGCGTGTTTCTGACCTACAACGATCCGGCATGGATTGCCGAGCGTCATAACCTTAACCGCGATAGTACGGCGAGCTTGGCTGCCGCCTTGAAAGCGTTTGGCGAACAAGCAGTTTCCTAGATGCGTTTCGCGCCATTAACCTCTTCTTAAGCATTTTCTTCGTCCGCACCGCCCGCGGACCTAGGCTGGCTGCGTTCTCGGGGGAGCGTGTGTGAGATGCCGAAAGTGGCGCATTTGGCGGGCATGGTCGTGACGGCGATTGTCGTCTTCGGTACCGATATGGACGTTCTCACCGCAATACCGCTCGGTATTCTGGCCGGCGGATTGGCAACGTTCTTCGTGGCGATGGCCGAGAGCCGCGCGACGGCAAAAGTCCGCAAATAGCGAAGAGAATTTTCTCATCGCAATATCGCTTATCAGTGTTCTTTCGGAATGTTTTCCAGCGCCAACTCCAGTTCCTGGAAGGTCGGCTGGGCTTCAGAGGGCACGCTGCCGCGGCCGATCTCGACGGAGATCTGCGCCGCATTGCCGTGCAAATGCGCCACCAGGATATCGCGGATCACGTGATAGAACAGCGCTTCCTCATCGATGATCGATTTCAGGCGCACGCTGATCGGCCCGACGATGCCGTAGGCAAGGAAGACGCCCATGAATGTTCCCACCAGCGCCGATCCGATCATGCGGCCCAGCACTTCCGGCGGCTCGCGAAATCGCGCCCATGGTTTTGATCACGCCTAGCACGGCCGCGACGATACCGAGCGCCGGCAGTCCGTCGGCCATGGTCTGCAGAGCCATCGCCGTCGAGAGCGCTTCATGGTGGTGCTTATCAAGCTGTTTTTCCATCGCCGATTCGACCTGGTGAGGATCTTCCAGGCTCATGGTCATCATGCGCAGCGTGTCGCAGATGAAAGAGAGGGCGAAGTGATCTTTGGTGATTCTGGGATAGCGCTTGAAGATCGAGGATTCCTCGGGTTTTTCGATATGCGCTTCGAGGGCGATCAGTCCCTTGGATTTCATGGTCTTGGTGAGAAGAAACAACAAGCATAGCAGATCGCGGTAGTCGGTCGGTCTTCCATTTGGGGCCAGCGATGATCTTGCTGAAGTCGCCGCCCATCTTCTTCAGCGTATACATCGAGCCGCCGATCAGCAGAGCCGCCAGTGCGGCGCCGCCAATGGTCATCACTTCGTGCGGCACGGCCTCGAGGATCACCCCCACCGAGCCGCCCGAGATGATGAAGCCGCCGAACACGCAAACGAATAGGACGATCAAACCGCCTATCTGAAGCATGAAATCCCGCCCAAAACCTGAACGGCGAGTATTAAGGATAGGGCTTAAAGAGGGATAAATTCGCGGCCTGAATTTCGGCGAAAAACGTGACTTTTTGACCGAGAATCTTAACGCATCCCGGAGCTAACATACTGGCAAATCACCGATTTCCGCCAATTTTCGCTCAACCAACGCAGCCAATTCGTTTGCGACGGTATCACCCAGCCGCGTGGCTTCGTCTTCGGCATGGGCGGCCCGCGCTATCGACTCCAGATGCAACGCCACCAGCGTCCGGTCCGGTGCCACATCCATGCGGCGCGTCGCATCGAGATAGGTGCACAAAACATTGGCGATGCGTCCGGTGGCGGAAAGCCCGGCGTTCCCGGCCAGTCCGCGGATTTCGTGCGCTTGTTCGAACATTGCCGCCACATCGAAATCGAGCGGCCGCTTTTTCCATGCGGTCGACATGCGTCAGGACCGCGTGACGCAGATCGTCAGCCTTGTCGGCGATGATGCACGCAGCCTCGTGAGCAATCTTGGGATCGCGCAACGCCCGCAACAGACGCATCGCTTCGCGTCACCGCAAGCTGCGGATAAGCACTGGGCGGAATTGTCGTCGCAGGCTTTTTCGGAGCTTTGCGCCTGTTCATCGGATTTCCGTATCGCCTTGCGAAATCGTCGTGCCGCCGCCAGGGCCCGGTATAGTTCTCTTCGGCGCGGCGCCGCCGGTCCGGCCCGAAATAACTTTCGCAACGAACAAAAGCGCGCGGCCGCTCGACGATTTCGGCGATGCGCAGAAACAGATTCTGCGCGGTGATCGGCTTGGCGAGGAATTCCGTGACGCCGGCATCGCGCGCGGCTTCGACGCGATGGCGCTCGGTATGACCGGTCACCATGATGATCGGCACATAAGGATTGGGGCTGATCTCCGACAGGCGCACTTCGCGGGTGAAAGCGATGCCGTCCACCGGTTTCATCGAAAGATCGCTAAGAATCAGATCGGGACATTTGTCGCGCAGAATGACGAAAGCGTCGGCGCCATTGGTGGCTTCGAACACCTCGGTCATGCCAAGCGCCGTCAACAACGAGCGCAACAATGTGCGCATATGCACATTGTCCTCGATGACCAGCGCCTTCAGGTACCCGAACGTCGCCCCCGACATCGCCCCTCAGCCCGAAAGGTCCGCCTTCGGATATCAGCATCCGATGCGCAGCCAAAACACCCGCTTGCCATACGCTGCGGCAAGCGCCATGCATCGCTTCTGGCGGTGCAATGCTCGGTTCGCTACCAAGTCTGTATTGCTACCGCAAGTTACGTAAGGAACATTCAAAACTTCCTGCGAGACTTCCGCAAGGTAATGAAATTACGGGAAATCATGCCAAGTCTTTTCAGCAGAAGGTTTTTTTCCACTTATCTGACGCTGCGAGGCATCTTGTCGCCTGTCGCCCTCGGCGCCATGGCCTTGGCCGAGCACCGGGGCAAAATCGTCTTGGTTCGTCAGTCCTATACAAGCGGCTGGCACTTGCCCGGCGGCGGCGTGGAGCGCGGCGAACCGCCGGCAACGGCCGTTATGCGCGAGCTGCGGGAGGAAATCGGTCTGACGAATTCCGCGCCGCCGGAGCTTTTCGGCATCTATACGCGCAAGCTTGGTCTCGCGACCAACGTCAACGTGCTTTATCGCGTCCGCGACGTCGAATTCGATTTCAAGCCGACGCTCGAAATTCGCGAGATTATGCTCGCCGATCCCGCCGCGCCGCCGCCCGATGCAGCCTCAGGCGTGCGCCGGCGTCTGGCGGAATTCACCGGTCAGATGCCGCAAAGCCCTATTGGTGAAGTTCAAATCGGCGGCCAGCCGAATACCGAGTTTGTTGCCCCTAGATCGACAAAGCTGGGTTTGAAGGCCGCCATGGCGTGCTCGGCAATGCTTTGCGGCGTCCAACCTTCGATTCTGCCGATGCCGCGGATCGGCCGCGGCTGGCTCATCAGGAATATCTCGTTGCCGCGCGCCACGAAGATCTGCCCGGAGACGTCTTTGGTCGCCGGCGAGGCCAGCGACACGGCCAATTGCGCCACCTGATCGGCGCGCATCGCATTCTTCATGCGCTCGACGCGGGCGGCGGATGCTTCATCCTTCACCGGAATTGTCTCGATCATGCGCGTCCAAGCAAAAGGCGCGATGACATTGGAGCGCACATTTTTCGGAGCGCCTTCCATGGCGATGATGCGCGACAGACCGGCGATCCCCATTTTCGCCGCGGCATAATTGGCTTGGCCGATATTGCCGATGATCCCCGAGGTGGACGTGAAGAGCACCAGCGAGCCTTCGTTCTGTTCGCGAAAATGCGCGATAGCCGCGCGGCAGACATTGTAGGTGCCGTTCAGATGCACATCGATGACGGCATCCCAATCCTTGTCCTCCATCTTGTGGAACATGGAATCGCGCAGGATGCCGGCCGGGCTGATGATCGCGTGCAGACCTTTGAACGTATCCAGCGCTTGCGCAATCATGTGTTTGACGCCGCTGCGGCTCGTGACGCTGTCGGAATTGGAGACCGCTTGACCGCCCGCGGCGCGGATCGCTTGTGCCACTTGTTCGGCCGGTCCCGCCGAGCCTTCGTCGCCGCCCGCCACGCCGCCGCCCAGATCGTTGACCACGACCGATGCGCCTTCCTTGGCCGCCAAATAGCGCGCATTCTTTGCCGATACCATTGGCCGCCCCGGTAATGAGAACGGTTTTGCCTTCCATCACGCCCATCGGATACTCCCAGTCTTGCTTTTCGCGAGCGCCAACAGTAGCGATGGGTTCATGACGGCAAAAGCGCAAACCGATCACGGCTTTTGAAATTCGGCCCGAACGTTCCGAAGACGGCCCTCTGGTCGAGGCGCTGAACGCGGCAAGTTTCGGTCCGGGAAGGTTTGCCAAATCCGCTTACCGCCTGCGCGAAGGCGTGAACCCTGTCGCGGGGTTAAGTTTCGTGGCGATCGAAGAGAACGAGTTGCGCGGCTCGATCCGTTTCTGGCCGGTGGCGATCGGCATGGAGAAATCGCTGCTGCTGGGGCCTTTGGCGGTGAAATCGGATCGGCGCGGACGCGGCATGGGCATCGCGCTGATGAAACGCGGCATCGAAGAGGCGCGCGCTCCAAGGCCATGCCAGCATCATCTTGGTCGGCGACGAACCTTATTATGTGCGCGTCGGCTTTCGCGGCGCTGCCGCCGGGGCGCATCCGTTTTCCCGGGCCGGTAAATCAATCGCGCATTCTCGGCCAATCGCTCAAGCCGAATGTGCTGCTGACGCTGGCGGGCGAAGTGCGCCGCGCCCATATCGACGATCCGCGTTGCGCGGATGGGGCGGGGCTGATCAGGCTCTAACGTCCTTCTAACCGCCAGGCCAGCATCAGCGTGCCAAGCAACAACAGCAGCGCCAGCCATTCCGGCAGCAGCGGCGTTTCTTCGACACTGGTCACGCGCGTGGCGTGATTGGCGGTGAGCCCGATCCAGTCGCTGCCCGATGCGGTGTCGCCCTTGTCGACGCGGCGGACCGACGGCATGCCGTCTTCCAGCCAATGCACCGAGCCGCCGCTTTGTGCCGCCACCGGCGCCAGGATCGCGTCGGTCGCGCGCATGTCGGAAACTTCCTTCGGATTGAGCGGCCCGGCGGCCGCGACCGCCGACAATGTTCCGTCGGTCACGCGATAAAGCCCCAGCGCGTCGGCCTTGGCGGTGCCGCGCCAGATGCCGGGTTCGGCTTTGGTCAGCGTGATGGTCGATTTTTCGCCCGATGGATCGGTCATCGTCACTTGCGGCGGTGCTGCGGCGCCATGGTGCGCCGCTCGACCGCGATGTCGCCGCCGGCGATGGTGGCGATCAGTTTTTCTTCTTCGAGTTCCGGCTCCTTCATCAGCCAATGCGCCAGGCGGCGCAGCAATTCGGCTTCCGGTCCGCCGCCTTCGAAGCCGCGCGCCCATAGCCAGCCTTGATCCGAAAGAAGTTCGGCGACGCGCCCTTTGCCGATCCGGTCGAGCAAGAGCAGCGGCTTGTTGTCGGGCCCGCTCATCACGGTTTCGCCGGTGATCCGCGCGGCGCCGATCAGCCGGAACCAGCGGCCCCAACTCGGCGGCGTTTTGTCGGTGTTGGCACCGGGAAGATCGCGCGTCACCGGATGGGCAAGGCCATCCGCCGTCACCATCGGTTTGAAGCCGCGCGCCGCGATGTCGCCGGTTGGCTGGCCGGGCAGCACGGCCGCCAGCGGCGTGCGGTAGATGCTCAAGGGGCCGGCGAATTCCGGTCCGGCGGTCACCAACAGCGCCCCGCCATCGTAGACATAAGCCGGCGATGTTCTGGAAATAGGCCAGCGGCAGAATGCCGTGTTCGCTGATAGCGGTCGAAGATCACCAGATCGAAGCCCGACGAGTTTCTCGGCGAACAATTCCTGGGTCGGGAACACGATCAGCGACAATTCCTTGAGCGGTACGTCGGATCCTGCTTCTCCGGCGGGCGCAAAATCGTGAAATGCACCAGATCGACCGAAGGATCGCCCTTGAGCAAGATTGCGCCAAACCCGTTCGCCGGCATGCGGTTCGCCCGAAACCAGCAAGACGCGCAAACGGTCGCGCACGCCATTGATCGCCACCACGGCGCGGTTGTTCTGCAGCGTCAATTCGAAGGGGCCGGGCTCGGCTTCCATCTCCACCACGCTTTCGCCTTCATGGGTGATCGGGCACCTCGATGGGCGTGTTCTGGCCAGAGCTGTACGGCGCGGGCGCCCGCATCGGCGCCGTCGATGCGCAAATTCACGCGCGTCTCGCCGCTCTTGCCGCCGCCCAGATCGTCGACGCGCACCACGATTTGCGCCGATTGGCCGACAATGGCGTAGCGCGCCGCGTCGACGATGGTCAGTTTGCGGTCGCGTTCGCCGCGCCGGCCCACGATCAGAGCTTGCAGCGGCGCGCCGCTTTGCAGTTTGGCAGGCGCGTCATGCACTTCGCCGTCGGTGACCATGATGGCGCCCGCGATTCGGCCGGGTGGAACATCGGCCAGCGCGGCGCTCAAAGCGGTGAAGGCTTGCGTGCCGGTGTCCTCGCCCGTCGATCTGGTTGTGACGGTGACGACGCGAACCTCGAGGTTTTTTTCGCCGGCCAAGGTTTTCTTGAGTTCGGCGACCGCTTTGTCGGCATCGCTATCGCGCGTGCCGATGCCCATGCTTTGCGAATGGTCCACCACGATCACGGCGACGTCGGACAAAGCTTCGCGTGTCTGCTTGACCATCAGCGGATTGGCAATGGCCAGGATCAGCGCCGCCAGAGCGAGCGCCCTTGCCCAGCTGCCGCGCGCGCCGGCAAAGAAACCATAACCCGTCAACAAAACGGATGCCGCGATCAGCAGCCAAAGCAGAGGGGCGGAAACATGCGGCGCGAAGACGATCGATGGGCATTTATTTCCCCAACCGTTCGAGAATGGCCGGCACGTGAATCTGGTCCGCCTTGTAATTGCCGGTTAAAGCATACATCACGACATTGATGCCGAAGCGGATCGCCATTTCGCGCTGCCGCGAACCGCCCGGTGAAACATCGACCAGCGGACGGCCTTGTCCGTCGACCGCCCAGGCGGCCGCCCAGTCATTGCCGCCGATGATGACCGGCGAAACGCCGTCGCCGCCGCGCGCCGGATTTTCCTGCGAATCTCCGGGCGGCGAAGCTTGTACCCAAACCTGACCGCCATCGGAGCGGCCGGGAAAATCCGAGATCAGATAAAACGTCTTGGTCAGAACATGATTGGGCGGAATCGGCTCGAGCGGCGGCAGGTCGATCTTGGACAACAACCGGCGCAAGCGTTTGCTGGCCGGGCGAATTGGGTCCGCGCACGGCACCCAGCGTCAGATCGCGCGTATCGATCAAGATCGTGCCGCCGTTGCGCATGTAATCGGCGATCTTCGACAGTGCCGCAGGCGACAGATCCTTTTCGCGCGGATCCATCGGCCAATAGAGCAGTGGGAAGAAACTGAGATCGTCCTTCTCGATGTTCACGCCCATCGGCTCGAGCGGCTCATAGGAGGTGCGCTGCGCCAAGGCTTGGCCCAAGCCGGTAAGCCCGGCTTTGCTCATCGCATCCACATCGCCGACGCCGGTGATCACATAGGCCAGACGGGTATCGAGTGCCGCTTTCAAGGCGAAAGAATCGTCGGCGCGCGCCTGTCCGCTATGCAGCAAAAGAAAGGCGCCCAGCATCGCCGCCGCGCCGCGGGCCGGCAATTTCCAACGCGGTGCATAGCCGCGCAGCGCACAGCGACAACGCGAAATCGAGCAGCAACAACAGCATGGCAATCAGCAACAGCGGAGATTGCAAGGCTAGCGCCGCGCGCGAGGCGTAAAACTCGCTCCGGACGGGCAATAGCGCCGAAGGGCAGCAGCGCCGTGTCGTCGCGCGCGGCGTTGAGCGCCACCTCTGCGCCCGGTGCCCCATAAAGTCCCGGCGGATGCTGACGCGAAGGTTCGGTCGATGGCGATCGCGGAGGCGCGAATGGGCTGGGCTTCGGCGGTCGGGGATACCACTCGTCCGAATCCGTCAAGCAGAGCGGCGGCGGGAAGGCTGGCATTCGCCGCCATGTCGTTGGGACTATTTCCCGCCGACAGCGACAACAATCGCCGCAACATCCCGACATACAATCCTGACATCGGCAGCGACGACCAGCCCGGGCCCGCCGTCACATGAAACAACACGATCCAGCCTTTGCCGCGCCGCGCCGCGGTGACCATCGGCGTGCCGTCGGCGAGCCGCGCCCAAGAATGCGACGAAAGTTCGACCGACGGCTCGGCGAGAATCTGCCGCGACACGGTGACGTCGCTCGGAATCGCAAGCCCGCCGAAGGGACTGTCATCGGGGAATGGCGCCAGGTGTTGGGGCGCGGCCCAAGCCAGCGCGCCGCCGAGATAGCGTCCGCCATTGCGCAGCCGCACCGGAACCAAATCGTCGGAGCCGCTTGCCATACGTTCGCCGGCAAAGCGGATCAGCAATCCGCCATTCTCCACGAATTTTGCGACGTTGTCGTAATCGGCGCCGCCAATCTTGCCGATATCGGCGAGCACCAGAACAGAAATGCTATGCGACAAGCGCTTCCGAAATCGTGCCCTTGATGCAAATCGGCATAAGGCGACAGCGCGCGCTGCAGATAATAGAGGTCGGAGAGCAGCGGCTCTTCGGCGCTCGGTATTGCTGCCCGAAACAAGTCCGATGGCGCGGCGCGGCGCGCCTTGATCGAAGAGGTGCACGGCGCCCGCGCTGTTCTCGCCGGCAATCGCCAGCCTTGTGGTTTCGTTGCGCATTTCCAGGGGCAATGCGATGTGCGCCACGGTTTTGTTCTTGCCGTCGTCGAAATGGAATTCGCTGCTGCCAAGCGTTTGGCCTTGTGCGCCATAGGCCGTGACGATCCCCGCGCGAGCGCCGCTGGTTCCGGCGCGCAGCAGATCTCGCCTCCAAGCCGCTCTCCGTGTTCGCCGCGCCGGTCAGCGCCAGAGGTCCGTCTTTGCCCGTGAAGATCCGCAGATGGCCCAGATGCGACAGACGTGTTGGCAACCTCGCCGGCATTTCCGTCATCGATCCCGTCGGACAGCCAGAGAATTTCCGGACGCGCGGCGAATCTCGCTTTCGTCAGCGCAGTGAGCGCCTCGCGGCGGCTCGGCAAACCAAGGCTTCGGCGAAAGCGCGCGCGCGGCGCGTTCGGCGCTCGCCGCTGTTCAGCAAGCTCGTATCGGGCCGCTCGGCGGTCGCTAGGATAGCGACACCGCGGCGCTGGTCGGCGGCGAGCCGCACGGCTTCCTCGGCCAGACCTTTGCGCGTGTCCCAATCATGGGCAGCGGTCCAACCATTGTCGACCAGCAGCACAATCGGGCCAGTGCCGGCGATGGTTAGTGTGCGGCCAATCTGCGGCGCGGACAGCGCCGTGATCACGGCGGCGGCGGCAAGCAGCCGCAGCAGCATCAGCCACCAAGGCGTGCCGGCCGGCGTCTGTTCTTCGTCGCGCAATCCGAGCAGAAGTCTCAGCGGCGGAAACACCACGCGTTTGGGCAAAGGCGGGGTCACACGCAGCAGAAACCAAATAAGCGGCAGCACAATCAGCGCCAACAGCACCCAAGGCGCGCCGAAACTGATGTTTGCCAACCAATTCATGTTCGCTAGCTAATTGTTCTCTTCCCGCCGCCAAGATCGGAATACAGCGCCACCAGCGCGGTCTGCGGCGAGCGGTCGGTACGGTGTGCGAGATAATTCCAGCCGAGTTTGCGCGCCATGATCGCCACCGCCTCGCTATGGGCTTTGAAGCGGGCGCGATAATCGCCCGCCACGCTTTCCGCGCGGCCCAGGATGCGGCTCGCATCGCCATGCACGGATTCGAAACGCGTGCGCCCGGAATAGGGAAAATCCTCTTCCGCCGGATCGATGATATGCACCAGCCGTCCGCCGGCGTTGGCGCGCGTCAGCCGCCGGATCGCAGTTTCGATCTGTTCCAGCGGCGCCAGGAAATCGCCGAACCAGATGAATTGCGCATGGCGCGGCAATGGCGCCTCCGGTGGCACGACGTCGTCTTTTGGCGCGAGCGCACTCAGCGCAAATCCGATGCGGCGCGTCGCGGCGCGGGAATTGGCGGGCGCTTCAGGCATGCCGAACAGCGCCACGCGCTCGCCGCCGCGCACCAGCAGCACGCCAAGCGCCAAGGCCAGCAAACTGGCGCGATCGATCTTGCTTTCGCCGCCCGAGGAAAATCGCATGGAGGGCGATCCATCGCGCCATAGCCAAACCGATTGCGCCGCCTCCGCCTCGCGCTCGCGCACATAGAGATGGTCGGAGCTGCGCCGATTGCCGCCAATCGATGGCGGTTGCCGAATCGCCGGAGCGATAATGGTGGAACTGCCAGAAGCTTTGGCCGATGCCGGCTTTGCGCCGTCCATGCACGCCCAAGCTGACCGCCGAGGCCAAGCGATCGGCTCGCACCATCAGCGGCGGCAAGCTTGCGGCCAGCGTTTCGGCGGTATCGAAAAAGGTGGAATGGTCGCTCGCGCTGAGCATCAAAGAAGCGTCCGGCAAAGCCGGTCGATGACGGTCGGTATGGTCAGGCCTTCCGCCCGCGCGGCGAAGTTGAGCGCCATGCGATGGCGCAGCACCGGTCCGGCCAGCGCCACGACGTCGTCGGTGGACGGCGCGAGCCGCCCTTCGATCAGCGCGCGGGCGCGCGCCGCCAGCATGAAAGCCTGGCTGGCGCGCGGGCCGGGGCCCCAAGCGATAACATTGCGCAATTCCGCCGCGCCGTCTTGTTCGGGGCGCGCCGCGCGCACAATCCGCAGAATCGCTTCGACCACCTTCTCGCCGACCGGCATGCGCCGCACGATGGCTTGCGCCTCCAGCAAATCTTCGGGTCCGCAGACGCGCTGTGCCGGGTGTTCTTCGCCGAACGTCGTCGCCAGCAGCATGCGCTTCTCGGCCTCTTTGTCGGGATAGCCGACATCGATCTGCAGCAGGAAGCGGTCGAGCTGTGCTTCGGGCAAGGGATAGGTGCCCTCTTGCTCCAGCGGATTTTGCGTCGCCAGCACATGGAACGGATGGGGCAGATCGAAGCGCGTTCCCGCCACCGTCACCTGCCGTTCCTGCATCGATTGCAACAGCGCAGATTGGGTGCGCGGGCTGGCGCGGTTGATCTCGTCCGCCATCAGCAATTGGGTAAAGACGGGACCTTTGAGGAAACGGAAGCTGCGATGGCGATTGTCGCCCTCTTCCAGCACTTCCGAACCGATGATGTCGGCCGGCATCAGATCGGGCGTGAATTGGATGCGCTTCCAATCGAGCCCCAGTACGGTGCCGAGCGCCTCCACCAGCTTGGTCTTGGCCAGGCCCGGCACGCCGATGAGCAGGCCGTGTCCGCCGGTCAGCAACGTGATCAGGGTCTGGTCGATCACATCCTTTTGGCCGAAGATCACCCTGCCAATGCCTTCGCGCACTTGGGCGATGATGGCGGCGGCCCTTTCGGCATGGGCGACTGCCGGGCCCTTCAGCTCCTCGCCGATCGTATCGTTCATGAAATTCTGTTCCAGGTTGCAGGCGGCACCGGAAAGGCCGGAACCGTTTATGTACCGCGCCGGGCGAGGCGCAACAAGGAAAAGCCGGGCCGGAACCGATTGCGAACCGCTCCTACGGTCAAGAACAATGATTAATGTAATCGAGTCCGGAAAACTTCGGCTAGATTGGCCGCTATGAGTGGCGATTTTTCCATCGGATTGGCGAGCCTACAGCGCGAGGCGGCGAAGCTGCGCGGCTTGCCGCCGGTCGAAAAATGGAACCCGCCCCATTGCGGCGACATCGACATCCGAATCGCCCGCGACGGCACCTGGTTTCACTTGGGCAGCCCCATCGGCCGCAAGGAGCTGGTGCGGCTGTTCTCCACCATCCTGCGCAAAGACCCCGACGGTTTCCACTTGGTGACGCCCGCCGAGAAAATGCGAATCGCGGTTGAGGATGCGCCGTTTATTGCGGTCCTGTTGCAAGTAGAAGGAATGGGCCGCGACCAGCGCTTGGTCTTCACCACCAATGTCGGCGATGAAACGGTGGCGGGTCCCGACAATCCGATCCGGGTGGAAACCGATCCTGAGACCAAAGAGCCCGCGCCCTATGTCCATGTGCGCCGCGGCTTGGAAGCCAAGATTGCGCGTCCGGTGTTCTATCAGCTTGCCGATCTGGCTCAGTCCGGCGAAGGTGAACAAAGCGGTTTTCTGGGCGTGTGGAGTGGTGGCGTGTTTTTTCTCTTGGGCCGTCCGGTATGAATCTTTTCGCGCCTCTTTCGGCGGACGCGCTGCGCTCGCTGCTGCTGCCCATGCCGCCGGTCTTACCGCTTTGCCCCACCCGCAGCGACTACGATCTCGATCCGGCCTCACGTCCGCAAGGAGAACTGGTACTGCTGCCAGCAGCGGTCTTGTTTCCCATTGTCGCGCGTGCCGAGCCGACGGTGCTGTTTACCAAACGCAGCGAAGATCTGTCGCGCCATCCGGGCCAGGTGAGTTTTCCCGGCGGCCGGGCCGATCCTCAGGACAGCTCGCTTGTCGTCACCGCCTTGCGCGAAATGCGCGAAGAAACCGGCATTGCCGAAGATTTTGTCTCGGTCGCGGGCTTCCTTGATGTCTATGAGACGGGGACGGGCTATGCGATTTTGCCGGTGGTGGGATTGTTGCGCGAAGGCTTTGCTTTGGCGCCGGATACGCGCGAGGTCGCCGGAATCTTCGAAGTGCCGCTCGGCTTTCTGCTCGATCCCGCCAACCGCCAGGAGCGGACGGCCGAATGGAAGGGCCGTTTGCGCCGCTTTTATGCCTTCCAGTATGAAACGCATTATATTTGGGGCGCCACCGCTTCGATTTTGGTGAACTTCGCGGAAAGATTTCATGACGCGTCTTGATCCCGCCCGTCACGAATGGATGGGCGCGCCCGCGACGCGCAAGCTGATGGCCGCGCTTAAATGGATCGGCGCGTTTCGTCGGCGGTGCCGTGCGCAATGCGCTGTTGGGCAAGCCGGTCTCGGATATCGACATCGCAACGCCGCTCCCGCCCGACCAGGTACAAACGCTGCTTGCCGCTGCCGGAATTCATTGCGTGCCGACCGGCATCGCGCACGGCACCGTCACCGCAATCGTCGAGGGCAAGCCGTTATGAGGTGACCACCTTGCGCCGCGACGTGACGACCGACGGGCGCCATGCCGTCGTCGCTTTCAGCGACGATTGGGCGGAGGACGCCCAGCGCCGCGATTTCACCATGAACGCGCTATACGCCGCGGCGGACGGCGAGGTGTTCGATTACACCGGCGGCATCGCGGATTTGCAGGCAGGACGGGTGCGCTTCGTCGGCGATGCGACCCAGCGCATCCGCGAAGATTATCTGCGCATCCTGCGGCTGTTCCGCTTTCATGCCTGGTACGGCAAGGGCGAGATCGACGCGGAAGCCCTGCGCGCCGCGGCCCAGGAAAAATCCGGCATCGCGAAATTTGTCCGGCGAACGCATCGCCAAAGAAATGTTGCGTTTGCTGGAAGCGGACGAATCCAAGCTCCGGCGCTGCGTCTGATGGCGGCGGCAGGTGTCTTGGAGGAGGTGTTGCCCGGCGCCTTGAATATTGTGCGGCTCGAGCGCTTGGGCGAGATCGATGCCGCCAATTTCTTCAAGCCCGATGCGATGCTGCGGCTGGCGGCGTTGCTGCCGACACGACAAAGCCGTCGCGGATAAAATCGCCGATCGCTGGAAGCTGTCGAATGAGGCGCGCGCCAGACTGGCCGATATTGCCGGCGCCAGCGAAAAGATCGTTTCTTATTCTTCCATGCGCGAAACCCGCAAGCTGCTTTACCGCTTGGGTGCCGGGCCATTCAAAGATCGCTTGTTTTTGAAATGGGCGGAAGACACCAAAGCCGCGATGCAATGGCGCGCATCTGCTGGCGATGGCCGACGCATGGCAAGCCTCCGCGCTTTCCGCTGACCGGCCGCGATGTCATGCTGGCGGGCGTGCCGGAAGGCCCGCTGGTCGGGAAAATCCTGGCCGAAGTCGAAGAATGGTGGGTCGACAGCGATTTCACCGAGGACGAGTTTTCGCTGGCCGAGCGGCTCAAAGCGGTGGTGCAGGCGGTGGCATATTGATGACGTTCGAACTTCTCGAATCTCTTTCCATTCCCGGCGATCCGGCCAAAGCCAACGAGGATGCCTTCGCTGCGGACGAACAGGCCGCCGTGGTGTTCGACGGCGCCACCGGGCTGGGCGAAAACCTGCTGCCGGGGCCCAGCGACGCGGCTTGGATCGCGCAATTCGGCGCCCGCCGGCTGATGGCGCATCTGCGCGACGGCGACGAGCCCAATGACGCCTTGCGCCACGCGCTGGCTGACGCGGAGAAATCTTTCGCCGGATTACGCAAGCGCCCGCCCAAAGAGGTTTACGAAATACCCTTTGCTTCGATGATGTTCGTGGCAGCCGATGAAGACGGATTCGAGTGCCTTATGGTTCGGCGATTGCGCGGCTTTGGTCTTGCGTCCGGATAGCCCGTTGGAGATTGTCGGCGAAGCGTTCGACAAGCGCGCGGCCGAAGCGCGGCGCGTGAAAATGCTGGCCGAGGCAAAGGGGCTCGCACCGGCTGCGGGCCTGACGCGCGCGGAGATTTTGCCCCATATCCGGGCCGGGCGGAACAAGGTGAATTCAGATGCGGGCGGTTGGCTGTTCGCGCCCGATGTTCGCGCCGCCGATCATGTTTCGGCCAAGCATATCGATGCGCCTTCGGGGTCGCTGGTGCTGCTATGCTCCGACGGATTTCTCGCTCTGGCCAGCGATTATGGCGCCTATGACGGAGTGGGATTGATCGCCGCTGCGCAACAAAAAGGCCTTCAGGCGCTAAGTCTTGAGTTGCGCGCTCTCGAAGAATCCGACGCCGAAGGACGGAAATTTCCGCGGCTCAAAAAAAGCGACGATGCGACGGCACTCTTGCTGCGGTCTGTGCTAACATCAGACGGCGTGCAAGATCATCATGCAGCCGGTCCAAATCATGCGCAGCGCCACGAACAGCACGATGAAGATGCCGGCATAACTGATCCAAGGATAGCGGTTCAGCAGCTTGGCCACGAAGCTGGCGGCCAGACCCATCAGGGCGACCGACAGCGTGAGCCCGATCACCAGCACGGCCAGGTGATGCATTGCCGCGCCGGCGACCGCCAGCACATTGTCCAGCGACATCGAGATGTCGGCTGCCGCGATATGGACAACGGCGCGCCGCACCGCCGCTGCATTTTTGCAGCGCGCCGGCGCCATGTGCTGGATGTCGCATTCTGCACAAACCTTGGTGGCGCGATGCTCTTTGTTTGCCTGACGGACGTCGCGCCACAGCCGCCAGCACACCCATAGAAGCAATATGCCGCCCGCGATAATCAGCGGAATGTATTCGAGCAGTTGCACCGCAAATATCGCCAGCACGACGCGCAGAACAACGGCGGACGCCAAGCCCCAGAAAATCACTTTGCGCCGGTCCGACGCATGCACATGCGCCGCCGACATGCCGATGACGACGGCATTGTCGCCCGCCAGCACAATATCGATCAGGATGACCTGACAGAGTGCGAAGAACCCGCCATGGCTGAAGACGTCGAACAATGCGTTTCCTCGCGGTTACCGGGCGCGCCTTGTTAGGGCCAGCGCGCTTCCGGCGGCAGGGACATCAGAATGGCCTCGGTATTACCGCCCGTCTTGAGCCCGAATTGGGTTCCACGGTCGTACAGCAAATTGAACTCCACATAACGGCCGCGGCGCACCAATTGGTGTTCTCGCTCGGCGTCCGTCCAGCTTCGTCTCATATGCCGTCTTACGATGTGGGGGTAAATATCCAGAAATGCGAGTCCGACGGCCTGGGTGAAGGCAAAATCCTTCTCCCAATCGCCGCTATCCAGCCAGTCGTAGAAGATGCCGCCCGCACCCGCGCGGCTCGCTCCGGTGCGGCAGAAAGAAGTATTCGTCGCACCATTGCTTGAAGCGCGGGTAATAGGTCGCGTCCGTGCGGTCGCAAGCGCTCTTCAAGGCCGCGTGAAAATCGGCGGCGTCCGCGTCGTTGGGCGTCATCGGCGTGAGATCGGTGCCGCCGCCGAACCAGCCCTTGGTGGTGACGATGTGCCTGGTATTCATATGTACCGCAGGAACATGCGGGCTTTGCATATGGGCCACCAGCGGAGATGCCGCTGGCCCAGAAATGCGGGTCTTGCTCGGCGCCGGGGATGGTCTTGGCGAATTCCGGCGCGAATTTGCCGTACACGGTCGAAACATTGACGCCGACTTTTTCGAAGACGCGTCCGTGCATGAGGCTCATCACGCCGCCGCCCGCCTCCTCGCCGTCCTGCAACGGGCGCGACCAGGCCTTGCGCACAAAGCGACCGGCCGTCGCGCTCACCCAATGCGCCTTCATCCTCGATGGTCTCGAATTCGCGGCAAATCCGGTCGCGCAGGCTCTCGAACCAGGCTTGGGCGCGAGCTTTGCGCTCCTCTGCGGTCATGGGGGAAATCCTGCGGTTTGCCGAAGCGCTTCGGCCAAGACGATGGCGCCTGCCAGTGCCACATTGAGCGAGCGCAGCCTTCATCGGGATACGCAATTCGGCATCCGCTTGTCGATGAACATCCTCAGGCACCCCCTCACTCTCTCGCCCCAGACAGAAGAACATCGTCCGGCCGGAAGGCGAAATCCAGATAAGACTGTGTGGCCTTGGTGGTGAGGAGCACCAACCGCCGGCCGGCGCGCGCCGCGCGGAAATCGTCCCAGGAGGCATGGCGCATGATTTCGGCTTGGTCGAGATAATCCATGCCGGCGCGGCGCAAGCGCGCGTCGCTGAACAGAAAGCCGCATGGTTCGATGATATCGATCGCCACCCCCAAACAGGCGCCCAAGCGAATCAGCGTTCCGGTGTTCTGGGGAATGTCGGGCTGGTAGAGGGCGAGATGCATGGTGAGGACCTTGACAGTAGAATAGTAATTACTTAATAGAATTACTATTGACGTACTTAGTGAAGAGCCGATGCGATGGCAAAATATACGCGCTTTAGGGGTATTTTTGCGTAATACAAAGGCATCGGAAGTTCCTATGACGTTCGAGGAAGTCGCGCGTATCGTGGGCGCGGATCTGCCTCCCTCAGCATATCGCCATCGCCCTTGGTGGGCCAATGAAGCCGGCCGGACATGTGCATGCCCAATCTTGGCTGGATGCCGGATTTGAAGCGACGCAAGTCGATATGGCAGGCCAAAAACTCATCTTCAAGCGTATGGCCAATGACTCGCCGCGCTATGCGATGCACGGTCTTGCGGATTCCCCGCGCGAATTCGAGCCCGCGGAAAACAAACAGCCGCGCCGCCATCCGGCATTCGGAGCGCTGAAGGGCATGTTTTGGATCGAGCCGGGTTACGATTTGACTCAGCCGGCAATAGAGGAGGACTGGGAAGAGGCGTTCGATAAGAAGTGGGATGAGGCTGCTGAAATGAGTTCGCCGCTTCTGCTGGATACCTGCGCTGCAATTTGGCTGGTGGACGGACTTTTGCCGGAAGCGCCCTCTTAAGGCGCTAAGCGAACGTTATGAACGGGGCGAACCAGTTTTCCTTTCACCAATCACGGGTTGGGAATTGGGCCTGCTGTTCACAAAGGGGCGTTTGCGATCTGCCGTGACACCGACCGAGTATTTGAGACGGCTCATGAACGTTGCCGGGCTGCGAATAGCCGATATGTCTCCCGAACTGCTCATGGGCTCGTGGTTTCTGCCGGGCAATATTCACAAAGACCCTGCCGACCGGATTATTGCCGCGACCGCGCGCGAATTCGGCTTGACTGTCATGACGCGTGACCGTTCCCTACTGGCCTACGCAAGTGAAGGACATCTGAGTGCTGTGGAATGTTGACCTAGCGGCTTGGGTAAGGGCGGCCGCCTTTGACCCCGAAACGCTGGGTGGAATTTGGCATTTTCTGCGTCATCGTGACGCAAGACCCTCTAAATTCCACCGTCTATTTTAGCATATGAGTATCAGGTGCGCCGTCTTTCGCGGGGGGCGGTGCGTCATCGGGGGTATTTGTCTATCGTCCGCCAGCAAAAGAGGGTGAATTCCGTGGCGATTGCGACCAAGCCGGAACCAACGAGACGCGACTTTCTCTACCTCGCGACCGGAGCCGCGGGCGCGGTTGGCGTCGCTTTCGCGGCTTGGCCTTTCATCGATCAGATGAATCCCTCCAGCGCCGTCCTTGCCGCCTCGACGCTCGAACAGGATATCTCCTCCATCCAAGTCGGCCAGCAGGTTGTCTTCAAATGGCGCGGCCATCCCTTGTTCGTGCGCCGCCGCACGCCGAAGGAAATCGCCGAAGCGCGCGCGGCAAATGATCGCCGAGTTGCCCGATCCCGTTGGCGCGCAACGCCAATCTGCCCGACAGCGCACCGGCCACCGACGCCAACCGCGGCACCAAACCCGAATGGCTTGTGCTGATCGGCGTTTGCACCCATCTGGGCTGCACGCCGACGGTCTTCGAGGGCGATTATAGCGGCTGGCTTTGCCATTGCCACGGCTCGCAATACGACACCGCCGGACGCATCCGCAAAGGACCCGCGCCGCAGAACCTCGCGGTTCCGCCTTATTCCTTCACCAGCGACACCAAGATCAAAGTCGGCTAATGCAGACGAGACCATCCCAGGAGACCATGCTCTAATGGCAGGCCAATCCACCTACGTTCCCGGCAATGGTTTCACGCGCTGGCTCGATCAGCGTCTGCCGATTCTGCGGCTGATGAACGACACGATGACCACGTTCCCGACGCCGCGGAACTTGAACATCTGGTACACCTTCGGCGGCATCCTCACCTTCTGCCTCGGCGTTCAAATCGTCACCGGCATCGTGCTGGCGATGCATTACGTTCCCAACGCCGATCTCGCCTTCAATTCGGTCGAAGGCCGGATCATGCGCGACGTCAATTATGGCTGGCTGATCCGCTACATCCACGCCACCGGCGCGTCGATGTTCTTTCTGGCGGTGTATATGCATATTTTTCGCGGCCTCTATTACGGCTCGTATAAGGCGCCGCGCGAGGTCATCTGGATTCTGGGCGTGCTGATCTATCTGCTGATGATGGCGACGGCCTTCTTCGGTTATGTGCTGCCCTGGGGCCAGATGTCGTTCTGGGGCGCCACCGTCATCACCAGCCTGTTCAGCGCCTTGGATCAGTTGATTCCGCATCTGGGCACGCGCGATCACGACCTGGCTGTGGGGCGGTTTCGCGGTCGGCGATGCCACCCTGAACCGCTTCTTCTCGCTGCACTATCTGCTGCCCTTCGTGATCGCCGGCGTGGTCGGGCTGCATATCTGGGCGCTGCATGTTCCGGGCAACAACAACCCGCTCGGCATCGATGTGAAGGGTCCGCAGGACACCGTGCCGTTTCACCCCTATTACACGGTGAAGGACGCGTTCTATCTGTCGCTGTTCGTCATCGTGTTCGCGGTGTTCGTTTTCTTCGCGCCGGATTTCTTCGGCAATCCCGACAATTCCACGCCCGCCAATGCGCTGGTGACGCCGCCCGACATTGTGCCGGAATGGTATCTGTTGCCGTTCTACGCCATGCTGCGCTCGGTGCCGCAGAAGTTGATCGGCGTGCTGGTGCTGGTCGGCGCGCTGTTGACGCTGGTGTTCATTCCCTGGCTCGACACCTCGAAGGTACGCTCCTGCCGCTTCCGTCCGTTGATGAAGCAGCTGTTCTGGGTTTTCGCGCTGGATTGCATCATGCTCGGCTATGTCGGCTCGCAGAGCGCCGACGCGGCTTTGCATCTCGAAGGCTTGGACTTGCCGCTGGTATGGCTGGCGCGTGCTGGGCACGGCTATTACTACGCGTTCTTCTGGGTGCTGATGCCGCTGGTCGGACGGATCGAAAAGCCCAAAGCGCTGCCGGAAAGCATCGCGCAATCCGTTCTTGGTAAGAAGGCTGAGGAGAACGCCCATGAAGATCGCTCTCCCGCTTCTTGCCGCCGCCTTCGGATTGTCGCTGTTGTAGCGCGGCCTATGGCGAAGACACCAGCGCGGCGCTGCCGCCAAAGATCATGCCTTGGTCGTTCAACAGCGTCACCGGCACCTATGACCGCGGCGCGTTGCAGCGCGGTTATCAGGTCTACAAGGAAGTTTGCTCCGCCTGTCACAGCATGAACCTTGTGTCGTTCAACGATCTGGCGGCGCCCGGCGGTCCCGGGTTTAGCCTGGCACAGGCCAAAGCGCTTGCCGCGTCCTACAAGATTCCGGCCGAGCCCAACGACAAAGGCGAAATTTTCGATGCCAACGGCAACCGCCTGACGCGCCCGGGCATCCTCGCCGATCATTTCCCGCCGCCCTTCCCCAACGAGCAAGCGGCGCGCGCCGCCAATGGCGGGGCCTTGCCGCCCGATCTGTCGCTGATCGTCAAGGCGCGCGCCGGCGGGCCGGATTACGTTTATTCGATCATCACCGGCTTCGGTCAGACGCCGCCGCATGGCTTCAAGGTGCTGAACGGCAAGTACTACAATCCCTATTTCGCGGGCCGGAACATCTCGATGCCGCCGCCGCTGACGCAGGGCTCGGTGACTTTTGCCGACGGCACGCCATCGACGGTTGCCAACGAAGCGGCTTCGGTCGTCACCTTCTTGAGTTGGGCATCGGAGCCCAAGCTGGAAGAGCGCCATCAGCTCGGCTTCACCGTGATCGCTTTCCTGCTGTTGCTGTCCGCTTTGCTATATCTCTGCTACCGCCAGATCTGGAAAGATCAGCACTGATCCGATCAAGGCGAGAACTCGGAACCGCTGCAATCAAAAGGACACTAGCCAACCTCTTGAAGCTAGTGTTGTTTCGGTTTCGAAATTCGCGAACGATGCTGATATCGGTGATCTTGCAAACTTCGAAACTGCGACACTAGAGCATGATCTTCTGGGATAGAAACGTCTGCGTTTCGCGCTGGCGCGGCGAACCGCCCGCCTGCGCGAAACCCAAAGGGCCGTGGGATTTTGCGTCGTGGGTTCGTCGAAGGGCTCGCCCGTAGTCCCCGCTACGCGCTTCGCCGTTCACACGCTGCCGCTATGAACTCTGCCCACGCCGCAAAATCCCTACGGCGCAAGCAATTCTATCCCAGAAGATCATGCTCTAGCATGTCGCCGCGCCCATGCTAAAACCCACCGTTTGGTAAGGGTGGATCATGGGCAAAACGGTTCTCGGCATTATCGGCGGCAGCGGCGTCTATGACATCGCGGGCCTGGAGAATCCCACCTGGGAAACGGTGAAAAGCCCCTGGGGGGCGCCTTCGGATGCGCTGTTGTTCGGTCGCTATGCCGGCGTCGATATGGTGTTTCTGCCGCGCCATGGCCGCGGCCACGTCCAGACGCCCACCTCGATCAATTACCGCGCCAATATCGACGCGTTGAAACGCGCCGGGGTGACCGACGTGATCTCGGTCTCGGCCTGCGGCTCGCTCAAGGCGGAATTGCCGCCGGGAAAATTCGTGATCGTCGATCAATTCATCGACCGCACTTTCGCGCGCGAGAAAAGTTTTTTCGGCCCCGGCTTCGTGGCGCATGTCTCGATGGCCCATCCGGTTTGCGCCAAGCTGACCGAGGCGCTGGGCAAAGCGGCGCATGACGAAGGCATCAGTTACACCATCGGCGGCACCTATATCTGCATGGAAGGGCCGCAATTCTCCACGCTCGCCGAATCCAATCTCTACCGCTCCTGGGGCTGTTCGGTGATCGGCATGACGGCGATGCCGGAAGCCAAATTGGCGCGCGAGGCCGAGCTGCCTTATGCCCTGGTCGCCATGGTGACCGATTACGATTGCTGGCATCCCGATCACGATCATGTGACGGTGGACGCCGTGGTGAAGGTTCTGCACGCCAATTCCGCGAATGCGCGCAAGCTGATCTGCAGGCTGGCCACGGATCTGGGTCCGCAGCGTTCGGCAGTCGTCGCTCGGCATCGAACGGGTTCTCGACACCGCTGTGATGACGGCGCCCGACAAACGCGATGCGGCGCTGGCGGCCAAGCTCGATGCCGTGGCGGGCAGGCATTCTGCAAGGGGAAATAATCATGGATTTCGCAGCCGCCATCCGCACCATCCCGGACTATCCCAAGAAAGGGATCATGTTCCGCGACGTCACCACCTTGTTCGGCAATCCGCGCGCCTTTCGCGCCGCGGTCGACGCGCTGGTGCAGCCTTATGCCGGCGTGCGCATCGACAAGGTGGCGGGCATCGAAGCGCGCGGCTTTATCCTGGGCGGCGCGGTGGCGCATCAGCTCTCCACCGGCTTCGTGCCGATCCGCAAAAAGGGCAAGCTGCCGTTCGACGTGATCGGCGAGGAATACGATCTCGAATATGGCAAGGACCGCATCGAAATTCACACCGACGCAGTCAAGCCCGGCGAATATGTCGTGGTGGTGGACGATCTCATCGCCACGGGCGGCACGGCGTTTGCCGGCATCAAGCTTTTGGAGCGCGCCGGGGCCAAGGTGATCGGCTGCTGCTTTGTCATCGATCTTCCCGAGCTTGGCGGCGCCGACAAAATTCGCGCCCTGGGCAAGGAAGTGACAACCTTGGTGTCATTTGGAGGGCATTGAGCCGGCCCATGAAACTCTACACCTCTCCGGCCTCGCCTTTCGCCCGCAAGGCGCGCATCATCATTCACGAACTGCAGCTCGGCAAACTGGTGCAGGAGATTCAGACCAATCCGGCGACCAGCGAGGATTTGCGCTGGGTCAATCCGCTGGGAAAAATCCCGGCACTGATCTTGGACGACGGCTCGGCGCTGATCGATTCCCCGGTGATCTGCGAATATCTCAACGAATTGGGCGGCGGAAAATTCTTTCCCGGCATGAGCATTTGGCGGATGGTTCAGCGGACGCTGGCGCGCGCTCGGCTTGCAGGCGATCGGCGACGGATTGGCTGATGCGGCCGTGGCGCGCATCTATGAAAGCCGCCGTCCGCCCGAGCAGCAAAACCCGGACACTATCGCGCGTTACATGAAAGCGATATCGCCGCTCGCTCGATGCGCTCGATCGCGCCAAATTCGCCGCCGAAATCACCATCGGCGAAATCGCGGTGGGTTGCGCCATCGGCTATCTCGATTTTCGCGAGGTCGTGCCGGGCTGGCGCGACACCCGCCCGAACCTCGCGGCATGGTATGAAAAATTCGCCGAATATCCGTCGATGAAAGCGACCTGGCCGGTGAATCTGACGTGAAAATCCATGGCAAACCTTACCGCACGATCTGGACGCGGCCCGACGAAACCGTCGAGGTGATCGATCAGACAAAGCTGCCGCACGAATTCGCCACGGCCGTTCTGCGCTCCGCCGAAGATTGCGCGGCGGCGATCAAGACCATGCTGGTGCGCGGCGCGCCGCTGATCGGCGCCACGGCGGCTTATGGCGTCGCCTTCGCGATGAGGAAAGAGCCATCGAGCAAAGCGTTGATCCGGGCGCTGGACATGCTGCAAGCGACGCGGCCGACGGCGATCAATCTGCGCTGGGCGCTGAAGCGGATGCACGATCGTACTGCACAACAGCTCGCATGACGACCGTTTCGCGCTGGCTTGGAAAGAAGCCGCCGCGATCTGCGATGAAGATGTCGAAGTCTGCCGCAACATCGGCGTGCACGGGCTCGAAATTCTGCGCGCCGCCGCGGCGAAGAAAAACGGCGCGCCGCTCAACATTCTCACCCATTGCAATGCCGGCTGGCTGGCTTGCGTCGATTGGGGCACGGCGCTGGCGCCGATTTATATGGCCTATGATGAAGGCCTTCCGCTGCATGTCTGGGTCGACGAAACGCGGCCGCGCAATCAAGGCGCTTCGCTGACGGCTTATGAACTCGGCGCCCATGGCGTGCCGCACACCATCATCGCCGACAATGCCGGCGGCCATTACATGCAGGCGGGACGCGTCGATCTTTGCATCGTCGGCACCGATCGCGTGACGCAAGAACGGCGACGTCGCCAACAAGATCGGCACCTATTTGAAAGCGCTGGCGGCAAAGGACAATGGCGTGCCGTTCTATGTCGCGCTGCCGTCGTCGACCATCGATTGGACGCTGTCGTCGGGCGCCGACATTCCCATCGAAGAACGCTCTGCGGATGAGATGTTGAAAATGACGGGACGGCTGCCCGGCGGCGGGGTGGCGACGGTGGAGATCGCCGCGCCCGGCTCCCCCGCCGCCAATCCCGGTTTCGACGTGACTCCGGCGCGGTTGGTTACCGGCTTCATCACCGAGCGTGGTATGTGTGCGGCGAGCGAAGAAGGGTTGCGGGGGCTGTTTCCGGTTTAACTTTCTGCCCCCGCGAAGCGGGGAAAGTGTCACCCGGAGCTCCGAAGGAGCGTAGGGTGACGAAGGGGGCATGCACCGTCCTTGCCCCCTCCGCTTCGCTCGCAAGTGCTCGCTCAGCACCTCCCCCCGGCTACGCCTAAAGGCTTCGCCGCGGCAAGTGAATCTCACTAGGCCCGCCGTAGCTTTAGCGAAGGCGGCCGCTGCGCGGGGGCGGAAAGGTTCGCTCGGCCGGGAATGGCAAGTTGTACTCATCCCCCATTCTTCCGAAACAGATCCAGCGTCCGCTGCCGCGCCAGCTTGGCGGCCGCTTCATCGTGATGCGTCGGGCGGTCCGAATTGAAACCGTGGCCCGCGTCGTAGATATACACCGCGACTTCCGGATGCTTGGCGCGGAACTTCTCCACGCCTTCCATCGGAATGCCCGAATCGTGTTTGCCGAAATGACAGATCGTCGGGCATTTGGGCGTCTCGTCCGCCATCTCCGGTACCAGCTTGCCGTAATAGCTGGACGCGGCGGCAAGGCCGTCGCCACGACAAGCCGCCGCCCATACCACCGATCCGCCAAAGCAATAACCGGTGATGAACACCTTGCCCTTGTCTTTCAGCGCGTCGATACAGCTTTGCACATCAGCAACGCGCCGCTCTAAAGGTTGCCCGTAAGCCAGGCTGACGCCTTTCTGCATATCCTCCGGCGTGTAACCGGCAACGAATCCGGGCGCTTCGCGGTCGAACAGGGACGGCGCCAGCACCTCATAACCGTCTGCAGCATAGCCGTCGCAGCACGCCTTGATATGGTCGGTGATTCCAAAAATCTCCTGGATCAACACTAGTCCGCCGCGCCGCGCGCCTTCGGCTTCGATATGATAAACGCCGATGCTCGCACCATCGGACATTTTCATCGAGATGATTTTTCCGGCCGTCATGCAGGGTTCCTTTTCTCTCTCAACACTTTGGTGACGATGCTCATATATAGCGCGCCGTCTTTGTCGCGCGCCTCATTGCGGTTCAGCACCAGCCCCATCTGCGGCCGCGATTTCAAGTCCGCTTTGCCGGTGATTTCGGTCGAGAAGAATAGGGTGGTGCCCGGCCGCACCGGTTTGTGCCAGCGTAAATCTTCGAAGCCCGGCGAAATCGCCAACCCTTTCGCTTCGGGCGTGTGATGCGCCGTCATCATCTTCATCCAAATGGCGACCGTCAGCCAGCCCGAGGCGATCAGTCCGCCGAAGATGGAGTGCTTGGCCGCCTCGGGATCGGTATGAAAGCTTTGCGGATCGTATTGCCTGGCGAAGGTGATCATCTCGTCTTCGGAGAAAGTATATTCGCCGAGCTCGTGCTTTTCGCCGATATGGAAATCTTCGAACCACATGGCACTATCCTTTCCGCCGAAGGAACATCGGGGAAGAGACCAGCATCGCCACGCGTTCGGTCTGGTTGAAGACGTCCCAACGGATTTTCACAAAGCCAATATCGTTGCGGCTCGTAGGCGCGCGCGTTTCCAGCACTTCCAGTTCCAGTCGCAACACATCGCCTGGCCGCACCGGTTTGAGCCAGCGGCACTCCTCGACGCCCGCGGCTCCCTGCGCCGCAGCTTTGGTTACCAGCCCGTCGACGATCATACGCATCGCCATGGCACAGACATGCCAGCCCGACGCCGCCAACCCGCCGAGTATGGTCTTTTTCGCCGCCTCTTCGTCGAGATGATGGGGCTGGGGATCGTAGCGCCGCGCGAAGGCGAGGATTTCTTCTTTCGTCACCGCGTAACGCGCGTCGAGCGCCAGCTTTTGCCCGGGCGAGAAATCTTCGAAGTGGAGCAGGGTCATATCGCTCCACTACCGACAAACTGCGCTTGCTGCAATCGCGCGATGCCCAACTTACCGTAAGGTTATTCTCGCGAAAGGCCGATTTGACGTGCGCTTAAACCGCTATCTTAAAAAAAGTCTTGATGGCATTTATCACCGATGACGACGCCGAGCCGAAATCGCTACCCGCGCCGAGTGCGTCGTTCGTTTCCTTGATCTGTCCGGCATCTGCGCTTTTTACGACGGCCGCCGCCACGCGATGGAAATTCGCATGCGCTGCCTGCAAGGTCGCGTATTCCGGCAAGGCGCTGTGCTTTTTCCCTTCGCCGTGAATCCAGCGGCCCAACTCGCATTTGTTGTCCACCTGCAGATCGCCGACATTGATCGATCCGTCAGGTTGGCCCAAGTAAGATATGAGTCTGGTTTTCCAGCGTGCGTGCGCGAGGATGGCGTCTTCCGCATTCATCGGTAGCCCCCGACCTAAGTTGAATATACATAATCAAATTAGGGGCATTAAGATCCAATAAATGGCTGGGTGGCGCGGCTCAAAATGCCCGATTTGAGCCAATCGACAAAGCATGGCGCACCTGCGGCGCGACATATTCTACCTTCCAACGGGAGCTTTTCGTAACCGCGCAAAGCGCTCAAGCAGCCGGTTTCTGACGGTGGAACAATTTCTAGAAAAGTGAAACGACGAACGCACCGGCGGCGGCGATCGGCGGGGTTGCGAGGTTTACGCATTAAACCGGAAATGCATCACATCGCCGTCTTGGACGACATATTCCTTGCCTTCCAGACGGAATTTTCCCAGATCGCGTGCGCCCGCTTCGCCGTTGCCGGCGATGTAATCGTCATAGGCGATGGTTTCGGCTCGGATGAAGCCGTGTTCGAAATCGGTATGGATCACGCCCGCCGCTTGGGGCGCGCGCGCGCCTTTCGCCACCGTCCAGGCCTTCGCCTCTTTTGGTCCCGCGGTAAAGAAGGTGATGAGGCCGAGCAGATCGTATCCGGCGCGGATAAGCCGGTTCAGACCCGGTTCTTCCAAGCCGAGGCTGGAAAGGAACTCGCTGCGCTCGACCGGTGCCAATTGCGCGACTTCCTCTTCGATGCGCGCGGAAATCGTCACCGCACCGGCGCCCTCGCGCGCGGCAAATTCTTCGACCGCTTTGGAAAATTTGTTGCCCGTTGCCGCCGAGGCTTCGTCGACATTACAAACATAGAGAACGGGCTTCTGCGTCAGAAGAGCAAGCTGACGGAAGGGTTCGCGCTGTTCTTGTGTCAGTTGCGCGCGGCGCGCCGGCTTGCCTTCGCGCAGCAGCTCGACCGCTTTCATCATCAGCACCAATTGTTCTTTGGCTTCCTTCTCGCCGGCATGCGCTTTTTTTTCCAACGGCTTGATGCGCTTTTCCAAACTTTCCAAATCCGCCAGCATCAGTTCGGTTTCGACCGTCTCGGCGTCGCCGACCGGATCGATTTTGCCTTCGACATGGGTGATGTCGTCGTCTTCGAAACAGCGCAGCACATGGGCGATGGCATCCACTTCGCGGATATTGGCAAGGAACTGGTTGCCGAGCCCCTCGCCTTTCGAAGCGCCGCGCACCAACCCCGCAATGTCGACAAAGCCGATGCGCGTGGGAACGATCTCGGCGGATTTGGCGATTGCGGCAAGTTTGTCGAGGCGCGGGTCCGGTACGGCCACGTCACCGACATTCGGCTCGATCGTGCAAAAGGGATAATTCGCCGCTTGCGCCGCCGCGGTTTGCGTCAGCGCGTTGAACAGCGTCGATTTGCCGACATTGGGCAGGCCGACAATGCCGCATTTGAACCCCATCAGACTTCGTCTTTCTTTTTTGCGATTTCCGGTTTCGGCTTCTTTTCCGGCGGGTGAAGGATCAGCGCCACCCTGCTCATGAAGCCCAATATGTCGTTTTGCGCCAATAGCGGTGTCGCTTCGGCGATGGCGGTCAGCATCGGCACCAGCCAATCTTCGTCGGCTTTGGAAAAGTTCTGCAGCACATGGCCGTGCACGCGTTCTTTTTCGCCGGGATGACCGACGCCGATCCGCACCCGATGGTAATCGGGACCAAGCGCTGCCGTGATCGAACGCAAGCCGTTATGGCCGGCATCCCCACCGCCGGTCTTGGCTTTCAGTTTCCCCGCGACCAGATCGATCTCGTCGTGAAAAACCACAACCGCCGAGGGCCGCAATTTCAAAAATCGTGCCGCCGGGCCCACCGACAATCCGCTCTCGTTCATAAAGGTCAAGGGTTTGAGCAAATAGGTTTTGCGCTTCGCCAGCTTGCCTTCGGCGATCAGGCCTTGATGCTTGCTGCGCCAGGGGCCGAAATCGTAGCTCTCATGGATCGTGTCCACGACCATGAAACCGGCATTGTGCCGGTTGCGCGCATATTGTGTGCCGGGATTGCCCAAGCCTGCGATCAGGAGCGGTGTATCAGTCATCATCGCGTCGCTTCATGATGCGCGGGCTGCGCGCACCTCGGCATGACCGCTTTTTGTATCATCGTCATCCGAGGGTCGATAGCGACAGCGTATCGACGCGAAGCGGTGCCGCGAAGGATTACTTTTTCTCCGGAGCCTTGGTGGGCGCTTTGGCACCAGCGGCGGGTGCTTTGGCACCGGCGGCGGGGGCGGCAGCACCAGCTGCGGGTGCGGCGGCACCGGCAGCGGGCGCGGCGCCGGGAGCACCTTCGGCAGGCGTGGCGCCCTCGGCGGCAACCGGTGCAGCAGCAGCGGCCGCAGCAGCAGCCGCAGCGGCGCGTTGTTCTTCGATGACATGCGTCGGCGCGACGATTGAGGCCACCGTAAAGTTCTCTTTGATCGTCGGGCGAACGCCTTCCGGCAGCTTGAAGTCGGAAATATGCAGCGAACCGTGGATGTCCAAGCCCGTCAGATCGCCTTCGATATAATCGGGAATGTTCTCAGCCGGACAAATCAGATCGATTTCGTGGCGCACGAGATTGAGCACGCCGCCGCGCTTGATACCGGGCGAGTTTTCTTGGCCTTTGAAATGTACGGGAATGGCGAGCCGCACCGTGGCGCCTTCGGCCAGACGCATGAAATCGACATGCACCGGACGGTCGCTAACCGGATCGAGCTGCAAAGCGCGCGGGATCACGCGCGTCTTCTTGCCCGAGATGTTGAGCATGAAAAGCGTCGTCAGGAAGGCACCGCTATCGACGTGGCGTCCCAGAATCTGCGCATCGACCGTGACCGGCTGGGGCTGTTCTTCGCCGCCATAAACGATGCCGGGGATCTGTCCCTTGCTGCGGATCTGGTAGGCGGGGCCCTTGCCTCTGCCGGTGCGCGGTTCGGCGCTGAGTTCCTGGATCTGACGCATATGATTAAGTCCTTGTTTTTCCAGCACTTTATAAATGCTGAAGGGCCAATTTCCGGCCGCAAAGGGCAGGCTTGTAGCGGATGGGAGAGATCAGCGCAACCGCATCTCGATCTGCGGCATTGTTGCCACGGGGGCCTCGCCTACCGCGCTATCGAGTTGAAGCCATACCGTGCCACCATCGGGCGGCGTCAGTCGTCTCCTGTATCGGCAAGATCGAAAGATTTCTCGAAACAAAATATCCCGAATTCTTCTGAACAGCCTTCGTCTCAGGGCTTCAAATCTTCCAGCACGTCTTCGATATAGACCATCTTGATCAGCACCCACAGCGCCACCGCCAGCGGCGTCGCCAGCATGGCGCCCCACAATCCGAACAGCGGTGCAAACACCAGGATGGCCAGCAGATTGACGATGGGTGGCAGCGATACCGTCCAGCGCTGCAGCAGCGGCTGGCTGACATTGCCCTCGATCGTCAGCACGATCAGGTAGACGATGATGGCATAGAGCGCCAGCATCGGGCTGACGCTGAGCGCCAGAAGAATGCCGGGAATGGTCGCGATGAACGGGCCGATATAGGGCACGAACACTGCAACGCCCGACAGCACGGCCAGCGCAAAGGGCAGCGGCACGCCGATCAGCCACATGCCGACGCCGGTCATCACGCCGAGCAGCAGCATGTCGAGCGTCATGCCGATCAGCCATTTGTGCAGCGCCAGCCCCATCGCATCGAGGACTTGCGCGTCCGCGCGAGCGGCGGCGCTGCGGCAACAGCCTGAATACGCCTGCGACGTAGAGGTGCGGATCGGCCGCAAAATAGATGCCGACGAAAATCACCAGAATGACCTCGCCGATGCCGCCCAGAATGCCGCCTGCCAAGGGCAGGGCGCCCATGACAGCGGTCTGCCGCCTCGGACGAGCTTTCTAGCGCGCGTCAATACTGTCGGCCGATCACCGAACCTTGCAGCCAAACGCGCGCGGAATCGACCGCCCCGGGAATCTGCTCAACAAGGTCGGAGAACTGCTGGTTGGCCAATCGTGCCGAACAGGTCGAAAAAGCCGAAGGAGATGAGGGCGAGCCCAACACGGTGATGACCAGCGAAAAGCGGTCGGGGATGCGCAAATAGCGGCCCAGCGGCGCGGAGATATTGCGCAGGGCCACCGCCACCAAAATGCCGCCGAAGGTCAGGATCAGAACCAACGATACGCGCCACAACGCCAGCAACAGAATGACGATTAGGGCCGCTGATCATGACCCGGCGCATAAATACCGCTTCCGCGGAAGGCGGCATGGGAATGTGGCCGCGCGGGACGTCGTAATTGTTCGAATTGGGGCATTGGGTGCTCGCGAATCTAGCGCGAGGATACACGCTTTTTGGCCGGTGTCGGCGCCGTATATCCCCAAACCTCGTGAACGAGGCCGGTCAGTTCCTTCCTGTCATCCCCGGCGAGCACGCGCGCCAATGGCGCGGGTGCGAGGGAAAGGGGACCCAGATCGTCGATACAGCACAATTTTGGATGAAATTTGTTGCGATCTGCAATTCAAACCAGGCCGAAAAGAGGGAGGTCCCGCATCAATCGAACAGACTCGACACGCTTTCTTCGTTGTTGATTCGGCGCATGGCCTCGCCGATCAGCGGCGCAATGGAGATGCGCCGGATGTTAGGACATTTGCTGACGCCTTCGGTCGCCGCGATGGAATCGGTTACCACCATCGATTTCAGCACCGAGGATTGGATGCGCGCCACCGCTCCGCCCGACAGTACGCCATGCATGGCATAGGCGCAGACATCCTTGGCGCCGGCTTCATCAGCGCCTCTGCCGCATTGCAGATCGTGCCGCCGGAATCGACGATGTCGTCGATCAGGATGCAGGAGCGGCCCTCCAGATCGCCGATGATGTTCATCACTTCCGATTCGCCGGCACGCTCGCGGCGCTTGTCGACGATGGCGAGATCGGCGCCGATGCGTTTGGCCAGGGCGCGCGCGCGCACCACGCCGCCGACGTCCGGCGAGACCACCATCAGATGATCGCCCAGCCCAAGGTAATCCTTAATGTCCTTCGTGATCACCGGCATGGCGTAGAGATTGTCCGTCGGGATGTCGAAGAAGCCTTGAATCTGGCCGGCATGCAGATCGACCGTTAGCACGCGGTTGGCGCCCGCTTGCGTGATCAGATTGGCTACCAGCTTGGCCGAGATCGGCGTGCGTGGTCCCACTTTGCGGTCCTGCCGGGCGTAGCCGAAATACGGGATCACCGCCGTGATACGCCGTGCGCTGGCGCGCCGCAGGGCGTCGATGATGATCAACAGCTCCATGAGATTGTCGTTGGCGGGAAAGCTGGTGGACTGGATGACGAACATATCCTCGCCGCGAACGTTCTCTTGGATCTCGACGAAGATTTCCATATCGGCGAAGCGCCGCACCACGGCCTTGGTCATCGGCAGCTTGAGATATTGGGCGATTGCCACAGCCATCGCGGCGTTGGAATTGCCGGCGAGCAACCTCATGCCTCGAGTCGGTTTTGTCTCGCCCATGGCCCGCGCACACCCCGTTTTTATGACGAATTGGTGACCGGCTTTTAGCAAGGGGAGGGGGGTGGGTAAACCGTATTATTCGCTCGTCAACACGATCGTCGAAATCTCCCGGCCATAATCGTGCTCGCCGCAGTGAGTTGCACGGCGGAAGCTGAAAAAATCGGCGGAACGCGCATAGGTACAGGCGGAGAGCTTCTCGATGTTGGCGATGCCCGCGTCGTGAAGCCGCGCTGCAGCAAACCCTTCTAAATCGAAATGGAAATGGCCTTCGCGGCCTTTGCGCACAAAGAATCGCGCATGCGACAACTCGGCGGCCAGGAATCGTCCGCGAAATTCGCTATCGACTTCATAACTCGCTTGCGAAATACACGGTCCGATAGCAGCGACAATGCGTCTACGCGCGGCTCCTAGTTTTTCCATCGCGGCCACGGTGGCGCCAATCACCCCGTCGAGCGCACCCTTCCAGCCGGCATGCGCGGCACCGATCACGCCCGCTTCCCCATCGCCCAGCAACACCGGCGCGCAATCTGCCGTGAGGATACCAAGAGCGAGGTGAGGCCTATTCGTCACCATCGCATCGGCGTGCGGCGGCGCTCCAATGTCCCAGGGGTCAGTGACAGTCACGGTATCGGGGCTGTGGATTTGATAGAGCGTGACAAGACTTGTCCCCGGAGCGAAGGTCTCCATCGCCCGGCGCCGGTTTTCGATCACCTTGGCGCGCTCGTCGCCCGAACCGGGCCCGCAATTGAGCGAAGCGTAAATTCCATCCGAAACGCCGCCCTGCCGCCCGAAGAACCCGTGCGCTACGCCCGGGACACGAAGGTTGTCGGCCTGCAGAAGTAGCATCAATCAGAACCCCGGCGGCGGCGGCACATTCTTCGGCGCGATGGCCAGCGCTTTGAACAAACTTCCCATGCCGTTCGGGTTCACCAGCCGGTCGATCGCTGCCGCGATAGCGCGCGCCTGCGTGGGATTGGCGATCATCAAGCGTTCCGCCCGTGGTCCGATGCCAAGATCGGCCAAAAAATTGCACTGTGTGATGGGCCCATAGGCCAACGCCCCGCCAGCCTGCGCGGCGCGCGCCAAAGCCATAAAATCGACATGCGCGGACAAATCACTGCCGCCCGGATCGGCCAGCACATCGGCAAAACTGTGGCTTGCCACCGCCTGCAACGTCTCGCCGAAGCCCGGCGCGTCATAGCCGTAGTCGACGATCAGCGCCGCTCCGCCCTTCGCGGCGATCATGGCGGCGATCTCCTGCGCGTAGGCAACCGCAACGGGCGCGAATTCGGCGACGCCGCCCTCGGGTGCGTCCGACCGATCCGGTGGAAATCATGGCCGGGCTCACCGCTATAGGAGCCAAAGCGAAAGTCAGCGCGCCCTCTTGTAGCGTCACCATGCGCTCGCACCAGCCCCGCGCGGTCTTTACGAATTGCCGTACCGGCAGACAATCGAAGAACTCATTGGCAATCAGATAGAGCGGCCGGTCGCCCAGTGTGTCGTCGAAACGCGGCAACCACGAAATATCCGCGGTCGAAGTTTTGAGTTTTTCTCGTTGTTGATCTTCCAGCAACGGGCTCGCTTCAACCAGCACAACGTCCCCGTCTGCCAAGAATTCCGGCACCGCCAATTCGATCGCGCGCAAGGCGTCGGCCATCAACGTGCCGCGGCCGGGACCAAGTTCGACGAGACGCGGACGTTTGGGGCGTCTCTGGTCGTGCCAAGCTTGTGCGACCCACAATCCGCAAAGCTCGCCGAACGTCTGACTGATCTCCGGCGACGTAATGAAATCGGCACCAATGGTTTCGCGCGCGGCGTAGGCGCCGTGATCGGGGTGGTGCAAGCAGAGCGTCATATATTGCGCGATGGAGAGCGGGCCCTCCGCCGCGATCAGATCGGCAATGGATGAGGCCAGCCGCGTCATGGTTTCGGGCGCGGTTTCAGCGCATACCAGAAGAAGAACGCGGCGGCGGCCCACATCGGCAAACTCAGCGCCATGCCCATGCTGAACCAGCCGGAGATCTTCAATTCGGAATCGCGGAAGAACTCCACGAAAAAGCGCGCCAAGCCATACCCGGTAAAGAAAATCGCGGTGAGCATGCCAGGTCTGTTGTGCAACCGGAAGACGCGCAGGCAAATCTGCAGAACGGCGAAGAGCAACAGGCCTTCGAGCGCCGCTTCGTAAAGCTGGCTTGGATGGCGCGGCTGGTCGTCGGCGCGGGGGAACACCATGGCCCAGGGCACGTTGCTCGGCTTGCCCCACAATTCGCCATTGATGAAGTTGGCGATGCGGGCGAGGAACAATCCCACGGGCGCCACGACAGCGACCAGGTCGCCAACCTTGAATATGTCCAGTTTGCGATTGCGGCAGAACAACCCCAACGCCACGGCCACGCCGATTAGCCCGCCATGAAACGACATGCCTTGCAGCTTGGGCACCCAGCCGTCCCATTCGGCGATAATGCGAAGCGGATGAATCAGATAATCCATCGGCAAGCCGACACAGGCCGGCCCCGTCCACAAGCCGCAGAAGAAGACGCCGTAGAACAGGTCGTAGCCGAGCCGCCCGCCGATGATGACGCCCAGCGTCGTCCAGACGAAGAGATCGCCGATGTCGTCGGCGGTGGCTGGCGCTTTGCCCTTGAACGTCGGACTGCGCCAAAGCTCCTTGTTGGCCAGCATTTTGAGGATCAGCCACCAACCCAACAGCAGGCCGCCGATATATGACAGGGCATACCAGCGCACCGCAAAGGGGCCAATTTGAATCAGCACCGGGTCGATTTGTGGGTAGGGCAGAATGGCAAGCATCATCACGGTAAAGACGCTCTGCTTCGGGGCGGTGTGTCAAGGTCCGAGCGAAGGGGGAATAACGAACACGGCATCTGTTTACCATTCGCTACTCGCCATTCGCTATTCGCCTGTCATATAAACCCTCAAACCAAGGACGGCGGCCTATGCAAACCGACAATCCATTCCTCGACGGGCTCGCGAAGATGTTCACGGATGCCGCAGGCGCCGCCCAAAGCTTGCGTGCCGAGATCGACACTTTTGTGAAGCAGCGCCTGGAGAAGCTGGTTGTCGACATGGATTTCGTTCCCCGCGAAGAATTCGAGGCGGTAAAGGCCATGGCGGCGAAGGCGCGTGCCGAAAACGAGCGGCTCGAAGCGCGCATCGCCGCACTCGAGGCGGCTCCGTCCGAGCGGCGCGCCGGTTGAAAGCTGTGAGTTGCTAACTGTGTCCAAAGGGCATGTGGGCGAGACTCTTGTCACTTCACAAAATCTTGTGTCAGGTTGACCCTCAACTGCTTCGTTTTGCGTCGCGCGTCCGTTACACGTTCAGGAGTCAGGGATGACCTTTATCCACCAGGACGAACCCGTTAGCCGCCCCCATCCGCTCGACATGCTCGAGCGGACGGTTGAGGAGAACGGCTGGGCGTTCGAACGTTCGGGAACCGACGAATTAAATCTTTCCGTGGCCGGGCGTTGGTCGGACCATCATTTCAGTTTCACATGGCGCGAGGATCTTCAGTCGCTGCATCTTTCCAGCGCCTTCGATATGCGGGTAAAGGGTGATACCCGTCGCGCCGACGTTGCCGCTTTGCTGATGTATGTGAACGCGCGGTTGTGGATCGGCCATTTCGATCTGTGGCCGGAAGACGGTACGATTGTCTTCCGTCATGCGATGATCTTCCCCGATGCGCATGCCAGCCCGTCGCAAATGGAAGCATTGCTAAATCTGGCGCTCGAGGCCTGCGAACATTACTACCCGGCGTTCCAGTTTGTGCTGTGGGGCGGCAAGACCGCCGAAGAGGCAGTGGCTGCGGCGATTTTGGAGTGCGCCGGACAGGCATAAACTACCCCCTTCGTCAGCCTCGCTCTTGCAGAGCTTCGGCTGACACTTCCCCCGCTTCGCGGGGGCAGAAAGAGATGGCGCCTGATTTTACTGTCCCCACGAAGTGGGGGAAGTGCCGAGCCCCCCGGTCCGCGCGAAGCGCGGCCGGAGGCTAAACTCCGCGAGGCGAAGGGGGCATGGCCCGCTCTAAAGATAACTCGTCAATTCTCCTGATCGGAGCCGGCCGCATGGGATCCGCCCTTATTAGAGGGTGGCTCGAAGGCGGCTTGGGGCCGGTGGTTGCCGTAGAGCCCAATCCGTCCGCCGCGTTGCGCCGTTTGAAAGGCTTAAGCTTCGTTTCCGGTATCGATCAGATTCCACGTCGGCGCTGGCGTGCCTGCGTGGTAGCGCTAAAGCCGCAAATCTTGAAGACGGAAGCTGCACGCCTGGCGCCAATCGCTGCGTCGGACACGCTGATGATTTCCATCGCTGCGGGCACAAGCGTGAAATTCCTGGCGAAGCAATGGGGCAAGCAAGTACGAATCATTCGCGCCATGCCCAACACGCCTGGCTCGATCGGGCGCGGCATCAGCGCGCTCTACTCAGCACCCAAGGCAACCGCAAAGAACAAGAAACTGGCCGATGCGCTGCTCGCCGCTCTTGGGCAAACCCTCTGGGTTAAAAGCGAGATGTTGATCGATGCGGTCACGGCAGTGTCCGGGTCGGGTCCTGCTTATGTCTTTGCGTTGACCGAAGCCTTGGCGGCGGCCGGCCAAGCAGCCGGATTGCCACGCTCTACGGCGGAACATTTGGCACGTGCGACGGTATGCGGTGCCGGCGCGTTGCTCGACGCCGATAGCCGCCCGCCCGGCGATTTGCGCCGCGACGTGACCAGTCCCGGCGGCACCACCGAAGCGGCGCTCAAGATATTGCTGGCCGACAATGGATTACAGGCTCTGATGACGCGCGCCGTTGCCGCCGCCAAGAAGCGGGCGGAAGAACTTAGAGCCTGATCCACCCTATTTAAATCCGCTGCGTTGCGTTGCGGCGCGGTGAACGCCAGGAGCCGCGCGAAGAGCGATGCGGGCACATCGGTCGAGCGCGGCGACACCGCGGGCGCTCGCCGCAACGCAACCCCTAGGGCCGGGGGCTTTTGCGCCGCGGGTTCGTCGAAGGGCTCGTCCGTAGTCCCCGCTACGCACTTCGCCCTTCTCCTGCCCGCGTCGCAAAATCCCTCCGGCGCAGCGCTTCAAATAGGGTGGATCAGGCTCTTGCTAAACCGGCAATCTTATCGTTGCGCGCAGGCCGCCGAGCGGGCTTTCGGACAACAGCAATTCGCCGCCATGGGCGCGCGCAATGTCCCGCGCGATGGCCAATCCCAAGCCCACACCACCTGACTGTAAATTGCGTCCTTCGTCCAGGCGGTGGAAGGGCCGGAATGCTTCCTCACGTTCATCTTCCGCAATGCCCGGCCCGTCGTCGTCGATATGGATGTAAGCGAAATGCGGTTCGTGCAGGAGCGAAACGCGCACATGCCGTCCATGCTTGAGTGCATTGTCGATCAGATTGGTAGTGCAGCGGCGCAGCGCATTCGGTTTCACCGCCAACAGAAAACCGGACGGCGTGTCGATGGTGAGCCGCTCGGGGCCGCCCGATCGGGCACGCGCTGCAGCGCCTGCCGCATCGCTTACAAGATTGCCCAAATCGGCAGTTTGCGCCTTTTCTCCACCTTCGCCGCGGGCGAATTCCAAATACTCGTCTAGCATGCGCTCCATTTCGGCAATATCTTCGCGCAGCGCGTCGATCTCGGCGCCGGGCTTCATCATGGCAAGCTGCAAACGGATGCGAGTCAGTGGCGTCTTTAGGTCGTGACTGACGCCGGCCAGCATTTCGGTGCGCTGCTGCACATGACGTTCGATGCGTTCGCGCATCGTGAGAAAGGCCTGCGCAGCGCGGCGCACTTCGGTCGCGCCGTAGGGCTTGAAATCCGGGACTGCACGGCCCTTGCCGAAGGCATCGGCGGCGCGCGCCAGCCTCTCAATGGGGCGCACCTGATTGCGCAAAAACAGGATCGCCACCGCCAAAAGGATCAGCCACGAACCCACCGCCCAGACGATGAACAGATCGGGCCGCGAGACCGTGACCCGGTCACGCGGGACATAGATGTTTAGGACGCCGTCATGCACTTCCACCGTGATGTGAAATTCGTCCGGTCTGGTGCTGACTTTGAAATGGCGCGTCCCGCCGATCTGTTGGGCGATCACTTCGTTGAGCGCTTCGTCGATCGTGGTGCGACGTCGCATATGTTTGGGCGGAGCAACCTTGATGCCTGGCACGAATTTCAAATCATAACGTAGCTGGCGGGACGCCAGGGCCCGAAGCTTGTCGCGCTCCGGCGCCGGATAGTTATCTTCCAAGGCGATGAGAAACGCCGTATCGGCGGCTACGTCGCGCGCCATGCGCCGCGTCGTGACGTCAAGATCGCGTTCGAAGAAAAAGTAGGATACGATTGCCAGCAACAAAAACATCGGCGCGACGATGATGATAAGCGAGCGGCCGAACAGCCCTCGCGGCATGAAACGCTTGATGAAGCGTCCCGGCCGCAGCCGTCCCAAAAAACTGAGCGAAAATTCAGGCGACATTGTCGGGCACCAAAACGTAACCCACGCCGCGCACGGTCTGCAGATACAATGGCAGCTTGGGATCCTCTTCAATCTTGCGCCGCAGTCTGGTCACCTGCACGTCGATGGAGCGTTCCAGCGTCACGCCCAGCCGCGCACACAAATCCGAGCGCGAGAATGACCGCCCGGCATTGGCCGCAAACAGCTGCAGCAACGCGCTTTCCGAACTGGTGAGCCTTACGGGCTTGCCTTTGCGTTTGAGCAGTCCGCGTTCGGGGTCGTAGACGCAATCGCCCATATGCACATCGCCATGAGCAGTGTGGGCGGGCGGTGCCGCGCGGCGCAAAAGCGCGCCCACGCGCAACACCAATTCGCGCGGCTCGAAAGGCTTGGGCAAATAGTCGTCGGCGCCGCGTTCTAGACCCTCGATGCGGTCCTGGGTTTCTCCCTTGGCGGTCAGCATCAGGATGGGCACCGCTGAAGAAGCACGCACAGACTGTGTCAGATCATAGCCGGATTCGCCGGGCATCATCACGTCGAGAATCAAAAGGTCGAACGCCATGCTCTTCATCAACGCCCGCGCGTCGGCAGCGTTGGCCGCGACGCTGACGCGAAAGCCATTGGATGAAAGATAACGCTGCAAAAGCGTGCGCAACTTCTCGTCGTCGTCGACCACCAGTAGATGCGGATCCTGCAAGATTTGCGGGGCGTTCATGGCTTGCTCCTCGGACGCGCCTCGTCGGCGATCATGCCCAACAGGACCTTGCGGAAACCGTTCACTGCGTCCTGGCCCGCAGATTTGAAGGCCGCGACCAGCGTCGGGCGTTGCATTTCCCAGATCGAATCGGCCAACACCTTACCCTTTTGTGTAAGCTGCAAACGGCGGGTGCGCCGATCTTGCATACCGGTCTTGCGTTCGACGAAGCCACCTTTCAACAAATCGGTGAGGACGCGATTCAGACTCTGTTTGGTCACTTTGAGGAAGTTTAGCAATTCAGCGACAGAAAGCCCCGGATTACGGGCAATGAAATGTAAGGCACGGGCATGCGCGCGACCCAATTGTGCGTCAGCCAAAACGCGCGCGCTTTGCGCCGAAACATCGCGCGCGGCGATGAACAGCAAGTCTAACCCTTGCTTTAGCGCCTCATCCGAGAGGTATAATGTTCGCGTATCAGGCGGAGCTCCGCCGAATTTTACGTCAGACATTCTGACATAAATAGGCCGCCTGTCCTAGCAAGGCAAGGGGCTGGAGGACGACGAGATGGCTGATGTGATCCCCTTCGATCTGCGCGACGGTTCGCTGTGGTATGACGGCAAACTTGTGCCGTGGAAAGACGCCAAGACGCACGTCTTGACGCATGGCCTGCATTACGCCTCCTGCGTCTTCGAAGGTGAACGCATTTATTCCGGGCGAATCTATAAGCTGGCGGAACATACCCATCGCCTGTTCGAAAGCGCGCGCATCCTCGGGATGAAGGTTCCTTACACGGAGGATGAAATCAGCGCCGCCTGTGTGGAAGCGGCCAAAGCGCAAGACATCGTCGATGGATATGTCCGCCCGGTGGTCTTTCGCGGCAGCGAAATGATGGCGGTCTCCGCGCAGAATACTAAAATCCATGTCGCGATCGCGGTGTGGCAATGGCCGTCCTATTTCGATCCGGCGACCAAGCTGAAGGGCATCAAGCTCGACATTTCGAAATGGCGCCGTCCCGGCCCCGATATGGCGCCGACCGGTGCAAAAGCGGCCGGCCTCTACATGATCTGCACGATGTCAAAGCACGACGCGGAAGCCAAAGGCTATGCGGATGCGATGATGTACGATTATCGTGGCTATGTCGCAGAGGCGACCGGCGCGAATATCTTCTTCGTCAAAGACGGCAAACTGCACACGCCGATCGCCGACTGTTTCCTCAACGGAATTACGCGACAATCGGTGATCGAGCTGGCGAAGAACCGGCAAATTCCGGTGGTCGAACGTCATATCGAAGCCAACGAGCTGGAAACTTTCTCCGAATGCTTCCTCACCGGCTCGGCCGCAGAAGTGACGCCGGTCTCCGAAATCGGTCCTTATCGTTTCAAGCCGGGCGAAATCAGCGAAACGCTGATGCATGATTACGCCGACGAGGTGCGCCGGCCCGTCAGCCAGGTGACATTGCGCAAGGCGAGTTAGGCTTCAGACCAAACCAAAAGCGCGCATCCCGCCACGACCAGCGCGATGCCCGCGATTTCGCGTGTCGTCGTTTTCTGCTTGAAGACGAAATGGGTGGTCGCCTGTGCGAACAGCACTTCGATCAGCGCCAATGTGCGCACGCTCGCGGCCGTCGCCAGCGCGAGGGCGAGAAACCAGAACTCGGAGGACAATGCGCCCATGAATCCGGCGAAAAGCGACGGCCGCCATAAGCGGAAGATCGCAGCAAGGACTGCCCGATCGCGCAATGCCAAATAGGTGCTGAGCAAGACGGCTTGCATGGTCAGCCCAATAGCCAAAGAAGTGCTTGCAGCCATGGCAAAGGATGCGCCGCTGAGCGACAGAATCGCGCCGCGATAACCAATCGCCGAGAAGGCAAAACTGGTTGCCGCGGCTAAGCCGACCAGCGCCGGGCGCCAGCTTTTCGTTGCCCCGCCGGCTTTGGTGGAGATCAACAAAACACCCGTTGTCGCAACGGCGATGGCCGCAATGGTCGGCAGCTTCAGCAGATCACCGAGAAACACCAAGCCGAACACCGCCACCTGGACGGGTTCCGTTTTCAGGTAAGCCACGGTGACGACGAAGGAACGCTCCGTCATCGCCAGCAGCATCAGCGCGGTACCCGCGATCTGGGTGAGCGCGCCGAGCAGGATCCAAGTCCAGAACGCGGAGGTCGTATGCGGCAAGGCTTCGCCCGAAACAAAGCACAATCCCGTCAGAAAGATCAGCGCGAAGGGAAAGCCGAACAGAAAGCGCACATGGGTGGCGCCAATGGCGCCAAGGCTCGTGGTCAATTCGCGCTGCATGGCGTTGCGCGCCGTCTGCCCCGCGGAAGCGGTCACGGTAAATACCGCCCATAATCCGCTCATTCCGAGTGTCGCCAGCGTTTTGCCGCCGCGTCGTCGGAGGATTTGGCCTCGACCCAGCGTGTCTCGCCGCCGCGCCGTTCCTGTTTCCAGAACGGCGCTGTCGTCTTGAGGATGTCCATCAGAAATTCGCAAGCGGCAAAGGCATCGCTGCGATGCCCGCTCGCCACGGCGACCAGCACGATGGCCTCACCGGGTTTTAGTTCGCCGACGCGATGAATGACGGTGACACCCAACAGCGGCCAGCGCCGTTGCGCCTCGGCGACGGCGCGGGCAATCTCGCGTTCGGTCATACCGGGATAATGTTCGAGGATCAGCGCGTCGATGCCGTTCTCTCCCCGGACATGGCCGGTGAAGGTCGCGATGGCGCCGGCGCCGCTATGCGACAACAGTTCGATTTCCTTTGCCAAGTCGAAAGGCTCTGACTGAATGCGAATAGTGACGCTCATCCGCCGGTCACCGGTGGAAAGAAGGCGATTTCATCGTCTGGGCCGATCGATGCGTCGAATCCAGCGTGTTCTTGATTGACCGCTGCGCGCAAGCGCTTCAGATCGCCGAATGCTTCGGCGTAACCATCGCCTCGCGCAGCGAGGAACGCCATCAATTGGCGCAGATTTGCGATATGGGAAGGAAGCACCAGGTCTTCCTCGCTGATGCCAGTTTTCTGCCGCAGCCAGGCAAAATAGAGCAGCTTCACGCGGCGCCGCCTGGCGGGCGGGTATGGTGCAGCCCCGCACGCAGATAAACATAACCGGTCGCCACCGTCAGGCCTGCGGCGACCCAAAGCATTACATAGGCGAAGGCCAACGCACCGGGCACCACCTTGTCGGCCATCGGACCTAAAATCATCGCACCGATGGCAATCATCTGAATCGTAGTCTTGATCTTGGCGAAAAAGCTGACGGGAACGCTGACATCGGCACCGGCCAGGAATTCACGCAGCCCCGACACCAGGAATTCGCGTGTTAAAATCACCAACGCGGGTACCAGCTTGAGCAAGCCGCGTAGGCCCTCGTCAAGATTGAGCTGGTTTATCGTGCCTTCCGCCACCAGCATCATCAACGCCACCCCGACCAGGATTTTATCGGCAATGGGGTCGAGCATGCGCCCGAAATCGCTACCCGCATTCAGCTTGCGTGCGGCCAGCCCATCCAATGCGTCGCTCAATCCGGCGATGCAGAACACGCCGAAAGCGATCAGCCGCGCGGTGTCGCCCGGCAACACGAAGGCGACCGCGAAGACCGGCACCAGCGCGATGCGCAGAACGGTCAGGATGTTGGGCAGACGAACCATCGCATAACTTTAGGCCGTCATCCGCTGGGATGGAAGAAGTCGTAGATTTTCTTCGCCAGTGTGCCTGAAACGCCTGCGACACTCTCGATATCGCTCAAGCTTGCGCCCGCCACCGCCCGCGCCGAGCCAAAATGCTGCAACAAGGCGCGCTTGCGCCCTGGGCCTACGCCGGCGATCTCGTCCAGCGGATTGGCTCCCAGCGCCTTGGAGCGCTTTTTGCGATGGCTGCCGATGGCGAAACGGTGGGCTTCGTCGCGCAGACGCTGCAGGTAGTAGAGCACGGGACTCTTTTGATCGAGACGGAACGGCGTTTTCCCGGGTAGGTGGAAGTGTTCGTAGCCCGCATCGCGTTCCGCGCCTTTGGAAATCGCCGCCAGCGCCACGTCCTCCACGCCCAGATCGGCAAATACTTGGCAGGCAATCGCCAACTGTCCGGGCCCGCCGTCGATCAGAACCAGATCGGGTCGCTTGGCCCTGGCGTCCTCGTCCTCCTTCATCAAGCGCGAAAAACGCCGGGTCAAAACTTCCTTCATCATGCCGTAATCGTCGCCGGCGAGATCGGCGGTCTTGATGTTGAACTTGCGGTATTCGCCTTTCTCGAAGCCGTCCGGGCCTGCAACGATCATAGCGCCCACCGCGTTGGTGCCTTGGATGTGCGAATTGTCGTAGACCTCGATGCGTTTGGGCGGCGTATCCAGCCCGAAGGTCTCGGCCACGCCGTCGAGCAATTCGCGCTGCGCCGAATTTTCCGCCAGGCGCCGGCCGAGCTGCTCGCGCGCATTGTTCAGCGCCATCTCGACAATGTCGCGCTTTTCGCCACGCTCGGGAACCGAGATTTGCACCTTATGCTCGGCGCGCAGCGATAAAGCTTCCTCCAACAGCGTGCGATTGGGAATTTCTTCGGAGAGTAGAATCAGGCTCGGCGCCAATCTTTCATCGTAGAACTGGCCGATGAATGCTTCCAAAACTTCGCCCGGCGACAAATCACCGGTTTGGCGCGGGAAGAAGGGCCGATTGCCCCAATTCTGCCCGGCGCGAAAAAAGAACACTTGCACGCAAGTTTCTCCGCCTTGGCTGAAGGCCGCGAACAAATCGGCCTCGGTGAAGCTGGAGGGATTGATACCTTGCGTCGCCTGCACTTGGTTCATGGCGCGCAGACGGTCGCGCAACCGCGCGGCCGCCTCGAAATCGAGCGCCTCGGAAGCCGCTTCCATGTCTTTGACCAAGCGGGCTTGGACGGCGCGGCTCTTGCCGGCGAGAAAGCGTTCCGCTTCGTCCACCAGCTCCTGATAGGCCAATTCGTCGACCCGCCCGACGCAGGGCGCGCTGCAGCGCTTGATTTGGAACAACAGGCAAGGCCGGGTGCGCGCCTCGAAGACGGAATCCGAACAGGAGCGCAGGAGAAACGCGCGTTGCAGCGTATTCAGCGTGCGGTTAACCGCGCCGGTATTGGCGAAAGGTCCGAAATAGATTCCTTTGACCGTCTTGGCGCCGCGATGTTTCAGCACCTGCGGAAAGGCGTGATCCTGGCGTACCAGAATGTTCGGGAAGGATTTGTCGTCGCGAAACGAAACGTTATAGCGCGGCTTCAGCCGCTTGATCAGATTGGATTCCAGCAACAGCGCTTCGGTTTCGGAGGCCGTCGTCACGAACAGCATCTCGGCCGTTTCCAAAATCATGCGGGCGATGCGTTCGGTGTGACCGCCCGATTTGGCATAAGATGCGACGCGCTTCTTCAGGCTTTTGGCCTTGCCGACGTAAAGCACATCGCCCTTGGCATCCATCATGCGATAGACGCCGGGCGCGTCCGGCAGCGTCTTCACATACGCCGCAATGCGCGCGATGCCGGAAAGGGGTGCGTCGTCCAGTTCCATGCCGGGAATATATACGATTTACGGTCGATTGCGTTCGATCTCGACGCCGGCGGATTCCGCGCCGGGCAGCGCGTGCAGCTTTTCCACCCGCACCCGCGCCGTCTTCACGCGCGGATCTTCGAAGCAGAGCGCGGCAATGCGCTCGGCCATGGTTTCCGCCAGATTGATGTGGCCCTTGGCGACCAGCCCGCGGACCTTTTTTGTGATGGCGCCGTAGTCGACAACTTGGTCCAATTGGTCTTCGATGATCGCGGAATCTTCCACCGCCAGATCGACATTGATGCGGACCGGCTGCATTTTCCCGTGCTCATGGCCATGCACGCCGATCTGCGCCAAGAGTTCCAGATTGCGGATGAAGACATGGCGGATGGCGGTTGCCGCGTCGGCGATGCGCAGAGGGGTAACATTCGATCCGCTCATATCACTCTCTCACGCCGACATCGGGCGTTTGCCAGATCAGATGCTGTCCACCATCCACCGCGATCATCTGGCCGGTGACGGCGGAAGCAGCCAGAAGATAACGCACGCCGTCGCAAACGTCCTGGGGCTCGGCGCCGCGCCCGAGTACGGTCGATTCGCACTGGCGCGCAAAATCGGCCTGGGATTGCCGCGGATTGATAATGGTAGGGCCGGGACCGATAGCATTAACCCGCACGCGCGGCGCCAGCGCCTGGGCCAAGGTCGTCGTCAACCAGTACAGCCCCGCCTTGGATAAACTGTACGACAGAAATTGCGGCGTCGGCTTCAGTACCCGCTGATCGATGATGTTGACGACGGCTCCGGTTCCATCGCGCGGCACCTGACGTGCAAAGCTCTGCGACAACACAAAGGGCGCGCGCAAATTGGTTTCCATATGCGCATCCCAGCTTTGACGCGTGACGCTGTACCAATCGTCGTTCTCGAACAACGAAGCACTGTTGATCAGCGCCGTAAGCGGGCCAAGCTCGGCCACCGCTCGCTCGACCAGCGTCGCGGTTTCGCTTTCGCGCGCCAAATCGGCTTTAAGCAGGGCAACTTTTACGCCGGCCGTCGCCGCATCGGCTGCCGTGGCACGCGCTTCTTTTTCCGACAAATTGTAGTGCAGCGCGACATTCCAGCCATGACGGGCGAGATCGAGCGACAGAGCCCGGCCGAGCCGTTTGGCGGCGCCGGTGACGAGGACGGTTTTAATGGTGTCAGCCATAAGGGGAGTTTAGCGAAATTCGCTGCTCTTTGCCTCCCCCGGCGGTGGTGATTACTGCAGAAACCCCACCAGCCGCTTGACGTCTTTCAGGATAGGTTCCGCGATGGCGCTGGCGCGTTCGGCCCCGCTCCCCAGAATCCGGTCGATTTCGGCTGGGTCGGCAAGCAGACGGCGCATTTCGGCCGCGATAGGGGTGAGTTTGGCCACCGCCAGATCCGCTAGCGCGCTCTTGAAGCCCGAGAATTGCTGGCCCGCAAATTGGGCAACGACCTGCGCCCGCGGCTCGTCCGCCAGCGCCGCATAGATGTTGAACAGATTCTCCGCTTCCGGACGACCCTCCAAGCCTTTCTCGGAATCGGGCAAGGGTGCGGGATCGGTCTTCGCTTTGCGGATTTTCTGGGCGATGGCCTCGGCGTCGTCGGTCAGATTGAGGCGCGAAAAATCGCTCTCATCCGATTTCGACATCTTCTTCGCGCCGTCGCGCAAACTCATGACGCGTGTACCCGGTCCGGTGATCACCGGCTCCGGCAGCGGGAAGAAGTCGGGCGCGCCGAAATCGTTGTTGAATTTCTGGGCCACGTCGCGCGAAAGCTCCAGATGCTGCTTCTGATCCTCGCCCACCGGCACATGTGTTGCCTTGTAGACAAGGATGTCCGCCGCCATCAGCACGGGGTAGGTGTAAAGCCCGACGGAAGCGCGTTCCTTGTGCTTGCCCGATTTCTCCTTGAACTGGGTCATGCGGTCCATCCAGCCCAGTCGCGCCACACAATTGAAAACCCAGGCCAGTTCCGCATGGGCCGGCACGCGGCTCTGGTTGAATAGAATAGAACGCTTGGGATCGACGCCCGAGGCGATATAAGCCGCCGCAACTTCGCGCGTCGCTTGCGTCAGTTCGCCCGGATGAGCGTAACCAACGTCTGCTGTGATGGCATGCATGTCCACCACACAATAGATGCACGGCATCTGATCCTGGATTTTCACCCAATTCTTGAGCGCGCCCAGATAATTGCCCAGATGCAGCGTGTTGGTCGGCTGCATGCCGGAAAAGACCAGTTGTTTGTGGGTCGGCGCGTCGGTCATGGAGGAAAACCTGGATTATGCGAACAGGTTGTTTTTCTCCCCCGTTTACGGGGGAGTGCCGCCGGAGGCGGCGAGGGGGGCATGGATGATGGCATTAGCCCCCTCCGCCTCGCTTCGCTCGGCACCTCCCCCGTAAACGGGGGAGGAAAAGAATGCGCCGGGTTATGCCGCGAAGCGCTCGGCGCCGCAAGTTGCTCGGCCATTCACGCCTTGACCGGTTCCGCTTCTGCCGTTTCCCCTTCCACCGCCGCGAGCAAGCGCGCTTCCACGGCTTTCAGCCGCGCCGGATGGCTGATCTTATGGCCATAGCCGTCACGCACATAGAAGACGTCGACCACCCGCTCGCCATAAGTGCAGATCATGGCGGAGGAAATCGACAAGCCGGAATCGAACAGAGCGCTCGCGACATCGAACAGGAAGCCGGGCCGGTCCAATCCGCGCACTTCCACGACGGTTGCCGTGGTGGATGCCTCGTTGTCGAAATTCACCCGCGGCAACACCTTAAAGGCACTGGTGCGGCTCTTGGTGGGACGCTTGGCGATCAACGCCCGCAGCGCAGATTTCGCCGGTCAGCGTCTTTTCGATCGCCTGGCGCAAGCGCTCGACGCGTTGCGGATCGCCGAATGGCCCGCCTTCGGCGTCCTGCACCGAGAAAACGTCCAGCGCGAAACCGTCCGAGGTGGTGAAGGCCTTGGCGTCGACGATCGATCCGCCCGACGCCGCGATGGCGCCGGCGATCTGCGCGAAAAAGCCGGGGTGGTCGGGCGTGTAGATGACGATGTCCGTAATGGCGCGGAATTCGTTGCTTTCTGCGGCCAACGCCAAAAGTTTGCCCTTGGCGTCGGCCTCGCTCACCAGCCGGGCATGGCGTTCGTGGGCCGGCGTTTCGAATGCCAGCCAATAGGAATCGTAATGACGCGAAAGCGCTTTCTCGCGCGCCGCGGCAGGCAGATCCGAAATGCGCTTGGCGAGCGCTTCTTTGGCTTCTTCGACGCGTGCATTGTGCGTCCGCACCGTGTCACCGCCCGTCATCACGGTTTCCGCTTCAAAATAAAGCTCGCGCAGCAATTGGCCTTTCCAACCATTCCAAACGCCCGGACCCACGGCGCGAATGTCGGCGATCGTCAACACCAGCAGCAGGCGCAGCATCTCGGGCGATTGCACGATGGCGACGAAATCGTGCACGGTCTTGGGTTCGGAAATGTCGCGGCGCTGGGCCGTGTCGCTCATAATCAAATGGTTTTCCACCAACCAAGCGACCGTGGCGGTGTCCTCCGCCGATAGACCCAGTCGCGGGCACAGGCTATTGGCGATAGCAGCGCCGACATCGGAATGGTCGCCCGGCAATCCTTTGGCGATGTCGTGCAGCAACATGGCGCAATAGAGCGGTTCGCGCGGTTTGATGCGTTTGATGATTTCGCTGGCTAACGGATGCTCTTCCTCCAATTGGCCACGCTCGACCATTGAGACATTTCCCACCGCACGGATCAGATGTTCGTCCACCGTGTAGTGGTGGTACATGTTGAATTGCATGAGGGCGACGACGCGCCCGAATTCCGGGACGAATTTTCCGAACACGCCTGCTTCGTTCATCATCCGAAGCGCCCGTTCGGGATCGCGCTTCGAGCAAAGGATTTCCAGGAACAGCTTGTTAGCTTGCGGGTTGTGACGCAGTTCGTCGTCGATCAGATCGAGCGAGCGTGTCATCGTTCGCAACGCGTCGGGGTGGATATCGATGCTCTTGGCGTCGGCAATGTGGAAGATGCGGATGAAATTGACCGGATCGCGTTTGAAGATGCCGGCATGCGCGTTCAGCCGTGCCGTCTCGACGAAGAAATCGTCGCCTTTGCCGCGCGGCTTTAGGAATCCCGGCAAGATGCGCGACAGCGTCGCCTTGCGTTTGCGATTTTGCACTTCCAAGGCGGCGCAAAAAATCCGCGTCAGATCTCCCACATCCTTGGCGACCAGGAAGTAAGCCCGCATGAACTTTTCCACGGCGTGGCGCGGTGAATCATCGGTGAAGCCAAGTTGTGCGGCCAGTGCGGGTTGCGCATCGAAAGAAAGACGTTCCTCGGCCCGGCCCATTAAATAATGCAGCCGCACGCGCACGTCCCACAGAAAAGCTTCGGCTTTCTGGAATGTCTTGTATTCGTCCATGGTGAAGACGTTGTGTTGGACGAGGTCGCCGGCGTCGTAGACGTGATAAAGGTATTTGCCGATCCAATAGAGTGTCTGAAGATCGCGGAGCCCGCCTTTGCCCTCCTTGATGTTGGGCTCGACGAGATAGCGGCTTTCGCCTTGATGATGGTGACGGTCGTCGCGCTCGGCCAGCTTGGCGTCGACGAAATCCTGGCCCGTGCCGGTGGCGATCTCGGACCAAAATTTCTTGCGTAGGTCTTCGTAAAGCGCTTCGTCGCCCCACAGATAGCGCGCTTCCAAAAGCGCGGTACGAATCGTCACGTCTTGCTTGGCAAGGCGGACGCATTCGGGCAGCGAACGCGTGGCGTGACCGACTTTCAGTCCTAAATCCCACAGCATGTAGAGGATGAATTCGATAACGCTCTCGCCCCAGGGCGTTTGTTTGTAGGGACGCACAAACAACAGATCGACGTCCGAACCGGGCGCCAGTTCGCCGCGTCCATATCCGCCCGTGGCGACGATGGTGACGTGCTCCGCCGAAGTCGGATTGTTTGAGGGATAGAAATGGGTGACCGCAAAATCGTAGATCACTTGGATGGCCACATCTTGAATGGCCGACAGCGCGCGGGCAGCCAGAATGCCCGGCAAATTTTCGATTTCGACCTGTTCTTTGACCCGTGCCCGCGCCTCCAGGAACGCGGTCTTGATGAGGAGCATGGCCTCCTTGCGGAGGTCGCCGCGGTCGTGATTCGCCGCGGCCAGCGCCGTCAATTTGCCGCGCAACGCCTCGCCGTCGAGCAGCATCTCGCAGGCCGGTCCCTCATACCCCACGGCGTAAACCTCTGAATTCCCGTGCATAGAAGTCCGGCACGTCGCCAAAGGCAAGGCGAACAATCTTTACTGCGTCGTCTGTGCACGGGCCCAGGCGAGATAGTCCTCATTGCCGCCTTCCAGAGGCAGGATGAGGAAGCAAGGGACCTCATAGGGATGCAGCGGGCGTGCCATGACGATGGCGTCATCCACCAGCACTCGGCGCGTCTTGATGAAGGCCGCCACCTCGGGCCCCGATTCCAATTTGCCCTTCCACATGTAGAGGCTGATCATAGGTGCGCCGATGTTCACGCAAGCGGCAAGCTTCGCCGTCACCAACGCTTCACCCACGCGCCGCGCCGAAATCTCATCCGGGAATGTGGAGTAGAGGAAGACGAATTCGCCCATGTCTGCCATTATAGCTCCATTCGATTTGGGGAGGAAACGCATGGCACGGGTCGTCGGCCTGGGTGGAATATTCTTTCGGGCTCGAGATCCGGCTGGGCTGGCGCGCTGGTATGCCGATGTATTGGACCTCGATGTCCAGGATTGGGGCGGCGCGCAACTACGTTATGACGATGGCGCCCATCCGCCCTATTCGGTGTGGTGCCCATTTCGTCAGGATACGGATTATTTTGCGCCCTCGGCCGGTCCCTTCATGATCAACCTTGCCGTCGACGATATGGAGGGCATGATCGCGCGCGTCCAAAGCAAAGGCGTCGAAATCATAGGGCGCGCCGACAACGATCCCAATGGTCGTTTCGCTTGGCTGCTCGATCCCGAAGGCATCAAGATCGAGTTGTGGCAGCCGAAACGATAAAAAAACGGCGCGGAATTGCTTCCGCGCCGCACAGTTATACTTTCTCTTCCGCTCAGACGAGCTTCAGATTTACGGCTTTCGGGCCGCGCTTGTCGGCTTCGACGTCGAAGCTGACACGTTGGCCTTCGTTGAGGCCGCGGAGACCCGCAGCCTGAACGGCGGTCATATGGACGAACACGTCCTTGCCGCCGCCTTCCGGCGCGATGAATCCGAAACCCTTTGTGGTGTTGAAGAACTTGACTTGACCGATAGTCATACCGGCTTTCTCCTGAAAGCATTAAAGTCCGCGGCGAACACCATGTTCGAAGCGGTTGTCAAAGTCGCACCAAAGTTTCAGGGAAAGCGTCGTCGTCGTCACTCCAGGCCATTCACTCCCACGGGGAGCGGTCGCATGGGCGCGCTTGAAACTTGTCTCTGTGGCTTGCGCGGCCTCAACTCTGCGCCGATATAGGCGTTCGCCAAATTTTAGGCAAGACCGGCCTCACCACGCCGTCGCTAACGGGATATGTTCCGGTTGCGCCGCAACGCGGGAAATCCAGCGGGAAACCGCGGGAAATCCGCCAACTCGAACCCGCCATCGGCGGCGCAATGGGTATAGCCGTACAAGCGCGATGTCGGCGATCGAGTATTGGTTCCCGGCGAACCAATCATGCGTCTGCAGATGATTTTCCATCACGCCGAGCGCCGCGTTCCCTTTGGCATGCCATTCGGGCACGAGATGCCGTTTCTTCTCCAGCTCTTCGGGCTTGGCAAATTTCAGCCAATAGCGCGCCACCGCGACATAGGGTTCGTGGCTGTATTGTTCGAAGAACATCCATTGCAGCATTTGCGCGCGATCCCAGGAGCTGGCGGGCTGCAGCTTGGTTCCTTCGCTCAGATGAAAAAGGATCGCGCCGGATTCGGGCAAGTGCGTCCGTCTTCGAATTCCAATAGCGGAACGCGTCCGTTCGGGTTGCGCGCGAGGAAATCCGGCTCGCGCGTCGTGCCGTCGTGCAGGCCATAATTCTTTAGCGTGATCGGAATGGAAAGCTGATGCGCCGCGAGGCGTATCTTGTAGCAATTTCCCGACACGTGCATTTGATGAAGGATCGGCATGGGGTCCCCTACCTGGCGAGTCACCATGCCACTATGAACGGCTGGGGCATGAATTACTTATGCGTGCGGCGCGAACCACCTTTGCGCGATCCCGGCGCTACCGTGCGGATGATGGTTCCGCAAGCGATCCGCGGCCCTGAATTTCCGTCGGGTTGTGTCGTGTAATCGTCGCCTCTGGCATTGACGATGATCGAGGCGCCATCGCGGTCGAAAATCGTTTTCTTGCCGTTCCCAAGCGAAAACGCGTTGACGATCATGCTGGCGTGCATTCGTCCGTCTTGGCCGGCAAATTGATTTGGCAGATCGCCCGGTCGCGGGCCGCCCTTCACAAGAAAGCCATGCAGCTTGGTCGGCTCGAAGGTGAGATCCGGTCCCGCCGAAGTGAACAATTTTTTGGCATCGCAAGACGCCGTCATGTGAATCATCACCGCATGCGCACCGGGCGACAATCCGTGCATATCGATCTCGATCAGGACGCCGTGGGAGGTTTGCTGAAAACTCGCTTGGCCCGCCGGTTGCTTATCCAAGCCGATCAACCGAGCAATGGCGTGGGCTTTTGCGGCCACCGCCCAGGCGGGTCCCGAAACGGCCAATATCGTCAAAAGAAAGCAAGCAAAGAATTTTTTCATGGCGCCCCCTTTGCGTGCCCGCAAAGGGAACGCGGAGGCTATATTGGCGTTATTCGCGTTAAACGGGATTTGGACACATGGTCGCGCCAGTATTGGCAGAGACTCACGTAATGGAGGTGAAAATGAGATTTGCGATGACTTGAACGGTTGGCCGCCCCGGACCAAGGGGAAAATCGCGCCGTCAGGTGCCGTCCCAGGGATCGTAAAACGGGGAATGAGGATGATCCGCAGCCGAGTGCGCGCCATGCCGATCCGATTCGTGCCGAGCTCATCGAACAAGGTGGCACACACAGTTTGATGACACCCAAATTTCGAGCGTACTAGCTCTTTAGTCTCAAGCTGAAATGTCACTCTGAACCCCTGATTCGGGCAACATTCGGGCGACGTTCGCAAAAACAAACTGGTTAATTTTCACTGTAAAGATTGACTCTTAGGTGCTTCAGGCGCGGAATCGGGCCTATCGGTAAGTAGACCGTTGTTGGGGTGTCGGGTAATGGCGGGCGGGGTATCTCGAGGCGCAATGCGCCGCGCGGCGCGGATGGCTGCCATGGCGCTTGGCGCATTGTGGTTGTTGCGTTGTCCGCGTGCACCGAGAATGTGAACGAAGGCGCCACCGATTACCGCAAAGCCACTATCGACCGTCACTCTGCGGAAGGCGCCCCCACCGACATCTCCAAAAAATACGCGCTCTCCGATACCACCGACTACTCCGGCAACAATGCAATTCCGATCATGGCGGGACGGCGCTATTACGTTTCGCTGTTGCAAGCTTTGTCGGGCCGGAAGCGCGCGCGGGCGGCACCAATTGGTTTGGCGAGCACGAACAGATTGCGCTGGTGCTGCGCGTGCACGACAGCAACGACCGTGCCCATCCGGGCCGCCTGGTTTTCTTCACCGACGATCTGAAGCTCGGCGGGCAGTTCCTCAATTTCTCCAACCTTCTGACCATCGGGCCGACCGAATACGCCGGCGGCGTCGTCACCATCGACGTCGACGAAATTCATCTGCGCGGCACCACCGACCACATCAAGCAAATGCTGCAGGAATTGGCGGCGGAGCCCGATTGCCCGCTGGGCAGTCATCCCAAAGCCAGCGGCCATGACGAATGCGACGACGAGCCGACCGCTTCTGCCGGCGGCCCTTCGGACACCGCGCAATCGCAGATGGTCGGGCCGGCCGTAAACAAGCGGCGAACTTGGGAAGCGCGCGAGCGCGATCTGTTCAACCTGATCGAACTCGGATGGGTTTTCGACGCGTTATACGCTGACGCTGTTGCCGTCGGGCGGCGTTTCCGGCCTTCCCTATCCGCGTTTCGAAGCGGGCAATTACGTGCTGATGCGCCACGACAAGCGCGACAACGCCTTCGAATGGAGCCGGTTGCAGCTCGACAACAACACCGGGCGGCTGGTTTATGCCGAGCGCCGCGACGAGATGCTGCCGCCTGGTGCGGAGTCGCACCGGCCCACATCCGTCAGCGACGAGAATGGACAGATCGCGTCGCGCGATCCGCGCACCGACAAGGATCTCAATTATCAAAGCCGCAAGGATCAGTTCGCGGATGCCGGTCAAAAGAACAAGTGGCAGGAGCAGACCGGCGATTATCGTGAGCAGTCCTATGTGACCTTACAAATCAATGCGCTTGATCCGCCGCCGCCGCCGCCGGTCGAACTACCGCCGCCGCCGCCGCATCGCCGCCGTGATCGCGACCGCCATCATCGCTATCCGCCACCCAATGAAAATCCCGGCTGCACGCCCGGTGTGGATTGCGAACCCAGCGGATGGCGGCCCAAGTGATGCGTAGCGTATTATTTTTGATGAGGAGCCCGGACTAGGATGGAAGAAGGGGCAGGAATGCGGGCTTTTATTGCGATCGCCATCATTATCGCGGCGATTGCTGGAGCGGTATGGCTTTATCAGCATCCGTGGGAGGTTCCGTTCATCGAAAGGCCGGGCGAGCACCACGACAGAGAGGGTAACGGCCGCTGGAGCGCCAGCGATTGGATCGTTGAAGGGCGCTGGGACGCTTATGGGAGCCGTTATTCGCTTACCGCGTCTGCGCCGCCCGCCGATCTGCATGGGCCGGATCTGTTGCTGCGCTGCCGCGACGGGCATTTCGATCTCAGTTTGATCGGCGATCCCAATTCGCGAGATGTCGAAGGGCTATATGATATCGACGTCTCAACCGACAAATCCTACGGCTCCGTGCTGTCTTTGACGCGCGACGACGCGATTTGGTCGGACGATGTGACGGTGCCCGCGGATACCGCGGAATTCGCGCTGGCCGATGCCAAGCAAATCATCGTCACGGTGGGCTACCGGCAGGGCGGTTTCCGCACTTACACGTACAATTTCAAAAATCTCGCAGCCGGAAAGCCGCAACTTTACAGAGTGTGCAACGGTTACCCGCAGCCCTATTACGGCGACAACGGCTATCCGACGACGCCTTATGGCGGCGATGGTTATCACGACGGCGGCAATTACCAGTCGTCGCAACCTTATAACGACAGCTACCAGACGACGCCTTCGAATGGCGGCTATTCACCGGGCGGCGACAACTATTCCGGTGGCGGCTACGACAACTACCATTCCGGCGACAACTATTCTTCGGGCAACGGTCACGACAATTATCGCTCCGGCGGTGCGCCTTATGCCACCATCGACGGCTACAATGATCGTCCGCGGGATGGCAGGGGCTACAACAATTATCCCCCCGATGGCGGGCACTACGACGACCGCCGGCACTGGCATCCCAAGCTCAAACCAATTCCGCCCGAGAAACCGGCTGCTCCGATCAATCCGCCGCGCTATCGCTCGCTGACTCAGGAACAAGACATCCGCAGTCAGCACAAAAAAGCGGTGCAAGACGGCAAGAGCGAAATCGCGCACTAGAACCAGAACGCATGCTTTCCACAGCCGCGTCTGCTGCACGATCTGCGAATCGTGTTACGGCACGGCGAGGAAAAATAGGGGCTGCGGTTCATGACGGCGCGGTTGGAAATCATCGTCGGGCCGATGTTCTCGGGCAAGACCGAGCTTCTGATCGCCAAGCTGCACCGCGCCCAATACGCCAAGAAGCGCATCCGCATTCTCAAACCTGCGCATGACACGCGGACCCAGGGCTTCATCGCCTCGCGCGCGGTGAACGCCGACGGCACCACCGACATCACCGACAAGCTTTCGGCTGTGATGGTGCGCAGCGAGCAGGACTTCCTGCGCATGGTCGGCCCGGCCGATTTCGATGTGCTGGCGGTGGACGAGGCGCAATTCTTCCCGCTCGACGAACCGATGCGCGATACGCTGGGCTGGTTCGGCCGTGCCATCCGCACGCTGTTGCGCGAGCGTCGCAAGACGGCATTGCGCATCATCATTGCCGGGCTCGATATGGACTTTGCGGAAAATCCCTTCGGCCCAATTCCCGGCCTCTTGGCCATCGCCGATCAGGTGGAAAAACTTACCGGCGTCTGCATGGTCTGCGGCTCCGACGACGGCTACATCTCGCACCGCATCATCCCGGGCGAGCAGCAGTTGGTGGTAGGCGATGTCGGGGAGTACCAGGTGCGCTGCCGCGCCTGCTACGAACCGCCCGGAGTGCGTAGCGCCAGCGTATTCGCACGCGGCGCGGTCGGTAAACCCAGCGCCGCAGGCCGCGCCAAAGGCTAAGAGCCTCATTCATTTTTCCCCCACAAAGGCGTAGTCTAAGGGGTAGGGTGAGTGGAGTGGGGCGATGATGCGTGTTTCCAGCATATTGACGGCCGGTGCGCTGGCCTGTTTGGTCGGTCTTGGTGTGACGCTGGCGCCCGCCCGCGCCGACCGGGTGAAGGTCCATTGCGACGGCGATCAATGCGAACGCATCGTTTGCGACGATGCGGGCCAGAATTGTTGGCGCTCGCATTTCATCAACCATGACGACCAATGGCAGGATGTCAAAGAACATCACGGCTTTCATCAGGTTTACGATCACCAGCACGACCAGCGCTGGGTTTGCGGCGACGAAGATAGGAAAGACGACGGCCATCACGAAGGCGGCGGCGACCATCGGCGCAGCGGCGACAATCGCGGTCATCGCGGTTGGCATCCGCGCGACGGCTATGGCTATTACAGTCAGGCCGGTTACGGCGGCCAAGGCGGCTACGGCGACGATGGACACAGAGATCGTGGCGATCGCGGGCATGAACATGGGCGCGGCCATGGTCACGACAAAGACGGTCACGACAAGGACGGCCACGATAAGGATGGCGGCGATTGCCGCTGGACCGACCACTGGTAAATCGAGCCGTTTGCAGCCGGCATCCCAGTTTTGAATTGCCGCGCGTCGATTTCGCTCTCCCTCATGCGTGATCTTTGGCAGCGTTGCAGGGTATGCTCCGGCGCGGCGCTTTGAAGGACAACCCGGATGCAGAATGTTCGAGAAATCGGTGAAGACGAAGCCAAGCTGGCCACCGATCTGATCGTCGGCGAGTTGAAGCGCCGTGGCAAAGCGGCGGTGATCGCAATCGGCGACCGCCATGGCGAGTTGATCGCGCTGTGGCGCATGAATGGCGCGCCGCTGTCCTCGGTAACCATCGCCACCAACAAAGCGTTCACCGCCGCACGCGAGAAGAAGCCGAGCGGCGATGTCGGCCGCGGCAGCCGCACCGGCGGTTGGGACATCGCCTATCTGGGCGATCCGCGTTATGTCGGTTGGGACGGCGGCATTCCGGTGATGATCGGCGGCGAAGTTGCCGGTGCGGTCGCGGTCAGCGGCCTCTCCGGCGAAGAAGACGCCGAACTCGCCGGCCTGGCGGCGGATCGCATCGCCAAAGGCGCATAGACAATCGCGCCACACCCCAGATAGGTTTGGCTCTAGTGTTGTGGTTTCGAAGTTCGCGATATCACCGATATCGGATGCAACGAATTTCGGAATCGGGACACTAGCCGTTTGACCTTGCTGGGAAGGCCATCGACATGAGCAGTGCCGCACGACGGATTCCGCGCGATCGCACCAGATGGGCGTTCTTCGCCGTCCTGGCGGTTTTTACCTTGCTGGTTATTTACGTCGACGAACGGTTCCTGATCGATTTCCGCGATCCCGAATGGGCGCACATCGCCCCGTTCAAATACTTGCTGCTGGTTCACGGTCTGGCGGGCGCCACCGCGCTGGTCGTCGGGCCGTTCCAGTTCTCCGACACGATTCGCCGCCAATGGCTGACATTGCATCGCTGGATGGGGCGCATCTATGTCGGCGCGGTTTTCATCGCCTCACCCATGGCGTTTTATATCGGCACCAAATTCGAAGAGCCCCTGCTCGCCGCCGAACAGCCCGCCCAGGCGGGGTTCTGGTTCCTCACCACGGCGCTGGCGCTGATCTGCGTGCTGCGCGGCAATGTGCAATCCCATCGCGCCTGGATGATGAAGAGCTATTGCTTCTGCATGGTGTTCATCGCTTCGCGCGTGCCCGACGCATTCCACGTGAAATGGACCGATGCCATTTTGTCGACCTTTCTCTGGTATCTCCTTGCCGCGGCATTGATCGGGCCCGACATCGTTCTGACCGCGCGCGAATTGTGGCGGCGGAGAGGAATGCGGCGAGTGTGAGTGTGGCAAGCCGGGCGCCGCTCTTCCTTTCTGCCCCCGCGCTTGTCCGGCGATGCCCGAAGGGCGAAGCCGGAAAGCGGAGGAAGTGTCACCCGAAGCTCCGAAGGAGCGAAAGATGACGAAGGGGGCATTTTTTCGCTAAAGCAGAAAATCTCTCTTCGATAGAAATGATTTGCGCTAACATTACACGCGCAATATTCATTGTTGTCGATCAGGAGGCGGCGATGGCAAAGGATGTTTGGGTTTCTCTTTCGGCGGATGACCGCGTGATTTTACGGGTCGCGCTCACATCCTTCGTTCGCGAGAACAGCGAACAGACTGTAGAAGTTGCCAAACTATTGAACAAACTCGAACCTGCCAGGCCATATCCGGACATCACCATCGGCGTGTATGGCGGCCAAGTGCAATGGACGCTTGGAAACCCATTTCCGGTGCGAATACGTGACTACGATGGCGACAAATGCGACCTTCCTGATCTCGATGAAGGCGGCGACTGGTGCCGACAATGGCTTGAACCGCCAGACACAACTATCGCTAACTGACAAGTCGCAGCCGATAATATCCTCGCGATACAAAATCGAGAAATCCACGATCACGTAACACTTGAAGCTGTTGGCGGATTTTCTGTTTGACATGGTGATTGTTCGGATAGATTTGATTTAGACGCCGCTCGAAAGCGTAAACGTCATCAAGCTCGAATTCGTGCTTACCGATAAGCTCCACACAGTTCATAACTTCGATCAACCAGCCCCGCGCATTGGCTCCTTCATCACGAAGGAATAGCGTCTTTTGCCATCTTTTGAGAACTAACTCCTTGGGCAGCAACTTCCCATCTTTTACGAAGAAGATTTTTCCAATTTCGGGAACCCGATTGAGCAGAATGTTGCATCCGATCCATCCTGCTCTTCTTGCGGTTGGGGCAAGTGGCTTTCGTTCTTCAATGATGGCGCGTACAAAAAACTGTTTCGGAACGACAAAGAAATCAGTGACGCTCAGTCTTTTCAGATCGTAATTCATCAACAAAAGATTGGGATTGTTGCTCGCGGCGAGCCTCTTGCACATAGTGCGAAATGCTCCATCTAGCACTTTGGTACCAAATCTATTTTTCTGTCCTTTAAGTTCGTATTCCTCGCCACATGACGAACAATGAAAGTCGGCCACGGGTCGGTTATTTTCATACTTCGTGATATCTTGTCGGCCACAGCTCGGACAATATGCTTGCCTGCTGACCCAGGATTCCGTCCAAAAGCGCGCACTTTGCGTGGGCCCGTGGTAAGGCGTCTGCTCTTCCTCAAAGCCCAGCTTCATTTGACGACCTGAGTTTCCCACCCGTCATACTCACCGCCGTATTCTTGAGCGAGATCGACGAGAAGAGACGTGATTTTGCCGAGTGTCTCTTCATCTGGTACGTCGTTATGAAAGACCTGGGCGAGGAAACAATCGTCGGTTGCCGCGGGGCCGGTTGTACGCAGCCTGAACCCGACGGCAAGGCATTTGTCTATAAATTGTATGCAAAGCTCTGCATTCGAGAAGTATGCGAAGTGATCTATTTCACGAACTGCTGTAAGTGCATCACCATGTTCGCGAAGTGCGCCGAGAACATGAGAATTTAGGCTGACCTGATCATCGTGAGTTTTTTTAGCCATGCGCTCTCCGGTTGCCGTGACTATCTGCCGAGTAATTCAATTTAAAACACCTCGCCCTCTCCAAAGCGCGGCACCACCCGCATCAGCGTCCGCAGAGTGGCAGAATCGTTCTCCCGATATTGCAGCATGTTCATCGGCACCACGACATGGCGGAAGACCGCCGCACCGGGATGATCGGCGGCGAGCCGCGCAAAGCGCCTGTTCAACACGCCCGCGCGATAGGCTTGTGCCACGTCGAGGAAATAGCGGTTTAGCGTGCGCCGATGCAAATTGATCTGTACCGCTTCGCCGTCGTTCGCCAGAAACTGCTCGTGAAAAATCTTTGCGAACTCCGCACCCTGCTTTTTGCGCCAATCCGCCAAGGCGATCAGCGCCGCGACAATCTCCGGCGCGTTGTAGCGGGCGCTGAATTCCAGATAGAGCTGCGCGGTATGGGTGCGCGCCGCGATCCGCCCTTGGCCGTAATTCACCAGCGCCGTTAAAAGCGCGCCAAGCGCCGCAATCGCCGCCAGCGCTTGCGCGTCCAAAGAATGCAAAATATTAGACATGTTTCTGCCCCCCACCCAAAAAACCGGCGGGAGTTTAGCGGATTTTCGTCGCTGTAGCTTGCGGTCTATTTGCTGAGGCGCACTTATCCTGCTTTGGAGAGCCTGATCTCGACTTTGCGGCCGACGGCGCGGGCGTATTCCCTTAGCGACGACAGTGACGGCGTGCTGCCGCTCTCCATGCGCGCCACGGCAGATTGCGAGGTACCCATGCGGCGCGCCACCTCGGCCTGGGTCAATTTGGCTCGGGAACGCGCGCTGAGCAGTTCGTTGATCAACGCGAACTCCTCTTCCAAAGCGTCGTATTCCGCCTTCACTTTCGGGTTTTTCAACATCCGCCTTTTGAAATCGTCGAAGCTACTCACTTTCGAAATCTCCTTCATCCGTCTCCGCGCCGTCTCGAGTTCATTTCGTGGCGTTTCCTGCATCTTTTTCACGAAGGTTCGCAAGACGATCACACGCTGCCCGGACGCGTGACATAAATCGAACGCGCGATGCCATCGCGTCCCTTCAGCCGCCTCTCCCACAGTTTACCGTCAAGATGTTTCACATATGGCTCGCGCATTGCAGTTAGGCCGTATCCGCGGATCAAGTCACCGATACGCAGAAACCGCGCATTCATATCGGCTGGCAACGCGGCAACCTCGGCTTCGGCAGTGCGGTTAACAAATTCAATTGTCCAGCTCATTTTTAATATATCTCAGAATTGAGATAATTCCAAGTGTCAATTCTACCTGCTGCGGCTGCCGAATGTCTTTGGGACGTTTGGTTGCCCCGCGCATTTTAAGCTGCGACCGAGGTCAGGTTTGCTCGCCGTCGAGCAGAGGCCGCAGGAAGCTGCGATCGTATCGAACGACGCATCCACTTTCATCCCGAATGCGATCGGCGGCGACAAATTCTTCGTTGACACCGAAATTGCTGCGGTATTTTTCGTAGTCCGCCAGGCTTGGAAAACTGAAGAGCGCCAATGCGCGGTCGCTCGCGCCCTCTGCCGGCAAAAAATATCCATGATGTCGGCCGCCATAGCGGTTGACCAGGTCGATCCAGCGCCGCGCGAATTTTTCAAAGGACTCGATCTTCTTGGGATCAATCACATAGTCTACGACGCAGGTGATCATGGTGCTCCTTTCCGCCGGAAAGTCACTTGCTTCTACTTCCGAAGGTTTTTGGCGCGCCGGGGCGTGAGGCGCGTTTGAGGCGCGAGCGTCCCGTCTTCGCCTTCGACGCGGCAAGCCGCTCTAAATCGTTGCCGTCGCGCACAGCGTTGAGGAACGCGTCGTCCACCGAACGTTCCACTTCGCTTTGCCGCGCGAACGGATCGTCGGAGATCGCGAGTTCCACCGCGGTCAACCGCTTGATCTCGTCGCGCAGCCTTGCCGCGGTTTCGAATTCCAAATCGCCCGCCGCTTGCCGCATCTGCTTCTCCAGATCGGCGAGATGGGCTTTAAGATTGTGGCCGATATATTCCGCATCGCCTTCGGCGAAGCCCAACTCGCCCGCGCCCACCGTCACATGGTCGCGCTCATACATCGAACCCATAATGTCGCCGATGCTCTTTTTGATGCTGAGCGGCGTGATGCCGTGTGCCGTGTTGTAAGCGCGCTGCTTCTCGCGGCGGCGACCCGTCTCCGCCATCGCCCGCTCCATCGAGCCGGTAATATGATCGGCATAGAGGATCACCTTGCCGTCGACATTGCGCGCCGCGCGCCCGATGGTCTGGATCAGGCTGGTCTCGCTGCGCAGGAAACCTTCCTTGTCGGCGTCCAGAATGGCCACCAGCGCGCATTCGGGAATATCGAGGCCTTCGCGCAGCAGATTGATGCCGATCAACACGTCGAACGCGCCCAGCCTGAGATCGCGGATGATCTCGATGCGCTCCAGGGTTTCCACGTCGCTGTGCATATAGCGTACGCGGATGCCTTGTTCGTGCATATATTCGGTCAGATCTTCGGCCATTTTCTTGGTCAGGGTGGTGACCAGGGCGCGATAACCGCGTTTGGCGATCAGCCGGCATTCGGCAATCAGATCGTCGACTTGAGACTCGACGGGTCGAATTTCGACGGGAGGATCAATAAGCCCGGTGGGGCGAATGACCTGTTCGGCAAACACGCCGCCGGTGCGTTCCATCTCCCATTTGCCCGGCGTCGCCGAAACATAAACCGTGGCGGGGCGCATGGCGTCCCATTCCTCGAATTTCAGCGGCCGATTGTCGATGCAAGAGGGCAGACGAAAACCGTATTCGGCGAGTGTGAATTTGCGCCGGTAATCGCCGCGATACATGCCGCCGATCTGGGGCACCGTCACATGGCTTTCGTCGCAGAACACCAGGGCTTCGTCGGGCAGATATTCGAACAGCGTCGGCGGCGGCTCGCCCGGTTTGCGTCCGGTCAGCCAGCGCGAATAGTTCTCGATGCCCGCGCAAGAGCCGGTGGCTTCGATCATTTCCATGTCGAATTGCGTGCGCTGTTCCAGGCGCTGAGCTTCCAACAGCTTGCCGTTGGCGCGGAATTCGTCGAGCCGCACTCGCAATTCTTCTTTGATGCCTTTCAGCGCTTGGGCCATGGTCGGGCGCGGCGTCACGTAATGCGAATTGGCATAAACCTTCACGCTGTCGAGCTTGCCCGCCGATTTGCCGGTCAGCGGATCGAACTCGCTGATGGAATCGACGTCGTCGCCGAAAAGTTCGATCCGCCAAGCGCGATCCTCGTAATGCGCCGGAAAAATATCGATCACGTCGCCACGCACCCGGAAAGCGCCGCGCGCAAAGGCATCGTCGTTGCGCCGGTATTGCAGAGCGGACAAATTGCGCATCAGCTCCATGCGGTCGAGCTTGGCGCCCTTGCTGATCGTCACGGCTGTGCCGGAATAAGTCTCCACCGCGCCGATACCGTAGATACACGACACAGACGCCACGATGATCACATCGTCGCGCTCCAAAATCGCCCGCGTCGCCGAATGGCGCATGCGGTCGATCTCCTCGTTCACCGAGGAGTCTTTTTCGATATAGGTGTCGGTGCGCGGGATATAGGCTTCCGGCTGGTAATAATCGTAATAGGAAACGAAATACTCCACCGCGTTTTCGGGGAAGAAGTTTTTCATTTCGGCGTAAAGCTGCGCCGCCAGCGTTTTGTTGGGCGCCAAGATCAGCGCCGGGCGCTGCACGATCTGGATAACCTTGGCCATGGTAAAAGTTTTGCCCGAACCGGTGACGCCCAGTAGTACCTGATCGCGCTCATTGGCATTGATGGCGCCGACCAGTTCGGCGATAGCAGTGGGCTGATCGCCCGCCGGTTCGTATTCGCTGACCAGCTTGAAAGCTTTGCCGCCTTCGGATTTCTCCGGCCGCGCCGGGCGATGCGGCACGAAACCCGCAATCTCCGCGCCGGTCATGTTGCCGAAGCCGCGCGGGGCTTCCGCAAACCCGCCTTGTGGGATCATGCCGTTGTTGTGCGCCATGGCTCCAATATAGGCACGGAAGCGGGATTTGTGCAGCGGCGCTCCTGACAGGCTTTGTCAGTAGGGCACGCCAACGTGAAATAGAAGCAATCCACCGCGGCGTTGACAGGTGCGAGGACTCATGCCAATTTTTTGGCATGGTTGGACACAAGCCCGTTAAACGCAAAGCCGCGTCCGGTGATGCTCACAAGGACGGTTACAGTCGGCGCGAGCGCGAGATTATGGATGCGCTTTATACGCTGGGAAAAGCCACGGCGGCGCAGATTATGGCGCAAATTCCCCATCCGCCTACCTACACTGCTATCCGCACCCATCTCACCATTTTGGAAAAAAAGGGGCATGTGCGGCATGAGAGTGACGGTACGCGCTATATCTACGAGCCATTGGTAGCGCGCGAGCAGATGGGCCGCCGTGCCATCGATACCGTTCTCAAGACGTTTTTCGGCAACTCCGTGGAGCGCGTTGTCGCTGCGCTTCTCAGTCAGGAAGACGCGAATGTCTCGCGCGAAGAGCTGGAGCGCCTGACGCGGCTCATCGAACAGGCCAAAGAGGAAGGGCGATGAACACTTTGATCACAGCGCACACGCTGTTGTTTGCCGGAGAATGTTTCCTCGGCGCCATGTTCATCCTGGCCGTATCCTGGTTGGCAACGAAAGATTTGCGCCGGGCGGCGAGCCAACGCCACCTTATCTGGCTCGTGGCGTTTTGCGCGGTGCTGGCGCTACCCGTTCTGGCAGCCATCGTGCCCAGCTATGTGGTGATCGAACAATCCGTCGCCGCGCCGGCGCCGCCGCTTGTTCCCTACGCCATGGCGCTCCCGATGACCGCCGTGCCGGCCGCTGCGCCGAGCTTCGACTTTGACATGCTAGCCACCGTGATACTTGGCGCTTGGTTCGCGGGCTTTTGCTGGGTCGCGCTTCGCGGCGTGATCGGGCTCATCGGTCTTCGTACATTGTATCGTCGCAGCGTGCCCTATTTCCTGGAGGGTGTGGATCCGGCAAAGCTCACGGTTGCAGGACGGAATTGGAAGCTGCGGCTTTCCACGACGCCGGGCGGCGCGGGCCCGGTAACCTGGGGATTTTTGAAACCGATCGTTATGCTGCCAAAAGCCGCCGTTCGTTGGCAGAGAGAGAGACTGGAAGCGGTTCTCCTGCATGAAGTGGCGCATGTGCGCCGCTATGACAGTTTTACCCAGGCGATCTCGCTTCTGGCCTGCGCACTCTATTGGCCCATTCCGCTGGTCTGGATGGGCGCCCGCGCCATGCGCAACGAAGCCGAACGCGCCGCCGACGATGCGGTGCTCCTCGCGGGCGTGAAGGCATCTACCTATGCCGAAGCGTTGTTGCGGCTCGCCGCCGAATTCCGGCCGGCGCAGTTGTCGTTTTGCGACACCAAGTTCTCCATGGCGGGCCAGTCCGCTCTGGAAGCACGCTTGAAATCTATTTTGGCCCCGGCCCAATCGAGATCAGGAATGACGTCGATGAACGTTTTGAAGATTGCCGGCCTTGCTCTTCTATCCGTGTCGCTCATGGCTGCGGCACGTCCGGCCTTTGCCGAAAAGGAGTCTAATTTGCCAACGCAGCTCGCTGCGGTACGGGCGGTCGATTCTCCGACGGACAAGGAGGACCTTTCGCAGAAGGTCATGTCATCGCCAGGGACATTTACCGCGGCCGATGAGGTCCAGGAGACGTCATCCGACGCTGTTCCGGCAACGTCCAACTCGCCGCTGCCAAACCCTACATCGCCGCCTGAAGAAACCGTTCTCCCAGCGCCGCCTGCTCCTGCTGCGCCCGCCGCGCCGCCCGAAGAAACCGCTCTTCCTGCGCCGCCCGCTCCTGCTGCGCCTGCCGCGCCCGCCGTACCTCCCGCCCATGTTCATATGCGGATCATGAAGTGGGAAACGCCTGACGGGGTGCAAGTGATGAAGTGGGAGGGCTCCGGAGCGGAGGTCGACAAAGCGCTGGCCCAGGCAAGAGAGGCAGCCGCCAGCGCCCGGGCATTGCGTGAGACTGCTATACGCAAGGCCATGGCCGAGGCGAGGGCGGCGAGAACGAAGGCGCTGGCCGAGAGTAGAGCAGATGTTGAGAAGGCGATGGCGCAGGCCCGCATCGCAGAAGCGGAAGCAAAAAAACAAGAACGCGCGCAGATCGATCAGGCGCTTGCCGAAGCCCATGCTGTCATCGCCGAAGCGCACAGACAGGCTGCGGAAGCGCGCAGGCAAGCCGAAGATGCGCACAGACAAGCCGAAGAAGCGGCGCATAACCATCCTGCCGAGCCCGAGCGGGAACCGATGAATCCATAGCGTCCGGTGCGGACGGGTTGTGTACCGGCCGTTTTGCGGTCGGCCGGCGACGCCGCCGTTGATATGCGCCGCCGGGCCAATATAGTGCATCTCGGGTGCAACGCTTGAGAACTCTATGATCGAATCTTCCTGTCATTGCGGTGCGGTCCGTCTTGAGATCGAGATGCCGCCGGTGACGGTCACGGACTGCAATTGTTCCATCTGCCGGCGCTATGGCGTGCTCTGGGCCTATTATGCGCCGAAACATGTGCGCATCATGCCGCCATCGGGCGCCACCGCGATCTATATGTGGGACGACAAGTCGATTGAATTCCATCATTGCAAAAACTGCGGCTGCGTCACCCATTGGGCGCCTGTCGACAAAACGCGCGATCGCATGGGCGTCAATGCGCGATTGATGGCGCCGGAAATTCTGGCCGCCACCCGCGTGCGTCATCTCGATGGGGCAAACACAGGGCAATATCTCGACTGACATCGTTCGTTTATATGATCCGGCTGGCACGCGCCGCTTCGAAGGGATGATCGATCAGCGCCTGCATCCGCTCGACGAAACGCGTGGTGTTCGGCAATTCGGCATGCGCTTCGAAAGCCGCTTCGTCGGCCCAATGCGAAGCGATCCAAAACAGCCGCGGATCGCGCGTGGAGCGATAGGCGCCGATCTCCAGACAACCCGGTTCATCCCACACAAGCGGAACTTGCTCGCGCAATGCTTCGTCGACGGCCGCTTCCAGCCCCTCGCGCGCATGGAAGCGGGCAAAAATGGACAGCTCCATCGCAGTCTCACGCCGCAGCCTTCGCGACCTCCGGATAATATTGCTGCATCAAGCGCCCCGCATAGGACACAAGCACGGGATAGGCGCAGGCCGCATCGTGTAGAGATCCGCGGAAGAACGGCGTCAGCACGGAAACGGCGAACGCAAAGGCAGTGGCGTCCGCCCCACAGGGCTCCGGTCCCATCAGATAAGGCTTATCGCCGATCTGCATCGCCAGCGCGCCGAGCGAGCGATTGGCGAGATCCACGATCTCCTCCCGCGTATGGCGGCCCATACCTTGAGCGTGCAGCGCAGCCTTCACGCCTTCGCGCCGTTCGCGGCGCGCACGATCGCGTATGTCCTCGGGCAACCGGTCGAAGAACGTCGCAGGCCCTTTGGCGAAATTCGCATCATCGATCCAGCGTTCCTCAACCATCGCCCAATAGAGATGTTCCTCAAGCATCCGCTCGATCGTCCAGGCCAGAGCGCGCTGCTGCGGTGTCAGCCCGATATCGAGGTCGATGCCATAGGTCTTTTCGATGTGGTCGCGAATGAAGGTGGAATCGCCGATCAGCTTTCCGCCGTCTTCGATATAGGGAATCTTTCCCTTGGGGCCGGTTTGCGGCGTACCGCCTTGGCCGTAAAGAAAGGGCAGTCCGGACATCCGAAGCTGCATGTCCGTCTTGATGGCAAAAGGACTGGCGGCCGGAAGGCCAAAAGCGGGGGCGTAACCATAAAGCGTGATCATGACGTCCTCTCCTCGATTTGTGGGTCTGGTCATACTGCCATCCTCCTGACAACATGCTGTCAGCAGTGTTGCGGCAGGATATTTCTATGAGACGCGCAGACAGGCTGTTCCGCATCATCCAAGTGCTCCGGCGCAAGAAGCGGCCGGTGACGGCCGACGCCATCGCCGAAGAATTGGAAACCTCGGTGCGCACGATCTATCGCGATATCGCCCAACTGATGGCCGATCGCGTGCCGATCCGCGGCGAGGCCGGGATCGGCTATGTGCTAGAGGGCGGTTTCGACATGCCGCCTTTGATGCTGACGCCCGACGAAGTGGAAGCGGCGATGCTGGGCGCGGGCTGGGTGGCGGGACGCGGCGATGCCGTGCTGGCGCGCGCCGCTTCCGATCTCATCGCCAAAATCGGTCAAGTGATTCCCGAATATCTGCGGCCGATGATGATGGAGCCGGTGTTAAGCGCACCGCAGAAATGGGATGCGCCGGCCGACGGCATCGACATGACGCGGTTGCGCAGCGCCATCCGTGCCCAAGGCAAGATCGGAATTTTCTATCGCGACGAAGCGGGCGCACAAACCGAGCGTGTGATTTGGCCTATCGCCATAGCGTATTTCGACAAGGTGCGTGTGATTGTGGCGTGGTGCGAATTGCGCAAGGGCTTCCGCCATTTCCGCACCGACCGCATCGCTCGCTACGAATTTCTCGAAGCGCGTTACGCCACACCGCGCGCCAAATTGCAGACGCAATGGCGCAAGGAGATGGAAGCGCAAATTGATGGAAAAAACAGTCGACGGGGCGCCAGGACGTGACGGGACCGCGCGCCGGAACGTTATTACGTCCAATCTGCCGCTCTTCTGATCTGGTTGCACAAATAACAAGCACGATCCGAAATTGTGCCCCCCGCGAATTTGTGGTCTGTTAAGAAATAATAAAGGGTGGGGTGTGGGCAATGCGTATTGTCGATCTTGAGCATGAAGGTTTGGGGAAATTCCGCCGCATCGCCGGTTTCGCCGCCGTTGAAGAAAAAGCGTCCGCGCAGAAGCAAATCTGGGACAGGCAATGGCAGCGGCGCCAAACTCTCGAACGCAAACTTTTTGCCGGTCCGAATGTCGCCGCATTGCAAGCGCTGAAGAAGCTTCAAGCAGACGAACAAAGCGAAGAGGCCAATCGGGAAATCGTCGACCTGGCGTCCATTCTGTTGAACGCGCTGCGCTCCAAACCGTCGATCCGATGGGCGCAGGATCGCAGCGAATTCTCGGAGGCGCAGCCGGTCGCGCCGGTTGCGTTGCAGATCGCGCGCGAGCCGCGCAAGAGGGAATTTCGTTCGCCGCCGCCGCGCTCGCTGTTCGAGCTCTTCGCCGTCAAACAGCGCCGCGCGCAAAAAGCCGCCGCCGAACAGAAATTCAAAGACGCGCACGGCGCTTGGACCTATGCGGTCGGCTGGAACGCGCGCGAACACGACGCGGCGATGAAAAAATACCGCGCCGCGATGAGCGAATGGGAAGCGCGCAGATTCGCTTTTCAAACCGCGCAAAATGAATCTGCGACAAGGCTCGGCTCCTTAAGGAGCCGCTACACCAGCAAGCAACCCGATGCCGTGATCGCTTACAGCGACATGGTGTTGCACGCCGCCGACCGTCCCGAGGGATTTCCCGTGCACTGGCAGATCGGTTTTGCGGCGGGCGCCCTAACGATCGACTACGATCTGCCGTCTACCGATCAGATGCCGCAGGTGAAATCCGTGAAATATATCGCCGCGCGCGATGCTTTCGAGACGTTGCGGCTGCCCGAAGACGAACGCGACCGGCTTTATGCCGAAGCGGTCTATCAAAGTTGCCTGGCAGTGCTGCATCTGCTCTTCGCATCCGACACGGCCGACGCAATCCGTTCCATCGCGTTCAAGGGCTGGGTCAATTTCGTCGACCAAGTCCATGGTAGGCCCGGTCGTGCCTGCATTATGTCGGTGCATGCGGCGAAGGAAGAATTCCGCAAAATCGATCTTTCCGCTGTCGATCCGCAAGCTTGCTTCCGCGCCTTGAACGGCACGGTTAGCACGAAGCTGGCCGCCATGACCTCAGCACGCCGCGCCGGCTGACCGTCACCGATCGTGAATTGCACGCGAGTCCGGCGGGGCCTCGGTGCGTGCCTGCATGCCGTAATCGCGCAACACGCTTGCGACCCGCAAGCGATAATCCTTGAACACCTCAATCCGGCCTAGCGCCTGTGCCGCGCGATGCGCTTCCATCTTGCGCCATTGTATTATCGACGCTTCGTCCCGCCAGAACGATAGCGATAGTATTTTGCCGGGCTCGCTCAGACTCTCGAAGCGCTCGATAGACAGGAAGCCATCAATGCCGTCCAGCAAAGGCCGCAGTGCCGCGGCGATATCGAGATAATGCTGGCGCTCGCCCGTAGCCGGCCATACCTCGAAGATCACGGCGATCATGGCGCGGTGCGCACCGTCCGCAAGAAACTGCGTTTTTCCCGCAGAATGAACTTTTCGCTTTCGGCGAATGCGAAATTCTCTTTGCCTTTCGCGTCGCTCTTCAACCGCGTACGGTATTGCTCATAGGCCGCCAAACTGTCGAAGCCGATCATCGCTAGGGCGATGTCGTTGGTGCCTTCATGCGGCATGAAATAGCCGATCAGCGCCCCGCCACAGGCTGGGATGATCTTTCCCCACGCCTCGGCATAGTGTTCGAACGCATCGCGCTTGAACGGATCGATTTGATAGCGGATGCAGCAAACAACCTGCATTTTCTTCTCCTCCATGTGATGGCCGTGACCGGGTGCGATGAGGGCAGAGGCTGGCCCTGCCGCGAAAACGTTCGACGCCAGTGCCAGAAGGGCCAGACCGCCATCCAAAGCCCATTGCAGTGCGGTTCGGCGATCAAGTCCGCGTTCCAGCGGCATGGCAGCACGATCTCCCTGTCGTCGGAAGCTTCATAGCGCTTGTCTATACGCCAATGCTTCGATTACCATCGAAGTATGAAGGACGGACCGAGCATCGCCCTTATCGCTTCGCTGGCCGGCGAACCGGCGCGCGCCAATATGTTGGCCGCGCTGATCGGCGCAAAGGCGCTCACCGCCAGCGAATTGGCGAGCGAAGCGGGTGTCACGCAGCAAACCGCCAGTTCGCACCTTGCCAAACTGGCGGCTGGCGGCTTGATAGTCGCGCTCAAACAAGGCCGGCACCGTTATTTCCGCTTGGCCGGCAGCGATGTCGCCGAGATGCTGGAAAAGATGATGGGCGTCGCGGCACAGGCGGGACATCTGAGAACGCGCATCGGGCCTTCCGATCCGCTGATCCGCAAGGCGCGTATTTGCTATGATCATCTGGCCGGAGAGATGGGCGTTCTGTTGTTCGACAATCTGAAGGCCACAGGCCGTATCGCCGAACGCGGCGGCCAATGTTATCTGACAAAACGCGGCGAAAATTTCGCGGCGGAATTCGGGATCGATCTCGCCGCGCTATCCGCCGGACGCCGGCCTCTGTGCAAGACTTGTTTGGATTGGAGCATGCGCCGTTATCATCTGGCGGGAAGCCTGGGCGCAGCAATGTTGGCTCAGATCACCGCACTCGGCTGGGCCATGCGCGCGCAAAATTCTCGCGCCATGATCTTCACAAAATCCGGCGAAGCGAAATTCTTGCGTCTGATGGAGCGCTAGTTACTCCGCCTTCACCAGCATCTTCACCGTGGTCAAGGCGTGGGCTTGCGCTTTTGCCAAATCCGGTTCGGCGATGCCCAAACGGGCTTCGTTGGCGGCGGCTTCCAGCATTAATTTCTTCATGATGCCGCCATCGGGAATGGCACCGGCGCCCGCGTTGGCGCAAGGATTCATCTCCTTGGGGTCGAAGCCGGGGCCGTCCGGTCCCACCAGACAGTTCAGCGTATGATGCAAATGCGTATGGACCATCGCCACGTCCGTGCTCTGCGCCGCCGAGTCCGGCATGTGTGGCGGCCTGAACGATTTCGGAATGAGCATCGGCAAACGCCGCCAACGGCGTGAGCGCCATCGCCGAAGCGACGACAAAGCAAAGACGCAGATTTGAGAATCCCATGATACTATCTCCCGTCGCGTTTCCCCCGCTGCTACCAGCGTAAGGCCAAGCGCCCGGCGAACGCCCCCAACAGACCCGTCAGCGCGATTCCAAATGTATACCACACTGCGACGAAAACGGCGGCGCTCTCGTTGCAGTGTAGACCGTAAATCCAAGCGCCTGCGGCGCCCGCCAGCAACCCGGCGGCGGCGCCCGTCAAAACCGGACGCGTCGGCGCCAAACGTGACAGGCTCCACAACACGCCTAGGAAGATCGGCAGGGCCAAAGCCAAGATGTTCCAGGGACATACGGTGTGCGAACCGCCCATCAACAGATGCATGTGCTGCGACGCAGGTGCGTTGTTCCATTGCCAGAGCGCCAGGATGACGACGCCCGCGAATGGCAAAACCTCGAACAGGGCCTGTTTTCCGGCACGGGTTCCGGGCCGCGACAGCCGTTCCACCGTCCAAAATGCAAGCAGCGCGAAACCGCCCGTGTAGAGGAACTTCATCCAATAGGCCGCGGTCCCGAGCGCAGACAGCAGGTCGCGGCGAATGCCGAATATCGCCAGCATCATGACAAAAGACACCAGCGCACCGCCGCTAAGCCCCAGGGCCAAGGTTCGCGCAGCAGCGCCCCTTGACACCGGAGTCAGGTTTTCCGCCAAGCGGTCGATCAGATCACTCGTCTTCATGGCGCGCGCCTTTGGCAAATCATCGCGGCCAGGGATTTCAGTCCGCGATGCACGCCCACCTTCACCGCCGATTCGGATAGTCCGGTGCGAGTTGCGGTCTCCGCCGTGGATAGTCCTTCGATCTTGGTATAGCGAATCAGCCGTTGGCGAATTTCGGGAAGTTCGCCGAGCAACCGGTCGACATCGCGGGCCGCGTCGGCCGCATCATGGTCTTCGGTCGCGAACACGGCATCGGCTTCTTCCAGTGGCAAGGTGCGCCGCAATTTGGCGCGGCGATAGTGATCGATCAGTTTGTAGCGCGCGATGGCGTGCAGCCAAGCCGTGAACGGCTGTGCGGTATCATAAGTAGCGCGGCGCCTATGAATGGCGATCAATGTCTCCTGCACCAAATCCTCCGCGTCCGCCGCCACGCCTACGCGGCGCGCGTAATAAGCCCGCAGATGGGGGGAGAGCGCGGCCAGCAGCCTCCGATAGGCCGCCGCATCGCCCGCCAGCGCTGCCAGCATCAACGCTTTCAGCTGCGTTTCCGCCGCACTCACATCTGCCCCCTTATGAAGTTCGCGTGACAGCTGGGAATCGTTACACGTCGCCCGGCCAGTGTAACCGATGCCCGTCCTTCCCCGAACTAGCAAGATGTACCCACCTTACGGAGAAACCCTATGAAGTCTCTTACCGCTGCCGGCCTGCTTATGGCCGGCATTCTAGCGCTTGGCGCAGCCAACGCCGCCGATCAGTCCGGCAATGCCATGCAGTCGAATTCGGCGATGTCCGGTTCGTCCATGTCGCAGAGCAACTCGATGTCCTCCGACAGCATGGCCTCCGGTCACATGTCCAATAAGAAGCACAAGCCGAAGCCCAAGCACAACGGTGCCATGGGTTCGGGTGCTATGGGCAGCAATAACGCGATGGGTTCCAACAAGGGATCCAACAATGCGATGGGCTCAAACGACACAATGGGTCATTGAGGCGTAGTGCCGGCCGCCAACGTCGGGTGGCCGGCTAATGTCCCAATTCCGAAATTCGTTGTATCCGATATCGGCGTATCCGATATCGGCCTCATTCGAATTTCGGAATCGAAGGACACTAGCCAAACTATTGATGCGAGTGTCGTGGTTTCGAAGTTCGCGATACCAGCATCTTGCGCCAACTTCGAAACCACGACACTGGTTCCTATTGCAGCTTGTGCGGCCGCTCATAGACGAGGTGTTGGCCGTCCCAAACTTTGATTCGCTTCAGGCCCTTGTTCTTCATGGCGTGGGCGAGGACCTTGGCTTGAAGATCGTTGTCGCACTCGGCCGCGACCTTGGCGTCAAGCGTTCCATCGGCGTTCAAGTAGCAGATTTCGTAGCTCGGCATGCGTCGTCTCCTTTGACCCAAACGATGCCCCCGGGCTCGCCGCAATCTGTGCCACAACTATTTGAAAGCCAAATGACAAATCCTTAGGATTGTTCCCAAATTTTGTCGATCGCATGCGTTGTTGACATTGCGGTGCAGGCTTCCCACATGTTGTTGCACAACGTCGTGGGAGGGTTGAGCCATGGCAGATGTCAATATGAGTGGTGCACCGCAGCAGGAATCGGCGAGCAGCGACTCACGTACACTTTCGATTATTGCCTACGGATTGTTTCTGGTGGGCTGGCCGACCTTGCATCTGGCAACTATCGCCGCCGTTATCCTTGCTTATATCAAACGCGGCGAGGCCGCCGGTACGATTTGGGAATCGCATTTCAACAACGTCATCCACACATTCTGGATCTCGCTGCTGATCGGCGTGGTGGTGTTTCCGCTGTGTTTGGTGCTGATCGGGATCCCGTTGATGGGATTGCTGATTGTGTGGTTTCTCTACCGCACCATCAAAGGTCTGGTGCAGGCGATCGACAACAAACCGTATGTTTAGAGCAACCGGTCCCAACTTCTCTAAGCCCGCTGCCGTTTGACGATGAAGGCAATCAGCATTCCAGCCAGTGCGGCTACGAAGCTTACCGGCGGAATGATATAGACGTACCAAGGGGCGACCGCCGCGGCGTAAAAGGTTTCACCCATGGCAAGGCCCCAAAAGGTACAGCTCGCGCCGCCCTCGTCGATCCGGCAGCCGGGATAAGCGGCGCTCATCACCACGAACACCGGCAGAAGCAGAGCTAGGGTCGGTCCGGCGAACACGCCGATGAAGGCTCGCGCCGGGCTGCGCGCGATGATCGCAGCCAAAGTCACAATCATCGCCAGCGAAATCATGACATATTGATTCATTCCCAATAGCCAGGCGGCATCGAGCGTTTGTTTGAGAAGAAGTCCCAGCGTCGGGACCGCTACACAGGGTGCAGCACTGGAAGCACATCCGTGAAGATACCCCCAGAGCAAAATCGCCCAGCCCGCCAAGGCAGGTGCTACGAACGCCAGCACCGCCAGCAGCCAAATGATCTTAGCAAACCGGTGCTTCGGCAAATCAGCCCGCCGCACGCCTATTGATCCCCGAATTGACGCATCTGCGCAGAGAGATGCGGCTTGGGCGTATGTTCGCGTGGCCGCGCGAAGAACCAGCCGAGCAGACCCAGCATCAGCGCCAAGGCGAAAGAGTAAGGCGTAATGCCGTAGATGATGTCGGGAACACTGGCGGCGGTATGGAAGCTCATACCCATCTGGGCGCCCCATAATGTGCAATTGCCGATACCGTCGCTGGACACCGGGCAATCGTCGTATTTGGCGGTGAACACCGCGAGCATCGGAATCACAAGCGCCATGATCGGCAGGAACAACAGGCTGAGCGTGCCCAAGATCGGTCGGCGGGCGAAGAACGCCGCCAATGTCGCAATGATCGACGTCGCAACGAGAAAGAAGGTGTTTGTGGAAACCGCCCAGGCCAAAGAAAGCGTGTCGCGCAAGCCTCCACCCAGCGTCATGCCATGACAGAGATCGGGTCCCGGCACGCAATGAATGCCGTAAGCGGTGCCGCGCACGATCCACACCAAAATGGACGGTCCAAGCAGCAGCGTCACGCAAACGCTCCAGATGGTCAGCGCCGTGTGCCGGTGGTGGGAATGGAGTTCCTGCCCTTCCATGCCCTTATGTTAGGCACATTGCGGGTCGGCCGGGCGGAAATGATTAAAGCATGCTTAACGTTGATCCGTGCCGGGACGGTTCAAAAACCTAAAATCCCTGGAAAATATAGGTCTTTGTTCCCTTGCGACAACTCGCCTTATAAGGACGGCCCATGGTAGGAGCAGGTCTCTAGCCCAGGCGGGTTGGCGGATGCGGAAGCTGCTTTTGATGGCCGGTGGTTGGTGCCTGGTAGCGATTGGCATCGTGCTGACGCCTGCGCCGGTCCCCATCCCCTTGATCGGCGTACTTCCCCTGTTGGTCGGCTGCGCCATCCTCACTATGCACTCAAAGAATTTCCGCCGCATGATGCAGCGCCTGCGCTTTCGCTTCGGCTGGATATCGCGCTGGCTGGATCGCTTCATTCATCGCGCGCCTTTGATGGTGAAGGTCATGATCCGCCGCACGCGGCCTCTGGCGCTGCTCCGCCAGGCGCGAATGCGCGCCAAAGCCCTTTCCGATGGACGCAACGCCTAATGGCGTTGATTTTCGATCGCAGCTTTGCCGCGCCCTATGGCGAGGCGGTGCCGCTCAGCCCTTCGATCCGGCGTGTGCTGACAAACAATCCGGGACCGTTCACCTTCACCGGCACGGGCACCTATATCGTCGGAACGCAAGATGTCGCCGTGATCGATCCCGGTCCTTCTATTCCGGCCCATATCGAGGCGCTGAAGGGCGCGCTCACGGGGCTTCGCCTCACGCATATCCTCATCACGCACACCCATGCCGATCATTCGCCCGCCGCCAAGGCCCTCAAGGCATGGTCCGGCGCCGCGACTTATGGTTTCGGGCCGCATCCTTCGCCGCCGGACGAGGGCCCGCGCGTGGAGGAGAGCGGTGATCGCGACTTTGTACCCGATGTCCGAATTAAAGATGGCGATGTGATCGCGATCGGCCCCATGACTTTCGATTGCCTGCACACGCCCGGGCATATCTCCAATCACGTATGTTACGCACTGCGCGAAGAGAAGGCGTTGTTCTGCGGCGATCATGTGATGGGCTGGTCGACGAGTGTGGTGACCCCGCCCGACGGCAATATGACGGATTATATGAATGCCCTGCGACGTTTGATGGCGCGCGATGACCGCAGGCTTTATCCGACCCATGGCGGTCCGATCGAGAATCCGAAACCGTTTCTCGAAGCTTATCTGGCGCATCGGCTGGAGCGCGAGGCGCAGATCGTAGAATGTCTGTGCATCGGCATCTCGACGATCCCCGCAATCGTGACGCGGCTCTACGCCGAGGTCGACCAACGCCTGCATCCAGCCGCGGCGCGGACGGTGGAGGCGCATCTGCTCAAGCTTGAAGCGGAAGGCCGCGTGAAATTCGATAATGAGGGCGTGCACCACACAATGACATGAGCATCCGCGATGCGCTAATGTGGAACATGCGCCGAGCGTTGAATATTCATCCGGTTTCGCATTGCGATGCGGCAACCCATATCGATGTGGAAATCACGCGTCCACGCGCGAACAACTTGCAGCTGCGTTATATAGTGGCCGGAAAGATCAACGATCTCATTCTACCGCCGGTGACGGCTCCCGCGCACAGCGATGATGACCTCTGGCAACATACGTGTTTCGAGGCGTTTTTCCGCTCGGGCGAGATGTATTACGAGTTCAACTTCGCGCCCTCCACACAATGGGCCGCCTATCACTTTGACGGTTATCGCAACGGAAAAAGAGTTGCGAATGAGATCGATGCGCCACGCATCGACCTGAAATCGTGCGGCACGTCCCTAGAATTGCAAGTGTCGCTGGAGTTGCCCGGTGATGCGGCATGGCAACTCGGGCTCTCGGCGGTTATTGAAGAAAGTAACGGCCGCAAATCCTATTGGGCGCTGACGCACCCACCAGGCAATGCGGATTTTCATCATTCCAATTGCTTTGTGCTTGAACTTCCGGCCGTGGAGCAACCATGAAATTCGGCATCGACCGGCTTCTCGCCGAGCCCATTTTGCGCGCACCGCTGCAGGGCAAGCACGTCGCTTTGCTGGCTCATCCCGCCTCTGTTACGCAGGACCTGACGCACGCGCTTGATGCGCTTGCCGCTTGTAGCGGCGTCGAACTCACCGCCGCTTTTGGTCCGCAACATGGTCTGCGCGGCGACAAGCAAGACAATATGGTGGAATCACCCAACTTCACCGATCCGGTACATGGCATTCCGGTATTCAGCCTTTACGGCGAACTGCGCAAGCCGAGCGATGCGATGATGGACACTTTCGATATCATCCTCGTCGATCTGCAGGATTTGGGTTGCCGCATCTATACCTTCGTCACCACGCTGCTTTATGTCCTGCAAGCGGCCGCCGAACATCGCAAGGAAGTTTGGGTGCTCGATCGCCCCAATCCGGCCGGCCGGCCGGTCGAAGGTTTAACGCTGCGCCCAGGCTGGGAAAGCTTTGTTGGCGCCGGGCCTCTGCCGATGCGTCATGGGCTGACGCTCGGCGAATTGGGCTTGTGGTTCATCGCGACCTTCAAGCTCGATGTCGAATATCGCATCGTCGAAATGCAGGATTGGCGCCCCGACGCGGCGCCGGGATTCGGCTGGCCGCTGGGCGAACGGACATGGATCAATCCTAGTCCCAACGCGCCGAATTTGTGGATGGCGCGCGCCTATGCCGGTACGGTGATGCTGGAAGGCACCACGCTGTCGGAAGGCCGCGGTACCACGCGGCCGCTTGAACTGTTCGGCGCCCCCGACATCGACGCCAAACCTATCATCGCAGAGATGCATGCGCTGGCGCCGCACTGGCTGCGGGGCTGCCGCTTGCGCGAATGCTGGTTCGAACCGACCTTTCACAAACATATGGGAAAGTTGTGCCACGGCGTGCAGATTCACACCGAAGGCGATCATTACGATCATCAGTCTTTCAAGCCTTGGCGGCTGCAGGCGCTCGCCTTCAAGGCGATCCGCCGTCTTTATCCCGATTATCCGCTATGGCGCGATTTTGCCTACGAGTATGAACACGGCAAACGCGCCATCGACGTCATCAACGGCTCGCCCCTCTTGCGCGAATGGGTGGACGACGCGGCGGCGACGCCCGCCGATCTCGACGTACTGGCTGTGCCGGATGAGCAAGCGTGGCTCGGCGAACGTCAGGCCCGTCTGCGCTACTGAAAAACGAGGACAGAAGATGAAATCGCATCGCGCTTATGTCATGGGTATCGCCTTTTTTGAGATTTACAGCGGCGATCATATCAGCGCCGTGGCTGATCGCATACAGAACCATGCCTTGCCATTCTTTAGCGAGAACCTGTCTTTCGAGCAGCCGGCTGAAAGCAAAT
>CAWGHR010000042.1:0-65576 GCA_963822275.1 uncultured Alphaproteobacteria bacterium
TCGTGATCGTGCAGCACATGCCCGAAAAATTCACCGCAGCTTTCGCCGCCGGCTTGGATCGGGAATGCCGCATAACGGTCAAAGAGGCCGAGGATAACGACACGATTATGCGCGGAACCGCTTTGATCGCCCCAGGCAACAAGCACACTTTGCTCAAGCGCAGCGGCGCACGCTACTTTGTCGAAGTTCGGGACGGTCCGCTTGTCAGCCGTCATCGGCCCTCCGTCGATGTGCTGTTTCGCTCGGTGGCGCGTTATGCCGGTAGCAATGCCGTCGGTGTCATCATGACCGGAATGGGAGACGACGGCGCCAAAGGACTTCTGGAAATGAAGGAAGCGAAGGCCAAGACCTTCGCGCAAGACGAAGAAAGTTGTGTGGTGTTTGGCATGCCGGGCGAAGCGATCAAGCTTGGAGCGGCGGATAAGATTGTCCCTCTTGGCGCCATCGCCGGCGAGATCATACGTGCGTGTGCATAAAGGATAACGCTATGGATATCACGACTACACAGACGGACGATACCTCGATCGTGAAGATCGAAGGCGATCTTCTCATCAGCGGTGTTGCGCAGGCCAAGCAGAAGATCGTTGCTGCTTTTGCCGCAGGGGACAATGTCCTGCTCGATCTCAGCAATCTCAGGGAATGCGACACCGCGGGAATTCAGCTTTTGCTGATGGCGCGGGCGAGCGCGCGTTCGCAAAACAAAAATATGCGGCTGACCGCTGAATCCAAATCGGTTCAATCCACTCTCGAACGCGTCGGCCTTCCACCCGACATTTTCGAGTATCAATACGCAGGGAGCTGATCGTGGCCAAGACAATCATGACCGCCGACGATTCCGCTAGCATTCGTCAATGCGTAAAGATGGTGCTTTGCGACGCCGGATACGGAGTTGTCGAAGCGGTCGACGGGCAGGATGCTCTTGACAAGTTTCACGCATCCGAAATCAATATGCTCATCACCGATCTCAATATGCCCAATGTTAACGGCATCGAGCTCATCAAGAGGGTCCGCGACATTCCCGCCGGGAAATTCATTCCCACTGTTCTTTTGACCACAGAATCGGATGGTTCGATGAAAGAGGCAGGTCGGGCGGCTGGGGCAAGCGGTTGGATTGTCAAGCCCTTCAGCAATGCTCAACTTTTGGCCGTGGTCAAGAAACTGCTCGGATAAACGGGAGAATTACCTTGGACGCATCGGATTCCTATCTCGATACATTTCGCCACGAAGCCGACGAGCTGCTTGGCAAAATCGAGTCGATCATCCTCGTTATCGAAGAGAATCCGGATGACGCCGATGCCGTCAACAATCTGTTTCGCGCCGTCCATACGCTTAAGGGTTCGGGCGGAATGTTCGGCATGACCGATGTGGCAAATTTTTCCCATGGGCTGGAATCGGTACTCGACAAAGTCCGCGGCAAGCAATTGCGCGTCAACCGCGAGCTGATCGATCTCGTTCTGGGTTACCGCGATCAAGTGGAGTTGATGCTTCATGCGGCCGACGGCGTCGAGGCGGTCGACGCCGACCGCGTTGCCGACATATCGCGGCGGCTCAAGGCATTGTGCCCATCCGCCGAAAAGCCCGGCGCGCCCAAAGTCAGCGAGCCGGCCGCCGCCGGCCCCGCCAACAAATCCGGCGTCACCTATCATATCCGCTTTGCGACAAAGCCCATTCTCTTCGGCACCGGCACCAACCCCGTGCTGTTGCTGGACGAGGTGCGCGCGTTGGGCGAGTGCAAAGTGACCGCCCTGTTCGACGATATTCCGTCCTTGGAAACGGCAGACCCGGAGCACTGCTTTCTGGCATGGGATATCGTGCTGACGACCTCGGTCGGCGTCAATGCCATACGCGACATTTTCGTTTTTATCGAAGACATCAGCAGCATCGAGATCGAAGATATTTCCAGCGGCGTCGTAAACAACCCGGACGCGGAGCGGCCGCGCTTGGGCGAAATTCTTGTGCGTCGCGGCGATGTCGCGTCGGCGGATTTGCAGGGCCAACTCGACAAGCAGGTCAAGCTCGGCGCCTTGCTGGTCGATAGCGGCACGGTTTCCAGCGCCAAAGTGGCGTCGGCGCTCACCGAACAGCAGTCGGTCGCCAAACAGCAGATCGCGTCCAAGAACGACAGTGTTCGCGTCCCGTCGGACAAATTGGATTCGCTGATCAATCTGCTGGGAGAATTGGTGATCAATCAGGCCCGCTTAAGCCAAATCGCTCGCAATATGGGCGATATGGTGCTCGCGGCGCCGGTCGAAGAAGCGGATCGGCTGACCGACGAATTGCGCGACATCGTTCTCAACATTCGTATGATGCCGATCGGGACGACCTTCAGCCGCTTCAAGAGATTGGTGCGCGATTTATCGGCGGACCTCGGCAAGAAAATCGAATTGGTGACGGAAGGCGCCGAAACCGAATTGGACAAGACGGTCATCGATCGTCTCGGTGATCCCCTGGTTCACCTCATTCGCAATTGTATCGATCACGGCATTGAACTTCCCGATATCCGTGAGAAATCCGGAAAATCTCCGAAGGGCACAATAAAGCTAACGGCCGCCCATATCGGCGCCAAGGTCGTGATATCCATCATCGACGACGGTAGAGGTTTGGATACAGAAGCAATTCTTCGAAAGGCGCACGAAAAGGAACTGATTCCTGCCAACGCCACTCTTTCGAAGAAAGATATCTTTTCTCTTATTTTCCAGCCGGGGTTCTCCACCGCCAAAACGGTAACCGATGTGTCCGGCCGGGGTGTGGGGATGGACGTCGTGAGGCGCGAAATCGATGCGCTTCGCGGAACGATCGACGTGTCCAGCGAACCGAACCAGGGAACACGCATCGATCTGTCATTGCCTTTGACGCTTGCCATCATTGAAGGCCTATTGGTTCATGTTGCAGCAGAACGATACGTCATTCCGTTGTCCGCCATTGAAGGATGTTTGGAGCTTACGCATGATTGTTATGCGACATCGAGCGAACGCAACGTGATTAAAGTTCGCGGCGTTCCGGTTCCTCTCGTCCGGTTGCGCACAATCTTCAATTTGCCTGGTTCGCGCCCGCCATTGGAACAGGCGGTGGTGGTGAGTGTTGGCGATACGCGTGTCGGGCTGGTGGTCGATCAAGTCGTCGGCAATCATCAGACGGTTATTAAGTCTCTGGGCAAGGTCTATAAGACTGCCGACTGCGTCTCCGGCGCCACCATATTGGGCGATGGCATGGTGGCAATGATTTTGGATCTCGCCGCGATCGTCCGTAATGCGCAGAACGACGAACTCGAGATTATCGCCCGTAACGCACAAATTCAGCGGCCGGCCGCCGCCTAATATACGTATCAAGTCCAGCCGTCGCGGCTTCCCGATTATATAAGGGTTTGGCGGGAGCGATTGATTCGTCCACCCGCCTGCGTATTCGGGATTTTCAGGCGACCTAAGCCATTGGTCGGCCTAAGACACACATCAGCCTTTACCACACATTTTGCCGCAGCTTGACAGCGCTGTCACTATCCGGGAGTGTTATCACGCGTAAGCTTGCCGCGTGCGCAACCAAAAACAATAAGTTCAAGGGGAAGCCAGGTGAATCTACATCTCATCGACGTCGGGATCATCGTATTTTTCTTGGCGATGTCGGTTCTCGTCGGGTACTGGGTTTCGCATCGCGCCTCGCGCGATACGCGATCCTACTTCCTAGGCGGAAATGTTCTGCCTTGGTACATGCTGGGCATCTCGAACGCCTCGGGCATGTTCGACATCGCGGGCACGATGCTGCTCGTTACATGGCTTTTCATCTACGGTGTGAAAAGCGTGTTCATCCCCTGGCTATGGCCGGTCTTCAACCAGATATTCCTGATGGTCTACCTGTCAGGCTGGCTGCGCCGTTCCGGGGTGACGACGGGCGCGGAGTGGATCAAGATTCGCTTCGGAACCGGTCTGGGCGCGCAGCTTTCGCACCTTATCGTCGTGCTCTTCGCCCTTGTCAGCGTCATCGGCTTCCTCACCTACGGCTTTAAGGGCATCGGCAAATTCGCCGTCGATTTTCTCCCTTGGCATTTTTCGAATGACCCTGCCGCCAATGAGAACACCTATGCCCTTATCCTGATGGGCATCACGACCTTCTACGTCGTGAAGGGGGGAATGTTCAGCGTTGTGATCACCGAGGTGATGCAATTCGCCCTGCTTTCGATTGCCTCGATTGCCATTGGGCTCATCGCCATGCAGCAGGTTTCGCCGGCGGCTCTGCATGCCGTCATTCCCGCCGGATGGGATCAAATATTCTTCGGCTGGAAACTGAATCTCGACTGGGGGCGGCTGATACCCGCGGCGAACGCCAAGATCATATCCGACGGTAGCTCGCTGTTCGGTTTCCTCGTCATGATGCAATTGTTCAAGGGGGTTATCGTCTCAAGCGCCGGGCCTGCCCCCAACTACGACATGCAGCGCATTCTTTCCACACGCAATCCGCGCGACGCCTGCAAGATGAGCGCCGTCGTCAATGTTGTTCTGAACGTTCCGCGTTACTTCATGACAGCCGGTCTGACCATTCTGGCACTCGTCTTCTATAGCGAGACGATCCGCCATATGGGCACCAACATGGACTTCGAGAAAGTACTGCCGGACGCACTTGCGCGTTTCGTACCGGCGGGTCTCCTCGGAATTCTCGTCGCAGGGCTTCTCGCAGCCTTCATGTCGAACTTCGCCGCGACGGTGAATGCCGCGCCGCCCTATATCATCAATGACATCTACCGGCGCTTCATCAATCCCAATGCCAGTGAGCGGCTATGCGTCAGGCTCTCCTACGTCGCCTCGATCACGGTCGTGGCACTGGGTATTGGAATTGGCTGGTTTGTAACCTCGATCAACGATGTGGTGCAGTGGATCTCTGCCGGCTTGTGGGGCGGCTATGCGGCGTCGAACCTCATCAAATGGTATTGGTGGCGCTTCAACGGTTTCGGCTATTTCTGGGGCATGGCCGTTGGCATCGCCTCGGCATTGCTCATTCCATGGAGTCAGCCCATCTGGCAGCCCTACGCTCTGACGTTGCTTGCCGCGATTCCGGCATTGCACGAGGCGTTCGCGACTCTCGTCACGCTGCCGTCTGCGCTCGTCTGCTTCCCGTTCATCCTGCTGCTGTCTCTCGGCGGCTGCTTCGTCGGAACCTGGTTGTCGAAGGCCGAGGACATGGAAGTGCTCAAGGCTTTCTACAAGCGCACAAAGCCTTGGGGATTCTGGGGGCCGGTGCTCGCATTGGTGCAAAAGGATGATCCCTCCTTCAAGCCTAATCCGGATTTCTGGCGCGACATGTTTAATATCGCTATCGGCATTGCTTGGCAGACCAGTCTTGTCGCACTTCCGATTTATGTCGTGATCCGAGAATACGACAAGGCCAAGATCGCGGGCATCGTGGTGGTCGCGACTTCGCTTATCCTGAAGTTCACTTGGTTTGACCATTTGAAGGTGGCTTATCCCGACTCCGAAATCGCGGCAGATAAAGCGGCGATGGTTGCCGAGGCCAAAGCCCGGGCGGCGACGGCCAATCCGTAACGCGGCCACGCGCACGAACAATGGCGGCTGCCATCTGGCAGAGGATATAGGAAAAGGGAGCTCAGGTGACGTCTTTGGCAACACCAGCTCCCTTTTTCATTTTGGATTTTTTGATGCCAATATTTCCTCGCGTGGGCGACTGTTCTTGAACCATAGCGACCCGCGATTGTAGAGAATCGTAGGTTCGTGACGTTCAAGGATGCTTCGCAAGATTCGGTTTAACCCTCGTGCCGAGACATTGCCAGTAGAGTTCCACACGGCGACGGCGGAGCGATCGAGCCGACCTATTTATCCGGAACTGCGGTAGCACAGGTACGAAGGGCGCGCGCCAGCAGCAGTCATAGCCTCTGGACTAGCGGTCTTCCTCGTTTGGATTTTGACACCGATCTGGCTTCATTTGTTGGGCATCGCCAATGACGACGAACGGGGCGGTTTACGCCTACGGCTTTCGTTGGGGTAATGGCCGCCCGCTTGCGTTTTTTCATATGATCGCAGTCGGCCATCCGTCCGCCGACCATATCAGCGGCGCAATCCGCAGGGTTGGTGTACCGTCGCGGCGCGCGTCATAGGCGTGATAGACAATATAGTCTTGTCCGGGGTCGCGCAGGATCGAACAACCACCTGGACCGCGCCAGCGTCCGCCATCCTCAGCTTTCAGGATGATTAACCCGTTGCCGTCGATCATATCATAGCGATTGTTGTCGCCGTACGGACCGGAGACGTTGCGCGAGCGGCCGACGACCGTGAAATAGTTGCTGTCTGCCCCTCTGCAACAGAAATCGAACGAGACAAAGAGATAATAATAGCCCTCGCGCTCGATAACCGCCGCTCCTTCGATCGCGTCCGGCGCATCGCCGTCGATCGGCCGGCGCGCCAGCGATGAGAGCTGCAACGGACCTGGCGGTGGTTTCAAGGTCTGCGGGTCGAGCTTGACCATCTTGATCCCGCCCCAGAAACTTCCGAAAGCAAGCCAGTGATTTCCGGCGCGGTCTACAACATGCGAAGGGTCGATGGCATTGAAATCGTCGCCGGAGGTCGACTGCAGGACGAGCCCGTGGTCCACCCATTTGAAATTCGGGGAAGTAGGATTCAGCGTCGTATTGGTCGCAAGACCTATTGCCGAACGATTTTTTCCAAACGTCGAACAGGCATAATAGAGAAGATACTGGCCGTTTGCGTAGGTGATGTCGGGAGCCCAAATCGCTTCCGTTGTCTCGACGGCTTCGACCGCCCAGGCCGGCAGATCCGGAAAGACGTAACCGCCCTTTTCCCAATGTCGTAAATCCTTCGAGAAACGCCATGGGATTTGGGCGCCGGCGCCACCTCCCAAATTGGTGCTGAAGACGTAATAGGTATCGCCTTCGCGAATGATAGAGGGATCATGGACGGGCGAGATGTCGCCGTCCAGCTGGGGATTTAAAGCGGCGGGCGTCTGAGCCCAGGACTTCGCAATAGGCAGTACGCCGGCAAGACCCGCCAGAAGCGATCCTTGCAGCGCAGCGCGTCGACTGAACATGGGTACACCTATTGTGTCGGTTGGAGCGTGCATTCCGGCCCGAGCCCAAATGCACCTCCGTGTTGGACATCACATGATGGCGGTCGCCCATCCGTCCTTCGACCAGACCAGCGGCGCGATGCGCAGATACGGAGCGCCGTGGTTCTGTTTGTCGTAGGCGTGATAGACGATGTAATCCTGGTCGGGATCACGAAGGATCGCGCAATGGCCTGGCCCGCGCCAACGTTCCTTCTCTTCCTGATCCGCCTTCAGGATAACCTCGCCATAGCCATCCATCATCGAGCGGCCTTTCTTGTCGAGATAAGGACCCGTGACGCTCTTCGAGCGGCCATAAGCAGTGTAATAGGTGCTATTCGCGCCTTTGCAGCAATAATCATAGGACGCGAAAAGATACCAATAGCCGTTCCGCTCGAAGATGTAGTTGGCCTCAATGGTGTCGAGTCCCCCGGTCGGCGTCGGCCGTGCCGCGATTCCGATGACATGACGGTCGCCGGGCTTAGGCTTGCCGGTTTTGGGATCGAGCCTGATGATTTTGAGTCCGGTCCAGAAGCTGCCGAATGCCAGCCACTGATTGCCTCTGCTATCGATGACATGCGTGGGGTCGATACAATTGTAGCTGTCCGTGGCCAGAGATTCGTAAACCGGACCGTGGTCCTCCCACTTGTAGTTGGGAGAGGTGGGATCCAGCGTGGCATTCGTCGCCAACCCGATCACGGACTGGATGGAGCCGAAACTCGAAACCGCGTAGTAGAGATAGTATTTGCCATTAGCAAAGCTGAGATCGGGAGCCCAGACGCCCGGGGTGTTGGGAATCTTTTTCAGCGCCCAAGCCGGCAGAGTGGGAAACGCATCGCCGATATATTTCCAAGCCAACAGATCCTTTGAGGTACGGACAGGAATCTGCCCCTGCTGCTTTTGATCCATCGTGGTGCAATAGACGTAATAAGTGTCGCCCTCGCGGATGATGCAGGGGTCATGGACCGGCGTGAGATCGCCGGTCAGCCGGTCGTTCATCGACTGCGGCGTTTGTGCCCACACCGCCGAGGGAAGTGCGGCGGCCAAGCCGATCGTAAGAGAACCCTGCAAAGCTCTGCGGCGGCTGATCGCTTGAAGAACGGGATGGATTGGCGGATTGGGCGCGTCGATCAGCGACATCGTTTTCTCCTCGTGGGGCTTTTTCTTATAGCAATGCGGACGGCACGAAGGACTTGACCCGCGACGCCGTCCACCTAGGGGGAGGAACCCTCTTTATCACTTCTCTCTGTGGCGCCCGAACCAAACCTCGAATGGTCCGGCCCGGGCTCCTCAGGAGAGGCTTACACTTACATTTTGTAACGCAGACCAAGTTCGATGGTTTGGTCGAAACGACGCGTGTCACGCGGATACACCGCGCCTAGAGCACCCTTGCCGAAGCTGTCTTGGTAATAGCTGTCCAGCAAATTCGTGGCGTCAAAGGTGAGCGTGAATTTCTCGCTCAACTTATAGCTCGCCGACAAATCGAGCCACGGTTGTGACTTCGCAAAGATCTCCGACGGATTATGTCCGCCGCCAGGAGCCGGGCCGACATCGAAGCCGGACCGCCAATTGTATGCCGCGCGGATCGAGACTGGACCATGCTCGTAAATGCCGACCATGTTGTAGGAGTATTTCGAGATATTTGCGAATGCGCCATCAACGAAGGTTCCATTCGCCTGCAGCCCCAGCCCGCTCCACAGCCCCGGTAAGAAGTCGAAGAACTGCGTATAACCGACTTCGAGACCATCGATATGGCCATTTGGCGCATTCGCATAGCTCGTTACCTGGTAGGTGATACTGCCGATCGTTTGCGCGGCGACGGCCGGTACGATGTAGCCGTCAACTTGACGATAGAATACGGCGCCAGTCAGCACGTTTGAGGGACCAAAATAGTATTCCAACGACAAATCCGCATTGTCGGACGTCACGGGACGAAGGTTGGGATTGCCAGCCGTGCCCGAACCGAGCAGCGTTGCGGTAGAGGCCGATAACGAAAGCGCCGGGTCAAGCTGTATGAATGTGGGCCGCGTGACAGTACGGCTGGCGGCCAAACGAAGGAACAAATCATCCTGGAACTTGAACCGCATGTTCAGGCTCGGCATCCAGTCCAATGTGCTCTTGTCGGTCGTTGTCGGGGTGTAGGCAAATGTATATCTGGGATTTGCCGCAACACCGTTATCCGTTACGACGAGCGTATTGGCTTTAAACGCGGCTTCGGTGTCTACCAACCGCAGACCGATATTGCCGTCGACGGGTAGCGAGCCGAGGTCAAAGGCGAAGTCCCCTTTGACATATCCGGCATAGCTGACCTCCCGGTCATCAAATGACTGCGAAGGATCGGCCGCCGGAGCGGTCGTCGGCTGACCAAATTCGGTCCGTAAGGTAGCGACATGCGTGACGAGATAATTCGGATCGGCGTCCATCCACTTCGTGATGCCGAACTTGCCGTCGAACTGGCTTCCGCTCGTAATATGGTACGAACCGGGCAGTGCCGACAAAGGAACAATGCCGCCGCTGTTCGGAGTTCCGCAAGCTGGCGAATTGTCTTTGGCCAGCTGACTCGCATAGAACGGACTCGACGGATCTGCGACGCTGCCGCAGTCGAGCCCGCTGTAATTGTCCTGGCGATTCTTGGCAAAGCGATCGGCCACACGCACGCCCCCATCGATTGACTTGAAGAAGTGCGACCCGCTCATGTCATAGATAAAGTCGCCACGCCAATCGATTTCATTGCCGGTTTGCTTCGTCCATTGGTCATACCACTGGCGCATGATCATGTTTGTAGGATCGGTCACGGCCCCCGTGACGTCCATGTAGGGCGTACCGGTGCCTTTGTAGTTGAAGTCAGCGGTATATGTGCCCGGATTATAGTGCGTATCGAGAATATAACCGGTCTGCGCGAACCTGCTGTCGGTGTAATCCACTTCCGTCGTCAGGGTTAGATTGCCGCTTGTCCAGCTCCCACCGGTCGCCATTTGGTAAGTATCTGTCTTCGGCCGGAACGACTGGTTGCTCGTCAAGTCGTAACAACCGCCCGTCAGCGTTTTTGCTTCGTCTGTACCAGGGAATGTCGTGGATGCACTGTCGCAAATCCACGGAAGCCCGACGAAGAAATCGACCGAATCGGGATTGCGGTAACGCGTGTAGAATAGTTCGGCGTAGAATTCCGTGTTCGCGGTTGGACGCCACTGAGCCGACACATCCAGCGCGCCGCGTTCGCGACTGCCGGGAATCGATTGAGCGCCCTCGGTTAGCGGCACCCATGGAGGATTGGGACCGCCATTGTAGCCTTGGCTCGAAATATAATTGTCTAGGATTTCTTCTTTGTAATGGCGCATCGAATAAGAGATGTCGACCAACAGGCCGAATTCGCCGATGCCTGTTTGCCAACGGTTGCTGAACAACAAGCTGGCAGTCGGATCCACATGCCCCGACAACGACTGATCCACGGCGCGAGCACCCCCGCCAATTTCCAACCCGTCAAAGTCAAACGGCCGGTGCAGACGAACGTCGATCACTCCGGCGATACCGCCTTCAAGATCGCTTGCGCGTGCGGATTTTTCCACATCGACGCGTGCCAGAAGTTCGGCAGGAATATCCTGAAGTGTGACGAAGCGGCCGGTCGATGTGAACACCTCACGACCGTTGACGAGCGTTGCAATGTCGGGCAATCCCCAAATCAACAGCTGGTTTGTTTCGGCGGCATTACGACTGATCTGAACGCCAGTGACGTGCTGCAAAGCTTCGATCACGTTATTGTCTGGTAATTTGCCGATATCTTCGGCGACGATGGAGTCACCAATTTGATCGGAGTTCTGTTTGATAGATTGCGCAGACTGCAAGCTGGCCCGTACGCCCGTAACGACGACGGTTTCGATATTCGTATTGGCGTTGTCTTGAGCGAACGCGCATTGAAGCGTGGCCACAGCCATGGCCAGCCAAGATACGGTTGATGTGAGTTTGGACGTATTGCTCATGGTTTCCCCTTCGTCGTTGCAGACGTTGTTTTTGGCGGAGGAAGAGATTGTTATAATCCCTTCCACCGAGCGGCTGACCGTCAAGTCAGTCCCCTTGAGCATCGTCTTGAGGGTCTCAACAACGTCGAAGGTACCATTGACCTCGGGAGTAATGACGCCATGGAGTGCCTCTCCGGGCCCGATGACCTGCACGCCGGCTTGGTGTGCGAGTTCGGGAATGGATTTTCCGGCGTCCTCGGAAGGAATATGCAATTCGCTGAGCTGCGCGTAGGCGGGCGCCTCCCTCGATATCCCGGCAAGCGCGATACCGCTACCCACCGCGACTCTGAGAGCCCAGCCCTTCACGCTCCCCCCAGTTTCCGCTCCCTGCGGACTGTTGTACCCTCTCCTGATACTCACTCAGTTGACGGGTACTTTTGTTATTTCCCTACAGTCGAATCACGCGCTCAACGAATAATCCGAACCTCCTCGTCTTCGACTTCCGTGTGCAGATTGAGAACTGCAGCGACCGCTTTGGCAAAACCTACGGGATCGTTCGAGGCGAACAAGCCCGTGATCGTACGCTTGGCGATGATAGGTTCGACAACGATCTTCTTGTTGCTATAGCGCGCAAACTCCTGCGCGGCGTCCTCCAGCGTTTCGTTGTCAAAAGCGATCTGGCCGTATTGCCAAGCCAGGTTGCGCGTAACTTTGGAATAGCTGACGCTACGAATAGCGATCGGTGCGTCGGGCGGCACGAAGGTCTGGGTCTCGGCGGGCGCGCGAACCGGGGCGGCGCCGGGCGTACTGCGGCGCGTCACTTCAACCACGCCTTCCTGCACGAGAATCTGTGTCGGATGCTGCTGCAGCAGACGTACCGTAAAGCTCGTCCCTACGGCGCGGACCTGCGTGTCGCCAGCAATAACAATGAACGGGCGTTTCTTGTTCTGGGCGACATCGAAGAGCGCTTCACCGCGAACCAGCTGGATATTGCGCACGCGGCTCGTGAAACCCACCGACATGCTGGAGTTGGTGTTGAGCGTGACAACGGATCCGTCGGACAGCGTGACGATTCTGGTCTCGCCGATCCTAGTGGCAAAATCCTCGCTCGCCGCGGCGAACCTCTCCTGCGGATGATGGTTCCACAACACGGCTCCGACAACACCAGCCGCGGCAAGGCTGGCTGCGGCGCTGCCGGTCTGCATTAAGCGACGGCGTGACCATACCGGCGTTCGTTCGGAAATCAGCGGGCGTACCGCGCCCGTTCCAATGGCGCGAAGCCTGTCCAGGCGTTCCAAGACGGCCATGGATCTTCCAAAGGCGCCAAGATGGCGGGTATCAGCCGCAAGCCATACCTCAAACCTCTCCCGTTCCTCCGGCGTCAATTCGCCGGCATCCACCTTGGCGGCCCATTCGCCTGCCTGCTTGTTAATCTCGAGGTTTAAAGGTCTCATCTTCCAAACGCACTACTACGTTATCACTAGACGGATGTCGCCTGGATTTCCCCCCGCGACCGAACAGTTCCGCCAGCATCAAAACCGCTCGGGCCATATATTTTTCGACGGTTTTTTCGCTGACTTTAAGGCGTTGCGCTGTTTCCTTCTGCGACAATCCTTCTATACGCCGCAAAATCACCGTTTCGCGACAGGCCTCGGGAAGCTGCGCCAAAGCTTCGGCAATTTCCTTAATTTCACTCTGAAATTCCAAGCGTTCTTCCGCGTTCGATTCGGAGACGGCAATATTGAGTTGCTCCAGACTGCCGCTGGATATGATCGAGATCACCCTAGAATGCCGTATGTGGTCGATGACGATCGATTTTGCGGTCTGGATTGCATATTGCCGAGGATAGCGGATGGAATCCAGCGAAGGGACGGAAAGGATACGCGCGTACATCTCTTGAATGATGTCTTCGATATCGAGATCGGGGACATAGACATGGCTCAATCTGGCGCGAATTAGCGCCTCATGCGGCAGCACGTTGCGTGCCAGCCAGCGCCCACGTTCCCGTAGATCCTGTAACATTGCTGTAGCAAAGCACCAATCCCCCCCATTTGTAAGACAAGTTGGGATCGCTTTTGTCGCTTTTACGGCGCGACCGTGGCATCTGCTCAACAACCCATATCAGGGCATAGGGAAAGAGCGCTCTCGTCCGTCTACTATGGCGCGGGCCTTTCTCTCAGGCGCAAAGAAGAGTGCCAGTGTTGCCAAAAGCATCACTCGAGCTTCCAGTTCCTTTACCTCCCTGCCAGCTGCCAGCCCTTTTTTTGCCCAACGAACAAAGCACGAAAGGATAAGAAGCAGAATTATCCCAGGACCGCTTCGACCTTCACCTCTTTGCCGCCGGCAGCAGAGGCTGGGACGACTGTGCCATCGATAGGTTTGCCATCCATCGTTAACTTCACGCTGTTACCTGTTCCTTCGCGCCGCACAATGATGCGGTAGGTCACGCCGCGGAAGGTGCGCGAAACCGTGAAGCCCTGCCAGGATTTCGGAATGACAGGGGCGATGCGCAACCCGTCATATTCCGGCCTGATGCCGAGAATCCATTGCGTAATGGCGTAGTAATTCCACGCTGCCGTTCCGGTGAGCCAGGAATTTTTGGCCTCACCATGGGTCGGGGCATCGCGCCCGGCGATCATTTGCGCGTAGACATAGGGTTCGCAGCGGTGGATGTCGCTGATCGGTTCGCGTGCCGACGGATTGATTCGGGAATAATAGTCGTGCGCCCCATCGCCATTGCCGAGCATGGTCTCGCCGATGATCACCCAGGGATTGTTATGGCAAAAAATACCCGCATTTTCCTTGTAACCCGGCGGATAGGATGAGATTTCGCCGTATTCGATATAATAGCGCGAATAGGCAGGTTGTTGCAGAACGATACCATGCGGTGTTGCCAGATGCTTGCCGACCGAATCGAGCGCCTTGCGCGCCATGCCGTCTTCCAGGCCGATGCCGGCAAGCACACAGAAGCCCTGTGACTCGATAAAGATCTTGCCTTCTTCGCACTCTTTCGAACCGATCTTGCGGCCGAAATCATCGTAAGCGCGAACAAACCATTCGCCATCCCAGCCATGCTTGCGGACGGTGGCATCCATTCGTGCCGCTTCGTCCAGGCAAGACTTCACCTCATCCGTCAACCCGCGTTTCCCGGCAATCGCCGCCAATTCCTTTGCCGCCAACACGAATAGCCCGGCAATGAAGACGGATTCGGCGACCTTGCCTTCCTTATTGGTGGTGGTCTGGAACGATTGGCCCGGTGTGTCGGAGAAACAGTTGAGATTGAGACAGTCGTTCCAATCGGCGCGTCCGATCAGCGGCAAACCGTGTGGCCCGAGCCGTTCGAGCGTATAGCGAAAGCTGCGGCGCAAATGTTCATAGAGGGGTTGTTCCGTGCCCGCTGTGCTGTCGAAGGCAACGGGTTCATCCAGGATGCTCCAATCGCCCGTCTCTTTAAGGTAAGCCGCAACGCCAATGATCAGCCAATGCGGATCATCGTTGAAATTGCCGCCGACATCGTTGTTACCCTTTTTGGTCAGCGGCTGATATTGGTGGTAGGCTCCGCCCGTTGGCAGTTGTGTTGCCGCCAGGTCGAGGATGCGTTCCCGCGCACGTTCCGGCACCATATGCACGAAGCCGAGCAAATCTTGGTTGGAATTGCGGAAACCAAGACCGCGTCCGATACCCGATTCGAAGGTAGATGCAGAGCGCGACATGTTGAAAGTCGCCATACATTGATAAGCATTCCACACATTCACCATGCGATCGGTGTGAATATCCGGCGTGTTCACTTGGTATATTCCGAGTAGGCCCTCCCAATAATCGCGCAGGCGCGCGAACGCCGCATCGACATTGGCCTTGTTGCGATATTTCGCAATCACCGGCTTCACCGTCCTTTTGTTCACGGTTTGCGAATTTGCCGGGTCGAATTTCTCGGTCACCGGATTTTCGTGATATCCCAGCACAAAGACGATCTGGCGTGTTTCCCCAGGCTTAAGGGCAACCCGTACATGGTGCGAGCCGATCGGCGACCAGCCATGGGCTATAGAGTTCGGACGATTTGCCGGCTTCCACCGCGGAGGGTTTATCCCAGCCGCGCCATGGACCGAGGAACGCTTCGCGTTGCGTATCGAAGCCGGCGAGAGGCTCAGAACACGCGAACCATGCGAAATGGTTGCGGCGCTCGCGATATTCCGTTTTGTGGTAGATGACTTCATCGTCGACTTCCACCTGTCCGATGCTGAAATTGCGTTGGAAATTGGTGGAATCGTCCTGCGCATCCCAAAGACAGAACTCGACCGAAGAAAATGTCGATAATTCCACCGCAGTCTTGCGGTGGTTGGTCAGTGTCAGTTGCCAAATCTCGAGATTTTCGTCCAATGGCACGAAATAGCGCGTACTCGATTCGATATCTTTGAATTTCGACGAAATGATGCTGTAGCCCATGCCATGCCGGCAGGTGAAGTCTTCAAGATCACCTCGGGTTGGCATCCATGACGGGGACCAAAACTCGCCACTCTTATTATCGCGCAGATAAATGTAGCGGCCGCCAAAATCGAGCGGAACGTTGTTGTAACGACCTCGCGTAATGCGGCGCAACCGCGCGTCGCGATAATAGGAATACCCGCCACCGGTACTCGAAAGAATTCCGAAATAGCTCTGACATCCGATATAATTGATCCACGGCAAAGGCGTATCGGGTCTGGTAATAACATATTCCCGATTTTTGTCATCGAAATGGCCGTACTTCATTGCGTTAGCTTCCCGTTTGTTTGTTTTCCCAGCCGCTCGATCATTTCGTAACAGGTGCGGGCATTGTGGTAAGGGCATTTCCAAGGGCCAACCAGACAGGCGTCCGGATCTTGTTTGGCCGTGAGAGGCACGCCCCGCGGAGTCAATTTGGCGTGCCACTCTCCGTGTACCCGATCCACAACCTTGGCTTCGATGTAGTCCCAGGCCCGGTGTGCAGCGGTCAGATAGCGCGCCTCACCCGAAATTTCGTAAGCATTGTAGAAACCGACAACGGCTTCCGCTTGTGCCCACCAATGCTTATTGGCATCGACAAGTTCGCCTTGCCCATTGGCCTCATAGAACAAGCTGCCGTCCCGATCCAATCCTTGCGTGTAGACAGCCTCTGCTATTGTTAGTGCGGTTTTGCGCGCCCGCGCCGCTAGGTCCGCGTCGCCAAGGACTTTGGCTGCTTTCACCATGAGCCAACTGCCTTCGATATCGTGGCCAAAGGAAACGTGACCTGAGAGCGAATTCCATCGCTCGTCGAAAAACAATTTGAAATGACCGGTAGAGGAATTGACGATCCTGTCCATCGTCAGCTTCAACAATTCACTTTGCCTGCCAGCCAGCGACGGATCGCGCCACACGCTCAACAAGTTGGTATAGGCTTCCATAACGTGCAGGTGGGTATTCATCGATTTGGGGCAATTGAGATCTTTGTCACTTAGCCGCATATCGTCTAGCTCGTGCCATTCGCGATCCCGCGCCTCCCAATAACCCTTGAAGTCAGAGATCGTAGCCATGGTCTTCGATCAGCCAGAACAGCCGTTTGCCAAATCGATGCTTTCGGTATTTCCAGTTGCACGGAAATATTCCGCCAGCGCATAAATGCCGAAAGCTTGCGCGTAGATTTGCTTGCGCGTTGAAACAGGGTTGCCCCGATAATCCAGCGTCCAGAACAGACCGCCATATTTGCGGTCCCAGAACGCATTCGCGACATAGTCGAAGGCATGCTCGGCCGCCTCCTGATATTCGTCGCCGATCAAGCGGCTTGCGGCTGCGAAGGTCCACAACAGGCGTGTACCGATAACGGATGCCCGAGGCGCTTCTTTTTCGATATTGAGCTCGCAATCAATCGTGCCATAGAAGCCGCCATGTTCGCGGTCGAGGCATGCCTCATCCAAAACGGAAGGATGTTGCCGACAAGTTCTTTACGAAATTGGTCGGTCCAAACCCCGCTGACCGTTTGAGACATGATGGTTTCCTGCGAATTTTTGAAGTTTTTTGTTATTTGCGTGAGACGTTCGGTGGATTCGCCAGTCTAGTTTCGCACATTATGACAGCGCTTACACTCCAGCATCCCGGCCAGTATAGTCAAGCTCCAAGTTGACTTTCGCAACAACGCTACCATACGGAAAATATCATTATTCTCAAGCGACTACAAATTATATGATATTGCGAACCGCCGCTTGGGATGTGGGGACAGGCGGCACACGGTTTCATGGTGGCAGTCGATAAGAGGCCTTATGACCCTGGCGCGCAATAACTGACAAAAGCCACATTGCGGCTATCCGGTGACCAGGACGGTACATTCATTGTCCCTTGACCGCCGAACAGCGAAGCAATCACCTCGGGGTTGCCGCCCAATACGGGCATAAGCCGCAAGGAAATGTCCTTGTTGGGAGGATGATCGCCAGGAGCGACATCGCTGCCGAAGGATGAGAAAATAACGTATTTACCATCCGGCGAGGGGTGGGGAAACCAATCGCGCGTATCCGGGTCGAATGTCATCTGTCGTTGGTCGCTGCCGTCTGCGGCCATTCGCCATATCTTCATGTTTCCGGTGCGCATCGCGTTAAAGTAAATGGTTCGGCCATCCGGCGAATAATCCGGCCCATCATCCAACCCGCGGCTCGAAGTCAGCCGGCGCTCGGCACCCCCGCCATCGGGACAGTATAGATATCCAGATCGCTGCCGCCGCGAGATCCGACAAAAGCCAGTGTCGCGCCGTCAGGCGACCATCCATGCCAATAGGACGGTGCTTTCTCGGTGACGATGCGCGGTGTTCCTCCACCGATCGGCAGTACATAAATGCGCGATTGACCATCCGGGCCGAGACTGGTCGCTGACGACAAGCATCGTGCCATCGGGTGAAATGCCATGGTCATTATTGAGACGGTGCAGTTCGCCGGTATCGATGGGTATAGGCTCGCCCCCATCCACGGAAAGCCGATAGAGAAGACCATCGCTGTTGAACACAAAGAATTTTCCGTCGGGGGACCAATTGGGCGCTTCTATATGGCGGCAGTTTGATAGACGATTCGCCGTTCTCTTGTCGCGATATCTAGGACTTCAAGCGTGCTGAGGGACGTTCATGGCATTTTCTTTTCAAGCAGGCCTCTACGATTGCGTACCAATCCGCCCGTGCGAGCGAAAGCGCATTCGCCTTAAGGCAGTCGCGAAGCCGGGCGGGAGTCTTGGTACCAAGAATGGGTGTTACGCTTGCGGGATGTCGTTGCACGAATGCGAGGGCGGCCGCTTGCGGCGATACGCCCAATCGTTCGCCGATGTGCCGTAAGGTTTCATGGACGAGAGAGAGTTGCGGCGTACCGGTTGCACCCAACCGGCCGCCGGCAAGTGGAGACCAAGCCGTGACGGCGATATTGTACTCCATAGCCTGATCGAGCGTTCCATCGAACAAAGGATCGACATGGGCTGCGGAGAACTCGATCTGAAGAGCGGCAAGCGGTGCCTTCAGGTAGTTGGACAATGCGGAAACTTGGCTTGCCGTGAAGTTTGATACGCCAACCGCTGCAATTTTTCCGGATCGGACAAGTTCGTCGAGCGTCTCGGCCAGTTCATAAGGATGGGTCAAAAGGTCCGGACGGTGGATATAGAATAGGTCTAGCTGTTCCACGCCTAGGCGCGAAAGGCTCGCCTCGCAGGCCGCATTCAAATATGCGCTTGAAGAATTGTACGGCGTGCCCGGTTCGACGCCTGCCTTTGTGGCGATGACAGTGCCCGCGAACAACTCCGGTGCGCGGCTACGCAGTGCGCCAAGAAGATGCTCGGCACCGCCAAACCCACCCGACCTGCCGTAAACATCGGCCGTGTCGAGATGGTCAATGCCGCTTTCGCGAACGAGCGAAAGCATTTCGGTGGCCGCGGCAATCTCGTCTGCCCGGTAGCGCCAAAAACCATAAGCAAATCTCGCTTTTCCCGAATCCGACAACCCAAGCATCATTGGTTCCTCAAACGCGTCGAGCAGAAGTTGACAGCGTTGTCATAGTAGCGCGATTTGGCTAGAATCACAGGATCAATCTCCGGCGACGCGAATAGGATAGCGCATCGGCGCCCAAATAGAGCGATGCGAATAACTCGCAGGCAGAGGAAGAGCCTAACGAAACGGAACGAACGGACATGGTAATGCAGAGGGAACTGTGCCGAGCGATTGGCATCGCATGCACCGCTCTGGCAATGTTGACGAGTAGTGCGACGTCGCAAAACGCGGCACGATCTGACTCCATTGCGGCGAAGCGAAGCGCCGTTCTTAGCTATGTCCGTCAGCTCCAAAAGCAGAAAAAAAGCCTCGCTGGCGTGCAGGTCAACGAATACGAGGTTTATATCGATTGCGACTCGGCCGACCGCGTTGCCGAGCTAACGGGCAAACGTCCAGCGATCATGGGGCTGGAGCTTATGAACGTGATCGCCTATCCGCCGTATAAATCCTATCTAACAGATCGCGCTCTCACGCAAACCGCCGATGGTGGATTGATCGAGATGTCATGGCACGAACGCAATCCTGTGGAAGTCTGCCCACGTGGCGAGTTCTTCGATTGCGTGAAGAAACCGATGACCGCGGACGTGTTTCACGCCGTACTCGCCGAAGGAACGCCCGAACACAAATTGTGGCTCGCAGATGTCGATGCCGTCGCCAAAGTACTGGAAGCTTTGCGTGATCGCGGAGTTGTGGTGTTGTTCCGGCCGTATCACGAGATGAATCGTGAGTGGTTCTGGTGGGGAAAGCAACGAGACTATTCGCAATTGTGGGATGCTCTCTACGACCAATTAGCGGTCCGCCACGAACTCGACAATCTTATTTGGGTTTGGTCGGTGGATCGCGATGCACCGGATCCGACGCCCTTCTTCCCGCTGCGGCATCGGCCAGATGTGGTCGGCATCGATGTTTATGAACACGATCCCGACAGCCCAAAATACACCGCCGGCCACGCCATTGTCACCGCTCTGGATAAATCAGCATTTTTCGCACTCACGGAAGTCGGGGTCGTTCCTAGCAGCAAGGTACTCGACGCCGTAAATCCGGCATGGGTATTGTTGTGGGGGGGAGAATATCTCAATGGCGCTTGGGCGCTCGAGCCCAATTGCACTTATTGCAACAGACCCGACCAAGTTGCAGCGTTCTTTAAGCTCGACAGAATCGTGACGCTCGACAAAATTCCGGCCGCTCTGCGGGCAACGATCGCATCGGGGGTCGTCAACGATCTTCACCTGCATCAGAAAAACCAATCCTGCCCCGCAAGACTGTATTGACTGTCGAGAACGCGACCATCAACGGGAGACGATAAAGCATGCCCGCGACCAACGAGTTTGAGGTTCGACTCCGAGAATTGCAGACCCAGCATCGCTCCTTGATCGAGCGCCCGAACCAACCAGCGGAGCGGCACAACGGCGTGTATCGGCGATGGGTAAATCCAATTTTAACGGCCGATCATGCACCACTGGCGTGGAAATACGATTTGGATCCCTCGACAAACCCATTTTTGATGGAGCGGATCGGCGTCAACGCAACATTCAATTCCGGGGCAATTTATCGGGAGGGAAAATACCTCCTTGTCGTGCGTGTCGAAGGTGTCGACAGAAAGTCTTTTTTTGCCGTTGCCGAAAGTCCCACAGGCGTCGACCATTTTTCGTTCTGGGATTATCCGGTCGAGTTGCCGCAAACGGAAGAACCGGACACCAATGTCTATGATATGCGCTTGACGCAGCACGAAGACGGCTGGATCTACGGTCTTTTTTGCACGGAACGCAAAGACAAAACCCAACCCGACGACGCGTCGGCAGCTATTGCTCAGTGCGGCATCGTGCGTACGCGCGATCTGCATTCTTGGGAGCGGTTTGCGGATCTGGTGACGCGGTCCGGCCAACAAAGGAACGTGGTTCTTCATCCCGAATTCGTGAATGGCAAATACGCCTTATACACGCGCCCGCAGGATGGCTTCATCAGCGTAGGTAGCGGCGGTGGAATCGGTTGGGGATTGACCGAAGACATGACGAAGGCGCATGTCGACGACGAAATTATTGTCGACGGCAAGGTATATCACACCGTCAAAGAGGTGAAGAACGGGCAAGGGCCGGCGCCGATCAAGACACCGCAGGGTTGGCTGCATCTGGCGCACGGCGTGCGCAACACGGCCGCCGGATTGCGCTATGTGCTTTACGTGTTCTTGACGGCGCTCGATCGCCCTTGGGTGATTACGTACGCGCCGGGCGGGCATTTTATCGCGCCGAGAGGCGAGGAACGCGTCGGCGACGTCTCCAATGTGACGTTCTCGAATGGCTGGGTCGCCAACGAAAAAGGTGAGGTATTCATCTACTATGCCTCTTCGGATACCCGCATGCATGTCGCGACTTCCAGTATCGACCGCTTGATCGACTATGTGACCAACACACCGGCCGACCCTCTAACATCAGCTTCTTGCGTTAAGCAGCGCAGTCAGCTGATCGCGCAGAACATGGCTTTTCTTGCAAAGAAAAAGTTGTAAGAGAGCGGCGGCTCGCAAAAGTGTAAACGACATCTTAAGCAAAATCGGGCAGTCACGGCACGATTCCGACGACGCTCTTGAATCCCTATATCAACGACAATTTGTCGCTTGGCGCAGGCCTTTGCACGTCGGCCCGTCCGCGTCGTCGCTGCGCGTGTCGCAAAGCGCATGAAGATTAACTATTCAAAATCTGCCGATTAACCACTTCTTGAAGCCGGCAACGTTATCCTTAACGGGCGTCCGCGAACTTTCTTTGCACGACAACTATTGGGCGCAATGAGGCGCTCGGTCTATGCAGAGGTGCAGAAAATCGTCCGAGTTATTGAGGATCGTTGCAGCTGCTGCGATCTGCTGGACGCTGTCTGTCCCCGCTGCGCACGCCGGCGACGGCGATCTTCAAGCGGCTGTGCGCTCGCTCGGCTTTCTCGACATCCTGCAACATCGTTCGATCGTGTCGATTGGCGTCGTCTATAGCTCCAATATGCGCGACGGCAAGAACGCAGCCGCCCAGGCCGCCAACGCTTTTTCCGCAATGCCTGGCCCAAGTTCTTCGGCCATACATGCCAATGTCGTGACCGTCGACGAACTCTTGCAGAATTCGCCGCATTTCGACGCGCTTTATCTCATGCCCGGCCTAGCCTCGTCCGGTGCACAAATCGCCGACTTTGTGCGTCGGCAGCACGTCGTGAGCATCTCAAGTGATCCGGCTTGTTTGGATGCCAATTACTGCGTGCTGATGGTTCAGGCGGGTTCCAACGTAAATATCGTTCTCGATACCGCGATGGCTATCGCTGCCGACGCGCATTTCTCTTCCGTATTCACGATGATGGTGAAGCGCAAATGACCGCGAGCATTTTCAACCGCCGGCTGGTACACCGCCGTAGCCGCAGCTGTCTATCAACGGGCCTTATGATCGGCGCGTTCGCAAGCGTTGTATCTTTCCCCGCTCGCGCACAGACGATGGATTACGGTTCTTTGGAGCAATTGTTCGGTGAACCGGTGACGACAAGCGCGACCGGTTCGCCTCAGCGTGTTACCGAAGTGCCCGCCAATATGATTATCGTCACGGCAGATGATATTCGCCGTTCCGGAGCGCGGGATATTCCCAGCGTTCTGCGCCATGTTGCCGGTGTCGACGTTCTTCAATGGGGCAATGATACTTCGGATGTCTCCATACGTGGCTATAATCAGGCATTTGCTGCCCGGACACTTGTACTGATCGACGGTCGACAGGTCTACGCGGACTATTACGGCTTCATTCCCTGGACGACGCTACCCGTCGAACTCGGTGCAATCCGTCAGATCGAGATCGTGAAGGGACCGAACTCCGCCCTGTTTGGTTTCAACGCCGTCGGCGGCGTCATCAATATCATTACCTACAATCCGCGTTATGACGACGTGAACACGGCCTCGCTGCGCACAGGCACGCAAGGGTTGGTGGAAGCATCGGGCGTTTCGACGATTCGATTGGGAACCCAAGGCGGTTTGCGCCTATCAGGTGGTTATGAATCGGATAATGAGTTCACAACGCCGATTCCATTGGCCATGACAGGTCCACCGCGCATCGGCAATAGGCGTGCCTCAATTGATGCCGATGCCGTGATTGCCGTGAGCGACAATGTCGAACTTGGTCTGGAAACAAGCCATTCGCATGCGGCGGCCAACGAAGTATCGCCAAACTACATTTGGCAGAATTCCCACTATGAAACGAACTCCATAAAAGGCCAGTTCACGGCAGATACAAACGTCGGTCTTCTCAAACTCACGGCTTATACAAACTGGATTGGTTGGCGAGGGACAAGCGTGCCTGCGCTTGGCGTCTTCGTGGTGCACAACCAGGTTACGGTTGTTCAGGCTGAAGATGCCTTCAATCTGGGAAACGATCACACACTGCGTATGGCAGTGGAATACCGGCACAACGACGCCAACACAGCGCCGACTCCGGGCGGTACGGTCTATTACGACGTCGCATCCGCTTCAGGCATGTGGAATTGGAGGGTCAGCCCAGCCGTCTCGCTGACGAACGCGGTACGGATCGACTATCTCTCGCTCGGGCGAAGTGGCAGCACACCATACGGTTACCCGTTCACAGACTCGAGTTGGGACCGCTCGATAACGCAGTTCAGCTTCAACAGCGGTGCGGTTTGGACGATAACGCCAGTCGACAATTTGCGATTTATCGCGAGTTGAGGGGTGCAATTGCCAAGCCTCGTCGAGGTCGGCGCACTTCTTATCAACAACACGCCGCCCATAGAGGTGACGGGAAATCCCGCACTCAAGCCAACCACTGTGACCAACTACGAGCTGGCTTGGAACCGCAATTTATCGACGTTCGACGCACAGTTGCAGCTGAGTGCATTCCATCAAAGCACCGACGACCTAACGTCCGTTGCGGGGGGCCTTACAGCGACACCTATAGGCTTTTACGCCACGCCGGCCAATATCGGGTCGTCCGATGCCAATGGTATGGAACTGAATATCAAAGGATTGTTGGACGGCGGATGGCGTTGGTCGGTGAGCTATCGGGCCGAGTTCGTCCACGACCAGTTTTTGCCATTCGCTGCAGGAGGCGTAGACCTCGTCGATTACGAGCACGCGACGCCAAAGCATGTCATTAAGGGTGGCGTTGGATGGACGCAGGATGCCTGGGAGGCAGACCTGTTCCTCGATTATCAGTCAAAGGCGTCCGGCCTACGGTTTGCAGGAATGGGGAGCATGTTGGTGCCCATAAACGCCTACGTGTCTCTGGATGGCCGTGTCGCATACCGGATATCAGACTGGGCGACGATCGCGGTCTCGGGGCAAAACCTGTTGCAACCGTCCCAGCGACAGACGGTCGGTCCAGCTGTCGAACGGCGCCTCATGGCCACGCTAAGTGCGAATGACTGAGTTCGGAAATGGGTAAGTAGAGTCTCCGGAACGATGGACATTTTCTGGCAAATCACAATTGTAGAATCTCTTTTAAACTTCGCCGTATTTGCCGCGGCGGTTATCGCTTATGGCCCGGTGCGAACGATCGCCGTTCGTTTGCATCCCGACTCGAAGCTTACGCAGGGCGTAGCGGTCGGAGTTTTGTTTGGCGGAATGACGGCCGTAGTCCTTATCTTACCGATCCATCTGAGCGGCGGCGCCTCGACAGGAAGTCAAACAATCCTTTTGGCCTTGGCGGGATTGCTTGCCGGGCCTGCCGCAGCCATTACGGCCGTCGTTATTGCCGTCGCTGTTGAGTTCGTCCCCGTCCTACAGGGCGGCACATTGGACAGTGTCGGATTGGTTGCAGCGCTTGCCGGCGCCGGAACAGGTTTGGTTTTGCGGCTCATTTTGGATCGCCGTCAGGATACAGCGATGGGTCATGTTAGTTACTACCATTTTCCCATTCTCGGTGCTCTTTCGGCCGCAATGAGCCTGGTCGCCCTGTGGTCGATTCAGGGCTGGCTCGTTATGTTAAACTCCGCTTTTGCGTCCTTTGTTTCGGGGATTCTTGCCGCAACCATTCTTGGTACATTGCTGCTGCACGAAACGCGCCGTCATCAGGCCGAGGAGGAATTGCGCGAAAACGAGACTCGTCTCGCCGCGCAAGCACGCGAACTTGCCGAAGCGCGCGACGCGGCCGATAGGGCCAACGCGGCCAAGAGCGAATTCCTCGCCAATATGAGCCACGAAATCCGCACGCCAATGAACGGCATCATCGGCATGACAGATTTGCTGATCGATACGAAATTGGATGAAGAACAACGCAAATATGCGGAGATCGTGCACGAGTTGGGCGAATGCCTCATCGCGATTATCAACGACATATTAGATATCTCGAAAATGGAAGCTGGCAAGTTTGAAATCGAGTGCATCGATTTCGATATCGCAAATGTCGCGGAAAACGCCGCGAGTTTGATGGCGGGCAAGGCGCGAGAGAAGAATATCGATCTTGGCGTTTACGTCGAACAGGCATTGCACGGCACTTACCGCGGAGATCCGGCGCGGTTGCGTCAGGTGCTTCTCAACCTTCTCGGCAATGCCGTTAAATTCACGGAAAAGGGCGGCGTCACCTTGCAAGTGACGGCAATATCCGACGCCACTACGAAGGCACGCGGCCTGCAAATGCTGCGTTTCGAGGTTGCCGATAGCGGGGTTGGCATCCCCGAAAGCGTCCGCGAACGCCTGTTCAAGAAATTCAGTCAAGTCGACAGTTCTGTCACGCGGCGGTATGGTGGAACCGGCCTTGGACTGGCGATTTGCAAACAACTGGTCGAATTGATGGGCGGAGAAATCGGGGTCGATAGCGACGTCGATGTTGGCTCCAAATTCTGGTTCCATCTGCCGCTGCAACGCGCCTCCGGCGCGGTTTGTCGCGACCCGGAGACGGAATCGCTGCTCAAGGGACTGAATGTCCTTATCGTCGACGACATGGCCGTCAATGTGGAAATCCTCCGCCGTCAGCTCGCTGCTTATGGAATTGCGGCACGCGGCGTGAGCGACGGATATGCCGCCATCGCCGAATTGGAGCGCGCGTTGGATCAGAGCGACGCTTACGATATTGTCTTTCTCGACCAGAGGATGCCCGGCCTTGACGGCGATCTGTTGGCCTCTCAGATCCGCTATCGATCGAAATTCGCAAGAACGAAGCTCGTACTGATGTTGTCTGCCGGACCGCCGGAAGCACACGACAAGGACGTGCACGGGATCGATGCCTATCTCGATAGACCGATCCGTCAGCGTGACCTCGAAAATTGCCTGAAAAAGCTGATCACAGGGCAGATGCCTGAAACGCCTACCGGCGAGACGGTGGATCATTCCCCGGATGCCGAGACTCTCGAATCCGTGGCATCTACCGCGTCGTCGTTGCGCGTGCTTCTGGCTGAGGATAACAAGATCAACCAGCGGGTCGCAGAGGCTATACTCGCTTCAGCGGGATACAAAGTTGACATTGTGGAAAATGGCCATCAGGCCGTGGAAGCCGTACGGCATAAAACATACGATGTCGTGTTGATGGATGTTCAAATGCCGGAACTTGACGGCGTCGAGGCGACGAGACGGATACGCGTCTTGGCTGCGCCGGCCAATGCCATCCATATCATCGCCATGACTGCCAACGCGATGGAAGGCGCAGATGCCGAATATCTGTCGGCGGGCATGAACGACTATGTTTCAAAACCGGTCGATACAAAGGCGCTATTGGCAAAGCTTGCCGCTTTGTCGAAAAAATATTCTCAAGCAACGGGGCAATCTCACGTTCCCGGCGGCGCTGCCTCAGAGGAAAAGAACGCGGCTCTCGCAGCACCGATACTCGACGACGTGAAGCTCGCCGAACTGCAAAATGCACTGCCATCGGATAAGGTTGTCGAGCTTGTGCGAATGTTTCTGGCAGAATCCGCGGCTGGTTTGGCCGCTCTGGAAGGGCACAGGGCGAGTGGAGATTTTTCCGCCGCCGCGCACATTGCGCATGGACTTGTGAGCACGGCAGGCAATGTCGGTCTGTCGAGAATGAGCGCTGTTGCGCGCGAATTCGAACAGGCCTGCTATACGGACGATGCGGGGTCTGTGGAACGTTTGGCGCGCGAGCTAAGCGCGGTGGGCGCGCAAACCACATCGGCTCTAGCCGCTTGGTTGAACAATGAGTGCGAGCGCATCGGGGATGCTTCCGCTTTAAACTCCGGGCTAACCACCCCGACATCGAGAAGCGCCTAGACCGGATGTCTTGTCGCGAGCGTCATGCGATTTGGACCATCAACCGATTCTGTCGCTTCCGTGGGTCGAACTCTCGAGTTCTCGATCCTTCGATCGCTTTCCAAATCTGCATCATCAGCGCTCCTGCTGCCGCTCCAACGAAACCGCCGGCGACAAGGTCGCTCAAGAAATGCCATTCGCCAAGCAGGAGAGCACACGACAAAACGGAAAGAGCGACGACATAAAGCCAGCGCCAGCGCGGGTAGAATCTCCAAAGAACCGACACAATCGCCAGCGCTTGGTCGGTATGACCGGATGGAAACGATTTATACGAATCGGAATATTGAAACCAGAGGAAGGCATATTGGCCGTTCTGCAAATAGTCGCTAGGAACTGCGCGCCCGAAAAGAGGCTTGAGGACAAATTCCGTGAGGCAAAGGCTCCATGCCAACGCCAAGCCCGCCAACACGGCGGCGACCGCCCATTTGGGAAACTTTTCGCGCACCGAAAGACTGCGCGCTCCCAACAACACGGCGAAGCTCGCCAACACGATCAAGACGGGTATATGCACCGAAGGGCTCACCAATGCCCCTTGGTACATATGGAATCGCGCCAGCAGACGCGCCAGCGGGCGGTCGACAAAATGAATTGAAAGCAGGACAAAAGTCGAAACCGCAAACGCCGCATAAAGCCACCGACGTAACATCCTTGTACCCATAGCGGTTGATTGGTCCTTTATTGTAGCCCGTGGTCGGTTTTCAGCCGGTGTCGTTCCGCCGTTCATTGCACGCCACAAGAGCACAACGCAACGCTCGCTTCGCGGTGGCGATCAATCCGAAGCGAATTGGCGACTAAGTGAACGCCCGTATACCAAACTGCGTCTTAAGATCGTATTAGCTTTTGTGCCAGACAGTGGCAACGCAAGATGATTTGGGTCGTGCTATGGTACGCGCAGCACCGCTTCTTCCAGCCCACTCCGACGAAAATTTGCCTGACACCGGCTTTGAGCCTCAAGGGCTTATGGGCGGGGTATTGAACGAATTGGCGCAGGCTTTTTCCTTCGACCTCGACCAAGCGAATGTGCAGGATGACGACGCAAAATGGCCGATGGGACGAACCATGGCCTTTGTCGCCATGTCCAGCGCGGCGCTATGGGCTCTTATCTTATACATCATCTCCGTTATTTGACGTGCAGAGAGCGACGGTGCAGGCAACCCGGCGATGGCGGCCTTTTAGGGAGCACTTGCACCTCAGCCGGCGTCATGGCGTTCTGCTGGACGGGTGTCATAGAGGCGATCGAAGTCGTCGTCAGCTGCCGTATCTGCGTGGTGGTAAGCATCGGAATTTGCGTACTCGCCAGCGCCTGAACCTGGGTGGTTTGCGAGAGCGCCGATGATGGTTGTGGAGATCACGCCGATATCGATGGTCGACTAGGCGCCGATCTGGGTCGAGGTGAGCTCGCCGATCTCGTTCGTGGTGAGACTACGGAGCTGGAAAGGCGACAGCCCGTTAATTTGGGTTGTGCTGAAGGCGGCGAACTGCGTTGTGGTCAGTGAAGCCAGGTTGGCGTTCGATAGACTGCCGATCTGGGACGGTGTCAGGGCAAGGATTTGCGTATCGCTGAGCTTGCTGAAGTCGGTGGCATTCGACGACCCGAGTTGGAGAGCGCTGAGACCTTGAATTTGGGTATTGCTAAAGCCGGCAACCTCCGATGCGCTGAGCGCCGACATTGGTGTTCGACAAAGCCCCCGACTGGGTAGCAGAGAGCCCATCGACCTGCGTCGTGGTGAACGCCTGGTCTGAGAAATTAGATGGAGACTGGACAGATTGCTCTTTATCCTCATTCAATTCTGATGCGACGAGTGACAACTCTATTCACTCACGAAATAGTGAGTATTGACACGACAAAGGGTCGGTCGCATGGTGGACCAAGAAAATCGGCGCAAAGATCGATTTCGATAATAGGGAGGGGTCTGTGCACAAAGGCAGCGTTGCGCGCGTCGTCACACCTACCACAACTATTTGTTGTGTTGCTTTTTTCGGGTCGGCCAATCGACGCGTTTTTGGCGCCTGAACCATGGCAACCCAGGAGACTCCTGCAGCGACAGGCCAGCATGGGCGGGCCGGGCATTCCTCGACGGCGCAGCCAGTTGTTCCTGGATCGCGTGCGTGGATTGTCCTTGTCACGCTGATTTTTGTTTACGCCCTGAACTTCCTGTGCCGGCAGCTGCCAGGGGTTCTGGGGAAGCAGATCGAGGACAGCCTGCACATCTCGGACGGTCAGCTTGGCCTCGTGACTGGTCTCTTTTTTGCGCTCTTTTACTGTTGCATCTCTATTCCAGTTGGGTTCCTCGCCGACAAAACCAGCAGGACCAAGGTGCTGGCGCTCGCCTGCGCGATTTGGAGCCTGGCAACGATGGCGTGCGGCCTCGTGGCCACCTATCCGCTGTTCGTCATCTCGTTTCTAGTGGTGGGCTTCGGAGAAGCCGGCGGCGTTCCACCCTCCTATGCAATAATTTCCGACTATTTCCCGCCCGGCCGCCGCGGAACAGCGCTCGGTCTCTTCAACCTCGGGCCGCCGATCGGAATGGCGCTGGGAATCGCCGCGGCCGCTTCTATTGCCGCCGCATTCGGTTGGCGGACTGCCTTTGTTTCCCTCGGAATTGTCGGCGTTTTCACAGTGATCGGAATTCTCTTGATCGTGCGCGAACCTCGCCGCGGCGGACTGGATCCCGTACACGATCAAACAACCGCCACCAAAGCGGGCTTCTGGCAAACCTTGGTGAATTTCTTTTCGCGGCCAGTGCTCCTACTCGCCGCGCTCGGGGGAGGCGCTACCCAGTTCATCACCTACGGTATGGGCAATTTCGTCGTCATTTTTCTTCAACGCGAAAAAGGGATGACACTGCACGAAGTCTCCGTCTATTACGCGTTGATCGTCGGAATCGTCATGAGTGCGAGCATGTTTGTCTCGGGGCGCGTGATCGACCGATTCACCCGGCGTTCGAAACAGGCCTACGCTCTAATTCCCGCCATATCGCTTATTTTTGCGATCCCCTTCTATCTTGCGTTTGTCTGGGCACCCAATTGGCATCTCGCCTTGCTCATGCTCATCGGTCCTATATTCTTTAACTATTTCTATCTCTCGGCGACGGTTACCCTTGTTCAACAGGAGGTGCGGCCGGACCAGCGCGTCATGTCGGGTGCGTTACTGTTGCTGGTGATGAATATGATAGGCCTCGGCTTCGGGCCTCCTTTCGTGGGAGCGGCGAGCGACTTTTATCGTGCAATCCATTTCGATCACTCGCTGCAGCTCGCGTTTTATACGGTGACGCCGTTCTACGTCCTGGCCATTTTGCTCTTCTTGAGGTTGGCGCGCGCCCTTCGAAAGGAGAGCCGCAAAGCTGGAGAAACAGTCTCATGATCTCGCTTCGTCGTTTGGTTGTCGGGGGCGCCGCTGCCATCTGTCTCGTTCTGTCGCCTGATGCCGCGCGGAGTTCAGCTGCAACAGGTTCCGGCCCAATCGTGAACGCTCCCGCCGGCCAGCTGGAGGGACGGACGGAAGGTGCGTTGCACGTCTTCAAAGGTATCCCTTACGCGCTGCCCCCTGTGCGGTCTTCACGCTGGAGACCACCGAGCCCGATGCCGCGCTGGGAAGGTGTCCGAAATGCAACGGAATTCGGGCCCGCATGTTTCCAGCCCAAACTCGGCAGATGCCTGGCTTCGTTAACATCTACGCAGACGATCCACCCGCTATGAGCGAGGATTGTCTGACGCTGAATATTTGGGCGCCTGCGGACGCCCATAATGCGCCGGTCTTTTTTTGGATCCATGGCGGCGCTCTTTGGGGAGGGGCGAGCAGCGAGGCGATTTATGACGGCGCCAAGTTGGCAGCGCAGGGCATCGTCGTGGTCTCGATCAATTACCGGCTGGGCGTGCTCGGCTATCTGGCACATCCCGAGCTGAGCGCGGAGTCGCCGCTTCACATTTCCGGCAATTACGGTCTGCTGGATCAGATCGCGGCGCTGCATTGGGTCCGGCACAACATCTCCGCATTTGGCGGCGATCCTGCGAAGGTGACGATCGCGGGGCAATCCGCAGGCGGCCTCAGCGTGATGTATCTCGTAGCTTCGCCCGCCGCCCGGGGCCTTTTCTCGAAGGCCATTGCGGAAAGCGCCTACATGATCTCCACACCCGAATTGAAACGGAGCAGGTTCGGAGTGCCTTCTGCCGAGGATAGCGGCAAGCTTCTCGCCGCCATGCTGCAAGCACCGGATATCGCCTCGATGCGGGCGATGGAAGCTGGCGCGCTAACGGAAATGGCATCGGCGGCTCACTTCGCGCCTTTCGGTGCCGTCGATGGATTGGTGTTGCCGCGCCAACTCGTCGACATATTCGACAAGGGCGAACAAGCGCCAGTGCCATTGCTTGCCGGCTTCACCAGCGGCGAAATCCGCTCGCTGAGAATATTGGCTCCGCCGCCGCCCGCGGATGCCGCAGCTTACGAAAGCACGATTCGCGATCGCTATCGCGATCTCGCCGATCAATTCCTGCGGATTTATCCCAGTACCAACATGCTTGAAAGCACCCTCGCGACAACGCGCGACGCTTTGTACGGCTGGACGGCGCAACGCTTGGTTAAAAAACAGGCTGCACAGGGGGTGCCGGCATACCTCTACTTCTTTGATCACGGTTACCCGGCCGCCGACGCCGCCGGCCTGCACGGCTTTCACGCAAGCGAGTTGCCTTATGTGTTCGGCACGTTCGATCGCACGCCGCCACAATGGCCCAAAGTTCCGGCGACCCCGCAAGAGACGAGCCTTTCCGATGCGATGATCGGCTATTGGAGCAGCTTTGTCCGCACCGGCCGTCCACAGGCCGCCAATGAACCGGACTGGCCGCTGTTCGGAGCGACGGGCGCTTATATGGACTTCACGGACGCGCCACACCGGTCCGATCACCTTTTGCCAGGGATGTACGAGCTTGACGAGCAGGTGGTTTGCCGGCGCCGGGCGAGCGGAGATCAAGCCTGGAATTGGAACGTCGGCCTCGTCTCGCCGAAGCTTCCCGATCAGACGGCGACGTGCCAATAGTCGCTGGCGATGCTTGCATATTAAACCCGATGTGCCGCAAGCCACGCTGCAGTAGGATTGGCTCGGTTCTCGCTCTGTCGCCTGCTTAGTGAAGTCCAACCATGCCAGCACTCGAACCCAACCCGATCGTGAGCGCCCCGGCGGGTCAGATAGAAGGTCGGACCGAAGGCGCACTGAATGTCTTCAAAGGCATTCCTTACGCGTTGCCTCCGGTAGGAGAGGCGCGCTGGAGTCCGCCCAGCCCGATGCCGCGATGGGAAGGCGTCAGGAAAGCATTTGAGTTCGGCCCCGCATGCCCTCAACCCCAAGCTCGACCAGGGAGTATTTATTTTACTTACGCAGGCGATCCGCCGCCGATGAGCGAGGACTGTCTGACGCTCAATATTTGGACGCCGGCCGACGCTCACAACGCGCCAGTCTTTTTCTGGATCCATGGCGGATCTCTCATATGGGGCGCGAGCAGCGAGCCGCACTATGACGGTGCCAAGCTGGCGGCGCAGGGCATCGTCGTGGTGTCGATCAATTATCGGCTCGGGGTCCTGGGCTATCTAGCGCATCCCGAACTTAGCGCCGAGTCGCCGCTCGGCGTATCCGGCAATTACGGCCTGCTGGATCAGATCGAGGCGCTGCTCTGGGTCCGGTGCAACATTGGAGCCTTCGGCGGCGATCCTTCGAATATCACCATCGTAGGAGAATCCGCGGGCGGCCTCAGTGTGATGTACCTTATGGCCACGCCCGCCGCACGAGGTCTGTTCTCGAAGGCCATCGCACAAAGCGCGTATATGATCTCAACGCCCGAACTGAAAGAGCCCAGATTCGGCGAAGTTCCCGCCGAGGAAGCCGGTATGTGCCTCGCTCACGCGCTTCGCGCCCCGGATATCGCCGCGTTGCGGGCGATGGATGTGCAGGTGCTGACCGACGCCGCGCTCGCCGCCGGGTTCGCGCCCTTCGGTGCAATCGACGGACGGGTGTTGCCGCGCCAGCTTGTCGATGTTTTTGACAGGGGCGAACAAGCGCCTGTGCCAATACTTGCCGGCTTCAACAGCGGGGAAATCCGCTCGCTGAAATTCCTCGCCCCGGCTCCTCCCGCAAATGCGGCCGAGTACGAAAGCATCATTCGCGAACGGTATCGCGATCTCGCAGATCAATTCTTGCGGCTCTATCCCGGCGCCAGCATGCAGGAAAGCATATTCGCGACAGCGCGAGACGCTATGTATGGCTGGACGGCCCAGCGACTAGTAAAAAAACAAACTGCGCTGGGCCTGCCGTCTTTCCTCTACTTTTTCGATCACGGCTATCCGGCCGCTGATGGCGCCGGCCTGCACGGCTTCCATGCCAGCGAACTGCCCTACGTCTTCGGCACACCGGATCGTACGCCGTTGTTGTGGCCGAAAATCCCATTAACACCGACTGAGACGAAGCTTTCCGACTCAATGATCGGATACTGGAGCAGCTTTGCGCGCACGGGCCGACCGCAGGCTGCCAACCAGCCGGACTGGCCAGCCTTCGGATCGACAGATGCCTATATGGCGTTTGAGGATGCTCCGCACCCATCGGATAAACTCTTGCCAGGGATGTACGAGTTCCACGAGGCGATCGTTGACCGGCGCCGAACGAGCGGCGAGCTTGCCTGGAACTGGAATGTCGGTCTCGTCTCGCCGGAGCTTCCCGGTTTGAGAAATCGATGATCACGGATCGCAATCGCGGCAATGGCAGCTTGGGCTTAGCAGACGGAATCGATTATCCGGCGTACCATCACTCTTTTAGGGCCAGGAATCCGGCAGCCAAGAACTTCGCCATTCGTATCTTGATCGCGGTGAAATCATCTGAGCGGCACAGCCCGGCCGAAAGATGATCGATGCGTCCGGTTCGGGCGAGTGTCGTCATGAGCGCGCCCGTTACGAAATGGTAGCCCCAGAAGATATCCTCGTCGCTATAATCGGGCAGCGCGCGCCTTAATATACTGACAAGCTTCAGCACGACGGGATCGAACAGAACCTTCATCATTCCCGCCCCCTCCGGGGTGTGGCTGACGCGGGCGACGAAGGCGGCATAGTTCATCCATGGTTCGCCACCCTCCATATACAAATCCAGGTCCGTGTCTAGGAACGCATGCAGCGCGCCCTCAACGGTGGGGTGATCTCCGGCTTCCGCTTGGTACTTTTCGAGCGCCGCCATACGGCGGCTACGCGTCTCTCCGGCGCGCCGTTCAAATACCGCTTCAAACAGGTTGCGCTTATCCTCGAAATAGTAATGAAGCAGTGTTGTGTGAATCCCCACCCGCTGAGCCACGTCGCGGAGCGTTACGCCATAAAACCCATTTTTGGAGAATAGATATTCGGCCGCATCGAGGATTTGTTCCAAACTTTCCGCGCGCTGTTCCGCCTTGCTACGACGAAGGCGTTTTGCAGTCGAACCCTCTATCATCGCGCCCATAGCGCCAACCCTTTTTCCGGCAAGCAATTTCTACCGAGTCAATCTCCTCAACGAATGACCCGTACAGCCGTAATTCTCTCATTTGCGTGTAAGCACGCAATTGGTTCTTGTCAAATTCTTCCGTGGCGCCCAGCGGCTTATTGGCACGCTGTCGTTTTTCTTTGGACTTTGTGCCTTTTCCGGATTGGAAAACACGTGTGTGTCGGCTTGACAACGCCGTGACTTTGTTCGCACCGGCCTGGCATTTCGGATACGCGTTTCGGCGGCGAAGCACAAAAAATAGGCGCTTACGCGAACACTTCTATAGGATTGTACCTATGTTACGGTTCACGAAGCCAGTCGCGTTCTGGGTTCCGATTTTTGCGCCGAATGCATATAACGCGGGATAAGTCGAGCATCATAAGCTTGGCGCTCGAGTTCCTCGCGAAAATCAGGATGGGCAAGTGAGATCATCGCAAGGGCGCGCTCTGCAATCGACTTGCCTTTCAGATTGACCATACCGTATTCGGTAACGACATACATGACGTCGGTGCGTGGCGTTGTGACAATGTTACCCGGCGTCAGATTCAAAAACGATGCGGCTTTTGCGAACCCCTTTTCTTTCGTATACCGAAGGGAGACACATGAAGGATTTGCCGCCATTTGATGCGTAGGAGCCGCGCGCATACTGAAGCTGGCCTCCCGTCCCCGAAATATGGCGATGACCGTCGGATTCCGACGCAGCCTGTCCCTGGAGATCCATCTGGGTCGTGCTGTTGATCGAGAATACTTTATCGTTCTGCATGATGATGTGCGGCAGGTTTGTATATTCGGTGTTGCAGCACAGCATGTCGGGGTTGCTGTCGAGCGTGTCGTACATGAACTGCGAACCGAGCCCGAACGTGAAAACGACCTTTCCCGGATCGAGATTCTTGCGCGATCCGGTGACGACACCTGCCTTGTACAGTGCGATCAAACCGTCTGTCAGCATCTCCGTGTGAACGCCCAGGTCTTTCGCGCCGGACTCCAGAAGCAATGAACAGACGGCATTGGGCATGCCGCCGATGCCGATTTGTAAGCAGGAGCCATCTTCCACTTCGGCTGCAATTTTGCGGGCGACGGCACGATCGATATCGGTTATCGGCGGGCTTTTCAGTTCTGGGAGCGGCGCATTATCGCCGTCGATAATGTAATCCACCTCGCTGATGTGTACGCCGTTTTCCACGCCGTACACATGAGGAACGGCTGTTGACGTCTCGACGATCACCGTCTTGGCGCGTTCGATGAGAACTCTGAACCACGCATTTGTCGGGCCGAAATTAAAGTGTCCGTTTGAGTCAGCGGGCCGTACCTTTAGAACGACGATGTCGATTGGATCGATGAAGCGGCGATAATAGTCGTTTATTTCGCCCAGGTTGGGGGGCATGTGGTAGCAAATGCCGGCGTCAGATTTTGCACGCTCATAGGCGCTGAAATGCCAGGTAAAATAGTGGAAATGATTTCCTTCGGGATCGCATTCCAGCACCGCGCGTGGCTTCGCGGCAAGACTGGAGCGGATACCGACATTTGAAAGTTCACGAGCACGCGCAGCAAGCGCTTGGTCGAAGACATCGGGTTGGGCAAGGCAGGCGCCGAAATCGAGCCAAGTGTCGGATTTTACCAGAGCTGCCGCTTCAGCAGCGGTGACCTTCTTCGCGGGCCTAGATGCTGTGCGCAAAGACATGATGATACCTCTTACAAGCGTTTTGTGATGGAGATTTCAGACCAAACGATAACAGCGCTCCCGCACCATTTCGTGTGAGAGCTGCAATACCGCATGAGAATCTCTGGATGATTGGGGGGAAGAGTAACGGCCGGCCGCCGGCTGCTGCACGGCGACCGGCCGGAATTCAATGTCAGAACACTTTGCTCAGGCGAATACCAAACTGGCGAGGCGGACCGGCAAAGTCGAGGCCGGAATTGAGAGCCGCGACATAGTGCTGGTCGGTCAGATTGGTGCCGTACAGCGTCAGCACATAGGTATCATGAGTCCACTCGAGCTGTGCGCCAAGAAGATTGCGCGCGGCCAGCCTGTCTCCGAGTGAGGTATTTTCAAACAACGTTGCCCATTGCGGAGACTGATGCCCGAAATTGGCGCGCGGTGTAAGCTTGTCCCCGTCTTCGAGATGGAAGGTGTACTGCGCACTGAGGTTGAACGTGAAGTCCGGTGCGTAGGTCATCTGGTGATTGTTCAAGTTGACGCAACCCGGCGTCGTCGCGGGACCGGAGGTCGGACTGCAGGGCAGTCCGTTGCTTCCCACTCGGCCGTCCACCGCCCAGAAGGCACCCAAGGAGTCGTGCATCAGGCCGATGCCGCCGCCGAACGAGAGATCTCCGAATACGGCGTCGACCTCGCCCTCAAAGCCGTAGGAGATAGTGGGCTTGGGGGCGTTGACTTCGGTGGTGAATGTCGGAGCCGTATAAGCCGGCCAACCGATCGTGACGATGAACCCCTTGTAGTCGTTGTAATAGGCGTCAAGGGCGGTCCGGACATGACCGTCAAACATGGTCGACTTCCAACCGGTCTCATAATTCAACACCGTTTCCCCATGGAATGGAGTGGGGGGAGAAAGGTTGTAAATGGGCGGGTTGAGACCACCCGCCTTGAAGCCGGTAGCGACGAAACCGTACACGAAGTTGTTGTCGTTGATGCTCCAGTTCAGCGATCCCTTGTAGGAGAAGTTGTTCTCCGCCAAGTGGCCGACGGCATCGTGAGACGTCACCGTATAGGTCAAGCCATACTGATTCCAGGAGGCGTCGTTTGCCGTGCGGCTAACCGTATAACGCCCGCCCAGTTGCACTTCTAAGTTGGGAAGCAATTTGTATCCGACCTGGCCGAATGCGGCGAGGGTCGACTCGGGATTGTGGCCCCAAAGGATGGATTCGGTTCCTAACGCCGTCGATGGTGCGGCCGGCGCGGTGCCAGGCGTCGCAGGATTGGGTGAGATGCCGACGGAGAACTCGCCAGGCGGATAATAGTACTGGTCGGATTGAGCATATAGGCCGAATACCCAATTAACACGCCAATCGTCCGGCGAGATCACATTGATTTCCTGCGACCAGATGTGCTCGGTGACCAAGTCGAAGAAGTCCCAGTATCTGGGGTTTTGTGGCGTCTGCGAGGCCGGAACCCCGACGACAGCTTGAAGTGTTGTCGGCGCACCGTAATCCGTCCCGTCCAGATCTGTCGTGTAGTCGGTTTTGCCGTTTTGATAACCCGAGACCGACCGGAATGTGATGCCATCGGGAAACACATAGTCCAGCTTCAAGATGGTTCGCGTGAAGCGGTCCAACGCGGCGTTCGCATAATTGGCGCTGACATGGAAGAGATCGCTATAGTGCGGGTTGGGCGTGCCCGGGGCGATTGTCGGGGGAGGTGTACCGGGGTAGAGCCAACTCGGATCGAGCGTTTTGAAGCGTTCCGTATAAGGGCTGCCGATATACCCTCCGTTGTCGAGATAGTCGGCATCGAATTTGAGAGAAACGGTCAGTCGATCCGTTGGTTTCCAGAGAGCGCTGAGACGGCCCGCAGCCCAAAGCTCATCGCCCGGGTTGTAGCCCGGTTTGCAGTCCGAATACTTTTGACTGGGGCAATTATCCACCGGATCTCTGTCCACGACGGAGAAGAAGCTGCCGCGCGCTTCGCCAAACCCTGAGAAGCGTATTGCCAATGTGTCCGTGACTGGGATGTTGACTGCGCCTTGCAACTGGCCGTCGCTGTAGTTGCCGTATTGGGCTTGAACGTATCCATCATGGCCGCCGCCAATCACGGGGTCATTCGACCTAACGAACACGGCGCCGCCGGTCGCGTCTTGGCCCACGAAGGTGCCTTGCGGACCGCGCAGCAATTCGACGCTTGCAATATCGTAATATGGCTCTTCCACGAAGTATCCCGGGAAGGTCGCCACGCTATCGCGGTAGGTGATCACGCCCGTCAGTGTTTGCGCGTTGTGCTCGCCTTTGCCGATGCCGCGGATGTTGAAATCGATTCCTTGGCCGAAATTGTCGATGGTGATGGCCGGCGCGACGAATTGCAGATCGTCGATCTTCATGACGCCTTTGTCTGCAATGTCTTCTCCGCTGAGAACATCGGCGGAGATGGCCGTGGTCATTAGAATTCTCGGTCCGACGCTCGGCGGTGACGACGACGGTCTCGATCGTTGTGCTGGTGTCTTTGGGCGGCGGCGAGTTCGTTTGCGCCAAAGCCGCGTCGCACCAAGCTAAGGTGAGTGCCGACGCGCTCAGCAGCAATGCATAGGTCTTCATATTCCCCTCACTATGGTTGGTTTCCTCCGCGCTCTTTGGCGCATTGTGTCACAGTATCACAAATTCACTAGACTTACAATACTCATTATGTCGATAGTGAATGTAAGCGATGAGCACTTCATATTGCACCAGCAAATTTACTGGGCTCTTCGCAGAACAAATGTTTTTTGCAGCGACGCGGCGGCGGCTGCGGGCACAGAGGAGGCGCACATGATTGATCTGAAGGGTCGTGTAGCTGTTGTCACAGGAGCGGGCGGCGGTTTGGGACGGACCTATGCACTGCTGCTGGCACAACGTGGCGCACGCGTGGTGGTGAACGATCTTGGCGACGCTGCCGAAACCGTTGCGCAAGAGATCATTAAGGCGGGTGGACAAGCTCGCGCAGCCTTGTGCTCTGTGACCGATGCGGCTTCTGTCCAGCAGATGATCCTAGAAACTGTGAAGGCCTGGGGTCGTGTCGATATCCTCGTCAACAATGCTGGAATCTTGCGCGACAAATCCTTCGTTAAAATGAGCCTCGAAGATTTCCGTCTTGTCATCGACGTCCATCTGATAGGGACCTTCAACTGCACAAAGGCCGTCTGGGAGACAATGCGCGAACAGAAATATGGCCGCATCGTCATGACGACCTCCTCGTCCGGCCTCTACGGCAATTTCGGCCAATCGAATTACAGCGCAGCGAAACTTGGTCTCGTGGGCCTCATGCAGACCCTTGCCGTTGAAGGAGCGAAGTATGGAATCCGCGTGAACTCCATCGCACCGACCGCCGCGACCCAAATGACCCAAGGCATTCTGCCGGATGAACAGCTGAAATTGTTGCAACCGGAATTCGTGGCTCCCGCTATCTTGGCATTGGTTGGGGAAGATGCGCCGACGCGCGCGATTCTCTGTGCCGGCGCCGGCGGATTCGAAATTGCCAACATCACGATGACGAAGGGTATCTACGTCGCCGGTAATCCGCCGTCGGCTGAAGAGCTTGTGGCAAGATGGGCGGAAGTGGTGGATCGGCGAGATGAGATAGTACCGGAACAAGGCTGGGTTCAAAGCCAGATCGAGCTGAAAAAGGCAGGTTTTGTCGCCCCGCAAACGAAAGGCGCCTAACATGAGTCGCGAAGCTGTCATCGTTTCGGTTGCGCGGACCCCAATCGGACGCGCTTACAAGGGCGCTTTCAATGCCACGCCGGCTCCTTCTTTGGCTGCTCATGCCATTCGCGCAGCGGTCGCGCGCGCCAAGGTCGAGCCCGGTGAGATCGAAGATTGCATCTTCGGGTGCTCACTGACTCAAGGCGAACAACAGGTGATCGGGCGACAAGCCGCACTGACTGCAGGTTTGCCGGTTACGGTCGCCGGACAGACTGTCGAAAGGCAATGCTCGTCGGGTCTGATGACCATCGCCGCGGGTGCAAAGCAAGTCATCGTCGACCGGATGGACGTCGTCGTGGCCGGCGGCGTGGAGTCCATCTCGCGCGTGCAGACGCCGGAGCTGCGCATCACTTACGACCCGGCACTGCTCGCGCTGCACAAAGACTTCGATATGCCGATGATCGACACGGCTGAGGTTGTCTCCAAGCGCTACGGCATTTCGCGCGAGCGACAGGATGAGTATGCGTTCCAGTCCCAGCGCCGGACGGCCGAGGGCCAAGCAGCCGGTCGCTTCGATGCAGAGATCATTCCTTTCAGGACGACGAAGCTCGTGAGCGATAAGAAAACTGGTGCGATCTCAATGGAGGAGGTCTTTCTCAGCCGCGACGAAGCCAACCGGCCCGATACGACTCTCGAGGGTCTGGCCTCTCTAAAGCCCGTGCGCGAAAACGGATGCATCACCGCCGGCAACGCAAGCCAATTGTCTGATGGTGCGTCCGCCTGCGTGCTGATGGAAGCCGGCCTTGCGGCATCGCGTGGTCTTAAACCGCTGGGACGTTATTGCGGAATTGCCGTCGCTGGCACAGAGCCTGACGAGATGGGAATCGGACCCGTGTTCGCTGTTCCCAAGCTTCTGAAGCGCTTCGGCCTCAAAATAGACGACATCGGGCTTTGGGAACTGAACGAAGCATTCGCAGCAATAGCAGTCGTTTGCCGCGACAAGCTCGGCATCCCCAATGACCGGATGAATGTCAACGGCGGCGCCATTGCCGTTGGCCATCCTTACGGCATGTCGGGCAACCGTCTGACGGCGCATGCGCTGATCGAAGGGAAGCGGCGCGGTGTCCGCTACGTGGTTGTGACCATGTGCATCGGTGGCGGCATGGGTGCAGCAGGCCTATTTGAGGTTCTCTGACCCCGCCGAGATGAGCGTCGCAGGGTGAAGGATCCAAACGCGTGATTGTGGCTATGGCCCCTCCAGCGCCAATTTCGCGTCGAAGATTATCACCCCTGCACCCTGTGCCGCTCGCCTGGATCCACCTGACGCGCCAGATCACGCCCCAGAGATGGTGATCCGACGGATCACGCGGGGAAGCCGTCATACCCCCGGGGCCGCAATACAAGAGGAGAACGCCACCTATGACCGAGATCGTTATCGCCTCCGCTGCACGAACACCGATCGGATCTTTCAACGGCGCTTTTGCGAACGTTCCGGCCTTCAGGCTCGGCGAAGCTGCCATCCGCGCTGCATTCGAACGCGCGAATGTGGATCCGAAAGAAGTGGACGAGGCAATTTTGGGCCAAGTCCTTGCGGCGGGTCAGGGACAGAACCCTGCGCGCCAAGCTGCACTTGCCGCCGGCATGCAAGTTGAATCCACGGCCTTCGGTATCAATCAAGTTTGCGGCTCTGGATTGCGCGCGGTGGCTTTGGCCGCCCAGGCTATCAAGGCCGGCGATGCCAAGATTATTGTCGCCGGTGGTCAGGAATTGATGAGCCAGTCCGTTCACGCGATGCATCTGCGCGGCGGCGTTAAGATGGGATCGGGCGAGTTGACCGACACCATGGTCAAAGACGGCCTATGGGACGTCTTTAACAACTACCATATGGGTGTCACGGCCGAGAATGTCGCAAAGAAGTATAAAATTTCCCGCGCCGATCAGGACGCCTTCGCGTATGGGTCGCAGCAGAAGGCTGCTGCTGCCGCTTCCGCCGGACGCTTGCTCGTCGAGATCGCGCCCGTCACGGTCAAAGGCCGCAAAGCCGATCTGGTCGTCGAAAAGGACGAGTATCTGAAGCCTGATACGACAATCGAAGCACTCGCCAAGTTGCGCCCGGCCTTTGCTAAGGACGGAACCGTGACGGCCGGCAACGCTTCGGGCATCAACGACGGCGCCGCAGCTCTGGTCATCATGACGGCTGATGAGGCGGCAAGGCGATCGATCACGCCGCTTGCTCGCATCGTTTCTTGGGCGACGACGGGCGTCGATCCCGCTGTGATGGGCACGGGTCCGATCCCCGCGACGAAGAAGGCCCTGGCCAAAGCTCGTTGGACCATTGCCGACCTCGATCTCATCGAGGCCAACGAAGCCTTTGCGGCACAAGCACTCGCCGTGTCGCGCGAACTCGGCTTCGACGCCGCAAAAGTCAACGTGAACGGCGGCGCAATCGCGTTAGGTCATCCGATCGGCGCTTCGGGCGCGCGCATCCTGGTAACGTTGCTTCACGAAATGCACCGGCGCCCGGCGAAACGCGGGCTTGCGACGCTCTGCATCGGCGGAGGTATGGGAATCGCACTTTGCGTTGAGACGTGCTGACGGTTTCTATCTGCATGACATTCGACCAGCCTATCGCTGGCACAAAAACGAACGATCGCCATCGGACGTATCGCAAACTATGGTGAATTTCCGCTTGCGGCGGCACTGAATCTTGCGCTGTTGGAAGCCGAACATCCTGTTACTCAGGCCCATCAAAGCTAACTGAAAATTATGTTAGCGAGATCCGACCGGTTTTATTGCGACGACACCCCAGTCTGGCGAGGGACCGGTAGCAAAAAACTGCCGAATTGAGTATAAATTGGCACTCGACACGACATATAGTGGGATCAATGAGGATTGCCGCGACAAGAGTATCCGTGGTTCGGCGCCGAATTTCCGGCTGGCGCTACGTCACATGGATTCTGTTGCTTGCCTTCTCACTGCAGTCTTATATCACCCAGACGCATATCCACATTACATCGCATACCACCGACCGCGTTGTCGCCAGCAAGCTCCTTGCGAGCACGCCTGCGCGCAACAAGTCTCCGGCCGAAGACGGTACAGGGACCTGCCCGTTCTGTCAGGCGGTTACCAATGCCAGTGCGTTCTTTGCGCCGACCGCGCCTCTCGTTCTGCCGCCTACCTTATGGGCGGAATCCATCGCACTGCCTTTCCTGGCGCGCATGGTTGGCAGGGACACCGCGCATAACTGGCACAGTCGCGCGCCTCCACAGCTCTGATTCTTCATATTCGTAAATGCGTGATTGCCGCGGATGCGGCACGGCACGCATTGCGTCGCTGACGGGCTCGCGCCCGTTGACAGATCAGTTCCTCCCTGTGGAGTCCGTCGATGAGGCATAGAGTTAAGGCTGTGAAGGGCACTTCGCCGTCCTGCGTGCCGCGTTTGGCCGCGTCCTTGACCTTGCTGCTGCTCGCCGATTGCGCGGTTGGTCCCGATTTCAAGAAACCGGATATGCCTGATATACGCGATTATACGGCCCAGCCTCTATCGACCACCGTCACCAGTGCGAACGTTTCCGGTGGAGAAGCCCAACGCTTCACCGTGGGCGCAGACATCTCGGCTGACTGGTGGACCGTGTTCCACTCCAAGCCTCTCAATAGCGTGATCCAGCGTGCTCTTGCTGGCAACCCGGACCTCAAAGCGGCGCAGGCGGCCTTGTCGGCGGCACATGAAAATGTTCTGGCCCAGCGCGGTGTCTATCTTCCCAATATCTCCGCAGGTTTCTCCGCCACGCGTCAGTCGCAGCCGGGAACGCTGGCGCCGGTGCCGAGTTCGAACGCACTTCTGTACAATCTTTTCACTCCGCAGGTCAGCGTTGCATATTCCCCCGATGTATTCGGCCTCAATCGCCGCACCACGGAATCGCTGGAGGCGCAGGAGCAGGCCGTTCGCTACCAGATGATCGCGGCCTATAACACCCTGACGGCCAATGTCGTCGTCACCGCGATCCAACAGGCCTCTATCGGGACGCAGATCGAAGCAGCCCACGAACTTATTGCCGCCGATTCCAAATTGGTCGAAATCCTCGAATATCAACAGGCCAAAGGCTATGCCAGCGGGCTCGACGTTGCCGCACAGAAATCTCAGCTCGCCCAAGCCAATGCTCTGCTGCCGCCGCTGCTCAAGCAATTGGCTCAGTTGCAGGATCTTCTTGCTGTTCTTACCGGCCGGTTTCCCAGCCAGCCCCCGACGGAAAAATTCGAGCTTGCGAGTTTGCAGTTGCCTCAGGATTTACCGGTCAGTTTGCCGTCGAAACTCGTCGCGCAGCGTCCTGACGTTCTCCAGGCGGAGGCGAACCTGCACGCCGCCAGTGCCCAGATCGGGATCGCTGTGGCAAACCGTTTGCCGAACATCCAGCTGACCGGCAATGCGGGCAGCACGGCGCTCGCCATCGCTCAGCTGTTCACGCCGGGTACGGAGTTCTGGAGTATAGGTGCGGCCGTGACGGCGCCCATCTTCGACGGTGGCAATTTGCTGCATCAGGAGCGCGCCGCGCGGGCGGCCTATGAACAAGCATCCCAGCAATATCGCAGTACCGTCCTTGCGGCATTCCAGAATGTTGCGGACACGCTGACGGCGCTGCAGCAGGACGCCGAGGCCTTAAATGCGGCCGCAGCTGCCGCAGACGCCGCCAAGGCGACGCTGGACTTGTCGCAGCGCCAATTGCAAGACGGCTACTCCGGCTATCCGGTGCTGCTGAATGCGCAACAGAATTATCAGCAAGCCCGCATCAATCTCGTACAGGCTCAAGCCAGTCGTTTTGCCGACACAGCCGCGCTGTTTCAGGCACTCGGCGGCGGCTGGTGGCATCGCACCGAATTGGCCGGAGACGACCATGGGAAATAACCGCCGATCACAGACATCGTTTTATGGAACGCGAAGCGGATTCCCGCGCGCAATCGCGATGGTCATTATGGCGCTCATGGCCGTTTCGCTTGCCGGCTGTTCGCCAAAATCGGACAAAAACGTGAATTCGTCAGATGCGGCCGGCAATATCGTTCTGACTGCGGCGCAACGAGAGAATATCCGTCTGTATACCGTCGCTGTGTCGAAGTTTCACAAGACGATCGAGATCAGCGGCATCGTTGATTTCGACAACGACCACGCCACGAGCGTATTGGCACCGTTCTCAGGTCCGGTGTCGCGTCTGCTTGTTGCCCAGGGTCAGCAGGTCCGCAAGGGTGAGCCGCTGGCGGACGTCGATTCTTCCGATTTCGCCACGGCCATTGGCGCTTATCGCAAAACGCTGGCCGCCGCCCGGGTCGCTCGCCGGCTTGCCGATCTCGACAAAGACCTCCTAGAGCATCAGGGGGTTTCGCGGCGCGAGGAAGAGCAAGCGGAATCCGATGCGGCTGGCGCCGAGTCCGATCGCGATGCAGCTCTGCAGGCGCTCGTTTCGCTCAACGTTGATCCAAAGACGATCAAAGGGATCCAGGACGGACGGCCTGTTGCGCGATTCCAAGGTACAATACGCTCTCCGATCGCGGGGACCGTGGTCGAGAAACTCATCACACCAGGTCTGCTTCTGGCGGCGGGGACCACTCCCTGCTTCACCATTGCCGATCTCTCGCGTGTCTGGGTCATGGCACAGATTTTCGGCTCCGATATCGGTTCAGTTTCACTCGGCGATTCCGCCGAGGTGGAGACCGGCAGTTCGAAAAACCTGGTCGGTAAGGTGGACAATATTTCCGCCGAAGTGGACCCCAACACACGTTCGGTGGCTGTGCGCGTGATCGTCGAGAATCCCGGCAATCTTCTGAAGAAGCAGATGTATGTCCGAGTTCTTATCCGCTCGCGCGCGGAAAGTTCCGGACTGCTGGTCCCCGTATCGGCGGTTTTGCGCGACGACGAGAATCTGCCCTTCGTCTATGTTGCTCTGTCCGACGGCAGCTTTGCACGGCAACACGTAACCGTTCGTTCCCGCACCGGTGATCAATACGACATTGCCGTGGGGCTCAAGTCAGGCAACCGGATTGTGGTTGATGGCGGCATCTTCATTCAGTTCATGCAAAGCCAATGACCGACGATCAGCCGCCGATGCCGCCGCGAGCGGCGTCACTCATGAACAAGATCGTTTCAGTTTCATTGGGGCAGCGCTTTTTGGTCGTGCTGTTGACGCTCGTATTGATCGGGGTGGGACTTCGGGCGCTGGTGCACCTCCCGGTGGATGCCTATCCCGATCTCTCGCCGCCCATGGTCGAGATTATCACGCAATGGCCAGGGCATGCCGCGGAGGAAGTGGAGAGGCTTATCACGGTGCCTGTGGAAGTCGGAATGAACGGCATTCCGCAAACCAGCATAACCCGCTCGATTTCGCTCTACGGATTGTCCGACGTCATCATCACGTATGACAACGGCACGGACAACAACTTCGCGCGCCAAGAGGTTTTCAACCGGATGGGAGGTCTTGCACTCCCCAGCGGTGTAACTCCTTCCGTTTCTCCGCTCTCTTCACCTTCCGGCCTTATCTATCGCTACGTGTTGCAAAGCCCCGACCGGTCTCCGATGGAACTCAAGACTCTCGAGGCCTGGACCATCGAGCCCCAATACAAATCGGTCCCCGGTGTGGCGGACGATTCCGGGTTCGGCGGGGGAACGATGCAATACCAGGTATTGCTTGATCCGATACGGGTGGCCGGAGCCGGGTTGTCGGTCGCGCAAGTGGAAAGCGCGCTTACGGCCAACAACAGCAATGCCGGCGGCGGCTTTTATTCGCAAGGCGGCGAGTTCTATTATGTGCGTGGATTGGGGCGCATCGTCACGCCAGAGGATATCGGCAATGTGGTGCTGGCGGTGCACAACGGCACGCCCACACTTCTGAAGGACGTTGGCCACGTTGTCATCGGCATTGCTCCGCGCTTGGGGGAGTTCGGCTACGAAAAGCAGGACGACGCCGTAGAGGGCGTCATTCTGTTGCGCACCGGCGAGAAAACCCAGGATGTCCTCAAGGGCGTCGAAGCGAAGACAAAGGAACTCAACGAACAGATCCTGCCGAAGGACGTCAAGATCCATCCATTTTACGATCGGACGGATTTGATCGAGCTAACGACGCAGGTCGTGACGGACAATCTGTTGCGCGGCGTGTTCCTCGTTGTGGTTATTCTCATCTTCTTTCTTTACGACTTTCGAGCGGGGATGATCGTCGCAATCACAATCCCACTCTCGTTGCTGTTCGCATTTACCTGTCTCAATCTTCAAAACGCTTCGGCAAACCTGCTCTCAATCGGCGCGGTGGATTTCGGAATTCTGGTGGATGGCGCGGTGGTAATGGTGGAAAACATTTTCCGCCAGATCGCGGCGCGCCATGGAACGTCGCTGAACGTCTTGGAGATTATCAAAGACGCGGCGGCGGAGGTGGATCGTCCGCTGTTCTATGCCGTCGCGGTGATCGTGGTCAGCTTCCTACCGATTTACGTCTTGTCGGGGCCTTCCGGGACGTTGTTCAAACCGATGGCGGACACGATGGTTTTCGCATTGATCGGTTCGCTGATCGTCACGCTAGTTTTGCTTCCGGTGTTGTGTTCGTGGTTGATGAAAAATGGCGTCCAGGATCGGCGCAACGCCATTTTTGAAGAAATCAAATCGGTTTACATCAGGGGCCTTGATTTCTGTCTTGCCAATCCGTGGGGGACAACCTTTGCTTCGGCAGCCTTCCTGGCGGGATCATTACTGCTCATCCCCTTCATCGGCGCCGAGTTTATGCCGCAGCTGGATGAAGGTGCGCTATGGGTGCGCGCCACAATGCCCTACACCATTTCGTTCGACGAATCAGCGAAAATCACGCCCAAGATTCGAAATATATTGAAGTCGTTTCCGGATGTTACGACGGTCGCGTCGGAACTCGGTCGGCCCGACGACGGCACAGACTCGACCGGATTTTTTAATGTCGAGTTTTACGTGGGCTTGAAGCCGTATTCGAAATGGACCGGCCCTTACCACAACAAGCCCGCACTGATCGCCGCGATCAACCAAAAGCTCCAGGCCTTTCCGGGAATTATCTTCAATTACACCCAGCCCGCGGAGGACGCGGTCGACGAGGCTGAAACCGGTTTGAAAAGCGCGCTCGCCGTCAAGGTATTTGGTTCCAATCTGGACACGCTCCAGCAGAAGGGCAAAGCCATAAAGCACGTTCTGGAAGGCGTGCGCGGAATTCGCGATGTCACACTCGTAAAAGAGCTCGGCCAACCAAGCCTGACCATTAAGATCGATCGTGAAAAGATTGCCCGCTACGGTTTGAACGTCGACGACATCAACGGCTTGATCCAGACAGCTATCGGCGGAGACGTAGCCACACAGGTCGTGCAGCAGGAGAAGCAATTTGATCTCGTCGTCCGTCTCGAACACCAATATCGTGACAATCCCGAGGAAATCGGAAACATCCCGGTGGCCACCCCCGGCGGACAGCAAATTCCGCTTAAGGAATTCGCGGATATTCAGGTGGAGAGCGGCGCCTCGTTTATTTACCGCCAAAACAATTCTCGTTATATCGGCGTTCAGTTTTCCGTAGAGGGAAGAGATCTGGCCGGCGCCGTGAGCGATGCCATTCAGCAAGTCAAAACGAAGATTGCCTTGCCTCAAGGCTATTGGTTGGACTGGGGCGGAGAATATACCGAATACACCGCCTCCCGCAGCCAAATGGCTATCATTCTGCCGCTGACATTATTCCTGATATTTCTTCTGCTTTTTGCACTCTACAGCAACTTCAAATTTCCCTTTATCACCGTGCTCGGCGTGGTCCTTTCGGCACCGGCGGGCGGAATCGCGGCCCTCTGGATTACGGGCACGCCATTTTCGGTGTCTTCCGCCGTTGGCTTCCTCGCCTTGTTTGGTGTCTCGGTACAGACCGCCATCGTGTATATTTCCTATGTCAATGAACTTCGCGGCAATGGCGTCGCTGTCGCGGACGCCATTCGTCAAAGCGCAATCCTTAGGCTCCGTCCAATCATGATGACGGCACTTGTGGCTGCGTTGGGGTTGTTGCCGGCCGCGTTGGCCACCGGTGTCGGTACGGATACCCAAAGGCCGTTCGCGCTTGTTATCGTCAGTGGCCTATTCACACGACTTTTGATCAGCGTTTTTCTGATGCCGGTTCTTTACGCGCTGGTGGCGCGTACCGGCGACAGGTTGGAAGTGTGACAGGCCGCTTTGTGAACGGTCACAAGTGATGCATTTGCGATTCGGAATTAGCGCGCCAGGGGTAATTTCTGGAAAGCGAGAAGTTGTTGGGCCTTAAATTTCGTAATATCACCACGCTCGCGAAGCAGTGCGTTGCAAAAATATTTGCGCGGCTCGGATCAGATTTTTATTTGCTTGGAGGCAGATGTGACGAACCCTATCGAGGATATCTATACGGAGACCGAAAATGTCGACGTCGACACGCTCAAAAATCTGGGACCGTTGCGGCCGATGGCGGGCGTTTGGGAAGGCGAGAAGAGCATGGACGTCAATCCCAAGGTGGAAGGTCCCTTGCGACAGCCCTATGTCGAACACATCGAACTTCATCCCATCGACCCGCAATCCAATGGCCCGCAGCTCTTTTACGGTCTGCGTTATCATACGCACATCGTAAAGCCGGGCGAGATCGAAACCTATCACGACCAGATCGGTTATTGGCTTTGGGAACCGGCGACCGAAACGGTTATTCTCTCTCTCGCCATTCCGCGCGCGCAAGTTGCTTTGGCAGCCGGCCGCGCCAAGGCGGATGCGACCATCTTCGAAGTAAGCGCCGTTCGCGGAAAGACCGATTACGGAATTTGCTCCACGTCCTTTCTCGAGCGCGCATTTCGCACCGATTCATTCCGGATGACGGTCACGATCAATCCAGACGGCACCTGGAGCTACGATGAGGACACGTTACTGATGGTGCGCGGGACCGAAGCCTTCCATCACACGGATCAAAATACGCTGCACAAAATCGGCGAAGCGATGCCCAATCCACTTGCCCGCTGAGCCGATCGCAGCCTGGAAGCGGCAAATCGTTTTGCTTCACAGAAATATTTGACCGGTTATCGTTTTGCAGATTTTGCGCTTGGCCGCTCGTCCCCGCTGTTGCGTATCGCAACGGCCGCCGCCTTCACGGCTTCCATCGGCCCGATCACCTTACCCATATGAAGCACGGCGAAATATCGAGGGGTTGTTCCGCCCGCTATGGGACATGACCACGCATAGGCGCGTTTCGCCTTTGGGTGACCCTTCAAGTCGAAGACATAGACGATACCATCCCAATCTTCCGATCGGTCATGTACGGGCAGCACGCGAAAAGCTTGGACAAACGTCGCCTTTCCGCCATGTTGAGATTCGATGACGCGTTTTAACGGATCTGTGTCGGCATTGCTCATCTTTGCACTAGCCTTGCTGTGACGCGCCAAATCGGACACTAATGCGTCGTTCTTTAGAAATCATTAAGGATACCATTCCAGCGGCGAGGGGGGGAGCGTGCTGTCGGCCGTTGGGATGGCGAGGCTGCCAATGCTCTCAACCACTTCCATTGATCAACCGCGCGAACCTTAGTGCGGGCCCGCCGATCGTCACCCACAGCTGCATCATCAGAACGCCCGCGACGGTTCCGATGAACCCGCCGGCGATAATGTCACTCAAGAAATGCCATTCGCCGATCATCAAGGCGCTTGCCAGAAGAGAGAGGAAGGCGACGTAGATCCAGCGCCAGCGCCGATAGTAGACCCACAAAATCGATACGATGGACATTGCCTGATCGGAATGGCCGGATGGAAACGATCCGAACATCTCTCCGGCATGAAACCAATAGAAGCCATATTGCCCGCTTTGCAGATAATCCGAGGGGGGCATTCGCCCAAACACGGGCTTGAGAACGAATTCCGTAAGGCAAAGACTCAACACCAAAGCCACGCCCATCAACATTCCGGCTTCGATCCATTTGGGCATTGCTCTGCCCGCCGCAACACAGGAGGCCCCCAATAATACGGCAACGCCAGCCAACAACTTCATCAGCGGAAATCCCACCGGAGCATCGGCCAAAAATACTTGAAACCAATCCAGTCTGGCCATCGCATGCGCAAGCGGCATGTCAATAAAATAAACCGAGACAAGGGCAAGACTTGAAACCGCAAGCGCCGCAATGAGCCACTGACGCAGTATATTCATATCGGCTGACTAAACCCTCGTAACGCGTCTCACGCCATACCAAAAACTGCGCGCCGCACAGTGTTCATCGTCAAAGATATCATCGCGACATTTTGAGAAAATCGCGAATTGCGCGAGCGGCTTCTACCGCATCTTCCTTGGTGTATCCTCCAATCGAGACACCTCTCCCGGATCTAAGTTCGAGAATGGGGTTGTATATCTTCCTGAGGCCTTTGCGCTTTACGCCGACGCCTTTGATCTCGGAGAGCGCGACACGTTTGAAATGATACGGAATGGCCAACGCAAATCGAGCGATGTCGGCGACATTGCGCTCGCGGTCGAGCGTGCAAATCCCTGTACTTATACCTCGCAAGCCCAGCCGTAATTGCAGCCGCTGCGCGGATTGCTTGAGAACTTTCATTGTCTTCGCCTCTGAAAATGGAAATTTTTCAGGGCGTTTCCTCTGACCCTTCAAATCAAACGTCATTTACGCATGAATTTCAACGCCTACATGACAGTTTGCACGGCGAAGAGTGCGAATCAAATAAAGAACTCAAGCGAGTTATCGGTTACACCGTGCGCGGTCGCGCATTACCGCGCTGAAGCTCTCGGCACGGGCTGCGCCGCAATTGCGTTTGTAACGCTTGCGACAGGTTGCTCGTTGGTTGCGATCATTCTGTCCGCCCCGCGCAGGGAGACCCATCCCATGGGGCGCTTGGGATCTTGGCGCTCGATCCAAGTATAGCCGGTGGCGTTCCACGAAACGATTTCGTCCCGCAGATTGTCGAGCACGAAATCGCCTTTGTCGGTGCGCGACCGTCAGAACGGCGTGGCGGCCGTTGCGCGGCGTATCGACCACGGCAATGCGCAGAGCTTGCTGGGGAAGTCCTTGGTCGATGAGCGCTTTTCGCTTTGTGAGGGCGTAGTCCTCGCAATCGCCATAGCCGTCGGTCGGGATATTCCAATATTCCGCGCGCCCGTAATGTCTCATGATCGTCTTCGGGCCAGATCGCGTCGTTGACGTTCGCATTGACCTTCTTGATCGTCAGCCATGCCGTGTCGGTCAGCTGGATCGAGCTGGGGGCGTTCGGCGGTCGCCTGGCATTGATCGGCAAAGCGAATGCAGAAACTCACATAGCCGGGCGGAACATCGGCCACGTCGTCGGTCGTCGGCAGCGCTGGCGGCGGTTGGTAGATAAGACGATGCGTCTGGGGGGCAACATAAGACCGAGGCTGGTTGGGGATGGAGCCGACGCTGAGGGGCACGGTGGTGCACCCACAAGCCATAACCGCCAAAACCGCTGCCAGCGCTAATTTTATTGCGTGCCGACCCATGACCCTCACTCCCACCAGACGGGCGGAAGCCTAGGGTCGGCCGATTTTCAGCCGCGTTAGAACGCGAGCTCCAGTTTTATTAGTGTTTTCAATAGCTTTGCGTAAAACCTGCGGATGTTTTGCATCAAAAGTCCGCGGCAGTTTTTAACCCTGAAACCGCACTTTGTTCTCTATTGGTTCTGGGAACAAAGCCGGTCCATTCCAAGCGAAGGCACGTCAACGATGAATTCGGATTTATTTGCCGCAGCGCGGCAAGTGAGTTATCAGTGCCCCAATCGGAAATGACCCAAATGTCTGAAAACGCGGCGACAAAGAGTGTCCGTCAGGGCTGGTTTGCTCGTCTTCGGGGCAAGGAATTGGCGCCGCCGCAGGGTGCCCGACGGGACGCGGGTCTACGCCGTCGGCGACATTCACGGGCGCTTGGATCTCTTGGAGATATTGCTAACCAAGATCTCGGCCCATGCCGGCACCGCCGAAAGGCAGAATTCGCTAGTGTTTCTAGGCGATTACGTCGATCGCGGGCAGCAATCCAAGCAGGTGATCGACCATTTGCTGGGGCTGTCCTGGCCCGGCTGGAAAATGGTCTTTTTGCGGGGCAACCACGACCAGGCGATTTTAGATTTTCTCGAGGACGCCGGCTTTCTATCGCGTCTGGAAGGATTTCGGCGCCGCCGACACGCTGGTCAGCTACGGCGTCAAGCCGCCCCGCTTCGACACGGCCGAAGCCATTTCGGAAACCCGCAAGGAATTTGCAACCAAATGTCCGGCAAAGCATTTGGACTTTCTCAGGGGGCTTGAATACTCCCATATCATTGGTGATTACATGTTCGTCCATGCCGGAGTGCGGCCCGGCATTGCGCTGGACCGGCAATCGCCGCAAGACCTCATGTGGATACGCGACGAATTCCTGATCTCCGATCGGCGCCTCGACAAGGTGATTGTCCACGGCCACACGCCGACCGACCGCCCGGTTCGCCGCGCCAACCGGATCGGCGTGGACACCGGCGCCTACGCCACCGATTGCCTTACTTCTGTCGTGCTGGAGGGTGATAATTGTAGCTTCGTCAACACCGGCGATACCGTTTCGGGGGGCTGATACGTGGCAGGAAACCTGCATGTTGGAATGGACTGCCTCAGATTGGGACTCAAATCATGACCAAAGCTCAAGCCATTTGTGATTGCACTATTTTTTCTGATTTTGGGTCTGTCCCTTCATGCGACAGCGGCCTTTGCGCAGGGCGTCAGCCTGCCCGGCCCCAGCGCGCCGACGACGCTTGCGCGCGCCACCGTCCCCGGATGCGACGCCGCCGGTCATGACGCCGGCCGCGCCGATGGCGAGCGCCGGCATCACCGATGAGAATTACCAGCTCGGCACCGGCGACAAGCTGCGGGTCAATGTCTACGGCGAGGAAGATCTCAGCGGCGAATTCCTGGTCGACGGTTCCGGTCAGGTGCAATTGCCGCTGGTCGGACAAGTCAAAGCCAAGGGCCTGACGATCCACGAATTTGTGGCTGAGGTGACGGTGGCGCTCAGCGCCGGCTATCTGAAAGACCCGAAAGTCAGCGTCGAAGTCGAGAATTACCGGCCATTTTACATCATGGGCGAGGTCAACAAGCCCGGCGAATATCCCTATGAGAACGGGCTGACCGTGCTCGGCGCCGTCGCCTTGGCGGGCGGCTACACCTATCGGGCGGACGACAGCGAAGTCTACATCCGCCACGCGGGCAGCACCAAAGAAGAAACCATGCCGGCCGATTCGACGACCAAAATTAACCCTGGCGACATTGTGAGAATTTCGGAACGGATTTTCTAGAGAGAATTTCATTTCTAAGACCAAAGTTTTAGGAACCATCAAGTCGACGATGATTAAGTTTAGTATTGCATTGCACAATAAGCGGCCAAGTGCTGAATTCTTGGGTAGCGTGGATGTCACAACGTTAGCTTTATTGAAAACATCACACTGGACAACCATCAAGCGCATTGCAGTTAGTTGACTTCTACGGTACGCTTACTTCGCAGATGCAAACTTAACTTCGGCGCGCCGCGATTTTGTGGACGTCACTACTGTGGGGATCAGCTATGAAGATTTCGAAAGCGTTGCGGCTGAACGCCAGCGTGTCGGCCACGGTGTTGAGCGCCATGTTGGGAATGTCGGCGGTTGGCGGAACATTGGTGCTGACAAGCACCGCGGCCTATGCGCAAACCGCACTGACCGCCGATCAGACGTCCGCGATCCAGACATCGTTGGCGGCGGCGATCACCGCGGCGAATGGCGATCCCGCGGCGATCGAAGCGGCGATCTCGACCGCCATTCAAAACGCGATTACCACCTATGGCAGCGGCGCTGCCGCCTCCATCACCTCGGCGGTGTTGACCGATGCCGAAGCGGACGGCGCTACGCAAAGCGAGATCGGAACCGGCGTGGCGGATGCCGCTGCCGCCGATATCGCCGACCAATGCATCGGCGGCGCTGTCGATCGCCTCGACGGTTGCGAACGAAGGCAAGTCCGGCGAGATCACGGCGTTTGAAACGACGGCCACATCGCTCGGCTATACCAATCTTGCTTCGGCCGCGGGCGCCGGCCCGACACCGACCGGCGGGACGACAGGCGGTTTGACAGCGGCGGTCTTGGCAATACCGAGCGGCGGATTTACCGGCGGCGGTGGCGGCGGCGGCGGCGGCGGTTGTTTGAACCCGTCTTGCACGTCGCTCTGAAGCTGGTTTCTGAGAAATCCAGGACGAGCGCGATAAAATATAACAGCGCTCGATTAAATAGAGTGGCGAGAATGGTGCGGGGTTCTGAGATGCATTATCCTAAATACACGGCAAGGTTAATCGCTTGCGCGATTGGCCTTGGCGCCGCGGTGCCGGCGAGCGCGCAAACGTGCGCCGACCTATATCGGGATGACGCCCCAAGATGTCGGCGTGATGGATCGCGCCCGCCCGGCTTACGATGCCAAGGGTATTCCGCTGGGCGGCTTCCGCCTGTTTCCGTCTCTGGACGTTGTCGGCACTTATGATGACAACGTTTTCCGTCTTCCCACCGGGCAGTCGGATTATTTCTTCTACGGAAGCGCCGACGCTGAGGCTGCAATCGCAATGGGGCCGGCATTTCTTCGAAATCTATGGCGGTCTCGATAATTACAACTACACGAAATACACCGGCGCAAAACCTGACGGATTGGAAGGTCGGCGCCGATGGAAGGTTGGATATTTCGCGCGCCGCGATGGTGTCCTCGAATGTCTATTATGGCGAGATGCACGAACTCTGGTCGTCTCCGAACAATGCCGTCGGCTTCCAGGCTTCGCCAAACCGTTATTACCAAACCCATGCGGAGCTCATTTCGGCCTATCAGCCCAATCGCTTGGGCGTTGGTTTCGGCGGCAGCTTTGACCGCTATGACTGGACGAACACGCCGGCCATCGGCGGCGGCACGCTGTTCAACAGCGACCGGAATGAGGACGAATATCAGGCCTATGGCAAGGTGTTCTATGATTTCTCGCCCGGCTATTCGGGATTTCTGAAAGCGTCTTATGACGGCCGGCATTTCGATCACCTGTTCGATCGTTCGGGATTGGATCGCGCCTCGCACGGTTATCATTTCGACGCCGGCCTCGATATGCAGATCACGCATTTGGTCAGCGGGTGAGGTGTTTGTCGGTTATCTCGATCAGCATTTCGCGCAAAACGTGCCCCATCCTCTGAAGAATATGTCCGGTCTGGATTACGGCGTGCAGTTGGATTGGTTTGCCTCGCCGCGTCTGACATTCCACCTGAACGGCAGCCGCGCTGTTGCAGGATGTTGTGCTTGCCGGCGCGTCTGCAGCGGACAACAAATCGATCAGGTTTAGCGGCGACTATGAGTTTCGCCCGGATATCATCGTTCAAGGTTATGTGTCCTATGCGGATGTCAGTTATGTCGGTACGACGCGCACGGACGAATATCCCGGCGCCGGCATCGGCGTGAAGTATTTGCTGAATCGCTATGTCAGCGCCAACCTGAACTACAATTACAGCGAACGCTCGGCCAATGTCCCCGGCGTCAACTTCACGGACGATATGATCAGTCTTGGTCTGACCCTTCATATTTGAGCATCGCGCGCGGACGAAGGTGCTTGTTGACGAGGCGCGCGGCCGTCTCGCATCAGCTAGGGCAAGGTGCGCTAAGATCGACAGCTCGACCCGCCTGCGCCAAGCTTCGGCGGGCGAGTAGACCTATGCTGGACGCTCCTCAGCTGTCGCGAGGGCCAAGCTCCGGCCATGACGAAGAATGGGGAACTTTCAACGCGTCCGATGCCTTGGTCCCGCTGCAACGGCAATTTATCCATATTTCGATCGGGATATGGGCGCGTGGCGTAACGCTGTGCTAAACGGATTGCTGCAGCGGACCATCCACCGGCTCCAACGATAGCCTTATGAGCGCCAAGTAATGACGATGCAGAAAAACGTTTCGCCAAGCGAATTGGTTTTCCCCGAAGAGCAAAGTGGGTTCCACGTCGGAAACGACCCCGGCTTAACGCTGAACGATTTTCTCCGAATTCTTCGTGTCTGGCGGAATATCATTATCGGCACCGCCATAACGGTGGTCGTGCTCGTTGGCATCATCGTCTTGATGATGACGCCGCTCTATTCGGCGACGGCAGTCGTCATGCTCGACGAACGCAAGAACAACGTTGAGGATGTTTCGGCGGTCCTGTCCGGCCTGTCGGACAGTCAGGCAACCGTCCAAAACCAGGTGCAGATTCTGACTTCCCTCGAACTTGCCGGCCGCGTTGTCGATAAGTTGAAATTGAAACAGGACCCGGAGTTCAATCCCAGTCCCGGCGCGTTCGGTTTGGTCCTGAAATACGTAAACCCACTCCATTGGTTTTCCGGAAGTCCGAAGACGCAGGCCGATGTGGCAGGGCGAAGATCTGGAACGCGCCGCCATCATTCATCGTCTGCTAGCGCGCCTTACCGTGCAACCCGTCGGTCTTTCCACCGCGATGAAGGTAACCTTTGAATCCGAAGATCCCGTGCAAGGCGGCGCAAATCGCCAACGCCTTCGCCAACGCTTATGTCGAAGATCAGCTCGAAGCCAAATTCGAAGCGACCCAAAAGGCCACGCAATGGTTGTCGGGCCGCATTGGTGAGCTCTCGCACCAGGCGCAAGCGGCCGATTCCGCCGTCCAGCAATACAAGGCCGAGCACAACATCACCACCACGGCCAATGGTCTTTCGGTTGTCGATCAGCAGATTGCGGAAATCAACAGCCAGCTGACGCTCGCCAAAACCGATCTGGCCGAGAAGCAGTCGAGCTATAGCCGCTTGGCCGCATTGGCCCGGGCTGGACGGGCCGCCGATTCGGCCCAAGTGATGGCCTCGCCCGTCATCGCAGCTTTGCGCGCGCAAGAGTCGGTGCTGAACGGCCAGATGGCCGATCTGTCGTCCAAATATGGGCCCGCGGCATCCCAAAATCCTCGACCTGCAGGCCCAAAAGTCACCCTGGATTCCAAAATCGCCGAAGAAGTGCAGCGCGTCGTGGATTCGGCAAAGAACGATGTCGAGGTTTCCCAGTCGCACGAATCATCGCTCGAACAAAGCCTGCATCAACTCGAATCGCAAGGCGCCGGCCAGAACCAGGCCGAAGTGCAATTGACGGCGCTGCAATCGGCGGCGCTGAACCGCGAGAACCCCGATCCCTAAACCCCTAAACCCTAAACCCCTAAACCCGCCCCTTATGATCCCCGGCAGTGCTTTGTCGAGATCGTCCGCTCTCATCAGCGGTTCGTGCTCACCACGCACGTCCGGCCGGACGGCGACGCGTTGGGCTGCGAATTGGCGATGGCCGCGATGCTCGACGCGCTCGGGAAAGACGTGCGGGTGTGCAATGCGTTCGCCGTTCCGCGGAACTTGCAGCCGTTGGATCCGCAGCGAAAGCTGGCGCAACTGGCCGTCGATGTGCGGCCGAGGACCTGGCCGACCGCGAGGTCTTGATCGTTCTCGACACCAGCGCCTGGGCCCAGCTCGGCGCGATGGCGGACGTGATCCGCAACAGCCGGGCCATCAAGGTCGTCATCGATCATCACCTCAGCGGCGACGACCTGGGCGCCGAGTTGTTCAAGGACACCGAGGCCGAGGCGGCCGGCCGGCTGGTGGTCGAGGCGGCCGACCAGTTGGGCGTGCCGCTTTCGCCGGCGATTGCCCGGCCCGCCTTCGTCGCCTTGGCCACCGACACCGGCTGGTTCCGTTTCCACTCGACCACGGCCGACACGCTTCGCCTGGCCGCCCGGCTGGTCGACGCCGGGGCCGCGCCGCACCAGCTCTACAAGCAGCTTTACGAGAACGACACGCCACGCGCGGCTGCAACTGATCGGCCGGGCGCTCGCCCGCGCGCAAATCGAGCTCGGCGGCCGGCTGATTTACACCTGGATCGAGCTGTCCGACTTCGCCGCGACCGGCGCCCTGCCCTCCGACAGCGAAGACATCATCAACCTGACGCTCTCGGTCGGCGGCACCGAGGTGGCCGTGATCCTGGTCGAGCAGACGGCGGCGGCTTCAAGATCAGCCTCCGCAGCCGCTGCGAGCTCGATTGCAGCGCGATGGCCGAGCAATTCGGCGGCGGCGGACATCGCCGCGCGCCGCCGGCGCCTGATGCCTCAAGAGCCGCTCGATGCGGCCCGCCGAAGAAATCCTCGATGCCGTGCGGGCGGCAAAAATGTATGAAGGACGAAGGACCGAACGGTAAAAACGCCTCGGCGGAAGAGCGTTCATCTCATCCCTGTCTCATTCGCCGCCCGTGGCTTCTTGGGACCGCGCGGCCGGCCTGGTGCTGTGTGCGGCGCGGCCGCTGCGCCGTTCCCCGGCCAGCGGGATCGTGGCTTTTCTCAATCCGCTGCGGCAGAAGAGCCGCAGCGGCGCGCGTTTCTGCCGCTGGCCTCGCTCGACATGGTGCCCGAGGACGGCACGCCCAAGAAGTTTCCCGTCATCCCGGCCATACGGACGCCTGGACCCATTTTCCGCCCGAGCCGATCGGCGCGGTCTTCCTGGACGCATCGGCGGCGCAGGTCTTGGCGTTTCAGGTGGTTTGCCCGCATGCCGGCTGCGCGATCGATTTCGAGCCCTCGCCCGGCGGCGGCAGTTTCTTCTGCCCCTGCCACTCGGCCAGTTTCGACCTCGCCGGCAAGCGCACCGAGGCCAAGTCGCCCAGCCCGCGCGACATGGACTCGTTGGCGGTCGAAATCCGCGACCAGAGCGAGGTCTGGGTCAGGTTCGAGACCTTCACCGTCGGCACGGCGCGGAAGGTCGCGACCTGAGTCCTCGCCGCCCATAGGCCCACAGCCCGCCAGCGCCGCGGCGGCGATCGCGATCGTGGCGGGCTCGGGCACGGCGGCCGTCGCGGCGGCGGACGATCCGACGCTCTGGTCGTAGTGGGCCAGCACGATCGTCAGGTCGTTGATGTCCACCTTGCCGTCGCCGGTGAAGTCGCCCTGGGCCCAGGTCGCGCCGCTCTGGTTGTAGTGGGCCAGCACGATCGTCAGGTCGTTGATGTCCACCTTGCCGTCGTAGTTGGCGTCGCCGGGCATGGTGAGCACCATCGACGGCATGTTGATGAAGGCGTGGTCGGGCATGCGGGCGGCATGATCCAATAGGCGGGCGAGCCCACCTGGAATGCGCCGCTCACGCCGACCTCGGCCCCGCGGCGGCGGCGGCAGCGAAGCTGTTGTAGGTCGCCGTCCAGGCATACAGATTGAACTGCATTCCCTCTTGGGTTGGCTGGCCGTCGGGGTAGTCCGCGGTTTAGAGTTCCCCGGCAGATAATACTTCTGTACCCATGTGATACGGTGAGGAACTGGGTCGGGATGATTATTTCCCCGACCCGTTGCGCCGTCCGCGCCCAGCCAATAACCCGGGTAAGCATCTGCCCATGACATTGACGTCACTATACGCAACGCCGGTGCTCAGAGGTAAGCTATTGGTGATGACGGTCCACGCGGAGGTGGGGGTGGATCGGTAGTCCAATTCGAAGTTCAAGTCCTGCGGTTCAGTACCGGCGTGCTGCCGCCGGTCGAGATCCAAATCGCCCCGTCGGTGGTGGCGTTCCAGCCGCCGGGCTGGAAGGCCGCACCGCTGCCGTCGCACCAGGAGCCGGGAGGGCCGCCGTTGGCCGAGTTGTCGAACCAAAAATAGTTCATCGACTTGCACTGAAAATTGCCGCATCGGCAGTGTGCGCGACATCAGGCCTGCAATCCCGAGGCCGCCGAGAATCAAAATCAGTTGTTCCATTGCTAATTCCTTTCAGTGAAGTTTCACGACAAGGGTACTGTGCTGCCAATCGGCCGACAGTCAAAGGAGCTGCGCCGCCGCCGGCGATCAGCCATCGTTGCGACGGCCAATGGTGGAACGGCGGGTCTTGCCGTCCGCCATCCACCGGCGCCATTCGTCGCGACTACCCGATGGCCGCTCCCACCGGTATCGCACTTCCGGCAGGCGGAAATCACCGTCGCCTTCGCCAGGCGTAGGCCAGCAATCCCAGCAGGCCCGTCGTGAGCAACAGCAGGGTTGACGGCTCGGGAGTGGCCGCGGGCTGTTGCAGGATCATGGCGGGCATGTCCAACAGGTCCTCGGGAAAGGCCGGCGGGCCAGAGGTGTAAGGCTGCACCGCTTCCAGGAACTGGCCGCTGTCGGCGACATAGACCCCGGGCGTGTGGGCCTCAGCGGCCGCGTACGCGTCCGCATAGGTGTTGTAGAGGCCGGTCCAGAAATACACCTCGGCCTCGTAGCTGTTCGACGGCCCGGTTGTGGTGCTGGTTCCCGGTATGGGATAGTTGGCCGAGCCGCCGTTGAAAAACAGGCCCGGATAATACGCGCTGCAATCGTTCACGGTGCTGCCCACCCAGCCGTTGCTCGCCGACGCAGCGGTCCCGGACGCCACGCTCAGCAGCGTCGTTCCAATGATCGCCCAGCCGCCGGGCGTGTCCATCAACAGTTGCGTGTTGACGCTCTGCGTCAGTTGGACCGGGCTGCCGCTGCCGGTCTTAATCCAAGCCGCCCCGTTCGTGGTGGCCGTGGGCGAGTTCCACTCTGCCGGCTCATTGGTATACCAATCGCTATCCATGTTGTCGATGCCGATCGCCTGGTTGGTGGTGGTTGCTCGGGCGATGCTCGCCGCCATTGCCACCATCGCCAAAACGCCCAAGGAATACGGTCGCGCTCTCATAGTAAGGCTCCGCTCTGATGAAGGATGTTTTTCGTTGTAACCTGAAAAAAGTTATTTGTTGCCTCTCGCCGGGAAGTCGTGTCGTTTGCTTGCCGCCGATCGGTTCTGCAAGGCTCGCCCTGCCACGGACCCGGCTCTCTGAAACCGGGCAAGGCCAGCCGCGGACAGTTTCGCCGCCTGGTGGCGTCTGAGAGCATGCTAAGGTCCGTTCATGTGTTCACCTCCGTAAAAATGTGGTTTCCCAATGCGTGACCCGTGACCAGCGGCCGCTGCTCGCCCACCCCTAATCCCCCCGCGGGACCCAGATGCTGCTGATCTCGGGCCGGATCCGCAGCAGCGGCAGGCGGCGGGCCCCCACCGGCGTAGACGTCGATCTCGAGCGTATTGATGCCCCGCACAAAAACCTCCGGCCCGACACCCCCGCGAATGTTGAACTGGCCGATTTCCTCCAGCCGGCGGTCGGCGCCGTCCGCACGGTTCCGCGGGATCGCCTTGCCGTTCAGCCGGACCGCGGCGATGCGGTCGCGGGCGACGTACAGCAGTTGGAGCATGGCGGTGTCCGGGCTCAAATCGCGAAGGTCGAAGGAGAGGCGGCAGGTGTAAGTGATCATGGCGGGCATGCCCAATCCGTCGGCGGAAGTCGCCCGGCCGTCAGGGCTGGGTCCTTGCACCGGCGGCGGATCGATGTCCTCGCCGCTGCCAACCGCCACCAGTTTGGTTTGCAAACCGGTGCCCACCGCCTTGAGCCAGGCGGCTTGCCGTTGTTGACCCTCGATCGGCGCCAGCACGCGGTCGGCGAAATCGCCTTGGATTGCCCAAGCTCTCGTCAATAAAGATCGTGCCTTGTCGGCCCGGTCCTCGTCCTTCCGCCACCGCCGAGCGACCGGTGTCGACGCCACCGCCGGCAGGCTGGCTCCGCCGTCGCGCAGCTCCACGGCCACCTTGCCGCGAAAAACACAGGTGCGGCTGATCGGCGGCGCATTGGTTTCCACGGCGAACTCGGTTGACGCCGCCAGGTCGGCCCCCGACTCGGCCCCCAAGTTCGTGACGCGGCTTGCCGGCGTGCGGACCGTGAACGCAGGACCCGGCGGCAGCTCCTGGCCGGTGATCGGGTTGCGGTCTTTCACCAGCCGGACCGTCACCCGGCCCGCAGCAAGGAACCCGCCGCTGGCCGACTCCACGGTGTAATCGACGGGCCCTTGAAGGATCACCTCGCCCCGGCCCAGGTACATGATTTCGACAACACCCGACGCCAGGGCGATGCGGCGGCCCGCGAAAAGCGGCGTACCCCGCTGGAAGCGCGGGCCCGCTGCCGGCTGCGCCCGCGCCAGCCTCCGCCCAGCGGCAGTTAACCAGGGCGTTCACCAGCGCGATGGGTTGCGGCGCCGCCGAGTGCGGCAAGATGCCGCGTGTACCGCCGCTGGGCCCCCCCCAAGTCCAGGCGAATAACGCGCCGCGCCCAGCAGCAGTATCACGATCAGGTAGTGGCAAAGTATCGCCCAGCCGGCGGGCGAAGGGTATCCCAGGTCGGCCGGCGCCGCGTGCGGGCGGCTGGGCCGCATCGTGGCGGCGGCAGGGGCCGGGCCGCCAGCCACGGACGCGTCCATGCCCGACGCCGCCGCTTCTTCCTCCGCCGCGTCCGGCCGGCCGCGGCGGAGATGGTCCCACGACAGATCGACGTGCAAATCGAGGTAGCCCAGATACCAGCGGCGCGCAGCCGAATTGGCTGCCAGCAAGGCCTCCAGGCGAGCGCTCCCGGCCTCGTCGATCCGGCCGTCGCAGACGGCCGACAGCAGTGCCGAAAGCTCTTCCTGCCAACCCCGCTGTTCGGGCACGTCACCCATGGCGAGATCTTCCCGTACCATCCCCGTCCCCGCCCCCGACCGTCTCCTCGATGCAAGTCATCAGGGTATGGCGTATCCGCTCCAAGGCCTTGTAAAGCGTGTTGGCCGGCCGGCCCGTACGCTGCGCGATCTCTTGAATCGTCTCGTCGCCCGCGTATCGCTGCTCCATCAACTCGCGGTCGGCGGGCGGCAGCTTCGCGACGCAGTCGGGCAAGGCCATGCGGCGGGCCCGCAGCAGCCGGTCGCCGACCGACGATTCGTTCGACAGGGTTTCGTTCGACAGGGTTTCGAGCAGGCCTTCGCCGAAGCGGAGCCGATCGCGGCGCCGCGTTTGGCGATACTTCAGCACCTCGAAGTAGGCCACGCGGCAGGCCCAGGCGAAAAAGTTGCTGCCCGCCTCGAACTCGCCGAACTTCTGCCACAGCGTGACCGACGTCTCTTGAAAGACCTCTTGGGCCGCGTTCGTGTCGGCCAGCAGGGTGAGGATATACTTGTAGACCCCCCGGTCATGGGCGGCAAACTGGCCGACAAACTCGCTGGTACGGTCCTTGGCAAGCACCTTATCCCCCGGGGTCGCCCCACACGTCCGGTCTGTCGCGTTTTCCGTCTATGATAATTACAACGCTTGAAGGCGTTTTCTGCCTGGGCGATTCGCATTTTGTGCCTTCCTCCCACCCTCCCCACAAAAAGAAGGCGGCCGCCGGTGGGTTGACGCCGCTTCAGTCGGCACGTATGCTACAAAGGCGATGGAATCGCGATGGGCGCATAGCTCAGTTGGTTAGAGCGCGTCCCTGATAAGGACGAGGTCGCAGATTCGAATTCTGCTGCGCCCACTTGTAAAGCCTTGCGTGACAAAGAGTTACGTCAAGACTTACATATACCACCTAGGTGGTATAATGCTTTGGTGCCACGCCGGTGCCACGCGCCGACAAGAAACAGGCCGTTTTAGGCGCCTCGCAGGGGGCCATTGCAGGCGCTGCATTGACCACTTCGCAGCGCCGCTCTTTGCGGCCGCCTTTGGTAGTCTGGGCAAGATTGTGGCTCGTTTATGGCCGTCCGCGGAAGGTAGACCGCCCGTTTCCCCTATCGCCAGACAAGCCAGGATCGATTTGGTGGGTTCCGGGGCGAAAGTCGATCAAAATATCGACCCGACGGCCCGGACGCAATGACGCCGGGAACCGACCACGACAGACCAGAATCGATCCTACAAACCGGAACCCCAAGAAATCGGGGCGAGGTTGACCCGGTTCGCGGGGGTTGCTAGGCTAAGGGCTGGTCCTGCTCCCTATACGGCACCCTCCCTGAGGCAGCGTTTCGCCAAACCAAACCGCCATCCGCAAGGGTTGGGCTCTCTCTGGCGCAACCACGTTCCCAATTTTTCAGGAGATCGAATAATGTTCCGTCGTTGTGCAATAGTTCTCGTCGTGTTGTCGGTTGCCAGCGTTGCCTAAGCGTCAACGTGTTCAACATGCCCGCAGGCCAGACCAGCCTTCAATTCGTCACCGTCGGCGATCCAGGCAATGCGGCGGATACGAAACCGAGTCCCATGGCACTATCGGCTACGGTTCCGTCGGCTACGCTTATCGGATGGGCGAGTACGACGTGACGGTCGGCCAGTACGTCAGTCCCTCAACGCGGTGGCGAAAACCGACACCTACGGCCTCTACAACACAAATATGAACACGACGAACAACGCCGACGGGCTAGACATCACACGCAGCGGCCTGCCGGGCAGCTACGTGTACAGCGTGGCGTCGGATTGGCTAACCGCCCGGTGAACTTCGTCTCCTGGGGCGATTCCGCCCGGTTCTGTAATTGGCTGGACAACGCCCAGCCCACGGGGTCCCAGGGGCCGAACACGACCGAGACCGGGGCCTATACCATGAATGGTGCAACTACTAATTCCACCCTCATGGAAATAAACCGTAACGCTGGTGCCACCGACTCTTCG
>CAWGHR010000043.1:0-24525 GCA_963822275.1 uncultured Alphaproteobacteria bacterium
GGTGATCATCTCGCTACCGTTCAAGTTGATTTTCTTCGTGCTGGTAGACGGCTGGCGGCTCATCTCGGGATCGCTGGTCGAAAGCTATATGCACGGTCCGCCGCCGGGCTAAGTCCAATCAACCGCCATTGCAATGAATTGTGTATTGAACCGAATTGCTACGCTTGCCGTCGGCATCCATGATGAATGCACGGATGGTAACGTAATATTGCGCGATCCCGCACGTCCAGCCGCCGGATACAACGGCGCCTTTCTTTTGCGCCTCGGCCGGAATGTCAATCGTGGCATCCCGCAAATTTGTCTGCCCGACAGAACCATTCGTCTCGACAAGTTCGCGATGAAGGACAATGGCGTTGCCGTTCGGCGCAACAAAATGAAAGTCGGGCACAATGTCGGCGATGCTGCCGTTACGTTCGCGTACATAGGTTCGCACACTCAATGACTGCAAAATCGGAGCGTGGGTGTTCGATGGCGGAGTGATGGGCTGCGCGACCGTCAACCGTGGCGCGGTGGAGTAATCGCTGTCGGGCATGATCTGTTGGTCCACCATCGGATCGGCCGCCAACGCGGCCCCCGCCATTCCGATCAATGCCAAAGAAGCCACAAGACGCATCTCTAGCCTCCCGCACCACTCCGAAACAAAGCAACTATACCGCGAATTTGGTCCGCTTTCATGACAGCTGAATTCAAACTTGACGCCTTCGATAATTCCATTATTCTGGAAATATGAAATCACATGAAGCTTTGGCCGCTTTAAGCGCGCTGTCGCAGGAAACGCGCTTGGCGATTTTCCGCCATTTGGTGCGCCGGGGGCCTTCTGGCGAAACGGCCGGTGCTTTGGCGGACGCGCTGAAGATACGCCTGCGCCCACGCTATCGTTTCACTTGAAGGAATTGGAGCGTGCCGGCTTGATCGCGCAGCGCCGCGAAAGCCGCAATCTCATCTACACCGCCCGGTTCGATCAGATGCGGGCGCTGCTTTCCTTTCTGATGATGGATTGCTGCGAAGGCCGTCCCGAGATCTGCGATCTGTCTTTGAAAGAGGCGTGCTGCCATGACGCCTAAGCGTCCTTACAATGTGCTGTTCCTTTGCACCGGAAATTCCGCGCGATCCATTTTGGCGGAAGCCGTTTTGAACGCGGAAGGCAAAGGCCGCTTTCGCGCATATTCCGCCGGAAGTTTCCCCAAAGGGTCCGTCAATCCTTTCGCGTTGGCGCTGCTCGAACAAATCGGCCTTCCCACAAGCGATCTGCGTTCCAAAAGTTGGGACGAGTTCGGCGTGGCGCCGCCGATGGATTTCATCTTTACGGTTTGTGACAACGCCGCAGGTGAAGTCTGTCCGGTGTGGCCCGGCCATCCGGTTACCGCGCATTGGGGCATGCCCGATCCGGCCGTAGTGGAAGGAACGGACATGCAGAAGATGCACGCCTTCCGTGAGACGCTGCGAATGTTGTCCAACCACATCCGGACATTTGCGGAATTGCCATTCGAAAAGCTCGACCGGCTGAAATTGAAACTCGCATCTCGACGAAATCGGCCGCTCGCAAAGCTGACGGAACAAAACAGCATGTCTACTTTCGAACGCTATCTCACCCTCTGGGTAGCGCTGTGCATCGTCGCCGGTGTCGTGCTTGGGCACTTCTTTGCACCCGTGTTTCATGCCATCGGCGCGGCCGAAATCGCCAGGGTCAATCTGCCGGTCGCCCTGCTGATCTGGCTGATGATCATTCCCATGCTGGTGAAGATCGATTTCGCGGCGCTGTCACGCGTCAAGGAACATTGGCGCGGCATCGGCGTGACATTGTTCGTCAATTGGGCGGTCAAGCCTTTCTCGATGGCGTTGCTCGGCTGGCTTTTCATCGGCTGGCTGCTCAGACCCTATCTTCCGGCAAGTCAGATCGACAGCTATATCGCAGGCCTCATTCTGCTCGCCGCCGCGCCTTGTACGGCAATGGTTTTTGTCTGGAGCAACCTTTCCGGGGGCGAACCGCATTTCACGCTGAGCCAAGTCGCGCTCAACGATCTCATCATGGTGTTTGCCTTTGCGCCGATCGTCGGTCTTCTTCTCGGTCTATCGGCGATCAGCGTGCCCTGGGAGACATTGTTTCTCTCCGTCGTACTTTACATCGTGGTGCCGGTGCTGCTGGCCCAATTGGTCCGCCGCTATGCCTTGGCGCGCGGGGCGCTGAAACAATTGTTGTCGACGCTGCAACCGGTTTCGCTGCTCGCTTTGCTCGCAACTCTGGTGCTTTTGTTCGGCTTCCAGGGCGAACAGATCCTAACGCAACCGCTCATTATCGCGATTTTGGCCGTGCCGATCTTGATCCAAGTCTATTTCAATGCGGGGGTCGCGTATCTTTTGAACCGCGCCGCAGGTGAAGTGCATTGCGTGGCGGCACCCTCGGCTTTGATAGGCGCGAGCAATTTTTTCGAATTGGCTGTGGCCGCGGCCATCAGTCTTTTCGGTTTTAACTCCGGCGCCGCACTCGCAACTGTTGTCGGCGTTTTGATCGAAGTTCCCGTGATGTTGTCGGTGGTGAAGATCGTGAATGCGACGCGCGGCTGGTACGAGGCTGGCGCGACTGCGAAACCGATCCTGAGATGGTCCTGTTTCTTCGCCCCGCTGTTGCAGGAAGGCGCGGTCCGGGCGAAAGGGCGCCATGCAATTCCCGCAGGGTAGGCATACCGCAAGATCTGATATAATTTAAATCATTCTAAATAAACGATGAATTTCGAAGCGCCAACTGATTCTTACTACCTTCGCGCCAACGTGTCCCCTTTCCAAATTCGCTGCTCGTAGTTACTCTTGTGAATGTTGAACCTTGAAGGGATAGTTCAGATGACCAAAATCCGCACCCTTCTCTTCACATCACTTGCCGTCGCTGCGAGCTTCGCCGCGGTCCAGGCGCAGTCCGCGACCGATGTGTCCGGGGCTTGGAAACTGGCCGTTGGTGCGAATGAGGCCTGTCCGTTGACGCTTGTTTCTGACGGCACCGTCACCTTCACCTCTGATTGTGCGAAAGAAAGTCGCGTTGCGCATTGGCGCATTAGTGCCGATAAGCTTGAGTTGAAAACAGCGTCAGGCGAAACGGTCGGTCTGCTTCGCGCACAAGACGGAACATATGTTGGCAAGCGCTTCGCTGACGGGCGCGCACTTTTACTGAGCCGTTGAACTCCCCATCGATTTGACGGCTCGGTCGGGCCGCGAGATTCCCAGATCCCGCGGCCCAATACTCTTTGCACAATTGGAACCAGACCAATAACCTGCTGCGCATGACAAGCGAGCCGCACAATCACGCGCAGTGGACGCATGGGCATGTCTTCTTGGGCCATGGCCACGAGCGGGCGGAAGCGCGCACCCGTGCCGTGACGATTCTTACCGCACTATTCATGGCCGTCGAGATTGCGGCAGGATTGCTGTTCGGCTCGATGGCGCTACTCGCCGACGGTGTGCATATGGCCACCCATGTCGGCGCTTTGGGGCTTGCCGCCGGGGCCTATTGGCTGGCGCGCCGCCATGCCCATGACACGCGCTTCTCCTTCGGTTCGGGAAAATTCGGCGACCTCGCAGCTTTCACCAGCGCCATCATTTTGGGTCTTTTGGCCTTGGGCGTCGCGGTTGAATCGGTCCACCGTCTGCTGGCGCCGGTCAGCGTGCATTATAGCGAAGCGCTGTTCATCGCCAGCATTGGCCTCGCCGTGAACATCGCCAGCGCGGCACTGCTGCACGAGCCGCATGGACATGACCACCACCACGGCGAGGCCGATCATCACCACGATCACAATCTGCGTGCCGCGTATGTCCATGTCGTGGCCGATGCGGCGACCAGCGTTCTCGCCATTGTCGCATTGGCCTCCGGTATGATGTTCGGCATCGCCTGGGCGGATCCTCTGGTCGGCGTGGTGGGTGCAGCTGTCATCGCGTCCTGGTCACTCGGGTTGATCCGCGACAGCGCCTTGGTGCTGCTGGATGCGCAAGACGATCCCGATCTCGCGCGCGAGATCACAACGCTGGTCGAACGGGAAATGGGTGCGCATGTTTTCGATTTGCATCTGTGGCGGCTCGGGCCTGGCCACCACGGCTTGATCGTGTCGTTGGTGAGCCCGCGCGAAGGAGACAACGAGCGCGTCAAGCGATTGCTGTGCGAGCGCTATCCCAGTCTGAGCCATGTCACGGTGGAGATTGCGGTATGCGGCGACTGTGCGCCGCAGCCGGTCGCTTGACGTAACATCTACTTCGTCTTCTTCTATCGAAAATTACTGGGGAAGGCATTTTATGCCGCAATCGGCCGTCGAATTGCGTGGTGTGACCAAGCGTTTCGGCGATCTAACGGCCATCGACAATCTCGACTTAACGTTGCCTGGCGGCGGTATTCTGGGTTTTCTCGGTCCAAACGGGGCCGGCAAGACGACCAGTCTTCGCATTTTGCTGGGCCTTTACGCGCCGGATGTTGGCGAGGTCCGAGTCCTTGGCCAGCGCGTTGACAAGGTGCGATCGCGCATCGGCTATTTGCCCGAAGAGCGTGGTCTCTACAAACGCATGCGCGCCGACGATGCGATTGCTTATGTCGCGACATTAAAAGGCATGAAGCGCGGCCGCGCCTTGTCGCGCGCGCGCGAATTGCTGTCGCAATTTGGCCTTGGCGCATTCGCACGTGTGCGCCTCGAAGGCTTGTCCAAGGGCATGGCCCAAAAGGTGCAGCTCCTCGCAGCAGTGGCGCACGATCCCGACATTGTCATTCTCGACGAGCCTTTCGCCGGGCTCGATCCGGTCAATCAAGGCGAGCTGGAAGAATTCATTCGCGCTCTGGCGCGGGGCGGCAAAACTATTCTGTTTTCTACGCATACGATGGAGCATGCCGAACGGCTCTGCGATCGCTTGGCTATCCTGGTGCGGGGGCGCAAACGCTTCGACGGGACGTTGTACGAAGCGCAAAAACAATTGCCGCGCCGCGCCCGCATCGGCGCCGAAGGCGATTTGACATTCCTGTCTTCGGTGGAAAGCGTGGTGCGGGTTCTGCCGCCAGACGAAAAACGCGAATATTGGGATGTCGATCTCAAAGAAGGCGCCGATGGGCGCGAATTGCTGGCGGCCTGCTTCGAGCGCGGGGTCGCGCTTTTCCATTTCGATCTCACACCACCCAGCCTGCATGACGTCTTTGTGGCAATTGTCGAAAAAGCGAATGCATCATGATTCGCCGCATTTTTCTCATCGCCCGCCAGGAATTCCTGAAATATGTTACGCGGCGCGGCTTTCTGATCACCACCTTGGTGGTGCCGCTTTTCATCGTCTTTGCCGCGGTTGTGCCCTCGCTCTTAATCTCTCAGACCGAGACGCGCGTGATCACGGTGGTCGATCGTGCGGGCGGATATCAGCGGGCGCTTGCGGCAGCCGTTGCGCGCAATGACGCGCAAGCCGCGCTTTCGGCTTTGTCCGACTATGCTCGGAAAAATGCCGACATGACCCGGCTGCGCCGCGCCGATCCCGATCTTGCCGCCATGCTGACGGCACCCGACCGCGTGGCGCAAATCAAAGCGTTCCAGGCGCGCGGCGGCTGGGAACGGGTTTTGGCCCCGCTTGCCCGCACGGTGCGGGCCGGTTCGCCGCCATTCATGCCGCCCCGTCCGCACTATATGCTCGCGCCGGCGCCCCACGATCTGGCCGTGGCGAAGGACAACGATATCAGAGCCCTGGCACGCGCCTATCTGACAGGCGAGCGCAACGTCTTCATAGAAGGCTATCCGGCGAAGCTCAGCGGCATCGTCTTCATCCCCAAGGATTTTGCTCCGGGTGCGCCCATTGCCGCGCAATATTGGACGACCGAGACGACGAACATGGAAGCGCTCAACTTCACACGCTGGACGCTTACTGACGCGTTTCGGGTTCGCGCGTTGCAGCAACTTGTCCCGGCCTCGCAGCAATCCGACGTCAATCTCGATGTCGATGCCGATATCCAAACCTTCGACCCGACGAAGACAGCAGGCCCTGCCGTCAGCCTTGCGGACCGTCTGGCACCGCTCGTCCCGATGGGGCTGGCATTCATGCTCTTCATCGTGGCCTTCTCCAACGCGGCGTTGCTGCTGCAAAGTGTGGTCGAAGAAAAGTCCACACGTATGATCGAGGTGCTGTTGTCCTGCGCCTCGCCGCAAGAGATCATGACGGGCAAGCTGATCGGCGTCGTTGTGGTCGCCCTTTTGACGCTACTGTTATGGGGTCTGGGGCTTTTCGCCGTCGCCTCGCTGATCTCGCATGAGACAATCGTCATTGTGAAGGCAGGTTTAGCGGCGGTCGCAAGCTTGAAACTTCTTCCTCTGATCCTGCTGTATTTCTTCTGTGGCCTTTTGATCTACAGCTCGATCTTCCTCGGTATCGGCGCGATGACGAATTCGCTTCCCGATGCGCAAGCGCTGATGACGCCCGCCACCCTGATCATTGTTCTGCCGATCTCTTTGCTCGGCGTTCTGATGCGGGATCCGAATGGCACATTCGCCACGGTGATGTCCTGGATTCCGATCTATACGCCGTTCTTCATGCTGGTCCGGCTGCCCTTCCATCCGCCTTCCATCGAGCTTTGGGCGACGGCCGTGCTGGTGGTGTTGACAACCGTGTTTCTGGTCCATCGGATGGGAAGGGTTTTCGCCAGGCATGTACTGACCACCGAACGGCCGCCCGCGCTTGGCGCCTTGCTGAAGCAACTTGTGGGACGCAAGTCCGCGTAAAAGCAAAAAAGGCCGCTCTGGCGAGCGGCCCTTTGGAAAAAAAACGATCTGGAGCGCTTATTTCGGCAACAAACCTTCGCGCTGCATGCGCTTTCTCTGGAGCTTGCGGTAACGGCGGATCGCTTCGGCGCGTTCGCGGGCCCGCTTCTCGCTGGGCTTTTCGTAGTGCCCTCTCAGTTTCATCTCGCGAAAGATGCCTTCACGTTGCATCTTCTTTTTGAGCGCCTTCAGCGCTTGGTCGATATTGTTGTCGCGAACGATGATCTGCAAAGGCAACTCCTAAGCCGTTTCTTTGAGGGCCGGCTAGATAACAGAAGGGGTTAGCCCTGTCCACCGCACCCCCAAAAACGCCTCACCGACAGCCTATGATGAGGGTGAAGTGTTGCGATCATGCCAAGAGATAAAGGGGGTACCCCCCGCCGCGTTTTTGAGGTTCAATTGGGTAAGTCGAAACCCTTCGGCTAAGTCTTTGGAATCCATAGGCGTCCCATGGCCATCCTGAAAATCGCCCGGATGGGTCACCCGGTTCTGGCGGGAAAAGCCGCCCCGGTTCCCGACCCCTTGGCTCCGGAGATTCGACGCCTAGTCGCAGACATGATTGAGACCATGATGGACGCCAATGGGGCCGGATTGGCCGCACCCCAGGTGCATGTTCCGTTGCGCTTGGTTGTTTTCCAGGCTCCCGGCGAGCGGGCCGAGGACGGGCTGTCGGACGGCGAACGCTTCGATCATACCGCGCCGTTAACGGTGGTGATCAATCCGCAGATCGAGGTGATCGATCCCGCGCTTGAGGGCGGCTGGGAGGGATGTTTGTCGGTGCCCGGGTTGCGCGGCTTCGTCGAGCGTCCGGCGCATATCCGATACCGCGGCATCGATCATGAGGGGCGCGTCGTCGAACGCGTCGCCAAGGGATTTCACGCCCGCGTCGTGCAACACGAATGCGATCATCTGGATGGCATCCTTTATCCGCAGCGCATGCGCGATCTGAAGAATCTCATCTTCGAAAGTGAGGCGCGTCATTGGGCCGGAGAGAACGCGTGACTGCCCCAAAAAAGAAGCCCGGTGCAAAAAGCGACGAGACACTCAAGCGGGCCGTCATCGAGGCGGCCCTGCCGCACATCGCGTTCGACGGTTTCACCGACACGCTGATGGACCGCGCGGCCAAAGAGGCCGGTGCGAGCAAGGACGAGCTCAAGCGCCTGTTCCCCAACGGTGCGATCAGCCTGTTGGAAGCTTATTCGGCGGAGGTCGATGCCGAGATGGAAAAGAGGCTGGCAAAAGCGAAAATCACCGCATTGCCGGTACGCCAGCGGATTGCCAAAGCGGTAAAGATGCGCCTGGTGATTCTGAAGCCGCACAAAGAAGCGGTGCGACGTGGCGTGGCGCATTTGAGTTTGCCGCCCAACCTCCCGCTGGGCGCCAAGCTTGTCTACAATACGGTCGACACGATGTGGCGCGCAGCGGGCGATGTCTCCACCGATTTCAATTTCTATACCAAGCGTGGCATTCTGGCGGGTGTGTATTCCGCGACGCTGATGCGATGGTTGACCGATACCAGCGAAGACGAGAGTGCCACCGACATGTTCCTCGCCGCGCGCATCGAGAACGTCATGCAATTCGAGAAGTTCAAAGCGCAAGCCAAATCCGCGCTGGCGCGGCTGGGCGAAATAGCTGCAGCGAAAAAGAAAGCCTGAACATGCGAGAACAGACAAGAGGGGAATTATGCGGTATTGCAGATTTACGGTAGCGCTCCCATTGTTGGCGATGTTCATCGGCACCGGTGCAATGGCAGAGGAGACAAATTTGGCAGAGCCTTTCCCATTCCAAAGTCTTCGCGTTCGACGCGCTCACCGTCCGCAAGATGGCCAATGGCGGCGAAAGCCGCGACGTCGTGCAGGGGACGCTCGCGACAGGCGAAGCCGTCGCCATTCACGAATCCGTTCAACCCGCGGGTATCCCTCCCAACGCGGCTCATCAGATTGCACATTCCGAGTTTATTTTGGTGCAGGAAGGGATTCTGGAATTCAGTCACGACGGCAAGACGGAGAGAGCGGGTCCGGGCAGCGTCATCTATGTCGCCTATGGCACGATGCATGGGGTGCGAAATGTTGGCGACGTCGCGGCCAAATACACGGTCGTTTCGCTCGGCGGTGACGTGAAGAACTAGCAAGACAAAGGGATTTTCGGAATGGAACAACTAGACCGGCGCGATCTGTTCGCGGTGTTCTCGGCTTTGGCCGCGCTCGGCGCGTTGGCCGGCACGGCACGAGGGGAAAACTCGAGCGCGGAACTCTCAGCCTCCAAAGTGCTTTTCTATAAGGATTTGCCGGTGGTCCAGTTGCCCACCGGCAGCACGATGCGGCGCGTGATGTCCGGCACGCTGCCGACCGGCGAGTTCATCGAGATCCACGAAAGCGTATTGCCCGCCGGGCGCATGCCCCATCCGCCGCACAAACATCCCAATACCGAAGTGCTGTTCATCCAGAGCGGCAAGCTGGAATATTTGGACGTCGACAAGCCGATCGTCGTCGGACCGGGCGATATCGTCTTCAGCGCCTCAAATGTGATGCACGGCCTGAAGAATATCGGGGACATGCCGGCGAGTTATATCGTCGTCTCGGTCGGCAAACAGCTCAAAGAAAGCTAGCGAGTTCAGTGCGGGGAAGACTTCGGGCCTAGCCGTGTGACGTGCCCCATCTTGCGTCCCGGCCGCAATTCCTTTTTCCCGTAAAGATGCAGCGCGCCGCAGCTTTCGGATAGTTTATACCAATCCGCGCCTTCCTCGCCGATGATGTTCTCCATGATGGCGTCGGCATGGCGCTCGGGCGAACCCAGCGGCCAGCCGGCTATCGCGCGGATATGCTGTTCGAACTGGCTGACCAGACAGGCATCGATCGTCCAGTGGCCGGAATTGTGCACGCGCGGCGCAACCTCGTTGATCAGCAATGCGCCATCCGAGGTTACGAACAATTCGACCGCGAGCACGCCCACATAATCAAGCGCGTCGGCAATCTTGCGCGCGATGCTTCGCGCTTGTGCCGTCTGCGCCACGCTCATTTTGGAGGGCACGGTCGAACGGCGCAGGATATGTTTCTCGTGCACGTTTTGCGGCGGATCATAGGCGACAAAGTCGCCGTCGCGGCCGCGCGCGGCGATGATCGAGGCTTCAAAGTCGAAATCCACAAAGGCTTCGAGAATTGACGGCGCGTCTTCGAAATGGGTCCAAGCGTCCACCGCTTCCTTGGCTGTGGTGACTTTTGCCTGCCCCTTGCCGTCATATCCAAAGCGCCGCGTTTTGAATATTGCCGTCGCGTCGATCGCGGCAAAGGCCATGGCAGCTTGCTCGGGCGAGTTCACCGGGTGATAGGGGGCGGTCTGCAAACCCAAAGAGGCCAGGAAAGTCTTTTCTTCCAAACGGTCTTGGGTCAGCGCCAGAGCGCGGGCGCAAGGATTCATGGCGGCGCGCTCGGCGACGAAAGCGGCGGTATGCGCCGGCACATTCTCGAATTCGTATGTCACCGCATCGCAAGCCGTGGCGAAATGTGCCAGGGACCGCTCGTCGTCATAGCGCGCAAAGGTGCGCGCATGGCAAACATCGAAGGCCGGCGCATCGTCTTCGTCGCTATAGACATGCGTCTTGAGGCCAAGCCTGGCAGCGGCGAGCGCCAGCATGCGTCCCAATTGGCCGCCGCCCAGAATTCCGATCGTATTTCCGGGCGCCACCGGAGCGGTGAGGCGTTTTATGGCACTCATTTGTCGGCCGGTGTTTCGGCAACGGATTCGGTTTGCTTTTTGCGCCAGCCAGCGAGCCGCGCGGCTAGAGCCGCGTCATTGAGGGCCAATATCGCGGCGGCATGCAGCGCAGCGTTTTTCGCGCCCGCTTCGCCGATGGCAAAGGTTGCAACCGGAACGCCGCCGGGCATCTGCACAATAGAGAGCAGACTATCTAATCCCTTCAGCGATTTGGATTCCACCGGAACGCCAAGTACCGGCAATAGGGTCATCGAGGCCGTCATCCCCGGCAAATGGGCGGCCCCGCCGGCGGCGGCAATGATGACCTTCAAACCACGTCCGGCTGCTGCCTTGGCATAGGCACTCATCCGGTCGGGCGTGCGGTGGGCCGAGACGATTTTGCTTTCGTAAGGCACCTCGAGCGCTTCGAGCGTTTCAGCCGCCGCACGCAGGCAAGACCAATCTGATTGGCTTCCCATAATCAGGCCAACGACGGGAACGGTCATATCTGCAGCCTCGATAAGGCGGTGCGCCCGCGAATCGGCGCAGTATAAGGGCGGAAAACCGCTGGAAAAGCGGGCATAGGGAAACATTAACCTTTTGGTGTCCTTCGTAAACGAGTTATTAACGAGGTACCATTAGGTTTTTTTGATGGGCCGAGGGACGAAGGGATGAAAGTCGAAAGACCGGGCTCTGTCCGGGGCGCGCGTGCGGTTGGTGCCGCTGCCTATGCCCGGCAGTCCCAGGCGGTCGCCGCCGCTGAAGGGCCAGCCGCTGTGGGCGCCACAGCCACTGTTCTGGGCATTCCCGAAAGCGAATTCACCCCGCGTGTGCGCGACGCCATCATGGTTTTGATGGGTGAGGTCGACAATCTGCGCAAGGAATTGCAGCAGACGCGCGAGAAGCTCGAAGAAGTCGAACGCACGGCCGATCAGGATCAGCTCTTGCCGCTGCTAAACCGTCGCGCCTTTGTGCGTGAATTGACGCGCTACATCGCGTTTTCAGGACGTTACGGCACGCCCGCAACGCTGATCTATTTCGATCTCGACGGTTTCAAGCAGGTGAACGACACTTTTGGGCATGCCGGCGGCGATGCCGTGCTGAGCCATTTTGCGCAAACCTTGCAGGCGCATGTACGAGACAGCGATGTGGTAGGGCGGCTGGGCGGCGACGAGTTCGGCGTCTTGTTGTCTCACGCCACGGAAGAGCAGGGCCTGAAAAAAGCGGATCAGCTGGCCGACAATCTGCGTGCTTCGCCGACGATTTGGAACGGTCAGGCGATTCCCACCAGCTTCTCGTATGGCGCTTTTGAGTTGAAGCCCGGCGACACGGCCGATATTGCCATGGCCCGCGCCGACGAGGCGATGTATGCGCAAAAGCGCAATGGCCGCTGATTAAGCGATAATATCAGGCAACAGTTGGTTGTTGATCTTTGTGATCTGATCTTTGAGCTGAAGCTTGCGCTTTTTCAGCCGCGTCAGCTGCAGCATGTCGCGCGTACCGATGAGCGCGTCAATGGCGGCGTCGAGATCGCGATGTTCTTGTGTCAGCTCGGCGAGCTTGGCCCGCAATGCGACTTCGTCGGGAGCGGTGACTTCGCCTGCCATGTCACGTCTTCCTGGAGCGGGCGCCGCTTTCGCCCCAACGCTTGAGCTTCGGCCAATCATACCCGAAAAAATCAAGCGCGCGACCAACCGTGTGGTCCACCAGATCCTCCAAAGTCCGCGGTGCGGCATAAAAGGCGGGGACGGGCGGCAAGATGATGGCCCCCATTTCGGCCAGCGCCACCAGCGTACGCAAATGGCCCAGATGCAAAGGCGTCTCGCGTACCATAAGCACTAGCGGCCGCCGCTCTTTGAGCATGACGTCGGCAGCCCGTGTCAGCAATGTCGAGGTAACCCCGGTGGCGATCTCGCTCATGGTGCGCACCGAACAGGGCGCTACGATCATGCCCCTGGTGAGGTAACTGCCCGAAGCAATAGGGGCGGCAATATCGCCGATGGCATAAGATACGTCCGCTTTGGCCGCTACGGCCTTGGGCTGCAGGGCCAATTCGTAGCCGATGGTCATCTGGGCCGCTTGGCTCATGACCAGATGGGACTCGGTTCCGAGTTCTTTTAATGCTTCCAAAAGACGCAGACCGTAGGCCACCCCTGAGGCGCCGGAGATCCCGACGACGAGACGATCCTTGGACCCTGATTTTCCGTCACTTTTTCCCATCCATTTTCTTTACATGCCGCAAAGCATGGGTGGAAGAGCCACGTGACAGATAGGTGACTTGGTGCTCTAATCTGCCATGCCTAACCCGATGAGGTGCATGAATGGCAATGCAAGGGCATATCCAAGAGTTATCCGAAAAGCATAAGAAACTTGAAGAACTCATCGAAGATGAGATGGCGCACCCGGACTGGAACGAAGTACGAGTAGCCGCCCTGAAAAAGCAAAAACTCCGAATAAAAGACGAACTGGAACGGCTGCGAGGCAGCATCCACTGAATTGATCGGTTAATCCCGATTAACCCCATACCCCCACGACGGTGCGGCTTTATGTTTGGCGTTCAGCCGCACCGGGGGAGTGTGCCGGTTCGTTGATGGCGTGCGGTTTGACGAGCGAAAATGCCACCGCGGCCAAGGCGATGCACATGCCCGCGGCAAAAAACGATGCTCCCGGGAAATAGACAGGGGCCTTTGAACTGGTGAAGAACGCGAAGAGATAAGACATCGCGAGCGGCGCAAATATCGAGGTGAAGCTTCCGATACTGGCGATTGCGCCTTGCAATTCGCCCTGCTCGGATGGGTCGACCTCTTTCGACATGATCGCGCTTAAGGCCGGCATGGCCAGGCCCATCAAGGATCCAACGACCATCCACGCATAAAGCATCCAGCCTTGAGTCGAATAAGCATAACCGAGGCACGCAACAACTCCGGCAGCAAATCCACAATAGACCGCACGCACTTCGCCGATGAGGGGGATGACGAGGCGTGTCAACCCGCCATAGACAACGGCCGTAATCAAACCTACCGCCATTAAGGACTCGCTCACTTGCCACATCGACCAGTGAAATTTGAGCATGGTGTAATAGGTCCAAGTTGCCGGATTGGCGTCGTGTGCGAAACGAAGAAAGACGATCACCGTGCAAAGGCCGAGCACATAGGGAAACCGGCGCAGCGCGATCAGTGAGCCCAGCGGGTTGGCGCGCCAGATCTCGAATTTGCGGCGGTTTTCTTTGGGCAGGGATTCGGAAAGCACAAAAAATCCGAACATCGCGTTGGCGAAGGCCAATCCTGCGGCGACAAAAAACGGCAGACGTACGCCGGCATCTCCGAAGAGATGCGTACCGTACTCGCCGAGTATTCCACCCAGCCCAGGTCCGATGATAAATCCCAGACCGAAAGCGGCGCCTACCAGCCCGAAGTTTGCCGCGCGCTTTTCCGGCGGCGAGACATCGGCAATATAGGCGGATGCGGTCGTGTAGCTGCCTCCCGCCATACCCGAAAGGAGGCGACCGAAAAACAACCAGCTGATGGTCGGCGCCCACCCGGTAATGGCATAATCGATGCCGATCGAGACCAGCGCATAAATCAGCACCGGACGGCGCCCAAAACGGTCGCTCAAATTCCCGATGACCGGGGCGCAAAGAAATTGCATGCCGGCGTAGACGAAGAACAGCCAGCCGCCGTAACGCGCCGCCTCGCTGAGACCGACATGGGCCAAATGCGAAATAAGTTTCGGGGCGACCGGAATGATCATTCCCAGTCCCACAACGTCGATGAAGATCGTGATGAATATGAAGACGAGCGCGTAACGGCTCGTTTTGGCCCCTGTCATGCGATTTCCTATACGAGCCCCAGCGTCTTGCGTGCTTCGGCTACGACATCCTCCCACGAGCGGCCGCCGGTAAAACGTCCGACCGCGAGAACCAGACTTGCCGAACCGTCGTCGGCCAGCAAGGGGGCGGAGAAATATTCGCCGACCAGAAAGCTCATTTTGGCGCTATCGGCCCGAGTCAGAAAGCGCACCGGCGCACGCTGCCCCAATGTGCAATCGAGCGCCGCATACCAACGGGGCACAAGCTCGGACGGAAGGGCGTCATCGAGAAATGATCCGCTCAGATCGCCCATGATTTGGGCGAATGATTGGCCCATGGCTTTAACGCGCCAGCGTCGCGCGGCATTGGTCCCCTGGCGTTCGTAAAGCACGCGGTCTGCCAAGTAGGGTCTAATCGGGCGCGCCGGCAGCTCGGCGTATTTGAGTATTTGTCCCGGTTTGCCCAATTTAAGCCACGCGCCATTCAGCCGGCGTAGGTCCGAATGGGAAAAGCGGGCCGAGGCATCGCATAAGGCCGGCCATCCGTTTTTGCTGACATACTCGTTGTATTCCGCAACGTCACCGATCATCGCCTGTCCCAATTGCGCGGTGCGCCCCCACTCCCGCTATCTATTCGAATTTATTGCCGATTCGATCATGCCGCAGCAAACGGCAGTGCGCGGGCGCGTACAAGGCCTGCATGTTGCCTTTTGTACCCGCAACGAATGTAAGGATTAAACAAAAGCGGCCGGCTCGAGGCCAAGGCGCTTGCATTCCGCTGCATGCAGCTCAGTCCAGCACAGCGTGCCGTCGTAATGCCCAATAACACAAGCGAGCCGCACTTCGCCGTCGTCGGCGCGCAGGGGCGCACAAAAATATTCCGCAACCATATGCGCTTTGTCGAACGTGTCGCTGCGGACGAGAAAACGCAAAGGTGCTCCGGTTCCCAATACGGCATCGGGCAAAGCCTCCCAGCGAGGCAAGAAATTCTCCGGTACGACTTCGTCTAGATACTTGCCCGTGAACTCACCGAAGACCTGCACAATTCTGCTGCCCATGAGGCGCATGCGATAACGGCGCTCGCCATGGGACGGTTCAACGCGCTCGTAAAGGAATATCGATTTTAGATAGGGCTGGAATCGCCGTGCTGTCATCTCGGCGCGGAAAGGGATGCCTTCGATGCCGGCAAGACTGCGCCATAGCGCGAGAACGTCGTGGTGTTTGGCATAAAAGAACTTGCACGTGGGATCGCACAGCGCGGGCCATCTGTAGAGCTTCGCCGCCGCGTTGAAATCGTCCGCGCCCGCAATGAGACCCCAAGAGTTTTTGGGTTGTATAACCATTCGTAATATCTAGCAGAGGATGCTCAACCAATTGTTAAGACCTCCGCGTCTTGGTCGCCACATCTTCCCAGCGAAAATCGCCCGTAAAGTGTCCGACCGAGAGGATCAGACTGACAGTCTCATCGTCCGCCATCAGAGGAGCGCCAAAAAACTCGCCAAATAGGAAATTTTTGTCGAGTTCGTCGGCGCGGATAAGTAGACGCAACGGTGCGCCCTGCGCCAACACGGCATCGGACATCGCGTTCCACATGGCGACATAATTCTCTCGCAGAAATTCGTCGTAGAACTTGCCCGAAACCTCTCCGATCACTTGCGCTGCTTGGCTTCCGACCAGACGCACGCGATAGCGTCGCGTGCCGGTGGGGCGGCATATTCGCTCGTGAAGAACCATCATCTTCGAAAATGGATGGAGCAAGCGCAATGTCATCTCGCGACGGAACGGAATACCGCGAGCGCCGGCCTTGCCGCGCCATATTGCATCGAGATCCTTGAGTTCGGCGAAGATGAAACGGCATTCGGGGTCGCCTTCCACAAACCAGTCGCGCTGGCGGGCCAACTCGTTGAGGCCTTCGACGCTTGCGACTTCGGGACGGTTGGCTTGAGAGTCCATCACGCCAATGTATGAAGATTTGCTCAAGCCGAGGTTAAAGTGCCTGCGGCGAGGCCCTGCGACAAAAGCGAATAACCATGCGATCAACCGACCGTTTTCGCCAGATCGCGCAGTTTGAATTTCTGGATCTTGCCGGTAGAGGTTTTGGGCAGTTCCACGAAAACGACGCGGCTCGGGCATTTGTAATGCGCGAGGTTATTGCGGCAATAAGCGATGAGATCGGCGGCCGTAACTTCGGTATGGCCCGGACGCTTTTCGATAAAGGCACACGGGCTCTCGCCCCATTTCTCGTCGGGCTTGGCGACCACGGCCGCGAACATCACGGCGGGATGTTTCATCAAGGTATCTTCGACTTCGATGGAAGAGATATTCTCGCCCCCCGAAATGATGATGTCCTTGGAGCGGTCCTTGAGCTGAATATAGCCGTCGGGATGCAGCACAGCCAAATCGCCCGAGTGAAACCAGCCGCCGGCAAAGGCCTGCGTGGTGGCTTTGGGATTTTTCAGATAGCCTTTCATCACGATATTGCCGCGGAACATGACTTCGCCCAGCGTCTCGCCGTCGGCGGGCACCGGGTCCATGGTCAGCGGATCGAGTACCGACAAGGCTTCCAGTGCATGATAGCGAATGCCCTGGCGCACGCGCTTGGCGCTGCGCGTCGGTTGGTCGAGCGTATCCCATTGCGGGTTCCACTCGTTGATCACAGCCGGACCGTAGGTCTCGGTTAGCCCATAGACATGGGTGACGGCAAAGCCCGCCTCTTGCATAGCGAGAATAATGGCCTCGGGCGGCGGCGCCGCGGCGTGAATGAAATCGACCTTATGGGAGAAGGCGCGTCGTTCTTCTGGCTGGGCGTTAATGAGCGCCGACATTACTGTTGGCGCTCCCGAAAGATGCGTGACGCGGTGCTCGGCAATGGCGTCGTACATCGCTTTGGCGCGCACCCATCGCAGGCAAATATGCGTCCCGGCAACGGTTGATAGCGACCAGGGAAAAGCCCAACCATTGCAATGGAACATCGGCAGCGTCCACAAATACACCGGATGCTGGCCCATGCGGGTGGCGAGCGTATTGGCGTAACACATCAAGGCGGCACCGCGGTGATGCGAGACGACGCCCTTGGGATTGCCCGTCGTGCCGGAAGTGTAGTTGAGCGAGATCGCGTCCCATTCGTCGGCGGGCGGCGACCAGGGAAATTCCGGATCGCCATCGGCGATGAAGGCTTCGTAGTCCACATGGCTCAGCCGTTCGCCGGATTGTGGGAACTCCGGATCGTCATAATCGATGACCAGAGGCTTTGATTTGGCGAGGTGCAAAGCATCCTTGATCGTGGCGGAGAATTCGCGATCGGTAATGAGAAGCTTGGCGGAAGCATGATCGAGCATGAAGGCGATGGCTGCGGCGTCAAGCCGCGTGTTCAGCGTGTTTAGCACCGCCCCGATCATCGGCACGCCGTAATGCGCTTCGAGCATCGCGGGGGTGTTCGCCAGCATTACCGCGACAGTATCGCCTTTGCGGATGCCCGCCTTCGAAAGCGCCGAGGCCAATTTGCGCGAGCGCTCATAGAACGCACGATATGACGTCCGCGCCTGGCCATGGACGATCGCTATGTGTTCGGGAAAAGTGCGAGCGGCCCGCTCGAGAAAGGTGATCGGCGTCAACGGCCGGTAATTCGCCGGGTTCTTATCCAGATCGGCGTCATATGGATGGCCGAAAGATTTGGCCATCCGGTGCGGCATGAGGCGGGCGCCACCCCGCGATTTTCGGCGCGCCAGCGACTGGAGGGCGCGCGGCCGTACGATGACCTTGGCAAGCGCTTTTTTTGATTTGGCCGGGCGCGGTTTCTTGGTCTCTTGTGCGGCTTTGCGCTTGACCGGTTTTTTCTTCGCCGGCATCCGCTTACCGGAGCTTTTCTTCGCTTTTTTGCGCGACGCCATGGCCGAATCCCGCTTGTTTTGGCCGGGAAGCTAATAGCCATACCGTGTTACGGCAAGGCACATGGACGCTTCCTGCGGCGGTTGCTAGGAAGGCGCCGGCCAAAGGGTGGAGCATATGGCGGACGAATCGACGACGGTGCAGCGCCAGGGACCATTGCGCGTGCTTTACGCCTGGATGCTCAAAAACGCTCAAGGCAAGCACGCCTGGGCGGCGCTGGCCGGCTTTGCCTTTGCGGAAGCGTCATTTTTCCCCATACCGCCGGACGTCATGCTGCTGCCGATGATGCTGGCAGACCGCAAACGGGCCTTCCGGCTCGCCTCCTGGTGCGCATTGTGGTCGGTGATCGGAGGCATGCTCGGTTATGCGATCGGTGCGTTATTTTGGGATACGGTGGGAATCTGGATCATCCATGCGCTACACGTGCCCCTCGCGCAGGTTGATGCACTGCGTCTCAAATACAGCCAGCACGCTTATCTCATCGCGGTGCAAGGCGTGACACCCATCCCCTACAAATTGGTGACCATCTCGGCAGGTCTCGCAGGCGTGCCGTTCGCATCCTTCATGTTTTTTTCGGCGATCGCACGCAGTGTACGCTTTATCGTCATCGAAGGACTGTTGGTCCATTTCTTCGGCGAACAGGCGCGCATCATTCTGGAGAAATATCTCGAAGCGGCACTAATCGGATTCCTGGTGTTGGTCGTACTCGGCTTTGTGTTGTTGAATTACGTCATTCGATAATTGCGGGGCGGAGCGTTTTATGAACAACCCGCTTCGCTCCATTACCGCGATTCTATCCTCGACGCTGATCTTCCTGATTGGCAATGGGTTGCTCGGCACGCTGATTCCGGTGCGCGCGCATCTGGAGGGTTTCTCGACGCTCGCCATCGGCGTGATCGGCTCGGCCTATTTCGCCGGGTTCGTTGTGGGATGCTTCACCGGGCCGCGCTGGCTGGCGCGGGTCGGCCATATCCGCACCTTTGCGGTTTGCGCCGGCATCGCGGCGGCGGCGACCCTGGCGCAATCCATTCTGATCACGGTCCCTGCCTGGATCTCGATGCGCGCGCTGTTCGGCTTCGCCGCCGCCAATATGTACATGGTCCTCGAAAGCTGGCTCAACGACCGTGCCGGAAACGAAACGAGAGGGCGCATCTTTGCAGCTTATCTCAGCGTGAATTTCGGCGGCTTGGTGATCGGCCAGTTTCTGTTCGCGACGGCGCGGCCGCAAAGTTTCACGCTGTTCAGCTTGACGACTATTTTCTATGCGCTGTGTTTGATCCCGGTAGGGTTGACGCAATTGAAACAGCCGGCGCCCAGGCCGGTTCCCGTGCTGCGCCCCATCCGATTGTTTCGCATTTCGCCTGTGGGTGTTGCCGGTTGCATCGCCGTGGGCCTTGCCAACAATGCGATCTGGACCCTAGCGCCGGTCTACGCTCAGAGCCGCGGTCTTTCCAGCGGTTGGATCGCGCTTTTCATGTGCGCCTTCACGATCGGCGGCACATTGGTGCAGATCCCGGTGGGGCGGCTTTCCGATCATATGGACCGGCGTTACGTCATCGCGGCGACCTGCACGCTTGCTGCCGCTGCCGGAATCGCCATTGCGCTGTTCATGGGTAACGGACACGGCGTGATGCTGCTGTCGATTGCCGGATTTGGCGTCTTGATGTTGCCGCTTTATGGCCTCTCGGTGGCGCACGCCAATGATCGCATCCCGCGCGAGGCCTTCGTCGAATCCTCCGCCACGCTGCTTTTGATCAATTCGCTGGCGTCGGTGGTCGGCCCGACTCTGGCAGCCGGCGTCATGGATATTTTCGGCACCCATGCGCTGTTTTTCTTCACGGCGGCGGTCCACACGACGATGGCGGTTTTCACCGTCGTGCGCCTGCGCATGAAAGAGGCCGCGGGCGCGACACATCGCGAAAAATTCGAACCATTGCCGCATGAGGGCTCACCGAGCTCGCTCGAGCTCGATCCGCGCGGAACGGAAGAAAAAGCAGCTTAAGGCTCGCTGTGTTCGTCTTCCGGCTTGTCGGACGAATCCTCGATGATCTCCGGCGCTTCCGTTTGTTCCGCGGGCTGGGCGCCTGGAATTGTATCGCGTAGCGGCTTCAGCGTTTCGCCGGTTTTGGCGGCACGTTTCAAAGCACGCTCGCGCTTGATCGAGGCGCGGCTGACGGCGAGGTCGAGTTCGAGCTGCGAGCAAAGCCCCAGCGTAACCGGATCGACGGCCTTGATGTTGGTGGCGTTCCAATGCGAACGCTCGCGGATTTTTTGTATCGTCGCTTTGGTCGTGCCGATCAGCTTGATGATGTCGGCGTCGGTGAATTCGGGATGGTTGCGCAGAATCCAATAGACCGCATCGGGCTTGTCCTGGCGCTTGGAGACCGGGGTATAGCGCGGCGCCTTTTTCTGCTTGACGATCGGCATTTTATGCTTGGGCGGCGCCATTTTAAGGCGGACCTTGGGGTTCTTCTCCGCTTCCTCGATTTGCTCGCGGGTGAGCTGGCCCGAGGACACCGGGTCCTGGCCCTTGATGCCCTTGTGCGACGTCTTCGTCGGCGATGCCTTTCACTTCGAGCGGATGCAAGCCGCAAAAATCGGCGACTTGGTCGAAGGTGAGCGAGGTGTTGTCCACCAGCCAGACGGCGGTGGCTTTGGGCATCAGCGGTTTGTTTTCGGCAGCCATAATCTTCTCCCTTGCCGGGGGAGCGTTCACCGCTCCACCCGACCTCTCAAGGCTTCACCTTTCGAGGAATGGAAGGGGTTTTAGCGGGTTAAGGCGGGCAGGGGAAGGGCAATTGCTGACGCTGTCAGCAAAAAAGAGGCGGCGATCAACCCCTTTTGTGCTGGAGCGATTATCAGCTTGAGATTGCCGCACGACGTGGGCGAGGGACTGCAATATCGAACTGGTCGGTAAAGACGTGCCAGTCTTGACGCCTCCCGGTATGCCGCTAGGGAATACGCTGGTGAACACGACCTTGGATGAGTAGTTCATGCCGTCAGCAATATCTTCCCGATATGTTCGCTTGTCTTCATCCTCTCATGTGCCGCTTGCGCATCCGCTAATGGGAATGAGCGGTCCACCACCGGTTTGATTTTGCCCTCCTCGATCAGCGGCCAGACCTCGCGCAGCAGCGCGTCTCGAATTGTTCCCTTCTCCGTGTTGGAGCGCGGGCGCAAGGTGGTCGCGGCATGGGTCAACCGCTTTCGCAGCATCGGTGCGTAGTTCACGGTCGCGCTCATGCCGGATTGGAACGAAATGTTGACGATACGGCCCCAAACAGCCGCAATGCGGAAATTACGTTCGATATATTCGCCGCCCACCATGTCGAGAATGACGTCGACACCCTTGCCGTTGGTCGCCGCGCTTACCGCTTCCACGAAATCCTCGTCACGATAGTTGATGGCGCGCGTGGCACCCAGCGCTTCGCAAGCCTGGCATTTCTCAACGCTGCCCGCTGTGGTGAACACTGTTTGGCCGCGCGCCACGCACAATTGTATGGCCGCCGTCCCGATACCGCTCGAGCCGCCATGGATCAAAACGCTCTCCCCGGGCTTGAGCCGCGCCGTGTCGATCAAATTGGTCCATACCGTGAAATGGGTTTCGGCCAGTGCCGCAGCCGCCACGAGGTCTACGCCTTTGGGGATAGGCAACACGCATTCCTGCGCCGCAATTGCATATTCCGCGTAGCCGCCGCCGCTGAGCAGGGCACAAACGTGATCGCCCTCGCGCACGTTCTCAACGCCTGCACCCAGCGCGGTTACCACGCCGGACACTTCCAGACCGAGCGTCTCGGGAGTGCCGGGCGGCGGGGGATATAGTCCCATCGCTTGCAAAATGTCCGCTCGATTCATGCCGGACGCGGCCACTTTGATCAGAATTTCGCCCGGGCCGGCTTGCGGTTTCCCGATTTCCGAAAGTCTTAACCCATAGTCGGGCCCGGGATTAACAACCTCGATGGCTTTCATAGTCGACATTTTGGTCCTTGCGCAGCAGGGCGCGGCGGATTAGAACTTTCGGAAATCGGGAAACAGGCGCGGGCGAAATTATAACAAAGTGGCCGCGTCCGGCAATAAATCGACGGAATTTTGCAAGCGATGGGACTATATCCCCCGCCGCCCGTTGCACTCCCGAGACGCTCGGTCTGGAAGTGTCCGAAGCGTGGTAACCGCGCTGGGTGCAGGCGTTGAGAACGTGCGCGAGGGCGATACACGTTTGTGCCCTGCTCAGCGGCGGCGGCTACGCGGAATATGCAATTGCGGCGCAGAAATAGGTGTTACCTATCCCCAAGGCGTAGACCTCGTGGCGGGCTGGGGCACTAGGGCCGAACCCATTTCAACGGTATCGACCAATTTGATCGACGCGGCGCGCCTCAAGCCCGGGGAGCGTTTTGGATCCATGGCGGCTCGAGCGGTATCGGGACGGCGGCCGTGCGATTGTCGGCGCGCACCAACAAGTGCTCACCACAGCGGGCAGTGCCACTTTGGAGGCGCTGGGCGCGCGCACCATGAGGACCCCGTGGAAGCGGTAGCACAGCATTTGACAGGCCATGAACGTGATTGACATCCATCACCAAGGACATGTATGGATGACTCCCATTGTGAGCGGCATCTAAATATTTCATTTTCAATAGGCATGAGCGCGACCGTCAACAGCACCCGATCTCGAAAGCGGTTGACCCATCCGCGACCGCCTGCGCCCGCGCGACACGGAGAAGGAAACAAGTTGGACGCTGCTGCACAAGGTGTCCGCCTGATCGAGGAGGGCAAAATCAAACCGGTTGGTGACCGCTCCATTCCCATTAGCGGATCGGCAAGCGGCACATGAGGAGGATGACAAGCGAACATATCAGAAGTGAAGGTCGTGTTCACCAGCATCTGCCTCCACGCACATACCAGGAGGGTATAGAGACTAACAGAAATTCTTACCAACCAGTTCGATATTGCACAGCCAGCTGGTGACAATCTCAACTAATGGCTCCCACACAAAGGAAGATGGCCGCCTCTTTTCTCGACACATCACGATGCCCTTCCCACCGTCAACTTCCTTCCATTCCTCAAAGGTGAAGCCTTAGAGGTGTGAGAAATGTAGACGCTCCCCCGCAAGGGAGAAGATTATGGCTGCCGAAAACAAACCATCACACACCGTATTAGTGACAACGCCTCGCTCCTTCGAGCCAAGTCACCAATTTTGGCTTGCGCCCTAGGCCTGCATGGCCAACCTGGTTTTTCAAAAAGGGATCAAAGGGCAAGACCGTGTCCTGGGCCAGCTCACAGCAAGCAAAGCTTCCAAGGTCCGCCTTAAAGACACACCCAAGCATAAAATGCCGATCATCAACAGAGAGAGCCATTCCAAACGCCAGGACAAGCCCCCGATGCGGTATTTGGATACCCCGACCCACCGATTCACCGACACCGACATCAAGCTGATGAGGACCGAAGCGACATACAAAAAATACCACAAGCGTTCCATCAACAGCAAGAGCCATCAATCCGGTTACACTGGGCTTTGCTGAGCTGGAGGCTCGACCTCAGCCGCGCTCGATCAAGACACAAGCGTGCTTTAAAACGTGCCGCCCCCGCCGAAGCCTGAAGCAATTCCAGCACCGCACACAAACGGAAGCGCCGGAGATCCATGGAGACTCGTCCGACCAAAAGGCGGCAGAGCCTTAAGCTGCTTTTCCTTCCGTTCCACGCGGATCGAGCTCGAGCGAGCTCAGTAGACCCCTCGTCGGCAATGATTCGTTTCACCCCGCGGCCTCTTTCATGCGCAGGCGCACAACAGTGAAACCGCCGTGGTCTCGCACCACCGTGATCATCTCGAACACCGGCTGCGTAAGACCACCGACGCCAGCGAATTGATCAAAAGCAGCGTGGCGGAGAATACGACAAAGGCCTCGCGCATTCACATAGCCGAGAGGCCATAGACGGCGACGTCAAGACGCCAATCCACAATGGACGGCGGCCTGCGCCATCTGCCGTTCTCCATAGAACAGCGCAATGGCAGTTCCACCGCTGGGCGGCGAGCGTGGTCGCGCGCGATGACGTCAAGTCCCTCAATGGGAAGGACCCCACCAGATATGCACCAATGTGCGGCCGATAGTAAACGAGCAATGCAACCGCCGGAACCGCGGCTCTGAGCGTGACCCAGCACTGGGTCCGGTGATTGTCGCCGCGCGATGCAACCGGCCGGCCAATGCAAAACGATGGTTACACGGGAACCAGGGTGAGAGACACACTCTTCAAATTGCGTCAACCTCTGCGGAATCAAACACAGCGCATGATTGGTGCCAACTAGAACAGCGTGAAACTTTGCGGCCGCGCCGTGAACAGAACTCACCATAGCCGACCGCCCGAAATTAGCACTAATAAGGCAATT
>CAWGHR010000044.1:0-41537 GCA_963822275.1 uncultured Alphaproteobacteria bacterium
GCCGGTTATCGAACCCGATCCGAAAACGCACCGCGGCCTGTTGCGCGCGCCACAATTCAGGCTGACGCTATGATTCTGGAACCGCACGACGTCAAAACATTACGGCGGACTAGGTTTAACGTGGCCTTTCGGTGACGCGGCGCCGACATTTGATAGTCGCACTACTTGGAATATGGGCAAATCAGCGTACAGTGAGTCATCATCGACCGGGCCCGAAGGGCTGAAGCCATAACGCGATAGCGTCATAAGGCCGGCGAAAGATGGCGGAAGACGTAGCCCGCGGTCGGTCTTAGACGCGCCTATTTGCGCGATATGACAGTTGGGATGCGTAGTGACGACTAAGTCTCTGAAAGTAACCGTGGTTAACCCTTGACAGAAGTGAGGGATGAGAGGATAGTCTTTAAGCGGTAAACTGATCTGTCTTGTCACGCCGTCTGTGGGACACGATAATATATGTCGTGAGGGGCGTGCAGATACAACAGGAGTGTCGGTATCGATGGGCACGCTCGATGTCTTCGACATCTTTACGCGCGATTATGCGCGCGAACGTTTCGAAACAATGTCCTTGCGTGACTGGCTGCTGGCGGCGCGCGACGACAAAATGCTCTACGCGAGCCCCGTCCGAACGCATGGTCGACGCGATCGGCGAACCCGAACTGATCGACACCGCGCAGGACGCCCGGCTCGGCCGCATGTTTTTCAACCGCACGATCAAGATGCTACCGCGCCTTCGAAGGCTTCTACGGCATGGAGGACACGATCGAGCGGATCGTGGGCTACTTCAAACATGCAGCGCAGGGCCTCGAGGAAAAGCGGCAGATTCTTTATCTGCTGGGACCGGTCGGCGGCGGCAAGTCCTCGCTCGCCGAGCGCCTCAAGGATCTGATGGAGAAGCATCCGATCTATGTGCTCAAGGCGGGCGAAGAGATCAGTCCGGTGTTCGAATCACCGCTGGGCCTTTTCCGCTCCGCCGAACTGGCCGCCCTGCTGGCCGAACGCTACGGGATCGAAAAGCACCGCCTGAGCCGTCGTCATGAGCCCCTGGGCCGTCAAAAGCCTCGATCAATTCGGCGGGGACATCTCGAAATTCGAAGTCGCGCGCATTTACCCTTCGAAGCTCCGCCAGCTCGCCATCGCCAAGACCGAGCCGGGCGACGAGAACAATCAGGACATTTCCTCGCTCGTCGGCAAGGTCGACATCCGCAAGCTGGAGCATTTCAGCCAGAACGATCCGGACGCCTATTCCTTCTCGGGCGGCTTGTGCCGCGCCAATCAGGGCCTGCTCGAATTCGTCGAGATGTTCAAGGCGCCGATCAAGGTCCTGCATCCGCTGCTGACGGCGACGCAGGAAGGCAATTACATCGGCACCGAGACGCTCGGGCCCATTCCGTTCAACGGCACCATCCTCGCCCATTCCAACGAAGCGGAATGGCAGGTGTTCAAGGCCAACAAGAACAACGAGGCGTTCCTCGACCGCATCTGCGTCGTCACCGTGCCCTATTGCCTGCGGGTGACCGAAGAAACGGCAGATCTACAAGAAGCTGCTGCAGGCCAGCGAACTGAACGGCACGCCCTGCGCGCCGGAAACGCTGGAAATGCTGGCCAAGTTCTGCGTCATGACGCGGCTCAAGGAGCACGAGAATTCCAACCTCACCTCCAAGATGCGCGTCTATGACGGCGAGAAGCTGAAGGACACCGATCCCAAGGCCAAGACGCTGCAGGAATACAAGGACGCGGCCGGCGTCGACGAAGGCATGACGGGCATCTCCACCCGCTTCGCCTACAAGACGCTGTCGGAGACGTTCAACTACGACGTCACCGAAGTCGCCGCCGATCCGGTGCATCTGATGTATGTGCTGGAGCAGGCGATCAAGCGCGAGCAATATGCCGACGACACCGAGAAGAAATATCTCGAATTCATCAAGGCGCGAGCTCGCGCCGCGCTACGCCGAATTCATCGGCAAGGAAATCCAGAAGGCCTATCTGGAATCCTACGGCGAATACGGCCAGAACCTGTTCGACCGCTACATCTCCTATGCCGATGCGTGGATCGAAGATCAGGACTTCAAGGACGCCGACACCGGCCAGCTGCTCGACCGCGACGCGCTCGACAACGAACTGTCGAAGATCGAAAAGCCGGCGGGCATCGCCAACCCCAAGGATTTCCGCAACGAAGTGGTGAAGTTCGCGCTGCGCTACCGCGCCCAGCACGACGGCAAGAACCCGGCCTGGACGGCCTACGAGAAGATCCGCACCGTCATCGAAAAGCGGATGTTCACGCAGGTCGAAGATCTGCTGCCGGTGATCAGCTTCGAGTCCAAGAAGGACACGCGACACGAGACCAAGCACAACGAGTTCGTCAAGCGCATGCTGGCGCGCGGCTACACGTCCGCGTCAGGTGCGCCGGCTGGTCGAATGGTACATGCGCGTGAACAAGGCGGGATGATGGACAGTCATCATGGCTCGAGCGCTCGCTGCGCTCGCGAGCTCGGGACCAGACGCTCTGCCATGGCGTCACCGGGTCGACGCTGTGCCTTGCGCGCCAGTCTGCCCGAAGGATGACAGGTTAATGAATGACCACATTTCATCGACCGGCGTCTCAATCCCAAAGGCAAGAGCCTCGCCAACCGCCAGCGCTTCCTGCGCCGCGCCCGCACGCAAATTCGCGAGGCGGTGCAGAAGTCGCTGAAGGATTCCGCCGTCGCCGACATCGGCAAAGAGCGCAAGGTCAAGATCTCCAGCAAGGGCACGCAGGAGCCGCGCTTCCGCCTCGATCCGCAAGTCCGGCGGCGAGCACGATTTCGTGCTGCCGGGCAACAAGGAATATCACGCCGGGCGACGAGATCAAGAAGCCGCGTTCGGGCGACGGCCAGGCCGCGGCAAGGAGGCCGCGGACTCCGGCGACGGCGAGGACGATTTCGAATTCACGATGACGCAGGACGAGGTCCTCGACATCTTCTTCGAGGATCTCGAACTTGCCCAACCTTGTGCGCACGACGCTGAAGGAGACGCCGACCAAGATGTGGAAGCGCGCCGGCATCACCACGGCGGGCTCGCCGACGCAGATCAATCTCATCCGCACCATGCGCAATGCCTATCGGCCGCCGGCTGGCGCTGAAGCGGCCGCAGCACGCCGGACATCCAGGCGCTTGAAGAGCGAGCTCGAACGCCTCGAGCGCGAAGACCCGCGAGCGCGGCGACGCGCGCCAGAGATCGTCGCGCTCAAGGAAGAGCTGGCGCAAGGCCATTGCCAAGCGCAAATGGGTCGGCTTCATCGATCCGATCGATGTGCGCTACAACTCCTATCACCGAACAGCCGGTGCCCACCAGCCAGGCGGTGATGTTCTGCCTGATGGACGTCTCGGGCTCGATGGGCGAGCGCGAGAAGGACCTCGCCAAGCGCTTCTACATGCTGCTGCATCTGTTCCTGAAGCGGCGCTACAAGCGCGTCGATATCGTCTTCATCCGCCATACCCATGACGCGCAGGAAGTGGACGAGCAGGAATTCTTCTATTCGCGCCAGTCGGGCGGCACGATCGTCTCCACCGCGCTCGACAAAATGCTGGAGATCCAAAAAGAGCGTTACGCCACCGCGGACTGGAACATCTATGCGGCGCAGGCCTCCGACGGCTACACCCAATCGGGCGATGCGCGGCGCTGCGTGGAGATGCTGAACGCCGACATCATGCCGCTCTGCCAATATTACGCCTATATCGAAATCCTCGACGAGCGCGAGATGGAGGTCTTCGCCCGCGAGGATTCCGGCGCCGAGCTGTGGCGCGCCTATCGCACGGTCGCCGAGCTGTGGCCCAATTTCGCGACCAAGCGCATCTCCAAGCCTGCCGACATTTTTCCCGTGTTCCGCGAACTGTTCCGGAAGACGGAGGTGGGCGCGTGATGAGACGCCGCGATGCTTTACCTCTCCGCTTGCGGGAAGGTTGGCGGCGAAGTGAGCCAGCTGGGCGGAAGCTGGCGACGTTGCCCCCCACCCGACGCACTTTCGCTTCGCTTGGTGCGTCGGCCTCCTCACAAGGGGGAGGCAAATGACGACAAGAGACCAACCTTCTCTTCCGAATCCGAATGGGATTTCGATACGCTCGACCGCGCCTATAAGGCCATCGAGGAGATCGCGCTCAACGAACTGAAGCTCGACGTTTATCCCAACCAGATCGAGGTGATTTCGTCCGAGCAGATGCTCGACGCCTATTCCTCGCTCGGCATGCCGCTGATGTACAACCATTGGAGCTTCGGCAAGCTGTTCGCGCGCGAGGACACGATGTATCGCGCCGGCTATTCGCGCGCTCGCCTACGAAATCGTCATCAATTCGAGCCCCTGCATCTCGTATCTGCTCGAAGAGAACACGATGACGATGCAGGCGCTGGTGATGGCGCACGCCGCCTTCGGGCACAATCATTTCTTCAAGAACAATTATCTCTTCCGCCAATGGACCAATGCGGAAGGCATTCTCGATTATCTCGCTTTCGCCAAGCGCTATATTTCGGCTTGCGAAGAGCGCCACGGCCGCGACGAAGTGGAAGCGATCCTCGATGCGGCGCATGCGCTGATGGATCAAGGCGTATTTCGCTATCGCCGTCCGCCCAAGCCGTCGAAAGAGCGCGATGCTGGAAAAACGCCGCCGCCGCGTCGGAATATGAGGAAGAAGCCTATAGCGAATTGTGGCGCACGCTGCCGGCCGGCATCGAACCGCCCGCCGCGCCCGCCGGCGCTCGATCCCGAAGACGACTTCGACGGCGATATGAAATTGCCGGAAGAGAACATCCTCTATTTCCTGGAGAAGCATTCGCCGTCGCTCAAGGCCTGGCAGCGCGAGACTCTGCGCATCGTGCGCAATCTGGCGCAATATTTCTATCCGCAGCGCCAGACCAAGGTGATGAACGAAGGCTGCGCCACCTTCGTCCACTACACGATCATGAACCTGCTCTACGATCGCGGGTTGATCGGCGAGGGCTCGTTGCTGGAATTCCTGCACAGCCACACCTCCGTCGTGTTCCAGCCGGAATTCGACGACCGGCGCTATTTCGGCATCAATCCCTATGCGCTCGGCTTCGCCATGATGAGCGATATTCGCCGCATCGCCGAAAGCCCGACCGGCGAAGACAGCGACTGGTTTCCGCAACTCGCCGGCTCCGGCGACTGGATGGGCGCGCTGAAAGACGCCTGGGCGAATTACCGCGACGAAAGCTTCATCGAACAGTTCCTGTCGCCCAAGCTGATGCGCGACTTCCGCCTGTTTTCGCTGTTCGATAAAGCCGACGACGGCGCCTACAAGGTGTCGGCCATCCACAACGAGCAAGGCTATCGCCGCCTGCGCAGTCAGCTGGCGCGCCAATACGATGCGGGAATCGCCGACCCCAACATTCAAGTTGTCGATGCGAATTTGAAGGGCGACCGCACGCTATTCTTGGAACACCACATGCATCGCGGCATCCCGTTGCATCGCGCAACCAAAGACCTAGTCGTTGCGCACATAGAACAACTATGGGGCCACGACGTGGTCCTGGAAGACGTGCCAAACTAACGCAACACAGCGGCGTGCGCGCCGCTCTGATGTCAGACGCTAAACAGCGCCGTGTAAAGCAGATAGCCCACACCGCCGAGCAGAATCAAAGTGAGGACGCCTGCACCGATCGATCTTACGGATTCAGAGATCGTATCCATGTTCGTCTCCATGCATGGCTGGCTCGGCCTTTGCGGCCCTCACGTTAACCAACCATTAGCCATAGCCTAGGCCGGTCACATTTGCGCCACAATGTATTTGAGCCGTTCCTAATCGTATGGGGGGTATGCACGCCAAGCATGCACATGAAACTGAGAGCTGGTCTCTCAATTTCGACAAGGAGGCCGGCCGTTCGAGCTAAGCGATTATTTCCGCTGTATTATTTATTCTCCCGGCGGACGGGGCACCGGCGGCCCAGAGGGCCAGCCGGTATCGCGTTGCCCCGCGCAAGGCATGGCTTCCTTAGGAAGCCAGCCTTTTCGCAACGACCGTCACGGTCTCGATCGAAGGATCGACGGCAGTGGTCTGCACAGTCTTCGCCGGCGCAGAGGCCGGAACGGCCGCATGCGAGCTCAAGCTCAAGGCCGAAAAGCCAAACATCCCAACCGTTGCGATGATCACGGCCCAATAGAAAAACCGCGTGCTGCTGGTCTCTGTTTCTGTCTCTGTGCGTGTAAACATGTCCCTCACTCCTATTTCGCGTTTGCGGCTCTCGCCGCCGTTAACCAAGTTCACAGCGCCTTTCGCTGCTTGGTTGGTCATGCGTGTCAGATAGAGTGTTTCGGCTGTGGAACAATAGTTCTCATGCTGCACTGCAGCGAATGCTGGCCATGCACCTGACGCATGCAGACTAGCCTTGAAATCCAGCTGACGGGTCACTACTGGTGACTTGATAATACCGTAGTGCAGTGGACGAATTCAGTGACGCTCAAATGGGGCGGCCGGTTATTGATTGCCCGCTATTCAGGTAGTTTCCACGCCCGTATTATTGCCGGTGTGGACGATCACGCGCGGCGGAAAATCATAGGCCTTTAGCCGCTTCAATTCCTTCTCCAGAAGATCCTTTACCTGCAGCCCGCGAGGTGCGCGCCGCTTGCAGCATCTCGCGTGTGTTGAGAAGCAGGGCGGCGCCTTGGTGCCCCTTGGGTCCGGGAATTCCCAGCTGCAAAGGCACATCCCCACAGACGCCGACTTTGACGAACTCGATGAACCAGCTCTGCCGCACCGTCTTGAGCGGATTGCCTACCAGCACCAGGCTCAGGCCTGTCCGATCATCGACCGGCTCAAACTCCACGAACACGCCGGATCTGTCCGGCCGCCAGCTGTCGTCGAGAGTCGGCAGCTGGCGCCAGCCGCAATAGAAGTCGCGGCACAGAGGAGGGCGTGTTTCGTAGATGGTGCAGCCCGCCTACGCAATGACGGCAGGTCACGCCGGCCTCCTTTTGAATGTCCGGCTTGTCGATCGCCATCACGGTGCAGCACACCGTGCATTCGCCGCATTCGCGCCCCGGAACCAGCTCGATGTCCATCATGAGGCGGACGATGCCACGACCTTTGCTGCCCCACCAGGGAGCGCCTGAAACGGCGAGAATTCGGGACCAGATTTCCGATTTGCGCTGGTCCCTTCAGCGAAAAAGCCCGACAAATCGGACTTCACCAGAATGAATGACATGTCCTCGAACTCGTATCCGCTTATTAATATTGGTGAAGAGTTTTGGGCAAACCTTCCACAAAACGGGCAAGGTTCAATTCATTATTTGTTACAGGATCATGTGCGACGATTGCGCGAATAACTACGAGGCGACACGTTCTGCTCCATGTAATTTTTCTCTACGCACGCAGACGTATGCGGTTTTGTAGCTGAGAGTGGCATTCCAATGGATTTTTCAAAGCTCACCGAAGGCTCGGTTCATCCCGACCTATTGCGCTTTGCAAAGTATTGCGATGAGTTGGCAGGTGATCGCGAGATGCCGCACCGGCACGATTTTAATCCCATCGATGTGCGTTGGATACTGGGATCGCTCTACGTCGTCGAAGTGCTGAGCGCGGAAAGCGATTATCGCTTCAAATTGGTTGGTTCGGTGGTGACGGCAATTTACGGCAAGGACATCACAGGCTGGCGCCTTAGCGAGATACCAGACTCCAGCATACACCCGAATATGCGTGAGTATCTGCACAACAATTACGATGCCGTGGTTACAAGTCGGGCACCGCTGTTTCTGCGCGGCAAAGTGCTGTGGAAGAAAGCCGAGATTAATACCGAACGTCTTATGGTTCCACTTGCGGAGGACGATGGGTTCTTGTCCCAGATCCTGGTGGCAGTTCATTGCAATATTCCCGAGGATTTACTGGCCGTATTTAGAGGGACCGGAGTTCCCAATTTGATCCCGCGCGAGCCAGGCGACCCGCACCCGGCAAATGCCTCTGAAGTTTCGGTGCCCTAAGCAGTTGTGACTGGCCTCAAAGGCGGATCCCAACGCAGCTGCGTCACATCCAATTCATAGTGAACAAACGCTTTGCGTACCTTAAGATGTGTGGGTTGCAAAGTTAAACTGCTGGTTACGTCTAGGCGCTATTGTTGCATCAAGCGCTAGGATAGATCGCCATTGCTCTATCAAACCCCAATTGAATTTAGGGCCGCCGCATCTCCTGCGCTCGTGGATCGGGGCTGCGTAAACTTCATCAGTATGGGTGCGATAAAGCAAGAGGCGGGCGCGCGCTGGCCGCGAATCCGCGAAGGTGTGTATGCGCGCATAGAAACTCTGCTGCGCGAAAAACTCGCCCCCACGGATTTTTTTGCCAGAGTCGATGACGATACTTATCTTGTCACGATGCCGGAGGCGGACAAGGAATATGTGAACATTGTGCTGCCTTCGCGTTTCTTACGATTTGTTTTCGAGTTTTCTCGGGGAATACGACATCGGCCATGTCCGGGTTAGCACGGCCTCCACGATAGACGAGGACAAGCTATTTCTGCAGCCGCTATCGATGGTGGAAATTGTCGTATTGGCGGAAAAGGCCGGCATCCAGGATCTCCGTCTCCCGAAGGACCTGGTGTGGAAAAATGGTGCGCTATTGCCAGTCAATTCCGTTCGCTCGGCCAACGACGTTCGCATGGCGCCGGTGCCTACTCCGAAGAAGATATCATCGTTATGCATTGAGCATCACTTCGTGCCCGTATGGTGTGCTCCTGTCGACGCGATAACGATGTATATTTGCGAAGTTAAATCGATCATGACGGCGACAAAGCCGCACAAAATCCTGACAATGGCGCAGTTGTCCCCCAAGGATCGAATAGAAGTCGAACTCTCTTGTTTGCATGCAGGAACGCAGCAACTCGTCCAACAGATTCCGTTGGGCAATCGGTTTCTACTTTGCACGCTGTTTTCGTTCGACGTTCTGGGCTCGCCGGCCGGACGAATGGAAATTCTCTCCTATTGTCGAAATCTCGATTCCGAATATCGCCAACACCTCGCTTTCATCATTTCCGAAATCCCTCCCGGCGTAGCCCAAACCAGGCTCAACAACCTCGCCAATATTCTTCGGCCATTCGGTAAATCTATTGCGGCGTCCGTCGCGCCCGGGCAGAGAGATTGCTTTGCCTATCAAGGCGTCGGGCTCAACGCGGTCGGTATACGCCGGCGGGAACTGGGCATAAGCCAGGATTGCAGCAAGGCGGACATTATCAATCTCGCGCTGGCCGCCAAAACGGTCAAACTCGCCACTTTCATAACGGATATTAACAAAGTCGACACGCTCATGGCGGCGCACGAAGCCAATATCCAGTATCTCAGCGGCACCGCGGTCTGCCAACCCGTCGACGAACCTTACGGCATGTCGCGGCTCACATGGGACAATATCCAGTCGTCCTGCGTGACCACACCTCTTCCGATTTCGGCGTAAGCCTCAAAGATCCGGTGATCACCGCGCAACAGGCTTGCGAACTATTGCCTTTGTTGCCGCAGTCGATGCCGTCGGCCCAAAACGCAACACATGTCGAGTAATCCCGGGCAATATTTCTAGCCATAATGGGTCATGCGAGATCTGTTAAGAAACCACGAACGCGTGCGCACAAAAACACGCGCTTGCGGATCGTTCGTAGACGGAGAGATATGCCGAGTCAGATTGCGCAACATTACAACTGCGACAATTTGGCGGCGCTCTTTGAGCATTAAGTTTTCTTGGATGCAACCCCATAACATGTGTCTTCGGCTGCACAACTCTGCGCTTGCAGCAGCCGATGCCGACTGGGGAAGACGCAATGCCCGAGATCCAACAAAATCATTTTCATGATGTCGCTTGGATCATGGCGTCCTTAGTAATCGGTGCAGCGCTTGTCTTCGCAACTTCCGCACATGCGGCAGATGCTGTCGCGCTCGCCGATCTTCAGGCTGCGACACGCTCGCTCGGATTTCTCGATTCGCTGCAAAACCGCTCAGCGATTTCCATTGACGTTGTGTACAGCACAAATGTTCGAGACGGCAAGAATTCTGCTGCACAAACCGCCGGAATGCTCGCGTCGATGCGTGGTCCTGGATCGTCGGCGATACACACGAGTGTCATGTCCATCGAGGAATTCGTCCAGAACGCCCAACATTTCGATGCGCTGTATCTCATGCCCGGCGTTGCAGGGGGCGGAATTCAGGTTGGAGAGTCCGTGCGGCGCCAACGCGTCGTCAGCATTTCCAATGACCCAGTATGCCTCGACGTCAAATGCTGCGTGCTCATGGTCCAAGCCGGCTCCGGCGTCAATATTGTCCTCGACACAGCGATGGCCTCCGCGGTCGGAGCCCAATTCTCTTCCGTCTTCACAATGATGGTGAAACGCCGATGATCGATGATCCACAGAACTTATCACACAAGCGCGATCATTATCATCCCCGTCTGCTGATCAGATCGACGGTAATCATCGTCGTATTGCTGAGCATCAACCCGGCTCGCGCGCAATCCATGGATTACGGTTCGCTCGAGCAATTGTTCGGTGAGCCCGTGACCACAAGCGCAACGGGTTCGCCGCAGCGCGTTACCGAAGCGCCGGTCGATATGACGATTATAACCGCAGACGAAATTCACCGCTCGGGCGCGCGTGACATCCCCGGTATCCTGCGCCACGTTGGCGGCGTAGATGTGATGCAATGGACCAACGATCAAGCGGACGTCGCCATACAAGGCTACGATCAATCTTACGCCGCCCGGACCCTTGTGTTGATTGATGGCCGGCAGGTCTATGCGGATTTCTTCGGCTACATTCCCTGGAACACGCTACCGGTCGAACTGACTGCAATTCGCCAAATTGAAATTGTCAAAGGTGCGAATGCCGCACTCTTCGGGTTCAATGCGGTGGACGGGGTGATTAACATCATCACCTACAATCCCCGCTACGACGATGTGAACACGGCATCGGTAAGCGTCGGAACACAAGGTCTGACTGAAATCTCAGGTGTCGAGACAATCAAGCTGGGAACCGCCGGCGCCATGCGCCTGTCGGGCAATTTGCTATCGGAAAATGAATTCAGCACCCCCATTCCACTGACCATGGCGGACACACAGCGCGCGGAAATAAACCACGCGAAATTGGACGCCAATGCTGTTTTCGCGCTGACCAACGATGTGGAACTCGATTTCGATGCTAGCCATAGCCACGCCCGGAGCAACGACACAACGCCGGGGTACATCTATCAAAGCGACATGACTGAAACAAATTCTCTGCTGGCCCGGCTAATCGCCGATACAGATGCCGGGCTGATAAAAATCACGGCCTACAACAACTGGATCTCATCAACGCTCGGTGATGATACAGGCTTCGGAAGCCCCGACTTCCACAACCGCGTCATGGTCGTTCAAGCAGAAGATGCTTTCAATCTTGGCGCAGATCATGTCGTCCGGCTGGCGCTTGAATATCGATACAACACCGAGAATACCGCGCCCACGCCGGGTGGTGATGTCTTCTACGATGTTGTATCGGCCTCCGCGATGTGGAACTGGCGGATCATACCATCCATTTCTCTCACTGACGCTGTACGATTCGACCATCTCTCACTCGGCCGCAGTGGCCTCATACCGGCAGGCTATCCGTTCGCGAACTCTGATTGGAATCGTAAGATCGATGTCCTCAGTTACAACAGCGGGTTGGTATGGAAACTGGATGGGCCGGACACGATACGGTTTACGGCGAGCCGCGGTGTACAGTTGCCAAGCCTGAACAATGCAGGTGCATTTCTCATGGCATCTCCCGTCTTTGGCCTGACAGGAATCCCATCGATCAAGCCGACGACCGTTTCCGATTACCAGGTGACTTGGGATCGCGATATTTCCGATATTTCCGCGCGACTGCACGCGAGTTCTTTCTATCAGCGTTCCGAGAATATCGCGTCGGTAGTTGGAGGTTCCATTGTCACGCCCAGCGGCGGGTTTTACTCCGCGTCTGGAACCGTGGGCGACACGCAAGCGGTAGGTCTAGAGTTGAACCTTGATGGCCGCATCGGCGCCGAGTGGCGATGGTCCGTGAATTATCGTGCCGAAATCATCGGTGATGAGTTCATGCCATTTGCCAAGAACGGAGTAAGTTACGTCGATTATCAGCATACGACGCCCAATCATGTGGTGAAAACGAGTCTTGGGTGGGCACAAGGCGACTGGGATATCGACGCTTATCTCGCCTATCAATCGAGCACTTCCGGCCTCAGGCCGTATGGGCTCGGAACGGTCTTGGTACCCGTCAACGCCTTTTTTTCTCTCGACAGTCGCATCGCTTATCGGTTGACCGACTGGATGACCATCGCAGTGTCCGGCCAAAATCTGTTGCAGGCAAACCAGCAACAGACATCGGGCCCCGATGTCGAGCGAACGATATTGGCAACATTGAGCATCGAGCACTAGGCCGGCAAAAACGCTATAGGGGCACGAGTGTTATGGACATCTTCTGGCAAATCACGATTGTCGAGTTTCTTCTCAACCTTGCAATATTTGCCGTGGCCGTTATTGCTTACGGGCCTACGTGCAAAGGCGCGGCGCATTGGTGGCCGACTTCGCGTCCGTTGCAAGGCGCTGCGACCGGTGTTTTGTTCGGCGCTGCAACTGCCATCGCGCAGTTGATGCCGGTACATTTGAGCGGCGGCGGTTTTACGGGCAGCCAGACAATCCTCCTGGCTCTGGCGGGGCTTCTTGCCGGGCCCGCTGCAGCACTCACCGCCGCTCTCATCGTTATCATTGTGGAGTTTATCCCTATTCTCCATGGCGGAACGCCTGATAGCCTTGGGATCGCAATGTCGATCGTCTGTGCCGTTGTTGGTATTGCCTTGCGTCTGTTGCTTGACTGGCGCAATGGCGGGAAGACCGCCGAAGTCAGTTACTACCATTTGCCCATTTTGGGCGTTCTTTCCACATGTTTGAGCCTGCTGATTTTGTGGCAATTCAACGGACGGACGGCGGCATTTGACGCGATAGTTCCCGCTTTCATCTCCGGCATATTTGCCGCAACGGTGCTCGGTACGTTGCTGCTACATGAATCCCGCCGCCATAAGGCCGAAGAGGAAGTGCGTGAAGCCGCAGCCCAGTTGGCGCACCAGGCGAGAGAACTCGCCGGAGCGCGCGATGATGCCAATAGAGCCAATCAGGCAAAAAGCGAATTTCTCGCCAATATGAGCCATGAAATCCGTACACCCATGAACGGCATCCTCGGTATGACCGGCCTTCTCATGGATACCGAGATGAGCGAAGAGCAACGAAAATTTGCCGAGGTCGTGCGTGAATCCGGCGAGGCTTTGCTGGCTATCGTCAACGACATTTTGGACATTTCGAAGCTTGAGGCCGGAAAGTTGGAAATCGAACGCATCGATTTTGATCTTCTCAACGTTGTGGAGAGCGCCACGAGCCTGATGACCGGCAAGGCCTGCGAAAAGGGGGTCGATCTCAACGTTTTCGTCGATCATGCTGCGCATGGCACTTATCGCGGTGACCCCACGCGCTTGCGTCAGGTTCTTCTCAATCTTTTGGGCAATGCCATCAAATTTACCGAGAGGGGCGGAGTTTCGCTCCAAGTGTTCGCGCAACACGACGACGACGCAAAGTCGCAGCAGCAGTTTGTGCTGCGTTTCGAAATCACGGATACCGGTTTGGGCATACCCGAGAACGTTCGGGAACGTCTATTTAAGAAATTCAGTCAGGTCGACAATTCTGTTACGCGCCGCTTCGGTGGAACCGGCTTAGGCTTGGCAATTTGCAAGCAGCTTGTGGAAATGATGGGCGGCGAGATTGGTGTGACCAGCCATGTCGGAACCGGGTCTACCTTCTGGATATGTCTGCCTTTGGAGCGCTCGGAAGCTACGCTTTCGGACCATCCCGCCATGCTCTTGAAGTTAAAGAATGTGAACGTTCTTATCGTAGACGATATTCCGATGAATCTCGAGATTCTCGGCCGCCAACTTAGCGCTTATGGAATGCAGGTCTGTGCGGTTCAAGACGGATTCGCCGCGATGGCCGAACTTGAGCGCGCTTGGCACAAAGGACGCCCATACAATCTTGTTGTCCTCGACCAGATGATGCCGGGATTGTCCGGAGACCAACTGGCCGCGCGCATCCGTTCCAGGCCGGAGTTCGCTGAGATCAAACTGGTGCTTGCATCTTCTGCAGGGCCGCATGGCATCAACAAAGACGCGTTGCGTACGCTCGACGCCTATCTGGACAAGCCTATTCGTCAAAAGGACCTAACCAACTGCTTGAACAAGCTGTTCTCGCCGCGTAGGGGCGAGGCGCTTCCCGGCCAGCGGCAAGATCGAGCGGTGGAGACGAAGAGCGCTTTGCCCGAACCGGCACCGACCTCGTCGCTCGTTCTTCTTTTGGCTGAGGACAATAAAATCAACCAAGTGTTCGCGACGGCCCTCCTCGGCAAAGCGGGTCATCACACCGATGTTGCGGAAAACGGTCGTCAGGCAGTGGATGCCGTACGTCGCAAGGCTTACGATGCGGTGCTCATGGATATCCAGATGCCGGAGCTCGATGGAAATCGAGGCCACAAAACAAATACGCGCATTACCCCCGCCAGCCTGCAATATACACATCATCGCTATGACCGCCAACGCCATGTCCGGCGCGCGCGAAGAATATCTTTCAGCCGGTATGAACGATTACATCTCCAAGCCGGTGGATGCCAAAGCGCTGCTTTCGAAACTTGCCTCCTTGCCGCGGAGAGGTACACATCTGACATTCCAAACTCCCGCCGGAGGTACCGAAATCCAGGCGAGGAGCAACGATGAAAAGCCCACCCCGTCAGTTCTGGACGATGCGAAGCTCTCGGAACTGTTGGAAGTTCTCCCTGCGGCAAAAGTTTCTGAGCTTGCGGGAATGTTTTTGGCCAAGGCTGCAAGTCACCTTGCACTATTGGAAGAGCACAAAGCGAAGGGCGATCTGTTGGCGTCGGCACGTGTTGCGCACGAACTTGTGAGTATGGCAGGCAACATCGGCGCGATGGAATTGAGTGTGCTCTCCCGCGCCTACGAGACAGCTTGCAAGACCGGGCAGACCGATAGTGTCGATCCGCTCGCGAGCGATCTAAGCACCTCATGCGCCAAGGCGACGGCGGCCCTCGCAGCCTGGCTAGAGAATGGTTCGACACCAAGCCAAACGAAAGCCGAAGAGTCGCCGGCAAATGAAACCCGGTCGCGAGCGAGCGGTCCGGGTTAATTTTCGGAGCGTGCAGGGAAGGGAATAACTGTCGGGTTCATTTGCGACGCACAGGATCACGACGCGTCCTATCCCACCACCGGCTTGTCTTGCAGCCGCGCAAAGAATTTCTGCGATTGCTCCGAACCCTGGAAATAAGGCTTGGCGGTCGAGAAATCGGCGATCTTCGCCCAATTCGCGGCAACGTCGTCGGCGCTCGCTTTGTGGCCGAGATTGATGCCTTCGGTTTCCTCGATGCGCGCGGCGGCGAACACGCCGGCCCCGGCGGTGAGGATCATGCCGGTCGGCGCTTCCTCGCTGGCCAGGAACACCACGCCCGGCGTGACGAATTCCGGCTTCAACATTTCCAAGATATTCGGCGGCATCAAATTCTCGGTCATGCGCGTGGCGGCCACCGGGCAAACGGCATTGACCTTGATGTTGTCTTTGGCGCCTTCCAATTTCAGCGTGTTCATGAAGCCCACCAGCGAGGTTTTCGCCGCGCCGTAATTGGTTTGGCCGAAATTGCCATAAAGCCCGCTGGAAGAGGTCGTCACGACGATGCGGCCATATTGCTGATCGCGCATGATTTGCCACAGCGCCTTGCACGGCTTGACGGTGCCCATCAGATGCACGGCCATCACCGCCTCGAAATCCTTCAGCTCCATCTTGGAGAAACTCTTGTCGCGCAGGATGCCGGCATTGGCGATCAGGATGTCGACGCGCCCGAAGGCATCGATCGTCTGCTTGACGAGATGGGCAACGCCCGCGTCGTCGGTGACGGACGCGCCATTGGCAATCGCCGTGCCGCCGGCAGCCTTGATTTCGGCGACCACCGCTTCGGCCGCAGCGCTGTTTCCGCCCGTCCCATCGATGGCGCCGCCCAGATCGTTGACCACGACTTTCGCGCCGCGCTTGGCAAATTCCAATGCGTGCGTGCGGCCCAGCCCGCCGCCCGCGCCCGTAACGATTGCGACTTTGCCGTCGAAACGAATGGCCATGAGAGTTCTCCTGAAACGCCGTGTTTTTGGAGCGTCAGTGATCGCCTAGGCGCGTCGAACGGTCAAGCCGTTGCTGCTTTCCGCTGGGCAAACATCCGCCGCAAATAGGCGTTCGCGGGATGTTCGATCAAAACGGCGAGCAGCGCGCCCCATACAATGCAAATGCCCAGCAAGACAAAAGGCTCGATCCACCACGCCAAACTGCCCCAGCGCAAACCGAGCACCATCGTGTCGTCGGGGGGATAAAGACGTTGCTCGAAGGTGCGGATGAGCTGAAGCCAGAAGGTTTGGCCCATATAGATCGCATAAGACCATTCCCCCAATTTAAGCAGCGGTGCCGTCGACATGGTGCGGGCCAGAAATCCGCGATCAAACGCCAGCGCAAAGATCAGCGCGTAAAGCGCCAGCGCAAACCAGATGTCTTTCGGCGTATGCGACCAGCCCGTGTGATAAGTCGCCCAATAGAAAAATCCCAGAACCGCGATTTGTGCCAGATGATAAAACCATTCGGGCAGCCGTTGGGCGCCCGCGTCATTTGCCGCGCGATGGAGCATCGCCAAGCCGACGCCGACCGCGAACCCGGCCATGCCGCGCAATGCGCCGTTGTGGAACGTGATGTCGAGACCATGTCCCGAGGTCTGCGCCATGAAGGTCAACGCCGACAATCCTGCGCCTAAGATAACCAGCGCCCGCAACACCCCGCCGCGCGACAACAACAGGTAAATCGGAAACAGCAGACAGAGCAGGAATTCGATGCTGACAAACCAGGATGCGCCGTTCCAAGTCAGCCAGGGAAACAGATTCCACGCCTGCACCAGAAACAGATTGGCGACGAAGCTCGGCCAAGTGTTCACCGGCGCATAAGGCTGATGATAGATCGAGACATATCCGCCCCAGTAAGACAGCTGGTTCAATGTCAGCATCAGGAACAGCATGGAGAACAACGTGACAATGTGAACCGGATAGAGCCGCGACAGCCGCGCTTGCAGGAACGGAACGAACGCCTTGCCGCGCCAGAATTCTTGCGCCCGCTCGACCGTAAACATGGATCAAGATGAAGCCCGATAGAGCGAAGAAGAACTCGACCCACAAATAGCCTTTGCCGACGGGCACATCGAACCAGGTTGCGCCGCGATAGCCGTGGCCTTCGCAAAAGTGGTAAAGCACAAGGATCAACGGGGGCAGGGCGCGAGCGCCGGAAAGCGCTTTGATCTCGACGGGGCGGGTGGTGGTTTGCATCGCACTTCTATCGAATCGGCGTAGAAGTGTAACCGGGGGTCCGGCAAGGGGGCTAGCGTGCTTCAGTTTCTCGGTGATCTCCATCTGGAGAACCTCGGCGGTTTTCTTCATCTCCAGTCGCTTCTGGGCATTCTTGCCATCTTGACGCTGGCTTGGCTGCTTTCCGAGAACCGCCGCGCCTTTCCGCTGCGTACCGTGGTCGTGGGGTTGGCGCTTCAGATGGGCTTGGCGTTGCTCCTCCTGAGAGTGCCGGTGGCGCGCGATGCGCTGTTTAGTCTCAACAGCGTGGTGACGGCACTGACCGATGCGACCAAGACTGGTACGTCGTTCGTGTTCGGATTCGTCGGCGGCGGCGCGCCGCCTTTCACCGTGGTCAATCCCCGAGGCTTGGTCAATTTCGCGTTCGGCGTTTTGCCGCTCGTCATCGTCATCTCGGCGCTGTCGGCGCTGCTATGGCACTGGAGGATTCTCTCTCTTGTGGTGAAGGCCATTGCTTTCGTGCTGCGCAAACTGCTCGGGATCGGCGGCGCGGTAGGGCTTGGCGGCGGCGCCACGGTCTTTCTCGGCAATGTGGAAGGACTGCTGGTGGTCCGTCCTTATCTCGGAAAATTCAATCGCGCGGAATTGTTCATCATGTTCACGGTGGGCATGTCGGTCGTCGCCGGAACGGTCTTCGTGCTTTACGCGACGATCCTCAATCCCGTCTTGCCGGGCGCGCTGGGTCATATCCTTATCGCATCGATGATGTCGCTGTTCGGAGCGATCGTTGTCGCGCGCATCATGATTCCGGGCGAAGCCGCGACCGATACGGCGGAAGAACATGAAATGAAGTACCGCTCCAGCATGGATGCGGTCTCCCACGGCACCGAGGTTGGTCTCAAGATTTATTGGCAGATCATCGCGATGCTGGTCGTCGTGGTCGCCTTGGTGGCGCTTGCCAATATGATCCTCGCCCATCTGCCGCCGGTATGGGGTGCGCCGGTTACGCTGCAGCGCAGCTTCGGCTGGCTGTTCGCGCCGGTCGTCTGGCTCTATGGCGTGCCGTGGCGCGAAGCCGCAACGGCGGGAAGTTTGATGGGAACCAAAACCATCCTCAACGAACTGATCGCCTATATCGATCTTGCAGGTATGCCGAAGGGAGCGCTGGATCCGCGCTCGATGTTGATCATGGTCTATGCCATGTGCGGTTTCGCCAATTTCTCGTCGGTCGGTATCGTCATTGCGGGGATGAGCGCGTTGGAACCGGGCCGTCGCGATACGGTTGTACCACTTGTCATGCGTGCACTTTTGGCGGGTACGATGGCCAGCGGCCTCACCGGCTCGATGATCGGATTGCTGCCGGTTACGTGAGAGGTAAATCTAAACCATCTCTTAACCATCGCCGGGTGACTCTGAATTGAGGCGTAATCTCTCTCCGTGCGACAGATGCCGACGAATGACGAATCTGACCAAACGGCATCGGGCACCGGCGCAACGCCGGCGAAAACGGATGGCTGTATCGCGCTGAGCGAAATTGACAGCCCCATTCTGCAACAAGGCGTCGCCTATTGGCGCAGCTTGAGCGCCGAGAGGAATTTTCCCTCTCGTAGCGATGTCACGCCGCGCGGTCTTTCGAGCCTGTTGCGCAACACGACGCTGGTGCGCGTCGTGGATGGCGGAAAGGACTACGACTATCGCATCGTCGGCGATGCCTATGTCATGGCGCATGGCGTTTCCTTCCAAGGAAAGCTTTGGAGTGAAACCGACAAACTGTCCCCCGGTTATCACGCACTGATCAAATCCGTCTATGATCGCGTCGTTCGCAAAAAAGAGCCTGTGGCGATGCGCGGCTGGGTCGAGCGCAGCGGCCAACAATTTGAACCGATCTACAGCGAATATGTGTTCCTTCCCTTAGGGACGGATGGCGCAACGGTCGATCATATCTTGGTCTTCGCAGTTTACGCACCACACGAAAAGCTCGACTAGCCGATCCAAATTGTGCGCTATTCTCGTTGTGGGAACACGGCAGGGAACACAATGGCGCTCGACGCAGAAACCCGCGAACAACTTCTCGATACGGTACGCCGTTTCGTGCGCGAGAAATGCATGCCGATGGAAGCCAAGGTCGCCGAGCAGGACCGCATCCCGGACTCTATTCTGGCCGAGATGCGCGCGTTGGGATTGTTCGGTCTCTCTATCCCAATCGAATATGGCGGCCTGGGCCTTTCGATGGAAGAAGAAGCGCTGGTCGTCATCGAGCTTGGACACACATCGCCCGCCTTCCGTTCGGCGATCGGCACCAATGTCGGGATCGGCAGTCAGGGCGTGGTGATGTTCGGCAGCGATGCACAAAAAAAGGAATGGCTGCCGCGATTGGCAAGCGGCGAGGTGATCGCCAGCTTCGCCTTGACCGAACCGGGTGCCGGCTCCGACGCGGCCTCTCTGCGTACAACAGCCATCCGCGACGGCGAGGTTTATGTCGTCAATGGCACCAAGCGCTACATCACCAATGCCAACCGCGCCGGCATGTTTACGCTAATGGCGCGGACCGATCGGGCGCGGCAAGGCGCTTCGGGAATCTCCGCCTTCATTGTTCCGGCGGACATAGCGGGCATTAGCATCGGCAAGCCGGAGAGGAAGATGGGCCAGCAGGGTGCGCAAATCTGCGATGTGGTTTTCGAAGACGCGCGTGTGCCGGCCGATCTGCGATTGGGCGAAGAGGGCGAAGGCTTCAAGCTCGCCATGAAGGTCCTCGATCGCGGGCGGCTGCATATCTCCAGCGTCTGTGTCGGCGTGGCCGAGCGTCTGCTTGACGAGGCCGTGGCTTATGCGCGCCAGCGCGAGCAATTCGGCAAGAAGATCGGGGAGTTTCAGCTGATCCAAGCCATGCTGGCCGATTCCAAGACCGAGGCTTATGCGGCGCGCTCGATGTTGCTCGACGCCGCACGGCGCTATGATGCCGGCCTGGCTATTACGTTGGAAGCGGCCTGCACCAAATATTTTGCCTCCGAGATGGTCGGACGCGTGGCCGATCGCGCGGTACAGATTTTCGGCGGTGCCGGCTATGTGGCCGATTATGGCATCGAACGCTTCTACCGCGATGTGCGCGTCTTCCGAATTTACGAAGGGACCAGCCAAGTGCAACAGTTGGTGATTGCCAAGAATTTGTTGAAGGGTTGACACCAGTCGAACGAAAACTCGCATGCCTTCTTCTCGAAATCCGCACCTGCCGGATTTGCGAAGCCTATCTGCCGCATGGCGTGCGTCCGGTCATGCGCGCAAACGTGTGAAATCGACCATCGGTTACGGCGTAAGGCCGCGTGTTACACCTTGGGTTTGCGCGAACGAGCCCGGCGATGCGATTTGCGAACCAGTTGCTTCTCAACTTGTACTGGTTCGGCCTGCGTAATCGCCGTCTCGAACGGCATAGCCGGCAGACCTTCGGAATTGTAGACATTGCAGAGCGGAGAGTCGGCCCAACAATAGCGCACGGTCACGGCATCGTTGATACCTGACAGAGCGAGATCGATTTCGTCCTTGTTCTCTACGGCGTCGACGTAGCGACAGTTCCATGATTTGTCGCAAACTTGGAAACTCACCGGCCGATTGGATTCGGTGACGATCAATCCCTGCGCCACATGCGCGAAGCTCAAGGCGACGGTGTTCTGTTGACGGATCGCAGCTATAGGTGTCGGTCCCGAATCCACGACCCTCATGCCATACACCAGACGTTCGGCCACCAAAGCCAGCCGACGACCCAGCTCCTGTTTGTTTGTCGGATGAATGTTGTCGATTTGCCCCAGATCGATGGTCACCGCCAATGCCATGTTCGGAATCTGATCGGCGATCTTGCGTTGGACTTCGCGCAAATCCGCCCAATCCGATTGCTCGGGTTTGGTTGTGAGCGGGCCGTAATTGGGAAGCTGCACGATGATGAATGGCGTGTCGCTGCCGAATTTCTGTCGCCAATCATCAATCATTGCCGTTAGTAGCCGGCGATATTCCTCCGGCTGCCCGATATCGGATTCGCCCTGGTACCAAAGAACCGCGCGCACCGGCGTCGGACCAAGTGGATCGATCATGCCGTTGCGCAGCACGGTTAGACCGAACTGATTGAGCCAAGGAACGTGCGGAATCATGCCGAGCTGAGCAATGGTCGCCGACGTTTTGTAGCGCCAAGGCGCGGTGAGCGGGATGACCGAACCATTGCCGAGTTTGAGCGTGAGCTTGTCGGCCGGGGTGAGCATTCCGGCGCCGCCATACACGCCCACGGCAATTACGTTGCGGCCTTCGTGCAGCGTTGCGGCGGGAATGTCATAAAAGCGCTCGACGTCATAGCCCTCAAGGGCACCGACTTCGACGCCATTGACCCATGCGATGTCCGCGTGGTCGATCTTGCCGAGCGATAGAACGGCCGCCTTGCTTGGCTTGATCGGCGCTGAGATCCAAGGTTTCGCGCAACCACACGACGCCGTTGAATTTCTTCAGCAACGCTATGGGCCATTCCCGCCATGTGCCGGTCGGGACGATGCGATCCCAGGTGGAATCGTCATAGGCCGGATCGTACCATGGAGGTGTCGCGGCGCTGGCGGGATCGTGCTGCAGCCACCAGCTGCGCGCAATTTCGCGCCATTTTTTTTCGCCGTCTTTTGGAGATTTGGCGTAGATCGGCAAGACATCGAGGTACGGGTCGTAGCCGCCCAACGCGCGCATTTTGTCCGCGCCGATCCAGGTCTGGATGACGGAACCGCCCCAGGAATCTTCGATCAATCCGATCGGAACATTCACAGCGGGCTGCAGATTCTTGCCGAAATTGTAGCAGGTGGAGGAAAATTCAGGGACAGTTTCGGGGCTGGTGACCGCCCAGCTCGCGTCCGCGCCGAATGTCTCGCGCGGCGTGGGGCTCGCGAAGCGCTGCACATGAAAAAGCCGGATATTGCGATTGTTGGCGCCTTTAATATCCGAGTCGTAATTCGGTGCTGCGCGCACCGGCATTTCCATATTGGATTGTCCCGAGCACAGAAAGACGTCGCCGATCAAGATATCCTTCACGGTTTGCGTCTTGCCCGTGCTGCTGGTTGCGGACAGCTGGTATGGGCCTCCCGTCTTCAGCGGGGCCAGCGTGGTGATCCATTTTCCGCGGGCATCCGCGGTTGCGCTTGCCGTCTCTCCAGCCAGAGAAACACCTATATGAGCGCCGGGAGCGGACAGTCCCCAAACGGGGATAGGCTTGTCGCGCTGAAGAACGGCATGATCTTGAAATGTTGTGTAGAGAAGCGTCAGCGTCTTTGGCGGGAAGGTAGGCTCCGATTTTATCGTGTCTTGCCGGGTGGGATCGCGGTTGCAAGAATATCGGACAGCGGCGATGACGAACATCCGCTTAGCCCCAATGCCAATAACGCGGCCCAGGCGACTGGCCACACTTGCTCATTCGCGCTTCCCCTTTATTCTTCCCAACTCAGGTGGGTTGTGACAGCGCTATCATAGTGATTGGGCATTGGCCAGCGGACCGTGAGCCGCAATCGGATACAGGACGAAATGGGCAAGATAGCGTTTCTTCTGGGCAGGTTTGATCTTTGCCGCGATTTCATTGACCGCATGCGCCCCGGTGATTGCGCCGCTCGGCATTGAAAACCAGACGCCCGCACTGAACGCGGACACGTTTCTCACCCGCGACGGATTGCATTTGCCGTTGCGCCATTGGGATGCCGACCATCCGCGCGCCGTGATCGTCGCGCTGCACGGCATGAGCGATTATTCGAATGCATTCGATATGCCCGCGACATGGTGGGCGGAGCAGGGCATCACCACCTATGCTTACGATCAGCGCGGCTTCGGCAAGGCGCCCAACACCGGCATCTGGCCGGGAGCCAAAGCGTTGCGCGACGATCTCGCCGATTGCATCGAAGCCGTCCGTGCTCGCAATCCCGGCGTGCCCGTGTTTGCATTGGGCGAGAGCATGGGTGGCGCAGTCGTCCTGACGTCGCTGGCGGACGAGCATCCGCCGCGCCTGGACGGCGTCATACTTGGTCGCGCCTGCCGTTTGGTCGCGCGAGGACATGCCCATCACCTATCGCGTGGCGCTATGGCTGACGGCGCACACCATGCCGTGGCTCGAGCTTTCGGGCAAAGGATTGAAAATCTGGCCGTCCGACAATATCGAGATGCTGCGCAAAATATCGCGCGATCCCTTATTCCAAAAGAAAACCCGCGCCGACGCGATATGGGGTTTGGTCGGGTTGATGGATGACGCGCGCAAAGCTCCGGAGCGATTGCAGTCCACGCCGCCGATCCTCTTTCTCTACGGCGCAAAGGATCAGATCATTCCCCGCGAGCCCACGGAAGCCGTCATCAAAGATCTCGGCACCCGCGCCGAAGTTCACAAATATCCGAACGGCTATCACATGCTGTTGCGCGACCTTGATGGTCCGGGCATTTGGAAAGACGTCGCGAATTGGACCGTGTCCAAAGCGTCTAAGGATTGATCGTTCTGGCTTCCAGGTGAACGACCGCCGAAGCGCTGACGTCGGTGGCCGAGTTGCCCAACGTCACGCGGTAGTCGCCTTCCGCAACCTTCCAAACATGTGCGTCGGCGTCGAATGTCGCCAGCAACCGCGCATCGGACTTAAAGGTCACCTGGCGTGACTCACCCGGCTTGAGTTCGACTTTGCTCCAACCGATCAGGCGCGAAACGCCGCCCGGTGGCGTGGCATAGATTTGCGCGGTGGTCTTGCCTTCACGCGAACCCGTGTTGCGCACATCGAAGCTGCCGCTGATCACCGTGCCGCCCGCGACATTCAATCGCGCTGTAAGAAAATGTGCTGTAGGATAGTCCGTAACCGAACGGAAAAAGCGGCGTCAGTTTCTTTGCCGCGTACCATTTGTATCCGATATTCGCTCCTTCGACATAATTGATGTCGAAAGGCGTTTTGGTATCGGGTCCGGTGATCGCAACCTGAGGATAGCCCTGGCCTGGGATAACGGGCCGTGGCAATTGCGTTTCGCTTTCGGGGAAGGTGATCGGCAACCGACCCGACGGGTTCACTTCGCCGTACAGAATGCGTGCGATCGCATTGGCACCGCGATTGCCCGGATACCAAGATTCCAATACGGCGCCAACCTTGCCAAGCCATGGCATGGTCACCGGACCGCCGGTCTCCAGAACAACAATGGTTTGCGGGTTGGCGTCGGCGACGGCGTCTATCAGGGCGTTCTGGAACCCGGGCAGTGCCAGATCGGGCACATCCCAACCTTCGCTCGCCCATTGCAAGGCGAAGACAATGACGATATCGGAAGCGCGCGCCAGTGCTGCTGCTTTTGTAATATCGGTGCCGTCGTAATAGACGATGCGCGATCCGCGCGGCGCCTCATCGCGGATCGCCTCATAAGGCGATGGCGGATCGAAGATCATGACGCCGTTCGGTAGCCGCGGCCGGCTGTTGGGATCCATGATGACACCGCCGCCCGTCAGGATTTCTTGCTCCGGTCGGTCGCCGATGGGGATAACCTGCGAAGAACCGCTGCCCGACAGCACGCCGATATCGGCGTAACCGCCAATGATGGTGATGCGGCGCGCGCCATGACGCGACACCGATGACAGCGGCAACAATTCCTTCTCGTTCTTCAACAGGACGATGCCTTCTTCCGCGTCGGTTTGCGCGACGGCGAGGTCGGTTTTTTCGTCGATCGGCTGCTTGACGAGCGGGATGATCGACCAACCCCTTCGCAAACATGGTGCGCAGGATGCGGTGGACCATGTCATGCAACCGCGCCTCGGGCAGGGTGCCGTCGGTGACTGCTTTGGCGAGGGCATCGCCGAAATAATCTTCCTTGTCGTGGCTGTAGGAGGATTCCTGGTCGAGGCCGCTCATGGCGGCGGGCACCGTCGAATGCACCGCTCCCCAATCCGACAGCACGAAGCCCTTATATCCCCAATCGCCTTTCAATACCTTGTTCAGCAGAAAGTCGTTTTCGCAGGCATACACCAGATTGACGCGATTATAAGCGCACATCACGGCGCCCGGATCGCCGTGCTCGATCGCAATCTCGAAAGCCAACAGATCGCTTTCGCGCATCGCCTGTTCGGCGATGTTGGCGCTCATCGTGTTGCGCCCGGTTTCCTGATCGTTCAATGCGAAGTGTTTGATCGTCGAAATGATATTGACGTCTTGCGTGCCGTGAATGGCTTCGCCCGCCATCGTCCCGGCCAGCAAGGGATCCTCGCCGACATATTCGAAAGTGCGTCCGCCGCGCGGGTCGCGCGCCAGATCGACGCCGCCCGCCAGCATGACGTTAAAGCCCTTGTGGCGCGCTTCGGCGCCGATCATCGCGCCGCCCGCATATGCCATCGAAGCGTTCCAGGTGGCCGCCGTCAGAAGCGAAGAAGGTAGCGCCACAGCCGTATCGCCGGGACGCATGCGCCCGCCATTGGCAACGCCGAGACTGGCGTCGGATTCGCGCAAGGCGGGGATACCCAGTCGCGCAATGCCCGGCACATAGCCCGCCGACCCGGGAAGGTCCTTCCGGATCGCCTCGCTATAAAGGTTCGTCATCCCGGGCCGATTGGCTCCGAAATATCCCTTCACAAGCGTCAGTTCTTCGTCGCGCGTAATGTATGTCTGCACCAGATCGGCGCGGGCGTCCGGCGCAAGCGACTTGTCCGACCATGGCAGCGGCCCGCTTGGCAGAGGCGGCGGTAAAGTCGGAGACGGTGTTGGTGCGGGCGATGGTTCGCTTGCCTGCGCGCTGTGAGCCGCGTGCTGCGCTTTGGGTTGCGCCAAAGCAGCGAACGGAATTGCCGCAGCGAGTGTCAGAAACAGCCCTGCGCGCAGAACTCGACTGTACATGAAATGCCCCTCGATATTGCAGGAATTCTATGATGTGTATCGCCCATTGTCACGGCGGCGTCAGGGTCCCTAATTTCACCGCGAATATTGTGGTAGTAATCACTCCGTAATTCTAACATTCCGTGAACACTGTATCGTATGCAAAGTCGCAGAGCCCTGCTTCAAGGAATGACCGCCTTCGGTGTCGATGCCGGTCTTGCCGGTTGCGCTCCGGTCCATGGCCGCTACGGCTTTGACGCCGTTGTGGCGAAAGAGGACCGCGCGCAGGAATTTGCAGGTTCGCCGCTCTACCCGAACCTCGCGGCCGCGATCGCAGCGGCGCCCGCGAACGCGGCGCATCCTTTCCGGATTCTGCTGACCAAGGGCCAATGGCGTGAACGAATTGTCGTCGACAAGCCGTTTGTTCAGCTGATGGGTGAGGGCCGCAACGACAGCATCATTGTTTTCAACAAGGGAGCCAGCGACAAGGGGGTGGATGGCCAACCGCTCGGCACATTTGGCACCTCGACGATGGTGGTGACCGCGCCCGACTTTTTCGCCGGCAAGCTCACGATCGCCAACGACTTCGATTATGTGGGGCACATGCTGCCGCCCACCGCTGATGACAAGACGGGGAAAAGCGGTGCTCAAGCGTTAGCCTTGGCTATCCAAGGCGATGCGGACCGCACGTTGCTCGAGGATGTTCACTTGTCCGGATATCAGGACACGCTGTTCACGGATTCACGTCGCAGTCTGTTGCGCAATTGCCAGATCGATGGCTGCATCGATTTCATTTTCGGCAAAGGCCGCGCCGTCTTTGAGCATTGCGATATCTTGTCGAAACGTCGCCCGGGCCAAGAATTCAACGGCTATATCGCGGCACCCGATACCGATCGTCACCAACCCTTCGGTCTGGTTTTCATCCACTGCAAACTCATAAAGGAAATGGACGTCGCGCCTCACACCGTCGCGTTGGGCAGGCCTTGGCGCCATACGAAGGACTTTCCCGACGGGCGTTACGGCGATCCCGATAATGTCGGCGCCGCGGCGTTTCTGCAGTGCTGGATGGACGACCACATCGTCGCCGAAGGCTGGTATGCGATGGGTTACAACGCCAAAGGCGGCGGAAGGGCGATGATGCAGCCCGAAGAAGCACGCCTCTATGAATTCGACAGCCGCGGTCCGGGGGCAGGAAAACCCTCCGCTCGCCGCCGTCATCTGAATGCAAACGAGGCCCGTGGCTTTGCCACACGGAATGTGCTGCGGGGTTGGGGGACGTCGGGCTTAGGTCTATAAGTTGTCTTCCTATGGCGCTGGAGGCGAGGATGGTCCGCAAGCATATTCTTCTCGTAACCGCTTTGTTTGGCATGCTCGCCGTAATATCCTCAACCGCCGGGGCGAACCCGCCTGCAGCCGGACAGGCTCTGCTGAGCGAGGCGCAGAGCGCACTCGCCGGGAAAAATTGGCAACAAGCGGCCGACATTTTGAACAAGTTGATCGCGCTCGATCCGCGGTGGGACTATTACCAGATGCTGGGCGCCGCCGAGTTGAACCTCGGACAGTACCAGGAAACGGTCGATGCTGATGACAAAGGCATCGCCGGTGCACAGGCCGACAAGAAAATTTCCCGAGCAATGCTTCACGCGGCGCTCGCTCAAATGCTGACGAACAAAGGCAACGCGCTAATACAACTCAAGCGAAACGACGAGGCCATTGCGGCCTACAAGGATGCGGCGGGATATTCCACCAATCCGGCCACCGCGTGGTTCAACGTCTGCGCCACCGATTACAACATCGGAAACACGACCGATGCCGTCGCCACTTGCGACAAAGCGATTGCCGCCAACCCAAAGAAAGCCGACGCTTATTTCATCAAAGGATCGGTAATGTTTGGTAATGGCGCGCTCGACAAGGACAACAATTTTGTCGTTCCGCCCGGCACGATCGAAGCGCTAAAAAAATATCTCGAGCTCGCGCCCGACGGCGCCCATGCGGGAGACGTGCATCAAATGCTGGACTATATGAACAAACCCATCAAACCTTAAGGCGACCGGAGGTTAGCGGCTTCGCGCGCGGCCTGGCTGATGGCGTCATTGCCATAGGCCGCGAGAAATGTCGTTACGATGCGTTCGATATGCATTTCGAGCTGCTCGGGGCCCATATCGACATCGACATTCCACAATCGCCCCCGGTTGAGAAGCCCGGCGGACAAATCCAGGAATTGTTCCGCTGCTGCGATAGGATCGCCTTTGCGGATTTCGCCGGTCTCCATCGCACGCTCGAAATATTCGGCCATACGTTCGACCCCGCGATTGGGGCCCATCTCAAAAAGCTCGCGGCCGAGTTCTGGAAACCGCCCCGCTTCCGCGACCACGAGCCGATAGAACGCCACAATATCATCGGAGAGCAGCATGGGCAGAAAGCGCCGGACAAAAGCGGAGAGAGCCAGCCGGATTCCGCCGGACATCTCGCCGACATCGAACAGAAGCATCAGTTTTTGCGCGCAGAATTCGTCAGCGACCGCAATGAACAATTCCTTTTTGGACGGAAAGTAATTGTAGAGCGTCGCTTTTGATCCGCCGACCCGCGCGGCGATCTGCGACATCGATGTGCCGGAATAGCCGTCCTGCAGAAAGGCCGCCCGGGCAATTTCCAGGATGGCCGACCGGCGGTCGTCCTTGCCCGGTTTGCTGGCGTCCGGCGCATACATTGTCACATCCTCCGATAATTTACCGTACGGTACAGTTTGTCATTGACTTTGGCTCAACCTAACCCCAAATTGCCCTCGTATACAACAGTACCGTACGGTACAGTCGTACGTTAAGATATCGAAATTTCAATGGGTAAACAGGAACTCTCGGTTTTGGGCCGGACCGCGCGCATCAGCAGCCGGGCTTGGCAGCGATGATGCGCTTGGGGCACTCGCAGCCTGCGCACCGGACCTGGGCCCGCTGCCCCAAACCCAAGCCGCCGCCAGCTATGCGACGGCAAAAAGCTTTGCCGCGCCCGACGCGGCCTGGCCTTCGGATGATTGGTGGAAAGCCTATGGCGACCCCGAGCTCGACCAACTGATCGACGAAGCGTTGGCCGGCTCGCCGGATCTCAAAATGGCGGCCGCCCGTATGCGTGGCGCAGAAGCCATGGCCGATATCAGCGGCGCGAATTTGTGGCCGACGGTGGTCGGCGAGGCCGCTCTGCAAGAAACCGAAGAAACCCGCAACATCGGATTTCCGCGACCCTATACGGCTCTGCTTCCGCGCGGCTGGCATCATGCGGCGGAGATCGCCGGGGAATTCCAGTATCAACTCGACTTCTTCGGCAAGAACCGCGCAGCGTTTGCCGCGGCAACCTCCACTGCGCAAGCGGCGCGCGCGGAAGAAGCCGAAGCGCGCTTGCAGATCTCGACCGCTATCGCCGCGACCTATGCCGTCTTGGTGCAGCTTACCGCCGATCAACAGACCGCCGATGACGCCGTTCGCATCCGCCAGCAAAGCGCCGCACTGGTCGAACAGCGCCTGAAGAACGGTTTGGAAAACGACGGCACGCTCAGCCAGGCGCGTGCCCAACTCGAAGCCGCCAAGGCGGAATCCGTCGCGATCGGCCGCATGGTGGCGCTGGTTCGCAATCAGCTCGCCGCCTTGCTCGGCAAAGGTCCCGATCGCGGCCTTGCCATCGTTGCCGCCGCAGGACAGAAAGTTCGCAGCGTCGGGCTTCCCGCGAGACTGTCCGTCGATTTGATCGGACGGCGCCCCGACATCGTCGCCGCGCGCTTGAACGCGCAAGCCGCCGCTTCGCAACTCGATGTCGCCAACGCCAATTTCTATCCCGATGTCGATCTGGTGGGAAAATTCGGCTTGCAGTCTCTCGACATGTCGACCCTCGTGCAAAGCTCCTCCGAGATGGGCCAGTTCGGCCCCGCGATTCATCTGCCGATTTTCGATTATGGCCGCAACACGGGCATCTATCGCGCCTCGCGTGCGCAATACGATGCGGCCGTCGCGCTCTACGACAAAACCTTGACCGGTGCTTTGCACGACGTGGCGGATGCTTATGTCAATCAGCGCGCGCTGGCGCGTCAGCTTGTCCATGCCCATGCCTCGCTGGCCGAAAGCGAGAAAGCATACTCGGTTGTGCGGCAGCGCTATGACGCGGGCTTATCGCGCTATCTCGATGTGTTGACGGCCGAGAACATGCTGCTGATGCAGCGCCGCGCCGTTGCCGATCTCGAAGCGCAAGCATTCGCTTATGACGTCGCTTTGGTGCGCGCCTTGGGCGGCGGTTATGTCGCCCGGAACTGATTATTCTCGTTGGAGCATTTGATGGCCGACATCCATTTCTTCCAAGACGCCCGAACCGCCGGCTTCAGAATGGTGAGCTGGTTCAAGGCTGCGGATGCCGCCTCCACCGAACAGCGCCTGAAGCTGACCCGCGAGCGGCTGTTCCTCGCACTCGGTTCGGCGATCGGCGTCTTGGCGGTGGCCGGATTGGCGTATTGGTTCCTCGTCGCCGCGCATTACGTTTCGACCGACGACGCCTATGTCGATGCGTCCTCCGCCCAAGTCACACCGCTGACCAGCGGCAAAGTGCAGGACGTTCGGGTGCATGATACGCAACTGGTCAAGCGCGGCGACGTGCTGGTGGTGATCGATCCGGAAGATGCCAAGCTGGCGGTGGAGCGCGCCGATGCCGCCTATCAGCTGACCTATCGCAAAATCCAAGCGGCGGTCGCTACAGCCGGTGCTGCGGATGCGCAAATTCAGGCACGCGAAGCCGATTACGCCCGCACCAAACTCGATTACGACCGAAGGGTGAATTTGGTTTCCACCGGCGCCGTCTCGCGCGAAGAATTGTCGGCGGTGAAGGACAATTTCGATTCCGCCACGGCTGGCTTGAATGCCGCCAAGGGACAATACCAAGCGGCGATGGCGATGATCCGCGGCAGCGATGTGGCGCATAATCCCGAAGTTCTGGCCGCGAAAGCGGCGCTCGACACCGCCAAGCTCAATCTCGACCGCACCGTCGTCCGCGCGCCGCTGGACGGCATCATCGCGCAGCGCCAAGTACAGATCGGCCAGATGGTCGGCGTCGGTATTCCGCTAATGGCGGTGGTGCCGGTGAGCGAGGTTTATGTCGATGCGAATTTCAAGGAAGGCCAGCTCGATCGCGTGCGTCCCGGACAGCCCGTGACCTTGAAATCCGATCTTTATGGTTCGTCGGTGACATTCCACGGCCATGTCGCGGGTATCGGCGGCGGCACCGGCTCGGCGTTTGCCGTGATCCCGGCGCAGAACGCGACCGGCAATTGGATCAAAGTCGTGCAGCGCGTTCCCGTCCGCATCGCGCTCGATCCGGCGGAATTGGCGGAGCATCCTTTACGCGTCGGTCTGTCGATGACCGCGACGATCGACGTGTCGGAATAGACGAACTGTCATCCCCGGCTGAGCGCTGCGGAGCAGCGCGAAGGGAAGGGGACCCAGGCGGCGAGATTGCGTCTGATCTTTCCACCTGGGTCCCTTTCCCTCGCTCACTTCGTTCGCTCGGCCGGGAATGACAGGTGTATATTAGGCCTATGCCACGCGATCACCGCTATTTTGTGTACATTCTAGCGAGCAAACGGAACGGCACGCTTTACACAGGTGTAACAAGCAATCTCGCAAACCGGACATGGCAGCACAAGAACGATTTGATTGATGGCTTTACGAAACGCTACGGCGTTCATCGCCTTGTGTGGTTCGAAGAACACAACAACGTCTATGAGGCGATTGCTAGAGAAAAGCAGATTAAGGGTTGGAATAGAGCTTGGAAAATTCGCCTGATTGAAAAGCAGAATCCGGAATGGATGGACCTTTTCAGTTTGATCATAGGCTAACTGCTGTCATTCCCGGCGAGGTTCGCGCGTTAGCGCGAACCGAGGGAAGGGAATCCATACGTTAGCGCAGGCGAATGGATTCCCTTCCCCTCGCTCACTTCGTTCGCTCGGCCGGGAATGACAGTGGATGTTCTTGGAAAAAATAGCGCTTGAGCACATGTTTGCCGATTGAGCATTTCTGATAAGCTGCGGACGTTTGAAGAATTGGTCGAGCAGACGTCGAGGTGGGGGTAATTAATGAAATTGGCGCGTGTGATCCTGTTTACTGCCCAAATGGATGCGATGAGCAAATTCTACCGCGATGTGCTTGGCCTCAAGCAAGTCACGATGGAAAAAGGCTGGCAGGAATTTGCGGCAGGCGGCGCGCGGATCGCGCTGCATTCCGGTCCGCCGTCGCCGGGCAGGAAGGGCCCCAAAATCGTCTTCTACGCCAAGGATGTCGCTGCTGCGCGCAAGAAGCTGGTGGCGCGGGGCGCAAAATTCGGGAAGGTTCATCAAGGAGAAGTTTTGTGTCTTTGCGACGGCAAGGACCCGGACGGCAATCCGATTCAATTGTCCAACCGCTAAAATTGGGACTGGACAGATAATGAATCTACTGATCCGTCCCGAAGTGCCAGCCGACATCCCGGCCATTCGCAAGCTTGTTGAAGGCGCCTTTGGTCAACCGGCCGAGGCGAGGTTGGTGGATCAGCTCCGGGGCGATGGTGACGCCGTCATTTCGGCAGTGGCCATCGATGCTGGAAATATCGTCGGGCACATTCTATTTTCAAAGATGGCCACTCCGTTCCGGGCTCTTGGGCTGGCACCGGTTGCGGTCGCGCCCGATCGGCAGGGGAAAAGGATTGGTAGTCGAATTGATCCGCTGGGGGTTGGCGCAAGCGAAGCGAGATGGCTGGGAAGGTGTTTTCGTTCTCGGTGATCCAAAGTTCTACGAAAGATTCGGTTTCAGCGCAGCACTCGCCAGCGGATTTAAATCGCCGTATGCGGGCCAACATTTCATGTCTTTGGCGTTGAACGGTTCTTTACCTGTGACAATCGGGAAGGTGGAATATGCCGCCGCCTTCAAAATGCTCGACTAAATTCAAACAGCCCACTATCGGCCACCGGAGTAGATAGTTGCCTACGGGAGATTGGTGATATTGTGAAGTTTGTCGAGGAAAAAGGAGGAGTGTGCGTGAGCGCAAATTTTTGGTGCTGGTTGCCCGCCCTAGGATTGTTGCCAGGATCGCCGGATTTTTTACACAGAGTTGACGATCTGCATCAGTCACCCACGCAGCCGCCCTCAACCGTTATCGTCGAATTTGTAGGTAGCCTACTTAAGCGTTATCCCGAACTATCGGAAAACCAAATCAATACTGCATGGGCCGATGGTCCACTACTGGGCGATGCCAGCGGCCAATTCATCGATATTGGGATCCAATGGGATCATTACGAAGAAGCTGTGCCATTCATTGTTCTTACGGCCCGCAAATTCGGGTTGAGTTGCTACGACCCACAAGATTCGCGCTATTATCCTGCGGAACAATCAAAGTGATCCACGGTCTAATTTAGCATCGCTTGACAAACGTTCCTGTTTTGTTCTAACATGTTTTTATGCAGGAATTGCTCTTTTCCAACCAGCAGATCGATCTGCGCGCCGTTCGTGATCGCCTCGGCACCGTCTTCGGAACCATCCGGGATGAGCCGCGCCTCGATCCGGCGAGCCAATTCGTCCGTTCCTTTGTCAGTAGCCAGACCTACGACCAGGTTTCGTCTCGCGCCTTTGTGAAACTCACAAGCCGCTATCGCAGCTGGGACGCCATCGCGGACGCGCCGCTCGGCGATATCGAAGAGGTCTTGGCGGGTGCTACCCGTGCCGAGGACAAAGCTCAGAACCTGCAAGGCGCTTTGCGAAAAATCCGGGCTTCCGCGGGCGCCATCGATCTCGAATTCCTCGCCGATCTTCCGGTCGAACAAGGCCTGTTCTGGCTGGAACAGATTTATGGCGTGGGCCGCAAGATCGCCGCGGCCACGCTGAATTTCAGCACCCTGCGCAAGCGGACTTTTGTGGTCGACACCCATGTCTGGCGCGTCATGCGGCGGTTCGGTTTTGTCGGCCCGAAAGCCGATGAACTTGCGGTCTATCATGCCGTCATGGCGGCGTCGTCCGGTCTCGATGCCGACGATCTCTACGAGCTGCATTGGCATGTGAAACGTCTCGGGCAAAAAACCTGCACCCATTCCCGCGTGGCGTGCGTCTCCTGTCCTCTTTCCGACATTTGTTTAAAGCGCATCGAGAAAGCTGCCGTCGTGGTCACGCAGCAATGCGGCTTAAGCGCGTGAAGAGATATGAGTGTCACGGCGTCAAATATCACGTCTCTTCGCGCCTCCCTCGCCGGAGCGGCGAATCCGCAAAAGCGCGTTCCGCTCGGGCTTAAGGATACCGATGCCTGTCTGAAAGGCGGGCTGCAAAGCGGCGCGCTGCATGAAATCTTCGCGCAACCCAGTCATGAATCCGCGGCCTGCGCTTTCACCGCGGCGCTGGCGTTTCGCCTCGCCGCGAAAAAACCCGTGCTGTGGATCCGGCAGGATTTTTCCGCCCTCGAATTCGGCGAACTCGCCGCGACGGGGCTTTTGGAACTTGGCCTCGATCCGGCGCAATTCCTGGTTCTGCGTCTTCCGATGTCACGGATATTCTGCGCGCCGCCTGCGATGCCTTGTCTTGCGCTGCGCTTGGCGCGGTGGTGATGGAATTTGCCGGCGAGCCGAAAATCCTCGATCTGGTGGCGAGCCGGAGGCTGACGCTCGCTTGCGCCCACAAAGGCGTCACCGCCTTTCTGTTGCGCTTCAACGCCAACCCGGAAGCGAGCGCAGCGGAAACCCGCTGGCTCATCCGTCCGCGATGGCGCCGGTTCGTAGCCCGCAGCAAGCGGGCGAAGACTGGGGCTGACCCCGTCTTCGAAACGCAGCTGCTGCGCAATCGGCATGGCGGGCTTGGGCGTTGGGTTATGGAGTGGAATTGCGATGACGGTCTCTTCCGCAAGGCGGATTCTCGCGCTGTGGTTTCCGCGTCTGGCGACCGACCGCTTGCAGCGGCGGTGGAAGGCGCAGCAAGCCGCTACGTCGCTTGACGCGGCACCGCTCGTCGTCGCCGCCAAGCTCGACAACGCGCTGCGCTTCACCGCGGTCGATCGCAAAGCGACCTCGCTCGGTCTGGCTGCCGGAATGCCGCTGGCCAATGCGCGCGCCATGCTGCCGGCCCTTAAGGTCATGGCGGCGAACGACGCGGCAGACCTGGCGCTGCTCGAACACATTGCCGATTGGTGCGATCGCTTCACGCCCTTCGTGGCGCTTTATCCCGCCGCGCACGCTTTTGCTGGATGTCACCGGCGCCGCCCATCTCTTCGGCGGCGAGAAAGCCATGCGCGATCGCATTTGCCGGAACCTCGCGGAGCAAGGTTTTGCGGTGCGCGGCGCCATGGCGGGAACCGCCGCGGCCGCACGCGCGCTCGCCCGCTATAAGGACGGAACCATCGCCGCACCCGGCGCAGAAGCCGCGCTCATCGCGCCGCTTCCCGTCGAGGCTTTGGATCTCGACGCCGTTACCACGCATGCCTTCCGCCGCGCCGGTCTTAAAACCGTCGGCCAGGTGGCGGGCCGCAACCGCTCGGAACTCACCGCGCGTTTCGGCGCCAGCATGGTGTTCAGCCTCGATCATGCTTTGGGCCGTGTCGAGAAACCGATTTCGCCGCGTCTGCCGCTTCCCGATTACCGCGCCGAATGCCGTTTCGCAGAGCCGGTCGTGATGCAGGACACAATCCTTGCCACGCTCAAATCGCTTTCGGAAACTTTGTCGGGCGTGCTGGAAGAACGCGGCGAGGGCGTGCGCCGTTTGGAAGCCAGTTTTTTCCGGGCCGACGGCGCGGTGCGGCGCATCGCCGTCGAAACCGGTCAGCCGGTGCGCCAGCCCGCCATCATCGAGCGGTTGTTTCGCGAGAAACTCGATGCGCTTGCCGATCCGCTCGATCCCGGCTTCGGTTACGATCTCATTCGCTTGGGCGTCAGCCGCGCCGAACGCGCGCCCTCGGAAACCGCCGGCTTCGATGCCGATCTCGAAGCGGAAAAGGAAATCCGTTTTCTCGTCGACCGCCTGGCCGCGCGCTTCGGCAGCCAGCGTATTCTCTCCTTCCAGCCGAACGACACGCATATTCCCGAAGCGGCTTGGGCCGCGGTGCCGGCGCAATATGCCAAAGACACCGAAAAGCACTTGGGAAAAATCCGCGGGGAAGGCGAAGCGCCGCGCCGTCCGTTGCGTCTGTTCGCCAAGCCCGAACCGGTGGATGTCGTCGCCGAGCTGCCGCGAAGGTCCGCCGCAGCGTTTCCGCTGGCGCAGCGTGGTGCATCGCGTGAAAGCAGCTCGAAGGGCCCGAGCGCATCGCCATGGAATGGTGGCGCCATCAAACGCCGCAGCCGACGCGCGATTATTTCCGCGTGGAGGACGAAGAAGGCCGCCGCTACTGGCTCTATCGCGACGGCCGGGCGCGACGCGCCGCGCTGGTTTCTGCAGGGCGTCTTCGCATGAGCGCTTATGCCGAAATCGCGGTCACCACGAATTACTCGTTCCTGCGCGGCGCTTCGCATCCCAAGGAATTGGTGGAGGCCGCCGCGCGGCATGGTTATGCCGCCATCGGCATCGCCGATCGCAACACGCTGGCCGGTGTCGTGCGTGCTTATGCGGGTTTGCAAGAGATCGAAGGCGAAAAGCCGAAACTGTTGATCGGCACACGTCTTGTCTTCGCCGACGGCACGCCGGACATCCTCGCCTACCCAACGGATCGTGCGGCTTATGGCCGGCTCTGCCGCCTGCTCAGCGCGGGCAAGTTGCGCGCCCCGAAAGGCGAGTGCCTTCTGGCGCTCGACGATCTTCTCAAATGGCAAGAGGGATTGCTGCTGGTGGTGATGCCGCCGCAGCCGGGAACAGCAGGGAGGGAAAGGGTACGCCCCTCAAAAAATCCTGGAACAATTATCTTGCGGAAGAGGAGGGAGGACTGCCTTCCTTCGTCATGACCGCCTTCGCCGAAAGCTACGGCGACCGTGACGAATACGGATTGGCCTGTCTTTCTGAAAAAGCTGCGTGCGGCCGCGCCCGGCCGCGTCTGGCTGGGCGCTTCCATGCCGTATCGCGGCGACGATCGGCGCCGCCTAAGCGAATGGCAGCGCATGGCGCAGGCCGCCCGTGTGCCGCTGCATCGCCACCAATGATGTGCTCTATCACGCGCCCGAGAGGCGCGAATTGCAGGATGTCGTCACCTGCATTCGCGAACATGTCACGCTGGACGAAGCGGGCCGTCTGCTCGAAGCCAATGCCGAGCGCCATCTGAAACCGCCGGAGGAGATGGCGCAACTGTTCCGCCATGCTCCGGGCGCGCATCGAGGAGACCATCCGTTTCGCCGATCGCATCAGCTTCTCGCTCGATCAGCTCAGATACAATTATCCCGACGAGCCGGTGCCGAAAGGAAAAACCGCGCAACAGCATCTGAGCGATCTGACCTGGGAAGGGGCGGCGAAGTGCTATCCCGAAGGTGTTCCGCCGAAAGTTGCGCGAAACGCTTGGAGAAAGAGCTTGCGCTGATCGCAGACGCTCGACATCGCGCCCTATTTCCTCACCGTGCACGACATCGTGCGTTTCGCGAAAGCGCGAAGACATCCTCTGCCAGGGCCGCGGCTCGGCCGCCAATTCCGCGGTCTGCTATGTGCTCGGCATCACCGCCGTCGATCCCATGCAGATCGATCTGCTGTTCGAACGCTTCGTCAGCCAGGAACGGCGCGAACCGCCCGACATCGATGTCGATTTCGAGCATGAACGGCGCGAGGAAGTTATCCAGGAAGTCTACCGGCGCTATGGCCGCCATCGCGCCGCGTTGACCGCCACCGTCATCTGCTATCGCCCGCGCAGCGCCATCCGCGAAGTGGGAAAGGTCTTCGGCCTGACCGAAGATGTCACGGCAAATCTTGCCAGCGGCGTTTGGGGAAGTTGGGGCAGCCGGCTGAGCGACGGTGAAGTGCGAGCAGGGCCGGCTCGATCCCGGACAATCTGCTGATCGCGCGCGCGGCAAAAGCCGCCAATGAGCTTATGGGATTTCCGCGCCATCTTTCGCAGCATGTCGGCGGCTTCGTGCTGACGCGCGACCGGCTCGACGAGATCGTGCCCGTCGGCCCCGCCACGATGGAAGACCGCTATCTTCATCGAATGGGACAAGGACGATATCGACGTGCTCAGGATCATGAAGGTCGATGTGCTGGCGCTGGGCATGCTGACCTGCATCCGCAAGGCCTTCGATCTCATCGGACATCCACGAAGGCAAGATCATACGATCTCGCCACGGTGCCGCGCGAGGACCCGGCGGTTTACGAGATGCTGCAGCAAAGCCGACGCCATCGGCGTGTTCCAGGTCGAAAGCCGCGCGCAGATGAACATGCTGCCGCGTCTGGCGCCGCGAAAAATTCTACGATCTCGTCATCGAAGTCGCGATCGTGCGGCCCGGTCCCATCCAGGGCGACATGGTGCATCCCTATCTGCGGCGGCGCAGCGGCAAGGAAAAGGTCGATTATCCCTCGCCCTCGCCGGAGCACGGGCCGGACAGACGAACTGCGCGCGGTGCTGGAAAAAACTTTGGGCGTGCCGCTGTTCCAGGAACAGGCGATGAAGCTTGCCATCGTGGCCGCGAAATTCACGCCCGAAGAAGCCAATGGCTTGCGCCGCGCCATGGCGACGTTCCGCAATGTCGGCACCATCGACAGATTCCGGGAAAAGATGGTCGGCGGCATGGTCCGGCGCGGCTATGCAACAGGATTTCGCCGAACGCTGCTTCAAGCAGATCGAAGGCTTCGGCTCTTACGGGTTTCCCGAAAGCCATGCCGCGAGTTTCGCGCATCTCGTCTACATCTCGGCCTGGATCAAGAAGCATCATCCGGCGGCTTTCGCTTGCGCGCTTTTGAATTCGCAGCCCATGGGCTTTTATGCGCCCGCCGAGATCGTGCGCGACGCGCGCGAACATTGGGTCGAAGTGCGCCACGTCGATGTGAATTTCAGCGAGTGGGACAACACGCTGGAGCACCGCGCCGACGGTTCGTTGGCGCTGCGTCTGGGGCTGCGGCAGATCGACGGCTTCAGCGAAGATTGGGCGAAGGAACTGGGCGAGGCGCGCGGTAACGGCTATTCCGGCGTGGACAGTCTGGCGCGGCGGGCACGCCTGCCCAAGCGCGCCCTCATCATTCTGGCGGAAGCGGATTGTTTCCAATCCTGTGCGACGGATCGGCGCGAAACCTTATGGGCGGTGCGCCGTCTCGCCGATGACGATGCTTTGCCGCTATTCGCCGCGCAGTTCGTCGAAGAACAACCGCCCGAAACCATCGCGCGCTCTACCGCTTATGCCGCTCAGCGAACATGTGCTGGCCGATTATCAGATGCTGCGTTTGTCGCTCCGGGCGCATCTGATGCATTTTCTCCGCGATCTCTTCCGCTCGGAAGGCGTCATGAGTTGCGATGAAATCGCTCACGCCGGCGACGGCATCTCTGCCAGCTGCGCCGGCATTGTGCTGACGCGTCAAATGCCGGGCGATGCCGGCGTCGTTTTCATCACCCTCAGCGATGAGACGAACATCGCCAATGTGGTGGTCTGGCCCCGATTGGTCGGGGAGTTCCGCCGAGAGATCATGGGCGCGCGGTTGTTGCTCATCGAAGGAAAGGTGCAACGCAGCCCGGAGAACGTGGTCCATCTGGTGGCCGAACGCGTTTTCGACCGCACGGGGGAGCTGGATCGCCTATCGGATGGCGATGTCGAAGGGCCGTCTTTCCGCTCGCAAGCCGTCCGGGCGATCCATCGCCATCCGCGCAATGTGCGCGTCGTGCCCAAGTCGCGGGATTTTCATTAAAAGAACGGCATCTTTGAGGTTTCGACGTCGCACGACTATTTGTGCGTTTGCATCGCCAACGTGATGAGACCCAAGGCATCGACAATAATGTGCGCGACAATGTTGGCCCAGAGATTGCGGCGCCACATATACAATATGGTTATGACGACGGTGATCGCTGCGATAGGAACGAGCTGTATCCAGTCGAAATGCAGCGCGTAAATCAAAACGAAAACTACCCCCGGAATTATGGCCGACAGCCAAGGGCGTCCGGTAAGGGCCATGAGTTGGTTGATGGCCAGGCCGCGAAAGAGGACCTCCTCGATCACGCCCGCGCGGATCGAGAGACACACGGCGTAGCCGACGGAACCTGCTGCCAACGCGGCAGCCTGCGCTTCCGCATGTTGCGGCTGGTGCAACAGGTCATAAACGACGTGAGAAGCAAGAGCTCCCGCCCCAATCATCACCGCGGCGCCGCCGAGCGCCAGCCCAAGAGTTCCGAAGGTGAATTTGCGAAAGCCGATGCTTGCGAGCGTGCGGCCCTCCCAAACCAAAGCGATCGCAAGAATGACCGAGGCATAGAGCCAAATTGCCGCTTCGGTAACGACACGCGCCTCGAAGACACCCAGCTTCGGAGCGAGCGCCGAAATCGATGCCTGTACGGGCACGGAAACCAGCGGATAGATCAGGATCAGGGCGAGACATAGAAAAATAGGCAGACGACGCACGGCCGTCGGCTGGTCATCTCCACGAGCCGTTCCGATCGGCATTGCAAAAAACTCCCCCGCCTATGGCCAGAATAGCCTGTCATCCGACGCTCGCACAGCGGGGTTAGGGCGGGACCGCGAGTCCGGCAGGGCGTTGGGCTGCCACAAAACCTCCCGCCGGAAGGGGTTCAAAAAGCACGGAATTCAACCACAGATCGCGCGATCCTTGCAGTTTTCACCGGTTCTCGACGCCGAGGCGTGGCAGCGTTCGGCAGCCTGGCAGGGGCTGTGATTCAGGGATAGGCAGAACAAAGTCATTGGGCAGCAGCGCAGGCGTCGATTGTGACAGGTGCGGCTATTTCTCTCCTTGGCGTCCGTCTGTTGCCGTCGCTTTCTGACGCGCCTAACAGTTCTGGAAGAGCTTTTGTCGTATCACTGCGAATACCGCTTTGTTAAGGTTACACGGCCGCTTTGTTGACCCATCCGCATCCAACGTTACATAACGTTTAGGTGGCCGATTGACCTTGATACAACGCTGGCACAACTTGACAACGCCACGTTTCTAGTTTGGACATTGGGGTGATATAGCCCCTCCGGGGTGATATAGCCCCTACGTGAAAAACGGGCAAAAAGGGGCGCATTATGAAGCACCGGGATTCCGCCAAATCGGCCGTTGAGCGGCTATGGCAAAGTCAATCCTATACCTTGGCTCGGAACGCCGCCGTGGTCGTCTCGGTTGGCTTCATCTCCGCCTTGGCGCTTCACGATCCCGCCGTCGCGGGCCCCAATATCGATACCGGCGGGACCACCAAAGCCTCGAGTCTGAAGAGTTCGGACACTCCCG
>CAWGHR010000045.1:0-30433 GCA_963822275.1 uncultured Alphaproteobacteria bacterium
TTCTTCTTTATGAGCGGCATGACCGTTTCGTTGAAACGCGCGCAATGCGGACAGACCGGCGCAGCGTATTCCAGCATCGTGATCGGCGCGCCGGGAGTGCCCATCGTGCGGTCGTCCTTAAGCATCGTCACGGCTGTTTGGTGCCGCCCGGTCAGCAGCATTCCGTTGTCGGAACTGGAGCGAGAAGACGAAGAAATACAGGATGGCCGCAATGGCGACGGCGCCGACCGCGGCGCCGGCGATGATCAATTGGGTTTTCGTCAGCGCGAAGCCCGCGGCAGTCTTTGGCGACTTCGGCTTTGACTTTTTTCGGTGCGGCGGTCGGTTCGACAGGCGTCGTCGCGTGCAGGAAGCTGCGCAAGGTGCCGATCTCGCCGCGTTCGGCTTTCGCCAAGTCGCTTTGGCCGGCGGAGCTGAAACTTGCGGCGCGTTGTTCGCGCTCGGTGATGATGCGGGCGATGATCGCCGAGATGTCCGCGTCGGTGGCGCCCTCGCGCGCTTCGGCCGCGGCCAAAACCTCGCGCAGCGTCGCGATGCGGCGGGTGTTGTCGGCGGGCGTCGAATTAAGAGCGTCGGTTAGCTGGTCCTTGAGGGCCATCTTCATCTCCCAAATCTGGCACCTGAGTCGGATTCAATGTCAGCCGTTCATATTAGGCCTTGTCCGGCGCGCCCGGGCAAGGTTCAGCAACGCGTCACGAAGCCCTTGCGGGCCTTGGTATTTTTGCGCCGGATCGGCCGCAGGGACCGGACCCGAAGGCGGCCTGCGGGACGGCGGAGCAGGGCGCGGTTCTACCTTTCCCGGCACGAATCGCAAGCGGGCAATCGCCGGACGGCCCAAATAGGCGTTGATACGTTCACAAAGCGGTCTGGTTTCGTGTTGCAAAAACACAGCGGCGGCGGGTTCGGCAACCAGCGTCAGGACGCCGCCATGGGGACCTTCCGAGAAGCGAAGGGGCATGGCCAGCCGGGCGGTTTCGGGGCCGGCGATCTCCGCCCAGCGCAGCACCAGCGTCGGATCGGTGAAACCGGCGCGCGCAAAAGCGGCATGCGCGACCGCGGTCGCGTCGGGGGCGAGCGGCGAAATCCAATTGCGCCGCTGCGGCTGTTGTTCGTCTTTGGCAGTTCGGGCCATGGTGGGATTATGCACGGTACACAGCCGCAACCAACAGTCCGTCGACCATTCGCCCACAGCGATTGCTGGCTTGGTACGACGTCCATCGCCGCGAATTGCCGTGGCGGGCGAAGCCGGGCGAGGCGGCCGATCCCTATCGCGTCTGGCTGTCGGAAATCATGCTGCAGCAGACGACGGTGCAGGCGGTCGCCGCTTATTACCGGAAATTCATCGCGCGCTGGCCGACGGTGAAGGCGCTGGCGAAGGCGCCGCTCGACGATGTGCTCGCCGCCTGGGCGGGGCTTGGCTATTACGCGCGCGCCCGCAATCTGCACAAAGCGGCGAAGATGGTCGCCGGCGAGCTGGGCGGCAAGTTTCCCACGCACGGCGGAGGAATTGCGCAAACTGCCGGGCATCGGCGCGTACACGGCCGGGGCGATTGCGGCGATCGCTTATGACGCGCCGCGAAGCGGCGATGGATGCCAATGCCGAGCGCGTGATCGCGCGCTTGTTTGCGGTGGAAGAGCCGCTGCCCGGCGCCAAGGCGAAGCTGCTGGCGCTTGGCAAGTCGCTGGTGCCGCAAAAGCGGGCCGGAGATTTCGCGCAAGCGCTGATGGATCTGGGCTCGGGCATCTGCACGCGTCAAGCGGCCCGCCTGCGGGGATTGTCCGTGGACGGATGAGTGCGAAGGCGCGCCGGCGCGGCATCGCCGAAAGCCTGCCGGTGAAGGGGGCGAAGGCGGCACGGCCGCTCAAGCGCGGCGCGGCTTTTGTGGCGCGCGATGCCAAAGGCGCGGTGCTGCTGGTCAAGCGGCCGGAGAAAGGCTTGCTCGGCAGCATGCTGCAGCCGCCGCTAGGGGCCGTGGGGCGAAGAATTTTCCGTCGGCACAAGAAGCGCTGAAGCAGGCGCCATTTCGCGGCGGCCTGGAAGAAGCTGCCCGGCATCGTGCGCCACGGCTTCACGCATTTCGAATTGGAGATCGAGGTGTGGGTGATGTTTCTCCGCTAGGGAGGGTCGCCGGCAGTCGGCGAGGAGCGTGCGGCGAACGAAAATCGCCGGCGCGGACGTTTCGGCACTCCCCGCAGGGGGAGGCAATGGGTTCCAATTAACGATTAAAGACGCCGCGCTTCCCACCGTCATGCGCAAAATCGTCGCGCATGGCGCATCGATGATGGCGGGCCGTCTGTTCGCTCAAGCCAGAATCCGCGCGCAAGCGCTGACGCAACACGTCGATCGGCACCAGTTTTCCGTTCAACTCGAATTGCCAGAAGGTCCAGCCATTGCAGGCATCGAGGCCTTGCACATGCGCCCCGATGCGATGGATCGAGCCGGTGGCGTCGGCGCAGACCAGCGTGCCGTCGGCGCGCACCTTGGCGCGCTGGCTCTTTTGCTGGCCTTGCAGCACGGTGCCGGGCGGCAGCAAGCCGCGTTCCACCACCCAGCCGAAGGGAATGCGCGGCTCGGCGCGCTTGGATTTGGTGACTCTCGATGACATCGCTTTCGGCCGGTTCGATATCGGCGATGCGCGAGCGCGCGATCCGCGCATATTCCTTATCGCGTTCGATGCCGATGAAATGACGGCCCAGCCGCCGTGCCACGGCGCCCGTCGTGCCGGAGCCGAAGAAAGGATCGAGCACCACATCGCCCGGTTTGGTCGAGGCGAGGATCACGCGATGCAGCAGGCTTTCCGGTTTCTGCGTCGAATGCGCTTTCTGGCCGTCTTCGCCTTTCAGCCGCTCGCCGCCGGAGCAAATCGGCAGCGTCCAATCGGAGCGCATCTGCATTTCGTCGTTCAGCGCCTTCATGGCTTCGTAGTTGAAGGTGTATTTGGTCTGCTTCGCGCTCTTGGCCGCCCAGATCAGCGTCTCATGCGCGTTGGTGAAGCGGCGGCCGCGGAAATTCGGCATCGGATTGGATCTTGCGCCACACCACGTCGTTCAGCATCCAGAAGCCGAGGTCCTGCAGGATCGTGCCGACGCGGAAGATGTTGTGATAGGAGCCGATCACCCACAGCGCGCCATTGTCCTTCAAGCACGCGCCGCGCCTCGCTCAGCCATTCGCGGGTGAAGCGGTCATATTCCGCGAAGCTGGAGAACTGGTCCCAATGATCGTCGACGGCATCGACCTTGGAATTGTCGGGGCGGCGCAGATCGCCTTTGAGCTGAAGGTTGTAGGGCGGGTCGGCGAACACGAGGTCGGCGCAGCCATCCGGCAGCGCCCGCATCCGCTCTACGCAATCGCCCTCGATCACCCGGTCCAGCGCGTCTTCCAGTTTCAGTTGAGTCATGTCCCGCCCGTTTTATCCACAAAGGGCGGTCACACTGATTCGTGTGAGTCCACAGGTCAAGAGTCTTATGAATCAAAGACTTGCAATTGAGTCCACAGGATTCCCACCATACAAGATGTTGTGGATAGGGGCGAAGCTGCGGCGGTGGTGAATGGTCGCGCCGTGACGCTTCAGCGCCAAAAGGTGCTCTTCGGTGCCGTAGCCCTTGTTGCGTCAGCCAGCCGTAATGGGGGTGCAGTTCGTGCAACGCGACCATCAAACGGTCGCGCGTGACCTTGGCGATGATCGAGGCCGCAGCGATGGACAGCGAGCGCCCATCGCCGCCGACGATGGTCTCGCAGGGGCAGGGCAAAGCAGGCGCGTCATTGCCGTCGACCAGCGCGAACACCGGCGCGGGCGAAAGTGCCCGCACCGCGCGCGCCATGGCCAGATGCGTCGCCTGGCGGATATTCACCAGATCGATCTCGTCGACGCTGGCTTCGCCGACGCCGACCGCGACGGCTATTTCCATGATCGCGCAGATAGGCGGTCTTCGCGCGCTTCGGCGCGTCAGCTTCTTGGAATCGTCGAGACCTTTGGGGATGCGCTTCTTTTCGAAGATCACCGCCGCCGGCGACCACCGGCCCGGCCAGCGGCCCGCGTCCCGCTTCGTCCACGCCGCAGACATATCCGGCAATGGTGGCAAGAACGCGCAGACTCGTGAGCAAAATTCGGCATCGCCGCGCTTATAGCGCAGGCGTCACAGCCGCGAGAACTGCCGGTCCAACAGATAGGTGAGGATAAGCGCGGCTGCGGCGAAATTCACCGCCAGAGAGCCGGCGATTTGCGGAATGATGATGCCGAATTCGGCGCCGATCCTGGGCAGCGGTATCAGCAAGATCGCCGGAAGACTACAGACGGCGACAACCGCAAAGCTCAGCGCCATGCGCCGGAATTGCTCAGCCCGTACCCGCTCCATGACCCGTGCGGAGAATCCATCGTCGGCCACAGGAGCCAAGGAAGCTACTCAGCAGAATGTCGAGTTCATCGCTCATGACGCCACCTTACCACGCCAAACGCCCAACAGTCCCGCGAGTTTCTCCCGCCCGCGGTTAACATGCGATTTCAATGTGCCGAGCGGCATGCTTAACGCCGCCGCGGCCTCTTCGTTGGAAAAACCCAGCGCGAAACACAAAGTCAACGCGGCGCGCTGAGGAGGGGTAAGGCGCGCCATGGCCCTTTCCAGATCGAGTTTCGCAGCACTGGCGGTTTCGGGCTCCGGCACATCCGCAGCGATATCGTCCGCTTCGTTCAAGCTTTCCAGCTTCTTTTTGCGCGCTTCCATCAGATAGCGCGAATAAGCAATGGCGCAGAGCCAGCCGAAAAACGATCCCGAACCGAATTGCGCGATTTTGCGGAACGCTTCGAGGAACGTTTCTTGCGCCAGATCGTCCGCCAATGCGTGATTGCCTTTGGTCATGCGCAACAGAAAGCCACGCAGCTTCGATTGATGCTGGCGCACAAGAACGCCGAAGGCCGCGGCATCTCCCGCCGCAGCTTTGAGCGCCACCATGTCCCCGTTGCTCATGCACACCGATCATAGCGCCTCACTTTGGGGGACGCCTGTCCGTCAAGCGCGCTGAGAAGCCGCGCCAACCCGATCATGAAGGGGAAAATCCCGATCACCGGCAACCAATTCGGGACGTGTTCGCCCTGGAAGAAATTGCCACCGCCGCCCAAGGCCCAGAAAAAGATGGCCATCGCGATGCCGATACACATCAGAAAAATACCGGATCCGATAGGGTTCGCGAAGCGCTCATAATCGCGGACATTGCCGCTGGCGAGGCTGCCCAGCAGTTCGGGCGACAGCGTTTGTCCTTTCTCTGCCAATTTTTCCATCAGCCGGTATTTCGCCGTGCGCGATTGGTGCCGGAAGAAACTGGTAACGATGACGATCAGCAGGATGACGATCCAAAACACAGCAAATGGCGGAATTGAAAAGCTTCCAAATTCCATGATCTTGGCCCCTTTCAGGCGATGCCCTCACACACAAGATGCGGCGAGGGCAGTGATTGGATGCGCGCCAGCGCGGTTTATTCCTCTTAGAGCGCCTTGGCCAAGCGGTTCACCAGTAGCACCACATGATCATATTCCAGGCGAACCACATGGATTCCGGCGGCCAATGCATCTTTGCGCAAGACTGTGCCGGAAGGTTCGCCTTGGAGCGAAAACCCATTGGCGGCGCGGTCGCTGAGGACCAAAAACGCGGCAAGCGCAACGCCGGCGCCAACCTGCAGGATGTTGTAGCCGACAGAGTAATTTTGGCGGCGAGAGCGCATGTAAACCCCTTTTTGCGCTGTCTTCCTACGTAAGATGCGGAGAGAGGGTGGGTTGGATGCAGGCGGTAACGAAAATTATTTGTCTCCCCGCAAGGGTGAGCCAAGAGACCTAAAATAGCGCAAGCTGGTCGCCCCGGCGTGGCGGCGGCTTGAAGCGGTCGATACGCAGCGGCTTGTGTTCCTTGTTGAGGCCAAGCCGTTTCGTCGCCATCTGGAAACGCTTGGCAATCATCTGGGCATAAGGCCCGGTGCCGCGCATGCGGGTTTGCCACTGGGCATCGTAATCCTTGCCGTTTCGCATCTGGCGGATCAGCGACATGACATGTTTAGCGCTGTCGGGGCGGTTCACCTCCAGCCATTCGCGGAACAGATCTTTGATCTCCAGCGGTAAGCGCAGCAACACATAACCGGCCGAGCGGGCGCCCGCCTCTTGCGCCGCGGCAAGCACGGCTTCCATTTCGCCGTCATTGAGGGCAGGGATCACCGGCGCGAACATCACCGAGGTCGGAATGCCCGCTTGGCTCAGCGCGCGGATGGTTTCCAAGCGGCGTGAAGGCGTCCCGGCGCGCGGCTCCATGGCGCGGGCCAGTTTGCGATCCAGCGTGGTGACCGACAGCGCCACGCGCGCCAACCCCATATCCGCCATCTCGCTCAAGATATCCGCATCGCGCAGCACCAGCGGCGATTTGGTGACCACGCCGACGGGATGTTTGAAATCGCGCAACACTTCGAGCACCGAGCGCATGATGCGCATCTTCTTTTCGATCGGCTGGTAAGGATCGGTGTTGGTGCCGATGGCGATAGTTTTGGGCACATAGCCCGGCGCAGACAATTCCTTGGCCAGCAGCATCGCCGCGTTCGGCTTGGCGAACAAACGAGATTCGAAATCCACACCCGGCGACATGCCGAGATAGGCGTGGGTGGGCCGCGCGAAGCAATAGATGCAGCCATGTTCGCAGCCACGATAAGGATTGATCGAGCGGTCGAAGGAAATGTCGGGCGATTGGTTGCGGGCGATAATGCTGCGCGTGGCGTCGAGGATGACTTCGGTGCGCAGCGGCGGGGGCGCGTCGTCATCCGCGCACCAGCCATCGTGATAATCGTCGGCGAGGAGATCGATCGGACGGCTGCCATCCTGCGCAACGCCGGACTGATGACCGAGCGGCAAAGCGGCAGGCGGCTTAGGCTGGTGGGGGCTGCTCCAGCCGTCATCGATCAACACGCGGCTGTGGCGCTCGTAGCGCCCGACAGCGTTGGAAACGGCGCCCCTTCCGCGCAAAAGGCGGGGATCGGCGGTTCTATCTAGGACCGTTGTCATAGGGAGAATATAGTGAACGAATTAGAACAAAGCAAGTACAAACAGTGAAAGACGATTATCCGCACCAAGCCCGCGAGCCATTTGGGCCAAGCTCGAAGGGCCATGGCGCTGGTCGCGGCCTGGGCAGAGAAGTCGCCGCACACGACTCGAATATCCACAACAAAGGCGGCGGTTGTTGCATCCTTGCTTCTTGGTAGCACCAGCTAGTTGTTGCGCCTTGCACCGCATTTTGCATGTCGGAGACACCTTATAGGAAAAATGTCCGCGCAATTAACAGTCGAAATAAAGTCTGCGACAGAAAAATTATTTCACAAACGCGATGATTCCGTCATATTACCCGCATGATAAGCGTCGTCATTCCGACACATAACGCACAAAACGCTCTAACCCGCTGTTTCGACAGTCTAATCGGGGCAACGGTGCATGGCGTGGTGCGCGAAGTGATCGTCGCGGATGGCGGTTCGAGCGACGACACGCTCGCTATCGCCGACGCAGCCGGCGCTCATGTCGTGCGGGGCGGCAAGACGCGGGCGGCACAGCTCGCGGCGGGGGCGAAGGTCGCGCGCAGCGATTGGATCTTGTTCCTGCATCCCGAAACCGCGCTCGATCCGGGCTGGGAAGTGGAAGCGGAAGCGTTCATTCAGCGCGTGACGATCGAACATCAACGCGCCGCCGCATTCCGCTTCGGACTCGACGAGTTCGATGGGCCGTCGCGGCGCGCCGAAGCGCTGACGGCGCTGCGTTGCTGGCTGTTCAAACTGCCTTATGGCGATCAAGGGCTGCTGATCCCGAAGCGGCTCTACAATAAGCTCGGCGGGTATGGCGAAGGGTCGATGGAAGACATCGATCTGGTGCGCCGCATCGGGCCGTCACGGCTGGTGATGCTGCGAGCGCGGGCGGTGAACAAAACCGTGGCGCGGCCGAATGGGCTGATCAATTTCGCGCTGACGGTGCTGCACGCCCTACGCCTGCCCAACAGCGTGCTGGCTCGGCTGGGGTAGAAGAGACCTTCCGGACGCGCGCAGGGACTGGTATTCTGCGATGAGATATCTAGAAAAGGAAGGATTTGGTTCAGATGAATGAACGACTGGCCGAACTCTTCAAATTGAGCGCCGCCGAACGCATTCAACTCGCAGAAGACTTATGGGATAGTGTTGCGGCCGAGCCGGATGGCGTGCCGCTCTTATCCGATGCACAGCGTGCCGAAATTGAGCGCCGCTTGTCGGAGCACGCGCGAACCCCCTCGGTGCTGAGCTGGGAGGATGTGCGCGCGAGGCTGTGGTCGCGCGTCGGATGACACGGCGAATTCTGTTTCGTCCGGAAGCCCAAGCCGAACTGATCGAAGCAGCAGAATGGTATGAGGTCCGTGGAGCGGGTCTGGGAACTGAGTTCCTTCGCGCGCTTGACGCCACGATTGCAAATATCGCGCGTCATCCCTCTGCGAACACGGTCATCTTTGGTGAGGTCCGGCGCGCGTTATTGCGGCGATTTCCCTATAGCGTGATATATGCGCTGCCGGACGACGAGATTTTGATCGTAGCTTGCATCCATGGCAAACGCGATCCAAATCGGTGGACGCAGAGAATTGAGCGGTGACCAAGCTTGCGGCTCGAGCTGAGAGGCTACCGCTCTGAGTAGATTCCGAATCTCCTCAAGACAAATCGCAGATGTCAATATTCTTGACGCCTTGTCCTAAACCCCAAGGATCGAGGTGGCGTTATCGAAGCCCTCGGCGGCGGCGTATGTCCCTTGGTCCGCCGGCTGGGGGCTTTGAGTTCTTTCTGGAGATCAGAAGTGACCTACACGATCCGCTACCAGCGCGCCGAAACGCCTTATGGCGTTACAAAATCCTGCGTGCCGCCCGAAGAAAATGCCGCAAAACAGGTCCGCCGGCTGGAAGCTCTGGGTTACACGATCCTCGATGTCACCCCGCCGCTTGCGGTCGCTCACTCGCCGCCGTAGGGGAGAAGGCAGCTTCGCGCCGCTCTTCATTCGCACCCCCAGCTTCTTCAACCGGGCGATCCACGGCATCCAAAGCAATATCGTTTCCGATCACTCCATCCAGAATGTCTGAGATCGGAAATCCATATGCACCATGTGGCCCTCGAACAAAGCCACGCCGACCGTGCCGTCGAACATCCCATCGGGCAAATGGACCTTGGGTGTTGCGAAATAGAGGGGCGCGTTGGCCAAGACTACGTTGGGCCCGAAGGACTAAGTGTGCGCCACACCTTTTATCATATCGACGCCGAAGTCGGTGAACGGGAAATGCTCCATCCGTGTCGAAGCGGCTTCAGAGTTGAGACCGAGTTTCTGGCAACCGACGTCGGAAAGATTAGCATCGTCCCCGAATAAGCCGTATCCACCTGCATAGCGACGTCCTTGCCGTTCACCCGGAAACCCGTGGTCACGACGATCGGCGGACCCTTTTTGCCGAAAGTCGGATGGCTCATGACGCCACAGGTCCCGCTGCAGGCGCTTGTCGCCGGCGCGTCCGCCAGCCCTACGACATGACGGCGATAGTCCAGCGTCAGCACTTTCCCTTTGAGGGCGACATAGGCAATCGTGCCATCCGCCTTGGTGAAAGTTCCCTTCGCGATGTCCGCTTGCAGATCGGCGGCGAGAACTTTCACATCGCCAAGCGCTTCCTCGCCGAATCGCACATTCTTGAGTGTCGCGAAGAAATAGCCCGGGATCGGTGTGCCGTCCGCATGTTTGGCAGGGCTGAGCGCGAGTCCGAGCCTCTGCGCCGTCGACAGATCGAGCACCGAGGTCGAGTTGCCGGTATCGACCAGAACCTTGAGCATTGTGCCGTCGCCTAGCTCAAGCGAAACGCAGGGCAGACCCGAGCAATCCTGCATCTTCTGCTCGGACGCGGCTTGGGCGGATGCCGCAAATAGGACGCCGAACATAGCCGCAATCGCAAAGCGGCCGATCCATGCGAATACACTTTGCGTTTCGACCATCGTCATCCCCATCGGTCGCATCGCGCAAATTGCAGCGCGCCAATCGGCGATACGCAAATCAACATAATGTGTGATCACGATGCGGTTATTCTATGAAACGGAATTCACAAACCGCTGAGCTTTTCGACCGGCACAAGACATATGCAACGCTAGGCCCCCCACGTCGCGAACATGCCGATGGCGGCGAGCGCCATGGTCAAGGTCGCCAGCCAGCCCAAGCCGCGCAACAACCCGCGGACGCGAAATTTTCCCATGATGTGCTCGCTGGTCGCCATCCACATGGTCATGACCATGACGGGAACCGCGACAACGCCATTGATTACGGCACTCCAGAACAGCGCTTTGACCGGATCGATGGGCGTGAAGTTCAGCGCGCCGCCGACCAGTGTCGCTACCGCGATCGTTCCGTAAAATGCCTTCGCTTGCAAAGGACGGCGCGCCAAACCGACCGGCCAACGCAAGGCTTCACCCAAAGCGTAAGCACAAGAACCGGATAAAACGGGCAACGCCAGCATGCCGGTGCCAATGATGCCGATAGCGAAGACGGTGAAGGCGAAGTTTCCGGCGATCGGGCGCAATGCCTCGGCGGCTTGCGACGATGTCTGAATGTCCGTGATGCCATGGGCGTGCAAGGTCGCCGCCGTCGTCAGAACGATGCACAGCGCGATCACGTTTGAAAACGCCATTCCGGTCCAGGTATCGAGGCGGATGCGTTCCATTTCATGGGGAGCTTCCTTTGGCGCCTCATTCAAAGGATGAGCCTGCGGATTTTCTTCTTCGTCTTCGACTTCTTCTTCCGCCTGCCAGAAAAACAGATAGGGGCTGATTGTCGTTCCGAACACAGCGACAACGACGGTGAAATAGCTTGCCGTCCAAGAGATCTGCGGCACGAAGAGATGGAAGCCGATATCGCGCCAATCGAGATGCACGGCAAATAAGGTCGCGACATAAGCGAAAAGCGAAAGGCTCAGCCATTTCAGGACGGAAACATAGCGCGAGTAGCGCATGAACACTTCGAGCAACACCGAAACCAGTCCGAAAAGCACCACATAGGTAAGGCTCGGACCGCCGACCAACAGTTTGAGCGCGGCGCCCATGGCGCCAAGATCGGCGCCGAGATTGATCGTGTTGGCGACGATTAACAGCCCGACCAGCGCGTAAAGCGCCCAAGACGGATAATTCCGCCGCAGATTGCCGCCAAGTCCGTAACCGGTGACCCGGCCGATTTGCGCACTGATCTGTTGAATGGCGCACATCAGGGGGAAGGTCAGGAGCAACGTCCAGCCCATGTTGACGCCGAATTGCGCACCGGCTTGGGAATAGGTCGCGATGCCGCTGGGATCGTCGTCCGATGCGCCGGTGATCAGTCCCGGCCCCATGATTTCGTACAATTTGGGCTGTTCGGGCTGTTTGACGTCGGCACTGTTGGGCGTGTCGGGCGTGGCGTCGTCCATAATGTTCCCAATGAATTAGTGGTTCAGGGCAGGCGCTTGTTACCCAGGCGCTACGTTCAACGCGACGTCCGTCCGGGTTAAATGTTCCACGCCTGTCAATCATCATGATTGCGAGATTGCTTTAGGCGGCACGTTGCTTGCGCTTGCGCACCACCGTAATCAAATAGCGCGCCTGCGCGATGGCGACGACGAACATCAATGCGGCCATTACGCCCAACATGATACGCATTTTCTCGTTCAACTCTCGAAACAATAGATAAATGAAAATGCCGCCAGCTCCACAATAAACAATGAACGCCAGCAGCACGTATTGCCAAGCACGCTTCGTGATCCCAACGTTACGCGCAACGAGCGCGGACACGGCGTCCACTGTAGCCTCGTGCCTATTACGACATGCCAATCCGCCATCACGCTCAGCAGCGCATTCGACGCACAATCCGCGGCAACAATGTTTGCACGAACCCACGGCGTCCACCGCTGGATGATAAAAGCACTTCATTGGCATCCCCCGCTTTTAGTCCGGCAAGCACGAACCTTCATTCGATCAGCTCGCAATGCCTTATCTCTCCGTCAATCGCGGCATGATGCTGACGAAATTGCAAGGTTTGTGACGGATGTCGAGCTGCCACTTCAAAATGCCGTCCCAGGCATCCTTCACTGCGCCGGGAGAGCCGGGCAGGGCGAAAAGATAAGTCCCTTTCGCCACGCCGGCGCAAGCGCGCGATTGGATCGTAGACGTGCCGATCTTCTCGTAACTGATCTGATGAAAGACGGTCGAGAAGCCGTCGATCTCCTTTTCGAAGCAGGACCGGAAGGCTTCCACTGTGACGTCGCGGCCTGTCAGTCCCGTACCGCCGGTGGAGATCACGACATCGACTTGCGGATCGTCGATCCAAGCGCGCAATTGCGCCTCGATGCGATCCCGTTCGTCGGGCAGGATGGTTCGCGCGGCTAGAATATGCCCCGCCGTGGCAATACGCTCGGCCAGCGTGTCGCCCGAGGTGTCGTCGGCGGCATCGCGCGTGTCCGACACCGTCATCACCGCGATGCGGACCGGGGCGAAGGCACGCGTCTCGTCAAGTCGATGGAGTATCGGGGGTGTCATCGTCGTCGTCATCCTCATCGGTATTTACCGGCGGCGGCGGCGGTGCGGATTGCACCGGCGGATGATAAATCGGCCATTCGCCGCGGGCCGCTTCATCGATGCTGGTGCCGACGATATCGCTGCGCCGGTGATACATCCAGTAATAGGTCAACAGCTTTTTGACATAGCTGCGCGTTTCGGGCGCGCGCATGCTCTCGATGAACATCAGCGCATCGTCTTCCTTGCCGTCGCGCATCGCGGTCCATTGCGTCACCTTGCCGGGCCCGGCGTTGTAAGCGGCCGCGAGTTTGATGAGATTGCCGTCATAGTGGTTGAGAAGCTGGGCGATATAACGCTGGCCTAAGCTCATATTGTAGGCCGGATCGAGCAATTGCTCGACGGCGCCTTTGCCGCCGATATGCGTCGCGGTACTGGGCATCAACTGCATAAGACCTATGGCACCTGCGGGCGAAACGGCACCGGCTTGAAATCGTGTCTCGATGCGTACAAAGGCCAGTACCAGCGAAGGATCGATGGTGTAATCGCCAAGCGGTTTGTATTGCGGAATGGGAAATAGACCGGTGAGCAGCATGCCGCGCGAGGCGCGGGTTTCGCTGGCGCGCAACTCCACATTGGGAACGTTTAGCCGCCGCGCGATGGCGGCAAAGCCGGCATCGAGCTTCATATCGGCCGCTTCGCCGAAGCCGCGATTCAGCTCGAGGTTCACATAATTGGTGTATTTCTTTTCGCCGATCTGCCACAGCGCCACAGCGCGATGGGTTGGCGCATTCTGCATGATGCGGTCGAAATCGCCGGGCAGAAGAACCGGATCGGCAAAGCCGGTTTGCGTGTCCTGGCCAAGCAGACGTTCGGCCAAGATGCCGTAGAAGGTCGGTTCGTCGCGCGCCGCGAAGGTAAGCAGCGTGACGACACGCCGGGAATTGCCGGTGCGCATATAAGACCGCGCGGCCCAGAAGGCGGCGGCGCTCCTTGTCCAGGTCGGCATCGCGGCGACTTGCGCCAGGATTTCGAAATGATGCGCCGCATCGTCGAACCGGCCGAGCCGGAAGGCAGCCAGCCCGGCGCTCCAATCGAGCAGCGGCGATAAGGCCCGTCCCGTCGCCGCCGTGCTGTCGGCAAGCGCATAGGCTTTGTCGTCCATGCCCTCGGCGAGATAGGACGCACAAACCCGCTGCGCCAAGCGCGCGATATCGGAGGGCGGCGCGGTATTCGCCGCGATCAGCGCTTGCAAGGTGGCATCGGCTTGATCGGGCTCGTCGGCATGGATCGAAGCGTTGATCTGTTCCAACACAGAGCGTGCGGCATCCGAAACGATGGGCAGATCCGGCGTGTCGGTATCTTCATAGCCCCCGCCGCGATGATGCGCTGCGGGCAGGCCGGGGATCACCGCCGTCATCACGATGGTGAATTTGTGATGACGCTTGCGAATTTTCTTAGTCGCGCGCTTAACAGCCAGCTTGTGGACGCGCTCGGCAATCGGCAGATCGCCATAGGTGCGGATCCAGGTCACCATCTCGGAAAGCGGCGTGTGCCCAGAGTGGTGCGACAAGAGATGTTCGGCCTGTACATAGCCCTTCAGCGAGGTGTCGCCGAGCTTCTCGTAAAGGTCTTGGGCCTTCTCGAATTTTCCAGCCCGCTCGGCGGCGATAATCTCGCGATAGCGGGTCACATCGGCTGCCGACAGCACATTGGGGAAGTTTGATTGTAAGGCATCGTCGGCAATCGCCGGACCCGCCAGAAGCAATATCAGCGCCAACGCTATTCCGCGTGCCATGCCGAGCCTTTAATCGTGGACAAAGAGTGTTAGCGGACCGCGGCGCGGTCCTCAAGCAATCCGAGAGAGACGATCTTCTGCTCGGCGGCCTGAAGATCGCGCCAAGCCAGCTTTTTATGCGCCGGTTGGCGCAGCAAATAGGCGGGATGAAGGGTGGGCAGCACCGGAATCATCGTGTCGCCGACGCGATATTCCAGCCAGCGCCCGCGCAATTTCATGATGCCTTCGGAAAAGCCCATGACATGGCGCGCGGCCACCGCGCCCAAAAGGATGACAATTCCGGGATTCACCAATTCGATATGGCGGCGCAAGAAGGGAAGGCACATCGCGGCTTCTTCCGGCGAAGGATCGCGATTGTCGGGCGGACGCCAATTCAAGACATTTGTAATGTAGGCGCTGGTCCGATCGAGATGGATCGCGGCCAGCATCTTGTCGAGCAGCTTGCCGGCGCGGCCGACAAAGGGCAGGCCGATGCGGTCTTCATCGCGGCCCGGCGCCTCGCCAATGAACATGATGCGCGAGGCAGGGTTACCGTCGGCAAAGACAGTGTTGGTGGCCGAGCGCTTCAGCGCGCAGCCTTCAAATCGTTCTAGCGCGGCTTTCAATTCGGCGAGATTCGTGGCGGCGCGGGCCACAGCTTGGGCGTTGCCGATGCCGTCACCTTCTTCACCTCTCCCCATAGCTCTATTTTGACCCTCCCCTAGAGGGAGGGTCGAAGCAGCGTAGCTGCTTCGGGGAGGGGTATTGCCTGTAGCAACCGCACCCCCCACCGTTTCACTCGCGCGTGGCCGCGCTCTTGAAACTGCCTCCCCCTCAAGAGGGGAGGCAAGAGGATTTTTCTTCGCCATAAACCTGTTTATCGCCACGTCGCCAATAGCCTCGTCCGCACCGGCTTCGACAAGCCAGGCAAGGGCGGACAGCGTGTCCGATTTCGGCGGTTCGTTCATGGCTGCAGCATACGGGACGGAAACTTTTTATGCGACTGGTTCGGTTGACCCTAGTATTCACAGAGCCCCATAAGGAGTGCAGGGAGTTGAAGTTTGGGTACCGGGAATGGCCGAGGAAATCCAGCGCGAGAGCATGGAATATGATGTCGTGATTGTGGGTGGCGGGCCATCGGGTCTGGCGGCCGCAATCCGACTGAAACAACGCGCGGCGCAGGCGGGCCGCGAAGTTAGCGTCTGCATTCTTGAGAAAGGTTCCGAGATCGGCGCGCATATCCTGTCAGGTGCGGTGATCGATCCGATTGCCCTGAATGAGTTGATCCCCGATTGGAAAGACAAGGGGGCCCCGCTCGACACGCCGGTCACGGACGACCGGTTTTATTTTTTAACCGAGCGCGGAAGCATCCGCCTGCCCAATTTCGCGATGCCGCCGTTGATGAACAATCATGGCGCGTACATCGTGAGCCTGGGCAATCTCTGCCGCTGGCTGGCGACCCAGGCCGAAGCGCTAGGCGTGGAAATCTATCCGGGTATTCCCGCCGCCGATCTGGTGTTCGGCGAGAGGGGTGAAGTGAAAGGCGTGGTTACCGGCGATTTGGGTGTGGCGCGCGACGGCCATCATAAGGATTCCTATACGCCGGGCATGGAGCTGCACGGCAGATACACGTTGTTCGCGGAAGGTGCGCGCGGTTCGCTGTCGAAACGCCTTATCGCGAATTTCGCACTGCAGAACGGCCGCGATGTTCAGAAATTCGGCATCGGTATCAAGGAACTTTGGGAGCTATCGCCCGAGAAGCACAAGCGAGGCCTGGCGATGCACACTATGGGCTGGCCGTTGGACGACGAAACCGGCGGCGGATTGTTCATGTATCACTGGGACGAGCGCTATTGTTCGATCGGCTATGTGATCCATCTCGGTTACAAAAATCCGTATCTGTCGCCCTTCGATGAGTTCCAGCGGGTGAAGCACCATTCGTTGCTCAAAGGCTTCCTCGAGGGTGGCAAGCGCATCGGTTATGGCGCGCGCGCTCTGACGGAGGGTGGACTGCAATCGGTCCCCAAACTGGTCTTTCCCGGCGGTGCACTTGTCGGTTGTGCCGCAGGTTTCATGAATGTGCCGCGGATCAAGGGTAGCCACAACGCGATGAAGACCGGTATGGTGGCGGCGGATGCGGCGTTCGAGGCGCTAAAGGCTGGACGCTCGGGCGATAAGCTGGACGCCTATGAGTTCGGTTGGCGTCAAACCCATGTTTACAAAGATTTGAAGCGCGTACGGAATGTGAAGCCGCTATGGTCCAGGCTTGGCACGTTCTTCGGGGTGCCGCTGGGCGGCCTAGATATGTGGACCAACCAATTGTTCGGGTTCAGCCTTTTCGGCACGCTGTCGCATGACAAGCCCGATTATGCGAAACTACGCCCGGCGGCGGAGAGCCGGAAAATTGTCTATCGGAAACCCGATGGCGTGATCAGTTTCGACAAGCCGTCGAGCGTTTTTCTGTCCAATACCAACCATGAAGAAGATCAGCCGGTGCATTTGAAATTGGCCGATCCGAGTATTCCCTTGCGCCTCAATCTGCCAGAATATGACGAGCCGGCACAGCGCTACTGTCCGGCGGGGGTGTATGAGATTGTGGGTGAGGGTGGGGAGGCGCGTTTCCAGATCAACGCGCAGAACTGCGTACATTGCAAAACCTGCGACATCAAAGATCCGTCGCAGAATATCACTTGGGTGACGCCGGAAGGCGGCGGCGGTCCAAATTACTCGAATATGTAGGAGAGTAGAGTGCGCATTGTTCCGTTCATCGCCGCGTTGTTTCTTTCCTCAACTGTTGCGGGGATGGCCGCGACGCATGACGAAAGTTCGGGGCCAACGCTCAGTGTGGGGACGGAGGTAAACTACGGCGATTACCTCTCGGCCCGATTTGCGGCGGACCATCACGAGCTTGCAGAGGCCGCAAAATTCTATCGCGCGAGCTTGGATCAGGATCCGGACGATCCGCAGCTTCTAACCTTCGCATTTTTCTACGCTGCCACGGCAGGAAATGTCGACGACGCGGGGGTGCTCGCCAACCAACTCATTCACAACACGGCGGACGATCGCGCGGCGCGCCTGACGCTTGCCGTGGTTGCGATGAAACATGGCCAGTACAAAGCGGCGCGCAGCCAGATTGCAAAATCTGCCAAAGGGCCTTTTTCTTCGTTTACCGTCGCGCTGCTGGATGCCTGGGCTGCGGCAGGCATGGGAAACGCCTCCGATGCAGCCGATGATCTGAAGATATTACACGGGCAGCAAGGCGCAGACGGGCTTGCTTATTTCAACGAAGCGCTGATTGCCGAACTGCTCGGCCGACCCGACTCCGCGGATACCGCTTACCGTTTGGGACTGCAGGCTGTCGGACCGACGCCGCGCGTCATCGACGCTTATGGCCGCTTTCTCGAGCGTAATGGCCGGTCCAAAGACGCCAATGCGCTTTACCAGAAAGTGGCGAGCGACAACGCGTTTGAGCCGGTCGCCAAGGCGGGATTGGCGCGCATCGCCGCCGGAACGATTCCCGATCCTCTCGTCAAACGCGCGGAAGACGGCGCCGCTGAAGCTTTGTTCGGTATCGCCGCATCGCTCAACGACGACAACAACCGAGACATTTCCGTTCTCTATCTGCGCTTAGCGCTGTATCTGCAGCCCAATCTCGATCTCGCCGATATATTATTGGCGGATCGTTTCGAGAGCCTTGAGAAATATGACGATGCGATCGCCGTGTATCGGACGATCGGCCGGGATTTGCCGTATTATCGCCTGGCCGCAGTCGAGACGGCTGTTGATGAAGGACGTCTGAATAAAACGGACGCAGCCATCACCGATCTGCGGGCCTTGGTGACGGCCTATCCCGATAGCGTCGAGACCTGGACGGCCCTCGGCGACGCCTATCGCCAAGCGAAGCGCTATGCCGACGCGTCCAAGGCTTATAGTCAAGCCATCCAAGCGGTCGGCACGCCCGTCAAGAAGACTTGGCCGCTTTTCTACGCGCGCGCATTCGCCGAGCAACAAGCGAATGATTGGAATGTGGCAGAAGCTGATCTCAAAATGGCGCTCAAGCTCAGCCCCGACGAACCTCAAGTGCTAAATTATTTGGGCTATAGTTGGGTCGATCAGCGGCGCAACATCAAGGAAGCGCTGACGATGTTGGAGAAGGCGCGCGCTTTGTCGCCGCAAGACGGCTATATCGTCGACAGCGTGGGTTGGGCATATTATCGGCTGGGCCGCTATGGCGATGCCGCCAAGACTCTGGAGTTTGCCATTCTCCTGGTGCCAGGCGATCCGACGATTAACGATCATTTCGGCGACGCTTTGTGGAAGGTCGGGCGCAAGCTCGACGCACGTTTCCAGTGGAGCCATGCGATTGCATTCGGTGCCGAACCCGTCGAAAAGGTCAAGATCGAGAAGAAGCTGCAGTCCGGGCTCAACGGTGCCAACAAATCCTGATGGGCTAGTCGTTTCCGCCCCCGCCAAGATCAATCTGTTTCTGCATGTCGGCGACCAACGCGCCGACGGCTTTCATGCGCTGGAAAGCCTCGTCGTCTTTGCTGGCGTTGGCGATACGCTGTCATTTGCACCGGCAGATGGCTTGTCGCTGTCCATAACGGGGCCGTTCGCCGCCGGGCTCGACAGCGGCCCGGACAATCTTGTCATGAAAGCGGCGCGGCTGCTGGCGGAGCGCGCAGCCGTGACTGGCGGGGCGCGCATCGTATTGACGAAGAATTTGCCCGTTGCTTCCGGTATCGGCGGCGGCTCGGCCGATGCGGCGGCGACGCTGCGCGGATTGGTGCAGTTGTGGAAATTGAAGATGCCGCCCGATGATCTTCGCCGGGTCGGTGAAGCATTGGGTTCCGATGTTCCGGTGTGCGTTGACAGTATGTCGGCCTTGATGGAAGGGCGCGGCGAAAAGGTGACGATCCTCGACGGCGTTCCCGAGATGCCGATGGTCATGATCAACCCCGGTGTCGCGGTACCGACCGGAAAAATCTTCGCAGCCTTGAAAGGACGCCGCGGAATAGGACTTCCACTTCCGCCAACGATGCGAGACGCCGCAGCCCTGGTTGCGTATCTAAAATCGACGGTCAATGATTTGGAAGCACCGGCATGCGAAGTGGCGCCGGTTATCGGCACCGTGTTGAAGGCACTTGCGTCGCAGGAAGGTGTATTATTGGTCCGGATGTCGGGCAGCGGTGCGACGTGTTTTGCACTATTCCACAGCGACGAATTCGCAATAGCAGCTGCAAACGCCTTACAATCGCGCAATCCCGAATGGTGGATTGTGACTTCACATATCGGTTGATTTATTCTCCATCCGGTGGAGACGCCGATGGAGCATGTCATGATGTTTCGCTTACGTGCCGCGACCTTAATTGCGGTATTGGCCTTTGCGTTGTGTCCGAGCGGAAGTAGCGCAAAAGATTACCCCCCGAACGAATTGCCAATGTTCGGCGGTGTAACAAAAAACGCAGCCATGATCCAAGCCGACAACGATTTTATTGCGACGGTTTTGGCGAAAGGCGTCACGCGTGCGCAAGGCTCCGACAAGATGGTTGTGTTGGGCTGGCAGTATTTTTTCCAGCATGACTACACAACGGCGATGAAACGCTTCAATCAGGCATGGTTGCTCGATCCGGACAATGGCGATCTTTTTATGGTTTTGCCCTGATTGTCACGGAACGCGATGGAGACCTTGCTGCTGCTGACAGTTTGTTCAAGCAAGGAATTGCGAAGCCGCGGCAATCGCCGGGTATCTATCTCGATTATGGGCGTTTTCTGCTGAAAGCAAATCGGCCGGCTGACGCAGTTCCGCAGCTTCGCAAAGCTCTGACGTTCCCCAACATGGGACCTGACGCCGATGCTTTGCTGACCATCGCGCTTTTTCAATCGGGCGATGAGCCGGGCGCATGCGCGGAAGCCGGAAAAGTGAAGGACACCGCAGCCACCGAAATTCTCGAAGGAGTCCGTCGCATCGCAAAAGCCTGCCCAAAGACGTGAGGATCCACGACGCTGGCTCCGCCGATGGTCTTGCTCAAAGATTATAGCCTGGGTTGAAATTATGTAGTAGACCGGCCCCATTGGCGGACCATGCGTGGGGGCTGGTCCCGTTCCAGGAGAACGGTGACGTGACGACCCTTGACGTCGATTTAATCAGCGCGATTTTTTTGTCTACCCGTAGCGACGGCAAATTCGAGGACGAACACCTCGAAACGCTTCAGCGGTTGGGTAAGAAACGCAAAATGGTCTTGCTTGCCTTTGCTCCGAAGGCTGCGGGCACGTATTTTCGAAGTGCCGTCATTCATGCCATCGACGGCAAGATCGTACGCGTGACCCAAGCCTCAGGCGGTCGCGATGCGACGCCGTATTTGCCGACCTTCGTGATGTATTATAACGGCGGGGTTACCGACAACACGCTTGTCGCCCATGTCCATATGCTGGCATTGCCGGCCAACATACATTTTCTCGAAGCGTTCGATATCCGGCCGATCATCATGACGCGGTGCATTCCCGATATGTTGGCTTCCTACTGGGACATGCTGGATTCCGATGCGGAGGCGCGCAAAGAGGGCCTCAACTGCCACATCCCGGATAATTTCCCGCAGCTTTCGAAAACTGCGAAAGCCGATTTTATGGTCGATATCCTGGGCCCCTGGTATGCCAATTACTTCAACGGCTGGCTGAGTTACGCGGAAAGCGATCCCGAACGCGTGTGCGTACTCGATTACGACAGCCTTCGAAGTGATCCCGCGGCGACTTTGAAGAAGGCACTTGATCATGCCGGATTGCCGCATACACCGGAAGAATGCGCCGAGGCCATTAACGAAACTTGGCTGTTTCGCAAAGCCTTTCGCTTCAACAAAGGGGAAGGCGGCCGCGGCGCAAGCTATTTTTCGCCGGAACACATAGAACGGCTCGCCCGTTTGCTCGGCCACTACCCGGACCTCGCGCCGTATTCCGCGGAGCTGCTCGGCGTCGCGCCGCGATAGCGCACTACGCCAGCAAACAACCGTTCAGTAGGCCCGTTCCACGCAAAAATCGGCAATGCCGGCGAGTACGTCGCGCGTTTCGCAAGGCGCCACCGCTTCCAGCGCTTTGCAGGCAAGATCGGCATAGGCGCGCGCCCGGGCCATGGTTTCTGAGATCGCACCGGTTTCTTCCACCAACGTAATCGCGCGGTCGAGATCGCTTTCGCTTTGTGGGCCGGTTTCGATGGTGCGTTGCCAGAAACGCCGCGCCAACTCGTCGGCGCGTGCGTAGGCCAGGATCACCGGCAAAGTCGCCTTACCCTCGCGAAAATCGTCGCCGACAGACTTGCCCATCAGAGCTTGGCGTCCGGAATAATCGAGTGCGTCGTCGACCAGTTGGAAGGCAATGCCGAGATTGTCGCCGTAGACGCGCAAGGCGGTGACGTACATGTCCGAAAGGTTGGCCAACAGCGCACCGGATTCCGCTGCCGCCGAGAACAGAGCCGCGGTCTTGGCACGGACCACGCTGAGATAATGCTCTTCGGTGGTGGCAAGATTGTTCGCCGATTTAAGCTGCATCACTTCGCCTTCGGCGATGATCGAAGAGGCATGCGCCAAGATGCCCAGGACGGCCATCTCGCCGGTTTCCACCATCAATTCGAAAGCGCGGCTGAACAGAAAATCGCCGACCAACACGCTAGGCTTGTTGCCCCACACAATATTGGCCGAGACCTTACCGCGCCGCAGAGCGCTTTCGTCGACAACATCGTCATGGAGCAGGGTCGCCGTATGGATGAATTCCACAGCGGCAGCCAGGTTGATATGCAGATGGCCCTGATAGCCGCCCATCCGCGCGGCCGCCAGGGTCAGGAGCGGGCGCAAGCGCTTGCCGCCGGAATCGATCAAATGGCGGGCGAGGTCGGGGATCAGATTCACCGTGCTGCTGAGCCCGTCGTGAATCAGAGCATCGGTCGCACGCATATCCGCCGAAACCAGCGAATGCAGCCGTTCCACCGGCGAAACGCCTGAATCGGTTGGTGCATTTCGGCGAAGCTCGGGCGCGAGCATTGCGAGTATTCCCCAATGGGCATGCCGGAACGCCCGGCGTTTTGGGACATTGGAAGGCCGGGAAAGCGCGGTCAAGCGGGAGATGCTATAGTTCGGCGCGGCTGTGGCCCGGAGAGCGCATGAGAGTGGTCCTGAAGACCAATAACCCCGTACAGTTGAACTTTGCGGAAGTCCTCCTGAACGACGCAGGCATTCACACTGTCGTGTTCGACGCCGAGGCGAGCATCATGGACGGCAATCTGGGGATTTTGCCGCGCCGCCTGATGGTGGCGGAGGAGGATTTCGTTCCGGCGATCATGGTTCTGAGCGAAGGCTTGGAGAAATACCAACCCCCGGATACGCCGATGTGAGCGCCATAACGGACGACAAATTCCTTGGTGGGCGCGTACGGGTGCGTCAATCCACGCATGGCTTCCGCGCTGGTTTGGATGCGGTGATGCTGGCGGCGGCAGTGCCTGCGCGCGCCGGCGAGAGCGCCCTTGAGCTGGGCGCCGGTGCGGGAACGGCAAGCTTGTGCTTGATGTGGCGGGTTCACGGCATTGCCATCGTTGGAATGGAAATCGATCCCGCGCTTGCTGATCTTGCCAACGTGAATGCAAAAGCCAACGCGCATGGACGGACGTGCTTTCGTTTGTTGTGGCGGATGCGTTCGATCCCCCGGCGGCGCTGCGCCGCCCGGTCGATCATGTCTTCTGCAATCCTCCGTTCCATGGCGACGACGGACAGGTTTCGCCCGATGCCGCGCGGGCGCGGGCCTTGCAGGATGGCGGACAGCTTGTCCAATGGCTGGTGGCGGGGGTCAAACGAACCGCTCCGAAGGGAACTTTCACCGCGATCCTGCGCGCCGACCGGCTGGGCGAGGCGCTCGCCGCATTGCCCGAGCGCGGCGTGACGGTGTTTCCGCTATGGCCGCGCGCGGGCGAGCCCGCCAAGCGGGTCATCGTGCAGGTCCGCAAGGGCTCGCGCGCGCCGCTCGCCGTCGCTGCCGGGGCTGGTTCTGCACGATGCCGGCGGGCGCCTATACCCCTGGAAGCGGACGCGATCTTGCGCGGCGGCGCTTCGCTTGCCCTGGATTCCGCGCGGCCTATAGGTTCCGGCCGCTGTCCAAGAGAGCCGAATCGTGGCCAAGGCCAAGACATTCCAGGACCTCATCCTGACGCTGCAGAATTATTGGGCGGCGCAGGGCTGTCTGATCCTGCAGCCTTATGACGTGGAGATGGGGGCGGGCACATTCCATCCGGCGACCACCCTGCGCGCGCTGGGGCCGCAGGCCCTGGCGCGCCGCCTATGTCCAGCCCTCGCGCCGGCCCAAGGACGGCCGCTATGGCGAGAACCCGAACCGGCTGCAGCATTATTATCAGTATCAGGTGATCCTGAAGCCGGCGCCGGAGGATGTGCAGGAGCTGTATCTCGGCTCGCATCAAGGCCATCGGCCTCGATCCGGCGCTGCACGACATCCGCTTCGTCGAAGACGATTGGGAAAGCCCGACGCTCGGCGCCTGGGGGCTGGGCTGGGAAGTGTGGTGCGACGGGATGGAGATCACCCAGTTCACCTATTTCCAGCAGGTCGGCGGCATCGATTGCGATCCGGTCTGCGCCGAGATCACCTATGGCCTGGAACGGCTGGCGATGTATGTGCAGGGCGTCGAGTTCGTCTACGACCTCGCGTTCAACGAACAGTTCCGCTACGGCGAAGTGTTCCACCAGAGCGAGCGCGAATTCTCCGCCTACAATTTCGAGCATGCCGATACGGCGATCCTGTTCCGGCATTTCGAGGATGCGGAAAAGGAATGCCAGGCGCTGGTCGAGGCCAAGCTGGCGCTGCCGGCCTATGACCAATGCATCAAGGCGAGCCACTGCTTCAATCTGCTCGATGCGCGCGGCGTGATTTCGGTGACCGAGCGCGCCGCCTATATCGGCCGCGTGCGCGCGCTGGCCAAAGCCTGCTGCGAAGGCTGGCTCGCATCGCCGATGGGCGAATACAAGCCGAGGTATGGCTGAGATGCCCGATCTGCTGCTCGAACTGTTCTCCGAAGAAATTCCCGCGCGCATGCAGGCGCAGGCGCGCGCAAGGATCTGGAGCGGCTGGTGGTCGGCGCGCTTGTCGGATCGCGGGCTGATGTTCGAAGGCGCCAAGGCGTTCGCCGGACCGCGGCGGCTGACGCTGGCGGTCGCGCGGCTTGCCCGCGAAGCAGCCCGATGTCAGCGAAGAAAAGAAAGGCCCGCGCGTCGACGCGCCCGAAAAGGCGATCGAAGGCTTCCTGCGCTCGGCCGGGCGTGACGCTCGAGCAATGCGAGAAGCGCAGACGACGGCAAGGGCGAATTCTATGTCGCGGTGATCGCCCGCAAGGGCCGCGCGACCGCGGAGGTGCTGGCGGAAATTCTGCCCGAGGCGCATCGCCAAATTGCCCTGGCCGAAATCGATGCGCTGGCTGCCGGGCAATCGACGGTGCGCTGGGTGCGGCCGCTGCATTCCATCCTCTGCACGTTCGACGGCGAAGTCGTGCCGTTCGAATTCGCCGGCGTCGCAAAGCGGCAACACGACGCTGCGGCCATCGCTTTCTGTCGCAAGGCGAGATCGAAGTGCGGCGCTTCGAGGATTATGTCAAGAAGCTGCGCGACGCGCATGTGATCCTGGATGCCGCCGAGCGCAAGGAGATCATCCTGCACGGCGCCAAGCAGCAGGCCTTTGCGCTCGGCCTCGAACTGATCGCGGACGAGGGGCTGCTGGACGAAGTGGCGGGGCTGGCCGAATGGCCGGTCGTGCTGATCGGCAGGATCGAAGACCAGTTCATGGACGTGCCGGCGGAAATTCTGCAAACCTCCATGCGCACGCATCAGAAATATTTCGCGCTGCGCGACCGCCGAAGACCGGCAAGCTGGCCAACCGTTTCGCGTTGGTCTCCAACATGGTCGCGGCGACGGCGGCAAGGAGATCGTCGCCGGCAACGAGCGCGTGCTGCGCGCGCGGCTGTCGGACGCGAAATTCTTCTGGGATCAGGACCGCAAGCACACGCTGGAAAGCCGCGTCGAGGCGCTGAAGGGCATCGTCTTCCACGCCAAGCTCGGCACGCAATATGAGCGGGTGGAGCGCATCGAAGCGCTGGCGGGCGAGATCGCCGGCAAAGATCGGTCGCCGACGTCGAACAAATGGCACAAACGCGCCGCGCGGCTGTGCAAGGCCGATCTGACGACCGGCGTCGTGGGCGAATTTCCCGAACTGCAAGGCGTGATGGGCCGCTATTATGCGCTGCATGACGGCGAAGACGCCGACGTCGCCGATGCCATCCGCGATCACTACAAGCCGCGTTGGGCCGAGCGACGCCGTGCCGACGCGCGACGTTTCGATCGCCGTCGCGCTGGCGGACAAGCTCGATCTGCTGGTCGGCTTCTTCGCTGTCGGCGAAAAGCCGACCGGCTCCGGTGACCCATATCGCGTTGCGCCGCGCGGCGTTGGGGACGATCCGCATCATCCTTCAAAACAAATTGCGGCTCGGATTGCGCGAATTCCTCTGGGTCCGCATGGCGGACAAGTACGCAACGTCTTTTCTGGACAAATATCCGTCTGCCCAGATGACGCCGGAATTTGCCGGCAAGCATCTGAGCCGACGCCGTGTCTGCCAAATATCGCGATAGACTGACCACCCGCATCGAACACGAGTTGGTTCTGGAGAGGCGCGCGGCTGCTGAAGTCGTCGCTCTACAGATAAAAATGCTGGAATTCTTCGCCGATCGCCTAAGGTCGAGCTTCGAGAGAGCGGCACGCGTCACGATCTGATCGATGCGGTCTTCGGTTGCACGGCAGAAGACGATCTGGTGCGGCTGGTCGCGCGCGTCGAGGCGCTGCAGACCTTCCTCAAGACCGACGACGGCGCCAATCTGCTGGCCGGCTATAACCGCGCGGCGAACATCCTGAAAGCCGAAGAGAAGAAAGACAAAACCACCTACGACGGCGAGCCCGATCCCGATGCTTTCGTGCTGGACGAGGAGAAGGCGCTGTTCGTCGAACTGGCGACGGCGGCGCGAACTGGTCCGCGCCGAAATCGAGCGCGAACGCTTCGTCGAGGCGATGGGCGTGATGTCGCGGCTGCGCAAGCCGGTGGACGCCTTCTTCGACAAGGTCACGGTCAACGACAAGGACGCGGCGCTGCGCAAGAACCGGCTGCTGCTGCTTTCGCACCTGCGCGCCACGCTGCATCTGGCGGCGGATTTCTCGAAGATCGAAGGGTAGCCCAGCCCCCTTCGCCTCGCACCGTCGCTATATGCTCACGGGCTCGGCACTTCCCCCACTTCGTTGGAGGCAGAAAGAACACGCTCAAGCTCTTTCTGCCCCCGCTTTGGGGGAAGTGGATCGCGCGGCGTCAGCCGCGCGAGCCGAAGGGGGCGCTAAAAGTACAGCCTCCTACGAATAGCCCCCACATCCCCAGCACAACAAAGTTGCCGACGCCGAAGATGATCGCGCGTTGGCCGACATGATTGTAGGTCAAATGGACGATGCTATGAACAATGCGCAATCCGACAAACGCCCAAGCTAGCTCCAGTGCCCATCTGTCCACCCAGCTGGTGACGTAGAACATCAGGCAGACGACATAGAACAGCACCGGCAGTTCGAGCAGATTCATATAATTGCGATTGGGAATTGTGATCTCCCCGGGCACTTTGGAAGACTCGCCGAATTTGAAATCGGCGGGCTTGACCTTGCCGGTTTTGCGAGCGCGCACGCGGCGCAGCGGAACCAGGGTGAGGACGACGAACGTCCAAAACGCCAGCGCAATCATCGGCAGGAAAATTTCGTTCTGTGACATAACAACTCCCGTCATATTCGCGAGCCGGTGCCGCAAACTTAGGCGCTTTGACAGTTTGTTGCCCAGACCGTCGGGCAAATTGGCCGAGTCGCGAAAAAGGCCATTAAATCGCATGGGTAACCGGTGGACATACTGCCAAATAGACACGCCGGATTAGAAGAATTTGACTTTCCGCAAGAAACGGCTGGCTCTCTCGCGCGCGCATGTCACATTGCTCCTTGCGGTCTTGTTCTCCTAGACGGAGGCATAAGTATTGTCCCTCACTCCAATAGGAGTGGCGGCGCGCGAGAGAGCCAGCCGTTTCTTGCGGAAAGTCAAATTCTTCTAATCCGGCGTGTCTATTTGGCAGTATGTCCACCGGTTACCCATGCGATTTAATGGCCTTTTTCGCAACTCGGCCAATTTGCCCGACGGTCTGGGCAACAAACTGTCAAAGCGCCTAAGTTTGCGGCACCGGCTCGCGAATATGACGGGAGTTGTTATGTCACAGAACGAAATTTTCCTGCCGATGATTGCGCTGGCGTTTTGGACGTTCGTCGTCCTCACCCTGGTTCCGCTGCGCCGCGTGCGCGCTCGCAAAACCGGCAAGGTCAAGCCCGCCGATTTCAAATTCGGCGAGTCTTCCAAAGTGCCCGGGGAGATCACAATTCCCAATCGCAATTATATGAATCTGCTCGAACTGCCGGTGCTGTTCTATGTCGTCTGCCTGATGTTCTACGTCACCAGCTGGGTGGACAGATGGGCACTGGAGCTAGCTTGGGCGTTTGTCGGATTGCGCATTGTTCATAGCATCGTCCATTTGACCTACAATCATGTCGGCCAACGCGCGATCATCTTCGGCGTCGGCAACTTTGTTGTGCTGGGGATGTGGGGGCTATTCGTATGGAGGCTGTACTTTTAGCGCCCCCTTCGTCTCGCGCGGCTGGCGCCGCGCGATCCACTTCCCCCGCAAGCGGGGGCAGAAAGGCTTGAGCGTGTTCTTTTCTGCCTCCACGAAGTGGGGGAAGTGCCGAGCCCGTGAGCAATAGCGAACGGTGCGAGGCGAAGGGGGCTGGGCTACCCTTCGATCTTCGAGAAATCCGCCAACAAATGCAGCGTGGCCCGCAGGTGCGAAAGCAGCAGCAACCGGTTCTTGCGCAGCGCCGCGTCCTTGTCGTTGACCGTGACCTTGTCGAAGAAGGCGTCCACCGGCTTGCGCAGCCGCGACATTACGCCCATCGCCTCGACGAAGCGCTCGTGCGCGATTTCAGCGCGGACCAGTTCCGCTGCCGTTGCCAGTTCGACGAACAGCGCTTTCTCCTCGTCCAGCACGAAAGCATCTGGATCGGGCTTGCCGGCGAAGGTGGTTTTGTCTTTCTTCTCTTCCGCTTTCAGAATGTTCGCCGCGCGTTTGTAGCCCGCCAGCAGATTGGTGCCCTCGTCTGTCTTGAGGAAGGTCTGCAACGCCTCGACACGTGCGACCAGCCGCACCAGATCGTCCTCGGCTGTGCATCCGAAGGCGGCAAAAATCAGATCATGACGAATGCCGCTCTCTCTAAGATTGACCGTTAGGCGGTCGACAAAGAAGTCCAGTATTTTTAACTGCAGAGCGACGACTTCAGCAGCCGCGCGCCTCTCCAGAACCAACTCATGTTCGATACGGGTGGTCAGTCGATCGCTATATTTGGCAGACACGGCGTGGCTCAGATGCTTGTCGGCAAATTCCGGCGTCATCTGGGCAGACGGATATTTGTCAAGAAAAGACGTGGCGTACATGTCCGCCATGCGGACCCAGAGGAATTCGCGCAATCCGAGCCGCAATTTGTTCTGAAGGATGATGCGTATCGTTCCCAATGCCGCGCGCCGCAATGCGAACGGGTCACCCGAACCGGTGGGTATTTCGCCGACACCGAAGAAGCTCGCCAGCAGATCGAATTTGTCCGCCAGCGCGACGGCTATCGAAACATTGCCTGTCGGCACGTCATCGCTCGGCCCAACCGGCTTGTAGTGCTCGCGAATGGCGGCCGCGACAGTCGGCGTCTTCGCCGTCATGGGCCGCGTAGTAGCTGCCCATGATGCCTTGCAACTCGGGGAACTCGCCCACGACGCCGGTCGTTAGATCGGCCTTGCACAGATGCGCGGCGCGTTTGGCCTTTGTCACGTCCGCGCCGATTTTGTGTGGCGATCTCACCCGCCAGCGCTTCGATGCGCTCCACGCGCTCATATTGCGTACCGAGCTTGGCGTGAAAGACGATGCCCTTCAGCGCATCCACGCGATCTGCCAGCTTGGCGTGGCGATCCTGATCCCAGAAGAATTTCGCATCCGACAGCCGCGCGCGCAGCACCCGCTCATTGCCCGCGACGATTTCCTTGCCGCCATCCGCTGCGACCATGTTGGAGACAACAACAAACCGGTTCGCCATGTCGAGTCCCGCCTCGGCATGACGAAGCGTGAAATACTTCTGATGCGTGCGCATGGAGGTTTGCAGAATTTCCGCCGGCACGTCCATGAACTGATCTTCGATCTTGCCGATCAGCACGACAGGCCATTCGGCCAGCCCTGCCACTTCCTCCAGCAGCCCCTCGTCCTCGATCAGCTCGAGGCCCAGCGCAAAAGCCTGCTGCTTGGCATTGTGCAGGATGATTTCTTTGCGTTCGGCGGCGTCCAGCACGACATACGCCTCGTGCAGCTTCTTCACATAGTCGTCGAAGCGACGCACTTCGATTTCGCCTTGAGACAAGAAAGCGATGGCCGTGCGTCGTGCGGCCGCTTTTGCAGCCGGCGAATTCGAACGGCACGATTTCGCCGTCAAGGTGCAGAGGATGGCGTGCAATGGCCGTACCCAGCGCACGTCGAGCCGGGCCAGCGCATCGACTTTCGGCCACGGCAATTTGGCGAGCGTTCCGGCAGGATTTCCGCCAGCACATCGGCGGTCGGTCGTCCGTGCGTTTGATCCCGCGACATAGAACTCGCCCTTGCCGTCTTCGCTTTCTCGCATTGTTCCAGCGTCACTCCGGCCGTAGAACCACTTGAGGCAACGAGGTTGCGCCGGGACCGAAAATCGGCGCTGCGGGCAAAACGTCTTCGTTCTTCTCTTCCATGTCGTTGGTCATCGTCCCCCCCATATGGGATGCATCTGGGGGATGATCCGGACGTCGGGCAACCGTCGTCGGAAACGTTCCCACAAAAATTGAAGTTTCGATGGAGACGGAGGCAATATCCACGAGCCGTCCGACGCGCGCCCGTCGTTTCCGCGCTTGAGCCGTTCCTCCAAATCCACGATGGCCGTCGCGGGCTGCAACACCA
>CAWGHR010000046.1:0-58580 GCA_963822275.1 uncultured Alphaproteobacteria bacterium
TGCGTGCCTGTCTATAAAGCTCTGGTGAGGCCGCCCGAGAAACACTTCTCCGAGCCGGCGTGTTGGGATGTTCGTAGATACGCTTATTATAGGCGACCAGCCAAGCATCAAATCATTCCGGTCTTTCCCGCCCTCGCAACCTATGACGGTTTTGACATCAAGCGCTTACAATCTCGGCGAATCGGGCGATTCCTTGCCGCAATTGATCTGTCGTCAGGGCCCCATAGCCAAACATCAACGCCCTATCATGGTAACGGCAAATACCCGCCGCCGAAGCGGTTTCATCGATCACATACTCTATATTCAATCCATGGCTGTGGGCGACGGCGCACAATTCCCGAGCGGACCGGAAATGATCGGGCAACAGCCATGTCAGCTGCGTGCCCAATTCCATGCCGATCAATTGTATGTCGCCGAAATGCGAGCGAAGCGATTGGGCCAAGCAATCGCGCCGTTCCAGATAAACTTTGCGTATCCGGCGCAAATGGTGATCGTATTCACCGCTGCGCAACAAATCAGCCACAACCATTTGCTCGAGCCAAGGACAACCGTCCTCCGCCATGGATTTGATCGCCGCGACCGGCTCCACAAACTCCGTTGGCACAACAAGATAGCCAAGGCCAAGTCCGGCACCGAGCGTCTTCGCAAAGGATCCCGTATAAAATACGAGCCCATAGGGATCGAGTGCCGCAAGCGGCTGAGGCGTCGTTCCGTGATACCGCAATTCGCTGTCGCCGTCGTCTTCGATGAGATAGGCGCCGGCATCGCGTGCCCAATCGAGAAGCGCGATGCGTCTGGCATGGGGCATTGTCCCACCCAGCGGATTTTGTCTTGCCGGTGTGACGTAAACCAGCGAGACGGCCCCTTGCGGTAAGCGGTCTGTTTCCAATCCATGTTCGTCAACGGGAACATGGATCAATTCGGCATGGCGTGCTTTGAAGAAGGCGATGATGTCCTTGTCGCCCGGCGATTCGATAACAACGCGATCGCCGCGCCGCTGAAACAGATGCGCCACAAGGCTGCTTGCCTGGCGCCGTCCGACCACAATAATCACTTGCTCCGGCAATGCCATTATCCCGCGCGTGGCCGCCAAATATTCGACAATCACTTGCCGCAGCGACGCAACTCCGGCAGCAGGCTGAGGTTTCGCAAGTCCATCCGGATCCCGCGCAAAGACATTGCGCATCCCTTGCAACCAAGTTTTCGGCGGAAGCAGATGACTACCGTCAAAGCAGGATGGACTAAAATCGATATAGTCATTTGGGACAGGCGCATGCGCCGCGAGCGAGCCGTTAAATATCGCAGGGTGCAATGATGCTTGACGGGGGATGTCGGGCGTGGAGCGCGGCACGGCGTCATGCTTGGGCTGCTGCGGTGGGGCGGCGCAAACAAACGTGCCGATTGCCGGACGTGTTTCCAGATAGCCTTCGCTAATCAGACGCTCATAAGCGAGCAAAACCGTGGTGCGCGACACGCCTGTTTGCTCGGCAAGAAATCGTGTCGCGATGATGCGAGAATTCGGCTTCAACGTTCCGTTCAGGATCAGTTGCCGCAATTGCTCGAATAACTGATCCTGCAAGGGGACCGAAGCACTGCGATCGAGCTGCAGCGGCAAGTTCATGGAGAATCTCTATGCCACGTCGCGTTTCGCAATAATGCCGATGCCCATCGCCGGCGCCCCTTTATGGGCTTTCTGCCGGCCATCCCAGTTATGCCCTATCCCACTACGACGCCCAATTGCGAGCTTCTATACGTAGGAGTCCTATCACGGAAAGCGTGGCGCGTGGACTCCAATGCCCCTGAATAACTTGGGGGAAAGCGGTCACGGATAAAAGAACGATGCCAGGCACCGATCGCGCGGTGTCACCCGAGATTCAATCGGATGAGGGCGATGGCCGGCGATCCCAGCGATGGGCGCGTAGCTTAGCGATGAGATCGGCGGGCAATGGGCCTTTGTCGGAGGCCGCAAGGTTCAGCTGCACATGCTCCGCCGAGCGCATACCGGCAATCAGTGTGCTGACGGCCGGCTCACTAAGAATGAAGCGCAGAGCCATTTCCGACAGACTCATGTCCGCCGGCAGAAGCTTTTTCAGCTCGTCCACGCGGGCGACCGTCAGTGCCAGATTTTTTGTATTGAAATAGCGCGCCCGCCAATCGTCGTCGGGAAAACGGGTGTCGAGCGTTATCTTGCCTCCAAGACTGCCTTCATCGAGGGGAACGCGCGCGATCACGCCGACATTGTGTTTGCGGCAGGCGGGAAAAAGTTGGTCTTCCGGGGCTTGGTCGAAAATGTTGTAGATCACTTGAACGGATTCGACGAGGCCGGTTTCGATCGCGGCAATCCCGTTTTCGGGTTGCCAGCGGTTGAGACTGAGCCCGAATGCCTTGATCGTCCCCTTTGACTTCAACTCGGCCACCGTGTCTTGCCATTCCGCATCGCGCGCCCAAGCGTCTTCCCAAACATGAAACTGCAGAAGATCGATGGGACGGCCGAATGAACGCCGAATCTTTTCCGCGTGTTCGACGACATGGGCGCGGGGGAACACCGCGTTGAGTGGCGATTTGGGCGAACTTGGCCATTTGCCGTCGGCCGGCGGTATTTTGGACGCGAGAACCAACGGGCGCTTGGGATATTCGGCGGCGATCGTGCCGATCAAGCCGTCACTGTGCCCTTGCCCATAGGCAAAAGCGCTGTCGAAGAACGTGCAACCGCCCTCGATGGAAAGACGCAGCGCGGCGCGACTGATCTCGTCATTCGCGTCACTCCAGCCGCCCATGCCCCAAAGACCGTGGCCAGTCTCGCTCACGGAGAACCCTGTCTTGCCGAGCACACGGTACTTCATGGGAACACTCGCCTCGCGATGAGATTTCTATCAATTGACTGCCGCGCTATCAAATGCGCGACATCATTCGGCCGCCTTCGCGGCTTTCCGAGCTCTGGTAATGCGTTCAAGCGCCATCGCGTCGGCGATCGCATTGGTCGGACGTTTTTCGGCGTCGGCACGGCGGAAAATTGCCGCCAAACTATCCGATATGGCAAGAACGCGACGTTCGATCTCGCCATCGCTCCAATTGTGTATTTGTCCGGCGACACGGATGATACCGCCGCCATTGATGACATAATCCGGCGCGTACAGGATGCCGCGTGCAACCAGCGCCGCGCCATCCCCATCACGCGCCAGTTGATTGTTGGCTCCCCCAGCCACGACCTTGGCATGCAGCAAAGGAATCGTCTGCTCACCGAGGATTGCGCCCATGGCATTGGGCGAAAACACGTCGCACTCCACCGTGACGATGTCGTCGGGCGAGGCAATGCGCGCGTCGAACGCATCGACCGCGCGGCGAACCAGTTCGTCGTTCACATCCGCGACGATGAGCTTGGCCTCTTCCTCATGAAGCCGTTTGGCAACACCCATACCGACTTTTCCGAGGCCCTGAATCGCGACGCTGAGCCCCTTGGTGGTGTTAAGACCGAAGCGGTGCTTCACGGCTGCCTTCAAACCCGCAAACACGCCAAGCGCCGTGAGCGGACCGGAATCCCCGCCCGCCTTGCCGGGCTGGTCATAGCCCGCAATGAATTTGGTGCCGCTCGCGATAACCGGCATATCCGCCGGCTTGATCCCGACATCCATCGCCGTGATATAGCGCCCGCCAAGCGCATTGATCGCATCGGCGAAGGCCAACAATCGAGCCTTAGTCTTGTCCTTGGCTGGGTCGCCGATGATGACCGCCTTGCCTCCGCCGAGCGGCAGATCGGCGATGGCACTTTTGTAGGTCATGCCGCGTGACAGCCGCAGGACATCGGTCAGAGCGGCATCGGGGGCCGCATAGGGATACATGCGGGTTCCCCCGCATGCCGGGCCGAGGGCGGTGGAATGAATTGCGATAATGCTCTTCAGGCCGCTCTTCTTGTCATGGAAGAATGCAACCGTTTCGTGGGCATCAAAATCCAGGGAATCGAATACGTTCATGGCACCGGCCGACTTTGACCTTCTGGGTATAACAGTGGGCGATGCCCAGAGGCCATGCAGAAACGACGCAGCAGCAACGCTTTGCTTGATGATGTTCGGATTTCGGGCAATCCGATTGCGATTTCGAACGCCGATGGGCAACGGAAATCCGAAGAATCGGCCCATAGCGCAATATAATCCGAGCCTTTACAGCGCGACGGGAAGGTCTTTCTAATCCGCCATGGCAAATCTGAGAGAGCTTCGCAGCGAACACCCCGATATCGCGGCGGATTTCACGATTCCACAGCGTTGGGAGCGTTATAGCACCGCCGAGCATGGAATATGGCGCACGCTTTATGAGCGCCAGGGGGCCTTGTTGCCCGGACGGGCCTGTAACGAATTCTTGGATGGTCTCGGCAAATTGGCGCTTGTGGCCGAGGAGATTCCCGACTTCGAGCATCTGTCGGAGCAGTTGATGCGGCTGACGGGCTGGCGGGTTGTGGCGGTTCCTTCGCTTGTCCCTGATGACGTGTTCTTCGATCATCTGGCGAACCGGCGATTTCCCGCCGGGCAATTCATCCGCCGCCCAGAACAACTCGACTATATCGAGGAACCGGATGTCTTCCACGATGTCTTCGGGCATGTGCCGATGCTCGCCCATCCGGTATTCGCCGATTACATGCAGGCCTATGGCAAAGGTGGCCAGCGGGCGCTTTCGGAATTCGGTGCGCTCAACAATTTGGCGCGGCTTTACTGGTACACGGTCGAATTCGGGCTCATCAAGCAATCGGACGGGCTGCGGATCTACGGCTCGGGCATCGTATCGAGCAGCGCCGAGTTCGATTTACGCCGTCGAAAACCCCTCGCCCAATCGCATTGCCTTCGATTTGGAGCGCGTCATGCGCACCGAATACCGTATCGACGATTTCCAAGAGACCTATTTCGTCATTTCCTCTTTCGACGATCTGTTCGCAGAGACCTATAAGGATTTTGCACCGATTTATGCCAGGCTGGCGCAAGGGCCGGCCTATCTGCCGGGAGATGTGGTGGCGGGCGACCGCGTGTTGACGCACGGCACGCATGCCTACAAAGCGGGAAGCCACACCGCTAGTTAGTTTGCAACGCTTGAAGTACAATTCCTTCAGTCAAAATTTGCGGCAGGATTTTCGGTTCCGGCGCGCCGGGCGCGTAATAAAGATAAAGCGGCACGCCCGAGCGGCCATGCGCTTCCAGCAACGCCGTGATCTGCGGATTGCGGTTCGTCCAATCGGCCACCAGCAACGCGACGTGTTTGTCCGTAAAGGTTTTGCGGACAGCGGGTCGCGACAGCGCAGCCTCTTCGTTGACCAAGCATGTGATGCACCAAGAGGCGGTGGCATCGACGAAGACCGCGCGATGCTGGTTGCGGAGCTTTTCCAAAAGCTCGGGCGTATAGGCCTGCGCCTTCATGCCGGCAAATTGCGAAGGCGATGGCGCGGGTGCTTGTGCGTGCTCCACGAAGGACAGCGCAACCACGGTCCCGGCAAGCCCGACCAATGCCAGGAACGTTCCCGCATAGCGTTTCCAGTCGGGGCCGATACGTGTCGCGCCCCAAACAAACAATGCGACGCCAAGCGCGGCAAAAGCGGCGAGCGCGGCGATCAAGCCGTCATGGTTCACTTGTTGCGCCAGCACCCAGACAAGCCAAGCCGCTGCGGCATACATCGGCAGCGCCAAGATTTGTTTGAAGCGAAGCATCCACGCCCCGGGCTTGGGCAGGATGCGGTGCAAGCCGGGCGCAAAACCCAGCAGCAAAAACGGCAACGCAAAGCCCAATCCCAAAGCCACAAAGACGGCCAGAACGACCGGTGGCGATTGCGTGAAACCATAACCGATGGCGGTTGCCATGAAACGGCGCTGTGCAAGGCGCGGCCACAGCCACGGCGAGAACGCCGGTAAAAAACGCTCCGACATTGCCGCCACGCGCGCCAAGCTATCGCCGGCCGTGATCGGGTTGACCTCGAAGACGCCCGACAGATTGAGACCGACCGCGAAAATCAAAAGCGCCAAAGCGGCGACAACGAGCGGCTCCTGCAACTGAAAGCCCCAGCCGATCGCAGCGCCGCCCGCGCGCAGCACGACGATCAAAAGCCCGAAGGCAACAAAACTGAGAACGGCCCCGGCGCAATAGGAGAACGATTCGCGCGCGCGCCCGGCCGCGTTCGCGCACCGGCATGGCTTGCGACCGCCAGCGCCTTCATCGCCAGCACCGGCAACACGCAAGGCATGACGTTGAGGATCAAGCCGCCGACAAAAGCCAAAAATAACGCCAATGCGAGACCGATTTCACCGCTACCGCCGCTGGCCGAGCGGCACCGCGCCGGGCACGGCATGAACCCGCAATGCCTGCACCGATTTGTCGGCGGAGGTGAGAACCAGAACGCCGTCCAGATGCGCGGAACTTTGCCGCGCCGGCGCCAGGCTGCAGCACGAGCACGATTCCGTCATCGGCGAAATCGAGCGTTTGCGCCGCTGCGTCTTTGACTTCGCCGGATTGAGCGGGAAAAAACGCCGCCGCAACCGGCCGCGCCGTCGACGCTAGAGCGGGCGCTTTGACGTAAAGCTTCAAATCGTTTGCCAACGCAAAACGCATCGGCCAAGGCGATGCGGCGGGAATTTTCGCGCGCGCCGAGGCGAATTGTTCGGCCGTGACCGCATCGGGAGCGGGTGGCGTGGCATCGACATAAAGCGTGAGAGCAAGAGTGGTGTCTTCGGGAACGCAGACTTCGGCACAGACCAGCCATTGCACAGCGGCGCTCAACTTCGCCACATCGCCCGGTTTGACATCTGCAGGCGCATGCAAATCGACCAGCAGCCAAACCTTACCCTCATAACCGTAATCCATCAGCGGGCCGACCGGCTCGCGCTGGGGATATGGCCACTGGATCGCATCAGCCCTCCAGCCGGGTGGCAAGCTCCATTTGATCTCGGTCGGCTCACCGGCGTCGCCGGGGTTGGACCAATAAGTATGCCAGCCGGGCCGGATGTTCTCTTCCAAGGCGACGGTGACCGTGCCGCCGGAGGCTACGCCATCGTGTTCGGAGACGAACCGCGCGTGAACCTTGGGCAATTGATCGATCTGGGCCGAAGCCGGCGCGAACGCCGCCGCCACCAGAAGAAGAAGGAGCCATATCCTGCGCATCATGACTTGGTCATAACCCGGCGTGAGACGGGGCGCTAGCGTGGCTGCATGGCACTCGCGCGAAGGTGAAGCTGTGGAGTAGTTTCCGTCCGTAAATTGGGGACTAGCTATGCGCATTACCGGCGGCACGATCGGGGGGCGTGGGCTTGTCGCGCCGCGCGACGGCCGGGTGCGGCCGACCTCCGACAAGGTGCGCCAAGCCATTTTCAACATCCTGCTTCACCACGATTTCGGGGCGGCGTTCTCGGTAGAGGGCGCGCGCGTCGCGGACCTGTTCGCGGGGACCGGTGCGCTTGGGCATCGAAGCCTTGAGCCATGGCGCATCCTTCTGTCTGTTCGTCGACGATGCCGCCGAAAGCCGCGCACTGATCCGCGAGAATGTCGAAGCTCTGGCGCTGACCGGTGCCAGCAAGATCTGGCGGCGCGACGCGACCACGCTCGGACCGATGGCGTGCGGGTTCGGGAGGACCGTTCGAGCTGGCCTTCCTCGACCCGCCCTATCGCAAAGGCTTGGTCGCGCCCGCGCTGATGAGTTTGCGCGATGGCGGATGGCTTGCCGATTCCGCCGTGGTCGTTGCGGAGACGGCAGAGGACGAAGACGTTCCGTCTACCGGATGGCTATGAACGGATCGATGAAAGAACCTATGGCGACACGCGGGTGCTGTTTCTCACGCGTTCACCGCCGCCCAAATAATTTTTCGATATCGCTGAGCTTCAGCTCCACATAAGTCGGCCGTCCGTGATTGCATTGGCCGGAATGGATTCCATTTCGCGCAGCAGCGCGTTCATCTCATCCCCCGTGAGGCGGCGCCCGGCGCGCACCGAAGTGTGGCCTTTGACCTCATTCGAAATCATACGCCGGTAGCGTATCATAACTTGCAAATTATACGCTAGTGGCGTATTATTTCCTCTGTAAAGATCGTCCGCACGCACCGTTACGTCAAAGACATCAGGAAGCTGAAAGCTTCGGCGGAGGATGTCGATGTGATGGAGCGGATGATTGCTACCGATCCTTCGTCGGCGCGTTAATTCAGGGTCTGAAAGGTGTGCGCAAAGCGCGCTTCCGGATCGGCAATCGCGGAAAGAGCAGCGGCGGACGAGCGATTTATTATGTGATGATAGAAGATGACGCCGCTTTGATGATTACCGCTTACGCCAAGGCAAATAAGAAAGATCTCTCGTCGGACGATCGCACGTCCATCCTGCGTATCTTGGAAGAGTTCAATCGATGAGCAAAAGAACCAAACTAGGCCTTGCGATCGAGGAAGGTTTACGCGAAGCGCTGGCGTGGAAACGTGGCGAGATCGAGTTGGCGACACGGATTATCGAGGTCATGACGCCCAAACGCGTCAAAGCGATCCGCAAATCCGTCGCCAAGAGCCCGCGCGAATTCGAGCGGCGCTTCGGCGTACCGGCGCGAACGCTAGAAGGATGGGAACAGGGCAAAAAGGTGGACGTCACTGCACGCGTGCTTCTTACGGTGATCGAAAAGGAACCGGAGGCGGTGGAGAGGGCGTTGGGAGAAGAAACAAAATGATCTTCTAGCGAATTTCAATTACCCTCGTTCACCGCCGCCCAAACAATTTTTCGATATCGGTGAGCTTCAGCTCCACATAAGTCGGCCGGCCGTGATTGCATTGGCCGGAATGGGGCGTGGCTTCCATTTCGCGCAGCAGCGCGTTCATTTCTTCGGCATTGAGGCGGCGGCCGGCGCGCACCGAATGTGGCAGGCGAGCGTTCCGGCGACCTCCTCCAGCCGCTCCTTCAGCGACAGCGCCGAGCCGGTTTCGGCGATGTCGTCGGCGAGATCGCGCATCAGGCCTTTCACATCCATCTGGCCCAGCATGGCGGGCACTTCGCGCACCATCACCGCATCGGGCCCGAAGGGTTCGACCACCAGGCCCAGTTCGGCCAAGCTCGCCGGCGCGCGAGGCCAAGCGCGTCGACTTCGGCGGGATCGAGATCCACCACTTCGGGCATCAGCAGCGGCTGGCGCGCGATGCCGCCCGCTTCCAGCGCGTGTTTCATGCGTCTCATAGATGAGCCGCTCATGCGCGGCATGCTGATCGACGATGACGATGCCGTCTTGCGGTCTGCGCCACGATATAGGTCTCGTGCAGCTGCGCGCGCGCGGCGCCCAGCGGCAGTATCCGGCGCGGGCGTCTGCGGCGCGGCTTCGATGCGGGCGGACGGCTGCGTACCGCACGGCTGCGCAAACAACGGCGATTGGAAATCGCGCGCCGCGATCGTTGCATCCCGATGACGACGATAGGGCGATGGCCGATAATCCGGTTGCGCTATATCCCGCATGCGGGCGCAGCGCCGCGAGCGCATCGCCCGCGACCGTGGTGGAAGCGCGGTGGCCGGCCTCGTGCAGCGCGTGCTTCAAGCGCCGAAACGATCAGCCCGCGCACCAAGCCCGGCATCGCGGAAGCGCACTTCCGTCTTGGCCGGATGCACGTTCACGTCGACGAAAGCCGGATCGCATTCGAGGAACAGCGCCAGCGCCGGATGGCGGTCGCGCGCCAGGAAATCGGCATAGGCGCCGCGCACCGCGCCGATCAGCAGCTTGTCGCGCACCGGCCGGCCGTTGACGAACAGGAACTGCATCTGCGCATTGGCGCGGTTGTAGGTCGGCACGCCCGGCAAAGCCGGACATGCGCACGCCTTCGCGCGCGGCGTCGACCGGTACGGCATTGTCGGCGAAGTCGCGGCCCATGATGCGCGCCAGCCGCTTGAGGCGGCCGTCGAAGAGATCGCCCTCGGCCGGCAAGATCGAGCACACGCTTGCCGTCCAGCGTCAGCGTGAAGGCGACATCGGCCGCGCCATGGCCAGGCGCTTGACGATGTCGCTGGTCGCGAGATCTTCGGAGCGCGCGGATTTGAGGAATTTCAGCCGCGCCGGCGTGGCGAAGAACAGCTCGCGCACTTCGACCCGCGTGCCGGATTGTCCCTTGGCGCGGAACCCGGCCGGCATGGGCCCGCGCAGATGCGCCGCCATCGACACGCATTTCATGCGCTTCGCTTGTCGCGGTGCGGCTGGCGATGCGACAAGCCGCGCCACCGCGCCGATGGACGGCAGCGCCTCGCCGCGAAAGCCCAGGGTCACGATATGCGAAAGATCGTCATCGCCTCGCCGAGCTTGGAGGTGGCGTGGCGCTCGACCGCGAGCACGAGATCGTCGGCCTCCATGCCCTCGCCGTCGTCTTCCACCAGGATCAGATCGCAGCCGCCATTCGAGGCGGCGATGTCGATGCGGCTGGCGCCCGCATCGAGCGCGTTCTCCACCAGCTCCTTCACGGCGCTGGCCGGGCGCTCGACCACTTCGCCCGCGGCGATGCGGTTGATGGTACCTTCGGGAAGCCGGCGGATTCTCATGAGGACAATGTAGCAGATGAATCGCGGGACTGTGCACCCCGGCCTTGGCCCGCGGGGCACGGCCGGAAAGTTGACAATTTCCGCCACCGCGCCCCTAAGGACCGCAATCTCCAGCGTCCCGCTTATTCCCGACAATGGAGCGTCCGCCTTTGTTCACGAAGCATTTGGTGGCAACAAGCCAAGTTTACGCAGAAGAACCGGCATCGAAAGACCTTGGACAATAATAGAAAAGACGACGACACCGAAGGCGGCGATCGTAATCTGGCTGTGAAATGCCAAGGTCGGCGGAAGCGCGAGAGCCAAAGCCAAGGCGAGCGCGCCGCGCAGCCCGCCCCACCAAAGGACATGTTGTTCGCGCAGCGGTATTGCCCATTTCGTGCACAAAAAAAGCAAACACAGCGGATAGACAGTTAGAAGCCGCCCGATCAGCACCAATCCAATAGCGATTGATAATGCCGTCACACCGAGCCCGATGAATGGGATCCCGGCGACAGTGACTCCGATCATCAAAAAAACGAAGGAATTGGCGATGAACGCGGCGAAGTCCCAGAATTCAACCAGGAACCCACGGCTTCCTCTGGAAATAAAGTATTGTTTTAAATCGCCCCGCAGCGCGAAATTTCCCATCAGCAGTCCGGCGGTGACGGTGGCGAGCACGCCCGAACAATGAAAACGCTCGGCGAGCAGGAATGAGCCGTAAGCGGCGACTGTGGTCAGCGCGGTTTCGGTCAGTCGGTCTGTCGTGCGGCCGGCAAGAGCGGTAACGGCCGCTCCAAGCGCAAAACCGAGCGCGATGCCGCCGCCCGATGTAAGAGCGAGCGCAATCGCAATAGACCCTGGGTCATTGGTTGAACCCCCGGATGCCAGAGCCCATGCTAGCGCAAGGCCGAACAGCACCGCCGCAACGCCGTCGTTGAACAGGCTTTCGCTCTCTACCAGCAACCGCAGGCGGCCTTTGACGCCGGTATCCTTGAACATCGCGATCACGGCAACCGGATCGGTTGCGGAGATCAGGACGCCAAAAACAAGAGCGGGACCAGGGGGCCAATTCAGCATATACACCATTCCGGCCGCAACGATGAGCGCGGTAATCAAAACACCCGCAATGCTGAGTGTCAGCACGGGCAGCATGTCTTTCCTGAGGGCGCCCCAATGAAGGCTCAACGCGGCCTCAAAAAGCAGCGGAGGCAGGATGACATCAAAAACGAAATCATGGGTAAGCGTCAGCCCAATATCGATGCGCGCCAGTGCAAGGCCGATGCCGGTAATCACAAGGCCAACCGTGTAGGGGAGCGACAATCGCCGCGCGATGATGGCGACAAAAATTGCGATGACCAGCAGGCCGACGGTTCGGGAAAGAATAATATCCATCGAATGGAGCATATAGCGATGTCAGGTACCACCTGTCACGCAAAACAGGCAGGGCACCGGAAAAGGTTGCCCGTGGGTTTTCGCGGCTGGAGCGCGACGGCTTGGTTCGCCGTACTGGACCTCGAATCATCGAAATTCGCAACTTGGAAGGTTTGCGCCAACTGTAGGGACAAAGGCGACGACAGAACAACTAAAATCGCCATGATCGAACACGTTGCGCGATAGCGCCACTTTCCATTAGTTTTCATTCCCTTTCCGAGAAACGCTATGACTGTGCAGAGTGACCGAATTCCGTTGCCCAATGAAAAGACAAACCCTCTCGACACATCCGATGACGATATTCGCCCGATCGGTTTGATCAAACTTTCCGTTCTCGCCTTGGTCGTCGGCGTCGTGACCGGAATCGGCGCGGTGGTATTCCGCGACTTGATCGGCTTGATTCACAATTTCCTCTTTTTGGGCCAAGTGTCTTTCCATTACGAAGCCAATGTGTTCACGCCGGCGAGCCCCTGGGGGCCTGTGGTTATCCTGGTGCCGGTGGTCGGCGCCGTAATCGTCACCTTCCTTGTTTCGAATTTCGCGCCTGAGGCCCGCGGTCACGGCGTGCCGGAGGTCATGGACGCGATCTACTACAAGGGCGGCGTTATCCGCCCTGTGGTCGCCGTAGTGAAATCGCTGGCCTCGGCGGTTGCGATCGGCAGCGGCTCGGCGGTGGGACGCGAAGGCCCCATTATCCAGATCGGCTCGGCGCTGGGATCGACCTTGGGCCAGATCGTGAGAATGCCGTCGGCGCAGCGCATTATTCTGGTTGCCGCCGGCGCCGGTGCCGGCATCGCCGCGACCTTCAATACGCCCATCGGCGGCGTCATGTTCGCCATCGAACTGATGATGCCGGAAGTCAGCGTCCGCACCTTCCTGCCGGTGGCGCTGGCGACCGGCACGGCGACGTTCATCGGGCGCTTCTTCTTCGGACCGCAACCGGCGTTTGCGGTTCCCCATTTGGTGCCGATGAGCACCGACGCCACGTCTGCGATCATCCTTTGCCTTTATGCATTGCTTGGAGCCGTCATCGGTGTCGCCGCCTGGGGGTTCGTCCGCGGCCTGCATTTTGCCGAAGACCGTTTCGACAAGATCAAGGGGCGTTATACGCGCCATGTGTTGGGCATGCTGATGGTGGGCATTCTGATCTACCTTCTGCAATGCGGATTTGGCCACTACTACGTTGACGGTGTCGGCTATTCGACAATTCAGGCGATCTTGCTCGGTCAAATGTCGGCAGCGTGGCTGCTTCTCCTGCTTTTCGCCTGCAAGATGCTGGCAACATCGCTCAGCCTGGGGTCCGGCTCTTCGGGCGGAATATTCTCTCCCTCGTTGTTCATGGGGGCGACAATCGGCGGCGGCTTTGCCGCACTGCTCTCCATGCTGTTTCCGTCTCTTGCCATCAACATACCCTCCTTCGCCATGGTCGGTATGGGCGCGATGGTGGGAGGCGGCACGGGTGCCGCAATGACGGCCGTCACGATGATCTTCGAGATGACGCGCGACTACGACATCGTTCTGCCGATGATCTTGGCCGTCGCGCTCAGCCTGGGCGTCCGCCGTGTGCTGTCGCGCGAGAACATCTACACCATGAAGCTTTTCCGCCGCGGCCACGTCATCCCGAAAGCGCTGCACGCGAACATGTTCCTCGTCCGCCATGCCAAAGAAGTGATGGATACCGACGTGGTTCTCGCGCTTGCCGAGACGAACTTCGACAGCTTTCTGTCCCAGCTCGATTACGACGGCCGGATGCGCCATGTCGCCGTTGTCGACGGCAATCGCATCGTCGGTGTTCTGCGCATCAACATGGCGCTGAGGCAGGCTTCGGAGGGTGCCCGATCCACTGTCACCTTGCGCGATATCGCAAGCCGGGATTTCACCATCGTGCGCGAGAACGACGTCGTTTTCGACGTGATTCAGCGCATTTGGCGAAAGCGGGCAGCGATGGCGCTTGTCGTACGCGGTCTGGGTGTTCCGCGGCCGAGCGATGTTGTGGGTGTGATTACAAAGGAGCACGTCGCGGATTCGGTGGCCAGCAGCGTCAAGATGTACCCTGCATGACAAGATGTGCTGTTCGCGAGCGGGTCGAGGATGACCGCAAATGGCGCAAGTTTGCCGAAACACCTACGTCCGCTGCTGCCGCATTTGCGAACACCAACGAATGACCGCTTTGGGCTGCCGTCGCGCATCGGATAAGTTAGGTCACAAACAGACCTTACGGTTGCCCAACGTGTATCGCCACTTGATTATTGCTAAAATTCGACCCGCTTCGAAGGAGGCTGAAACATGACAGACCGATTGGAGCTGAGCGAAGGCGATATCAACAATACGCCCACGCGTCGGCAATGGCGTGCTTCGCTGGGCAAGGCGGCTTGCGCGGCACTAGATGCCGATGAACGCTTCTTCTTACGCCAATCTCTATCGACGCCCTGCCTGACTGAGATCGTTCGCGCCGAGGGTCCATGGCTGGAAGACATCGAAGGGCGGCGTATCCTCGACTTTCACGGCAACAGTGTGCATCAACTAGGCCACGGACATCCCAAAATCGTCGAAGCGATCCGCCACACGATGGATACGCTGCCGTTCTGTCCGCGCCGCTATTCCAACGCACCGGCCACAGCACTGGCGCAAAGGCTGGTGGAGAGCACGCCTGATGGATTGAACAAAGTGTTGTTCGCGCCCAGCGGATCGGCCGCTATTAGTATGGCCCTCAAACTGGCGCGCTATGCGACGGGCCGGCACAAGGTTCTTTCTTTTTGGGATGCGTTCCACGGCGCCAATATCGACGCGATCGGGGTGGGCGGTGAGGCCGTGTTTCGCCGCGGCCTCGGGCCCTTGCTGCCCGGAGCCGAACATTTGCCGCCGTTCGATCTTGTGCGCCGGTTCTTCGGAGCTGAGCGGCCGTTCGATCGCCTCGCCGATTGGATCGATTACCTGCTCGCAATTCAAGGCGATGTCTCGGCCTTGATCGCGGAGCCGCTGCGTTGGACCACCGTAACCGCGCCGCCGGCGGATTTCTGGCCCAAGGTCGCTCAATCGTGCAAGCAGCACGGCGCCCTGTTGATTTTCGACGAGATCGCCTGTGGCCTCGGCCGCTCCGGCGCCTTATGGGCATGTCAGCGCCTTGGGGCGACGCCCGATATCCTCGTCGCGGGCAAAGGTCTTGGCGGTGGCATCATGCCGCTTGCCGCAATAATCGCGGCCGAGCGGTTGGATTGCGTTCCCAACACAGCACTTGGTCACTACACACATGAGAAGAGTCCCGTGGCGTGTTCGGCGGGCCTTGCCGTCTTGGAGATTATTCAAGCGGAAGGTCTCGTCGAACGCGCCGCCGAGCTCGGACGTCATGGGCTGTCGCGACTTACCGAAATGCAGAAAAAGCATCGGCGCATCGCCGATGTGCGAGGCTTCGGATGCCATTTCGGAGTCGAGATTGGCGGCGAGGAACCCGCCGCCTTCGCCGATCGCCTGCTCTATGGCTGCCTGGAGAATGGGCTTAGCTTCAAGATCGGCGGGGGAACCGTCGCCACGCTTTGTTCGCCCCTCACCATCGCATTAGACGCGTTCGATTCCGCCTTCGATATTCTCGACAACACGTTAAGCGAATTGGGCGGCTGACAGCGGGGCAAAACACCGGGGCCGAAAGGCGTAGCAAGAAATTAACCGACTAGTAATGCGACGCATTTATCCTTCTACAATGACTGTTGGTGGCAACTATTCCATACCCGTCTATGTGAATGGCTTTCTGTGCAACAACTGCACGGATGTGGCAAATGCCAAGAAGCACATTGACCCTGCCCACCCGCGCTCTGGACCTTACGGAATCGATTCCAAAACCGATCCCACCGTCAATAAGACGATGGCGAGTTCCGCGGTAATATTTGGTGGCTCGCTCAGTGACCTCAACGCAACATCGAGTGCATCGATCCCCCAGCTCGCACCAAACGCACCGTCTGCGGAGTCTGTGACCGGCATTTCGCCAAATTCCCAAAACACGCAGCAACTCGATCTGGTGGTTTGAGCTTTCTCCACCGGCTCGCCCGCCGCGATAACATCCGAACTGGGTTCCATCTGGTCGACGAACGGCCACGCCACGAACGCGCCGCCGACTGCTGCCATCGCTGCGGTGACAATGTAAAGGAAGTCGCGGCGTTTCACTTCGCGTTCTGCGACCGGCGGCGGCCCTAGTTCGAGAACAAATCTGTTGTCAGTCATGATCGGCGCCTCGAGCCACGTTGGGTTTCGCTTCATAGATAGGACGTTAGAAGGCGCAATGTTCCGGACACGGATTTATATTGATGTAATAGTTCGATGGCGCCTTGACGTGTGATGCAATCATTCTCTGACTAGGATCAGATATCTCATAATGTTCGCGAAAAGATAATTCTCGATGTGATTTTTCTTTCGCCGTTTTCACGCAACGCCGCACGTCGGCGAACATATATATCCAAGCAAGTGGTCTGTGGTGCATGACCGCATCGATTTAAGGAGCCCGCTATGAAGCGATCGAAATTTATCACCGGTGCCATGGTTCTTTCTGCCGTTTCGCTTGCCGATCCGGCGTTCGCTGCTTCGGTCCAAAGTCTGCCGCTCGACCAGCCACAGACGATCGACAACATTCGGCTCGCCTGCACAGGCGTCGGTAGCCGCGAGCAACACAATCCGGATTGGAAGAAATATGCCGTTAAGTTGGAAACGGTGGGCGGTTACGGACAGTACCTTGCGGACGAGAACATTTCGCTCAGAGGAAAAAACAGTACCGTGCTGATTCGTGCCGCCTGTGATGCGCCCTGGCTTGTGATGCAGCTCGATCCGGGCCGGTATTCGGCAACCGTAGAAGTCGCCGGCGCCGCGAGTAAGCATGTCAGCTTTACGGCTCCGGCGCGCGGCCAGCGCAACGTAATCGTCCGCTTTCCAAGCAAAATGGCGGGTCGTGAAATGAATCGATCGCAGTCCCATGTCTGAGCGCGGATCGACAGCAGATACGACTTGTGAAGAACGAGACGGCAAATCGGCGCTTCCCCGCTTGGCAGCAAGGGACGCGGCTTCGGGCATGTCGAGAACCGATGAGATCCACAAGCTTATCCTCAAGCTTCGCTGGATCGGCGCCGATGATCTGGCGGAACTTCTGTGCCAATACCTGAGAACGGCTGCGCCATCGAACTTTGTGCGTATCGCTCCCGGGGGCACAGACGAGGTCTTTGTCGCGGGTGAAAATCGATGATCCGGAATATCGCGATCGGCGCGCTTTGCTTATTCGGACAAATGCCCATAGCTGCAAATGCTTCGATATCGGAAACAGCGGTCCGTGCCCCGTCCGTGACCCAAACCGCCGCCGCGAACGGCGCCCCGCATTTGGCTGTGATTGCGGCCGAGACGCGCAACCGCGAGCGGCGTGCGCTGGGTGTTCTCAGAGCCGCGGGATTCACAGATGTCGGCGACATTCGCGTTGTCGACCGCGATACAATCGTGAACGCGAGAACGCGCGGCCGGGTTTATAAGGTAGTCGTGACGCGTTGGGGTGTCGTTGAAGTACTGTGAAGCTCATTTTGGCGATCGGTCGTCGTCCCGCCTCGGATACCAGCGCTCCAGAATCCGCAGATCGCGACCGCGGGTTTCCTGGCCGTACACCGCGATCAACCCGAAACTGATCACGACCGGGACCGCGATGGCGACGGCTGCGACGCCGATGGAAGGAACGGCGGCGAGCACGCTCAGCCCTTGGCAAATCAAGCCGCCGGATTTGCTGCAGGCGGCCACCCAGCCTGTGGCGCGGCCGCGTATGCGCAACGGGTAGTTCTCGGCCGCGTAGGGCAAGAGGATGGAGATGACGCCGGTCGATCCTATGATGAGAAGCGTGATGCAGAGCACCGGATTCGAAACCTCCCTTATGCCAAGCTGACGCAGCAACACGGCGATCAGGCCCAGGGCCGTGATGCCGATCATCGTCAGCAGCGCGCCCTTAGTGCTCCATTTGCTGTAGAGAAAAGCGGCGACAGCCACCACGGGGACCGCGATGAACGAGGATTGGGTGATGATGGAGGCTGCCAGACCCATGTCGCGGCCTTCGGAAATCAGTTCGCCCGGCAGCCACAACAATAGTCCGAAGGTCACGAAGCCCCAGGAGAGCGCCATGATCGTGAGGGCCAGCGTCGTGCCGAGATAGCGTTTGTCGGTCGGAGGCAGATGCGAATGATCGAGCGTTGCCTCCTCGTCCCAATCGCCGGTCTCGGTCACAACCACCGAACCGAAGCGGGCGAGCGTCGCGCGCGCTTCCTCGGGGCGGCCGATATGCAAGAGGAAGCGAGCCGATTCCGGGATCAGAGGGCTCAGCAATATCAGGATCAGCCCGGACGGGAGATTGAGGAACCACATGATGCGCCAGCCGAAGATCGGTTGCAGGACTTCCGACAGACCCGATGCCGCGAGATAGCCGCCCACCGCGCCGATGCCCCCCACAACGACCAGACTCCAGCCGCGGTGCCGTGTCGGCATGATCTCGGCGAGTAGGGCGTAGGCGACGGGCAGCATGCCTCCCGCCGACACGCCCATGAGGAAGCACATGAACACGTTCCACCAGAAGGACGGCATTGCCCCGCAGATGGAGGTGCCGATGAACATGACGGCGGACAACAATATCGTGGCGCGCCGCCCGTAAAGATCGGCGAGCACACCCCAGACGAACGAGCCAAGCGCGGTGCCAATGAGCGCCGACAGCGGGAGGATGGCGACGGTCGTGTGATCGACCGCGTATTCGACTTCCATGCCCGGCGTAACAAAGCCCAGCGACGCGGGCTTCATGATGTCGATGACCAGCGCCATGGCAAGCGCGCCGCCGGCCGCCCAGTGCCAGATCGTTAGCGGCGCGTCTTCCGGGGCAATGATGCGCTCATGCGCCTTCATGGCGTAGACGCTGGCCTGCTTGGGTTGCAGCCCATAGGCCGCAGCGGCGGCACCGCCGAGAATGAACGCCATGCCCCAGAGCATTCCGGCACCCATCGGCATGCCCGCCAACATGTAGTGCATCTCGCGCGCCATCAGGAACATCGGCAAATGCAGAAGCACGCCGATGATGACGAAGAGGCTTCCTAGCCAGAACAGAAGAGAGTTGCGCCGGTCCGCGAACATGAAGAGTTCGAACATGATGCTTTGCAACGCCGGACAGGCGCTCCCCACAGTGCCGGAGACCGTCAGCGCGACGGAGCGCCAACGCGTGGTCTCTTGGTTTTTCCGATTGGTTCGCTGCGGCCCTCGAGCGCGCCTGCAACACTTATTCGAAATATTAGAATTATTGCAATAAAAAAAGGTCGACTGACCATAAGTGTAGGCATCCGCGCAACTTCAGTCGCGGCAATGCGGCGCCTTCGGAAAGCCGGCGGAATTCTCATGGGGGACAGATAAATCGCGGGACTTTGCAGCCTGGCCTTGTGCCGCGGACCACCGAGTTGGGGGCCTTCCCGGAAGAAATGTACAGCTGGCTGGCCCGCATGCGCGGGCGATGACACTTAATCGTTGGCCGGTTCGCCTTTCACCGCCGGCAAGGTCCCGGCGACGACGATGGTCAGCTTCGACGGATCGAACAGGCGGCGGGCGGCGCGGCGCACATCTTCGAGCGTGACGGCATCGATCAGATCGTTGCGCTTTTGCAGATAATCGATCGGCAGGCCCAAAAGCTGAAACGTGTTGAGCTGGGATGCAATGCCGGCATTCGAAGAAAACCCGAGCGGAAAGGAGCCGCTCAGATAGGTTTTCGCATCGTCGAGCTCCTGCCTGGTCGGGCCTTCGGCGGCGAATTTGCGCAAAGTCTCGCGCACCAAGCCGAGCGTCTCGCGCATCGCCTCGCGCCGCGTCGCAACCTGGCCCAGCCACACGCCGGCGCGAGACATGGGAACAAGCTCCGTCGACACGTCATAGCTGAGGCCGTGCTTCTCGCGAATCTCTTCCGTCAAACGCGAGGCGGAGCCGCCGCCCAAAATGGTATTCGCTATCGTGGCCGCCAAAAAATCGGGATCGCTGCGCAACAGTCCGGGCAAGCCGAACACGGCGACCGCTTGCGGTTCGCCCATCGGCAGAACATGCAGACCGGGGGCGCCCAAACGCGACGGGGCGGGCGGCGAAACCGATTGGCCGGCGGGCAACGGGCCGAAAGCGGAATGCAGCAAGCTCGTTGCTGCGGACGCCGACAGATCGCCGGCCAAAGCGATCTTCAACCCGCTGCGCACCCAATGGAGGCGGGCAAAGGATTTGAGCTCAGCCGCCGAGATGGATGCGAGCGGGCGGGTGTCGCCTTCCGCCGGGTGACCATAAGCGTGCGGGCCGAAATAAAAACTGAAAAAACTTTTGTTGGCGACCGATGCCGGATCGGCGCTGTCCTCGTCGATGGCCGAGAGCATCTGCAGGCGCACCCGCGTTACGGCGCCCGCATCGAAGCGCGGGCGCGACAGCGCCAAACCCAAGAGGCGGAACGCTTCCTTGGCATCGGACGACAAGGCATAGAGCGTGACCGTCATGCTGTCGCGGTCCGCTTGCGCCGAAAGCTGGATGGCGTGATCGGCAAGCGCGGTTTGAAATCCCTGACTGTCGAGATTGCCGGCGCCCTCATCCAGCAAAGCGGTTGCGAACGAGGCCATGCCCGCCTTGGTCGAGGGGTCGTAAGCCGAGCCGGCGGGAAACGACGCCACCAGCGCAATCATCGGAACGGTGTGATCCTCGGCGAACCAAACTTGCGCCCCTTTGACGGCATTCAGCGACTTAACGCCGGCGCCGGCGGCCGGCGCAAGCATCGCGACGAAAAGGATCAGAACGGCCAGCGCGCGGCGCGGGATCATTTCGCAGACGGCGACAAATACGCCGTGACCGACTCATTCTTGACGAGAGCATCGACGGCAGCTTTGCGCACGGCATCGCCCTTCACCGCAAGGATGCGCGACGGCCATTGCTGCACATCCGAGGCGGTCAGGCCGACGGCAAGTGCACGCCCATAAGCCGAGGCCATCTCGAACTGGTTGTCGCGGCGAAACGTAACGCCGGCCACCAGCTGCGCTTTGGCGCGCGCCAGTTCGAGCTTGGTGGGCGCGCGGCGCATCGTATCGCCGATCACCTCGTCGATGCTGTGCTCCAGAACTTCCAACGACACACCTGGTCGCGGTTGCGCGCTGACGGCAAACTCGGAGGCGTCGCGGGTGTAACCGTCATAGGAGACGGAGATATCGGTGGCGAGTCGGCGCTCGACGACAAGTTTGCGGTAGAGCGCGGAGGTCGGGTCGCCTCCCAAAAGCTTCGCCAAAACTTCCAGCGCTTCGGCCTCGCCGGGGGCGGCCTGTGCATAACTCTCCACCCGATACAGACGCAGAAACATCGGCACTTTGGCGTCGGGACGGGCGATCGAGAGCCGCGTCTCACCGAGCCGCGCCGGCTGCGCGTAATCGGCACGCACCGCGAGTTCGCGGCCGGGGAGCGGGCCATATTCCGCTTCGGCGGCGGCGCGCACACCATCGGGCGTCACATCGCCCGCAACGATCAGGATCGCGTTGTTCGGCGCGTAATGGCTTTTGTAGAAGGTGCTGGCTTCGACGCGCCCGATATGACGGATCTCGTCGGGCCAGCCGATCACCGGGCGGCCGTAAGGATGGGAGAGATGCAATGCCGCTTCGGCCTGCTCTTCCGTCAGCGCCTCCGGATCGTTGTCGATGCGCATGCGGCGTTCTTCCAGCACGACATCGCGTTCGGTGCCGACGGCCGAATCCGACAGATCGAGATTGACCATGCGGTCCGCTTCCAGATGCATGATCAGGCGCAATTTGTCCTTGGCGATCTGCTCGTGGAACACGGTATAATCATGGGTGGTGAAGGCGTTGTCGTCACCGCCGTTGCGCGCCACGGTTTGCGAGAATTGACCGCCGGGCACGGTTTTTGTGCCGCGAAACATCATATGTTCGAAGAAATGGGCGAGCCCCGAAATGCCGGGCGGGTCGTCCATCGCGCCGACTTTGAACCATAACATTTGGGTGACGACCGGCGCGCGGTGATCGGGCACCACCAAGACCTGCAAACCGTTCTGTAGCGCGAATTGAAACGTCTTGGCGGGCTCGGCGTTTGCCGGTCCCGCGTTCACTACAAAAGCAGCAAGCAGAAACGCGCCAGCCGAAAATCTAGAGCCAATCAAACCAGCCATCAAACCAGCCGCTCTTATCTTCCTCTTGGGGGGCGGGCTTCTGAGCCTGATCGGCACCCTGGCCAGCTTTTTGCGCGCTTAAGCGCTTGGCTTCGGCATCGGCATCGACGCCCGTTCCGGTATCGGGTTTCGGCCCTTTCCAGAAGAGAACTTGGTTTGTGAATGTATCGTCGGCACCGATCATCGCCTTGCGATCGGATTGCAGCTTGATGCGGATATCCGGATCGGCATTGGCGAGGCCGGCTTCCGCCAGCAACATCTTCTCGCCTTCGCTGTAATTGCCGGTGATGTTCGAAGCGATCGTCGCCGCGTCATTGCCGAAGAGTGCGGTCTGCGCGGCATCGACCGGGTCGGTCTGATTGACCGGCGCGGCGCCGGGCTTGGGCGGCATCAAATTGTAGTCCGGCGGGATAACCAGCGGTGCTTTGGTCAACACCGCAAATTCGTCGGGCGCTTGTTTTTCAAGGCCTGCGGCATCGCGAATAGTGGAACATGCGCACAGCGCAAGCCCCGTTCCGAGTAGGATGGCAGCACGCATGACAGGCGACGAAAAAACGCTCATGAGTTACTCCTTGCCGGCGCGGCCCTCGCCTTTCGGCGTGTCGGGCTTCAGTAGCGCGTCGTACAACAATCCGATGACGCCGAGGGTAATGGCGGCGTCCGCCACATTGAACACATACCAGTCGTAGCCGAAGCCGTGAAAGTGGAAAAAGTCGGCGACCTTACCGTAAACCAAGCGATCGATCAGATTGCCCAACGCGCCGCCGATCACCAGCCCGAGCCCCAGGGCCAGCGTCCGCCCCTGAGATTGCCACAACCACCAGCCCAAGAACATGACCGCGAGAAGCTGGAACGTGGCCAAAAAAACGGTTCCCTCCGGTCCGCTGGCCGGAAACAAACCGTAGCTGATGCCCGGATTCCACACCATAACAAGATTAAAAAATGGCAATACCGACACGCCCTGGCCCGGCGGCATGTGCATGAAACCAAAGAAATAGAGCATCGACAGCTTGGTGACCTGATCCAGAATCAAGGTCGAGGCTGCGGCCAGCAGTCCGAAATCGCGTGCGCTCATGCATGCTCCAAAGAATCCACTGCCCCGGCGCAACGGTTGCACAAATCGGGATGGGCTCCATTCTTGCCCACTTCCGGCAGGATCATCCAGCAGCGTGCGCATTTGTCGCCCTCGGCATGATGGAAGACGGCGGCGACGCCGGCAACCTCCGGCAGGCAGAAGGCATCGGCGGGAGGCTTCCGGGTGGTGACATGGGCGCCCGAGGTAATGGCGATTTCCGCGAAATCGACGCCGTTGAGGATGGCCGCATCGGCTTCGTCCGCGACATAGAGAACCGGAGCCGCTTCCAGACTTGCCCCGATCACCTTGTCGCGGCGGGCAATTTCCAAGGCACCGGTGACGACGCGGCGCAAGCTGCGGATGCGGTTCCACTTTTCAATCAGCGAAGGGGCCGACCATGACGCGGGCGTCTCGGGGAAGGTGTGCAGATGCACGCTTTCGCTCTCGCCGGGGAAACGCAACAGCCAGGCTTCTTCCATCGTGAAGCAGAGCATCGGCGCGAGCCAGCTCACGACGCGGCGGAAGATCTCGTCGGTCGTGGTGCGCGCGGCGCGGCGGCGCGGCGAACCGACGGGATCGCAATAAAGCGAATCCTTGCGGATATCGAAATAGAACGCCGACAGCTCGTTGGTGCAGAAGGTGAACAGCGCGTTGTAGACCTTGTTGAAGTCGTATTGCGCGTAACCGCTACGTACCAACCCATCGAGCTCGGCCAGTTTCGCCAGCATGTAGCGCTCGAGTTCGGGCATTTCGCGGGCCCCAATGCGTTCGGCCTCGTCGAAGCCGGCAAGATTGGCCAACATGAAGCGGATGGTGTTGCGCAAGCGGCGATAGGCATCGACATTGGCTTTGATGATGTCGTTGCCGATGCGCAAATCTTCGGTGAAATCCGAAGAGGCTACCCACAACCGCAAAATGTCGGCGCCGTTCTGGTCGGCAATCGTCTGCGGCAACACCGTGTTGCCGAGCGATTTGGACATCTTGTAGCCCTTCTCGTCCAGCACAAAGCCATGGGTCAAGACCGCTTCGAACGGCGCATGGCCGGTCGTACCGCAGGATTCCAGAAGCGAAGATTGGAACCAGCCGCGATGCTGGTCGGAGCCTTCGAGATAAAGATCGGCGCGATCTTTTTTCGGCCAGGACGGCTCGATGGGCTGTTCTACCGTGAAGACATGGGTGGACCCGGAATCGAACCAGACGTCGAGAATATCTTTTACCTGCTCGTAATCCTCGGCGGGAAGATTTCCCAGAAAGCGCGACGGCGGCGAATTGAACCAGGCATCGGCGCCTTCGCTTTCGAACGCTTGCTTGATCCGCGCATTGACGGCGGCGTCGTTGAGGATTTCGCCGGACGGTTTGTGCACAAAAATCGCAAGCGGCACGCCCCAAGCGCGCTGGCGCGACAGCACCCAATCGGGGCGGGATTCCACCATCGAGCCGATGCGGTTGGCGCCGGCCTCGGGATACCATTTGGTGTCGTGAATGCCTTGCATGGCAAGTTCGCGTAATGTCTTGCCGTTGTGAACCGGCTTGTCCATTGCGGCAAACCATTGCGGCGTGGCGCGGAAGATCACCGGCGCCTTCGAACGCCAGGAATGGGGATATTGGTGGCGCAGCGTCCCTTTGGCGAGCAGCGCATTCGCCGCGATGAGTTCTTTGATGACCGCGCCATTGGCGTCGCCGTCTTTTCCCTCGCCCGTGAGGATGCGCTTGCCCGCAAATATGGGAACTTGCGGATTGAACGAGCCATCGGGGCCGACGATCGCAAAGGCGTCGGGATGTTTTGCCGGATATTGCTTGTCCAAGCCGACCAACAATTCGAAATCGTCTTCGCCATGGCCCGGCGCGGTGTGAACAAAGCCCGTGCCGGTGTCGGAGGTGACGTGCTCGCCGGGAAGCAGCGGGACATCGAAATCATAGCCCTGGCCGCGGAACGGATGGGCGCAGATGATCCCGCTGGGTTCGATCCCGCAGCGGAACCTCAATTCGATCTTGGCGTGATTGGCGGTTTGGCCGGCCAAGACATCGGACAGCGCAATGACGTCACCAACCTTGCCAAAGGAGCCGTCTTGCGCCGCCACGATTTCGTAAAGCGCGTAATCCATGGTGTGCGAATACGCGATGGCGCGGTTGCCGGGGATCGTCCAGGGCGTGGTCGTCCAAATCACGACCGATGCGCCAGCATGTTCGCCCGACACGATCGGAAACTTCACATAGATCGTCGGCGATTGCTTTTCTTTGTATTCGACCTCGGCTTCCGCGAGCGCGGTTTTTTCCACCGGCGACCACATCACCGGGCGGAAGCCACGATAAAGCAACCCATTGGCGACGAATTTGTGCAGCTCGCCGGCGATGATCGCTTCGGCGCGATAATTCATCGTGGTGTAGGGATGGTCCCATTCGCCCATGCAGCCCAGCCGCTTGAATTGGGCGCGCTGCACATCGATCCAGCGGGTGGCGAATTCGCGGCAGTCGCGGCGCAACTGGTCTATCGGCACATCGTCTTTCGACTTGCCCTCGGCGCGATATTTTTCTTCGATCTTCCATTCGATGGGCAAGCCGTGGCAGTCCCAGCCGGGCACATAGGGCGCGTCCTTGCCCAGCATGGTCTGCGAACGCACCACGAAGTCCTTGAGGATTTTGTTGAGGCCGGTGCCCGAATGAATCTCGCCATTGGCATAGGGCGGCCCGTCGTGCAGCACGAAGAGCGGGCGGCCCTTCGCACCTTGCCGGATGCGGGCGTAGAGGTTCGTCGCCTCCCAGCGCGCCAGCCATTTCGGCTCGGCGGCAGGCAGGCCTGCCTTCATCGGGAATTCGGTCTGGGGGAGAAACAGCGTGGCGCGGTAATCCTTCGCGCCATTTTCTTTGCTCTTGTCGGACATGTCGTTGGCCTTAATCGGTCAGGAGTTGCGAATCGGCTGCATGGTTGTCCCGGACTTCGCAACCGGCGGGTGCTAGGCCCCCGCCCGCGAAGCCGGGCGTCGAATTCGCGCAATTCCGCCGAAAACCAACATAATTCCCGCCTTCAAATCAGGGAGGTGTCTTCTAACAGCGCGGAGGTTAACGGTCCAGCGGACCAATTGGCTGGGGCGTCACAATTGCTCTTGCCTCCCCCCTTGAGGCAGGGCTATCGCATGTAGGCGAGCAGGTCGAAGAGGAAGTCGTCGCTCCATCCGGCCCGTTTGAGCTTCAAGCGCATTGATGTTTTCTGGTCGGGGTGTGCTCTGGCGACATTGAGGGCCAGTCGCCGCAGCACTGCCAGGTTTGCGGGAGCGTTGTCCTTGCGGTTTCGCGCGAGGTCCTCGTCGAGGACGACGTCGAGGGGCCAATGCAGGCGGTTTTCGATACCCCAATGTTGGCGAACGATGCTCAGAACCTGGTGGGGCTCGAAGGGTCGGCTCAGAAGGAAGTAACGTTCGATGGCATTGGTACCGCGTCGGCTGGTGATCCGCGCGACCGCAACGAGGCCAGCAAATTTGTGGTTTTTGGCCATGTGCGGCACGGCGGCTACAACGGCCGCCCGCATCTCCTTGCGGCCGTGACTGGTCTCTTTGCTGATGGCTTTTGTCGCGCTTTTTGGGACTTTGGCGATCGCGGCCTTGGCATCGGCCAGCAGCGCAGGCTGGTTGTCTTTCACGGCCAACACGTAGTCTGCGCCACGTTTGACGATCGCCTGGGCCATGGCGCGGTGGCAGTGCAACGCGTCGGTCGTCACAACGCAGCCCTTGAGCTGCAGAAGCTCGATCAGCTGCATCGCGCCCGCCACTTCGTTGTTGTCCGGGGCAAGCACATTTGCCAGCGCCATGCGGGTTTGCGCCGCCCACGCCGTCACCATCAAGGGCGGCATGTGGCTCTTGCCCTTCTCGTAGCCTCGCCGCAGCGCCTTGCCGTCCAGAGCCACGACACCCTTGGGCAGCCCGATCTTGGCAGCTTTGGCAAAGCTCGTCATGAACCGCTGGAACGCACATTCGAACGCCGCCGGATCGATCATGCGGAATACTCTGCTGAAGGTGTCGTGGCTCGGATAGCCGTACTCCAGCTTCAACACGCCTTTGAACAGATACGCCTTCATTCGCGCGAACAACGCCATGTCGCTGCAACTCGTCGCTCCGCAAAGCGTCGCCAACAAAGCGATAAAAAGAAGCTCTCGCAGATCGTGCAGGGCATTCTTCGCTCTCGGATCCGGAAGTTCCGAAAAGCACTCGCAGAACTCGTCCAACCGTGCCTCCCATCGAATCAGGAGACACTTTCAGAATCCACTTCTCCTTGTCCCGCAATACCTTACTGACACATCGAACATGCGATTCCCCTGCCCCTTGAGGGGGAGGCCGGACGGCGCGAGCCGTCCGGGTGGGGGGTGCAGTCAATTCGCGATAAATTGCTTCGATCACGATGGACGGCGTCTTAAGTATCTCACGATTTGAAAAGCGAAGAACCCGATAGCCGTGCGCGCTAAGCCATGCGGTTCGTTGGCGGTCCTTTTCGACATTAACGTCCTCGCCGTGCTGCTCGCCATCGGCTTCAATGACGAGCTTCTCGGAAGCGCAGAAAAAATCGATGTATGCGCCGATAGGCTGCTGACGGCGAAAACGAAATCCATCAAGTTGTTTGTAGCGAAGCAACATCCAGAGCTTTCGCTCAGCGTCGGTCGGGTTCTTGCGGAGCTTTCTGGCAAATTCATTCGCCATCGACATACCCCCCACCGATTTCTTTGCGCGTTGCGCAAAGAAATCTGCCTCCCCCTCAAGGGGGGAGGCAAGGTACTATTGCGTCGTCTGCGCCAAAACTCTCTTGGCGTTCTCGACGTCCTTGTGCATCTGGACCTTCAGCTCCTCCACCCCCGAGAAATTCGCTTCGGGGCGGAGATAAGCAATGAGCTCGACCGACAGGTGCTTGCCGTAAAGGTCGCCCGAATAGTCAAACAAGAATGTTTCTAGAATGGGCAGAAGGGTGCGATACATCGGCCGGATGCCCAAATTCGCCACCCCGTCATGGCGCGAGACGACACGCTCGTCCTCCAGCACCGCGGCGCGTACGGCATAGATGCCGAAGGCGGGATGGATGTAATTCTCGAAATGCATATTGGCGGTCGGAAATCCTAATGTGCGGCCGCGGGCCTCGCCATGTTCGACCCGCGCTTCGACGGCAAAAGGATGGCCGAGCAAGCGCGCGGCTTCTTCGGGTTGGCCCGCCTTTAAAGCCTGACGGATCAGTGTGGACGATATCTTCTCGCCGACACGGGACATGATCGGATCGACGATCACCGCGGAGAAACCTTCCATTTCGCCCATGTAGGATAGGACGGCCACATCTCCGGTGCGGCCTTTGCCGAACTGAAAATCGGCACCCACCACGATACAGCCGGCCTCCAATCCCCTCACCAGGATATCCATGACGAAATCCTGCGCATTGCGATGGGCCATTTCGGCATCGAAAGGGAGCGCGAACAGCGCATCGGCGCCGAGCTCGGCAATCAAACGCGCTTTTGTGCGGAACGGCGTCAGGCGGAACGGTTCGCCGCCGGGGCGGAAGAACTCCTGCGGATGCGGCTCAAAGACCATGACGGCCAACGGCGCGCAGCGTTCGCTCGCGCGCGCCGCGGCTTCGCCGATCAAGGCTCGGTGGCCGATATGAACGCCGTCGAAATTCCCCACGGCGATGACGGCGCCTTTATATGCGTCCGGCACGTCAGCGATGTGTCGGAATATCTTCATCGCGACGTCACGCCGCCGGGCGCGGAGGCGTCATCACCACCGCTTCGCCTTCGACGACGACCGAATCTTTGACTTTGCATACGCAATCGAACACCACCCGGCGCTTCTCGGCAATCGCCTCGCGCACCGTGCAAATGGCCGTCACCTCTTCGCCGATCCGCACTGGTGCCTTGAACCGCGTGGTAAGGCTGAGAAAGATCGTGCCGGGGCCCGGCATCTTCATGCCCAGCACGGTGGAAATGTAACTCGACGACAATACGCCATGCGCAATGCGGCCCTTGAAGATCGTTGTTTTGGCGAAAGCCTCGTCGAAATGGACAGGGTTCGTGTCCCCGGAAATCTCGCCGAATAGTTGCACGTCGCGTTCGCTGACGGTCTTGCTGAAACTCTCGGACATGCCGGGCTTCAAATCGTCGATGTAATACGTCATGCCCTGCAAATCCTTTCCGCCGCTGTAGAGGAGAGCCACTCTACCACGCAAGCGCGCCCATTGCCGCGCGCGCAAAGACGTTTTTCGAAGCAAACAAGGCAGCAACGGCGTGGGGCGTCAAGCCGGAGATTTCCTTACGGTGAAGACCATAGGCGATAAACAGCGCGTCGATCCCAACGCGGTTCGCGCCGCGGATATCGGTTTCCAAGCCATCGCCGATCACCAACGGTTTCCGGGCGTCGCCCACCGCTTCCAATGCCATTTTGTAGATCGGGGGATGCGGCTTGCCGTAATAGATTACTGTACCGCCGATGGCTTCATAAGCGCGCGCCAAGGCTCCGGCGCAATGCACAAGGCGATCGCCGCGCGGCACGATGATATCGGGATTGGCGCAAATCATCGACAGACCATGGCTACGCAATTCGGAAAGTAGTTCGACATAATCGTCGACCGTCTCGTTGTCGTCGTCATAAGGCCCGGTGACCAGCACGACCGAAGCTTTGTCGGGACCGACCAATTCGACATTTAGTCCTTCGAAAAGCGAATGGTCTCGCGGCGGACCAACATACATCATGCGTAATGCGTTATGGCTGGCGCGCGCCGCGAGATCGTCGCGCGCGGCACTGCCCGAGGTGACGATCGCGTCGTAGCAATCGGAGGGCACGCCGATCGTCGCCAATTGTTTGTCCAGCGCCGCAGGGGGACGCGGTGCATTGGTTAATAGTACCACCGGTCCGCGTGCCGCGCGGAAATTCTTCAACGCGTCAACCGCAGGCCTGAACGGTTTGAGACCGTCATGCACCACACCCCAAACATCGCAGATCAGCGCATCGTAATCGGCGGCGATCTCGGAAAGGCCGGACACCATGGTCGGAAACTCGGTCATTTGACCCTTTCAACAGGAACAGATTGGCAATGGCGCGAACGGCACTGCGGTGCCCGAACTTCTTATTCTTGTTCGAGCCGGTCCAGCAACGATTTTAAAAGAGGCATCAAGCGTTTTAATTGGTCGGACCAAAAGGGATACGGCGCGGCCATCCTCGGCCTCGGAATGCCCTGGCACGGTTTGCGCCAATTAGGCCGCGATCTGCGCGAGCTGGAACGGCGTTAAGCGATTCTGCGGAACGGAATGACGGGCGCCGACGGTTCCACTTTCTCCGGCGGCCGAAGAGCATCTTCACGCAGCGCGCGGGGCTCGCCGAACAGATAACCCTGGGCGAAATCGACTGCGAAATCCAAAAGCTGCAACACGGTCTTCTCGTCTTCCACCCGTTCGGCGATCAGATTGAGGCCGTGACGTTCCAGCAGTTTCTTGATGTCTTCGGCACCGACGGCCGCCTGCGCCATGCCCATGCCTTTGGTCAGGGTATCGGCGCGTACCTTGAGATGGCGGAAACCCAAATTCTTCAGCTTGGTGAAATCGAGCGCCAAGGTTTCGACATGGTCCATCGACAAAGCGAAGCCGAGGCCGCTGAGATAATGCAGATTGGCCTCGCCGCCCTTGCCGGCCTTGAGCACCGCATCCTGCGAGAATTCGAACACGATCTGTCCCGCCAGATCGCGATTTTGGTGCATGTATTCCAGGAATTGCGGGAAAAATTCCGCATCGAGTAGCGTGTCGCCCGAGATGTTGCAGAAAACGCCGATGCCTTTGTTCTTGACGGTCAGTTTGCGCACGATTTGCACGCAGCGGAACAGCAAGAGATTGTCGACGACCGACATGAGGCCAGCCGGTGCGGCGACCTTGATGTATTGCGCCGGCATGATGACCGAACCGTCTTCGGCGCGCAGCCGCGACAGCGCTTCGTAAAAGCGCAATTTGCGCTGCGGTAAACTGACGATGGGCTGCAGATAGAGATCGACGCGGTTTTCTTCGAGCGAAGCGCGGATGGTTTCCAAGAGCTCCGGCTCGGCCAGATTGTCGAGATAGGTCGGCGCGGAATCGCGCGTGCGGCGCTGGTGATGGCGCAAATCCTGCGCTTCGGCGGCGGCCTTCTGCGAAATCTTGCCGGCGAATTCGCGCATCAGGCTTTCGAGCACCTGAAGTTCGGAAACGATTTTCTTGCCTTGGGCGTTGGCGCGCGCTTCGATTGTTTTGGTCACCTCTTCCATTTTGGTGCGGGTGTCGGCGAGCGCCTTTTCGAAGAGAGCGTTGCTGCGCTTCAACTTGCCGATCTGGACATTGTGCGCTTTGCGGAAACGGCGTTGCGCCATCGCCCCATCGATCTGCAACATGGCGAGGAAAGCAATCAAACCGCACAAGATGCCGGTAGCCATGCCTTGGTAAAGGCCCGCCATACTGCCCAGCACGATGCTGGCCAACATGAAGGTAATGATGAGTAGGACCCGGATCATGGGACGCTTCCGCCGCTTTGGACCGGTAATAATTGCCCGCACTGCGTTTCCAATCCGTTAACCAGGGAGCTTAACCAGTGGTTAAGCATGCTGCGCGGGAGCGGCACGGCGCACCTTAATCGTATCGCTGGAAACGCCCCCAGCCCTTCGTCAGATCGAAGGACAAACCGCGACAGAGAAAGATCGGCCGGTCGTTTTCATAAGGCATGGCATAGTCCGCGCCAAAGGTGCCGACGATCGCGAGACTGCGGCATATCCGGCGCCAATGCTCTGCGTCTCCATTGATCAAAATAAGCAGACTTCCATCATGGCCATGCGGGCCCCAAACGAAATACTGGTTCTGGCCGCTCAGTGCCGCCGGCAAAGCATCCTTCCGCCCGTAGAAATCGATCGCAGCGGCCTCACCATAATTGGAGGCCAAGATCGCAACGCGGCGCCGGTCCGCTGGTGATAGCGATCGGGTGATGTTGGCCACTTGCGTTTCCAGATTGCGCCAACCGAATTCGTCCGAGAAGACTTGCGTCAGCGGCGCGCCCACCGCCTCGCGTTCGTCCGGCTGCGGTTTGAGATGTCCCCTTGCGAGATAGCGTGCCAACGCGCCCGGCGCGAGCACGGGTAGAACAACGGGAACGATGAGCGCGGCATTCAGCAGCGCCACGGCAAACCAAATCCGCATGACCCAGCGGTGGAGATTTTGCACCGCCACCGCACCAATCGCGAAGACGACCGGATAAGCCGGGAAGAGATAATAGTCCTTCCCCCCGGTGATCAAAACGATGACGGTTGCGACCACAAAGGCGATGGCGAGGAACCGCGCGTCGCGCAATCTCGCCATCACAAAGGGCCCGACGACGCCGGCGATCCAGAGCGGCGCGAGGATGAGATTCATCGCCAAGATCTGCCCGATCTCGAAGCGCAGCGGACCGCCGGTGAAGGGACGAATGGACACGGAATGATGGGCAATGACTTGGAAGAACGGCCAACCGTGAATGGTCTGCCAAATCAGGCTCGGCGCCGCGAGCCCGGCGGCGAGAAGCACGCCTAGCCATAGCGACGGCCAAGCCAAAATCCTGCGCGCCGCGGTCGCAACGACGCCGAAGGCGAGCGCAATGAGCCAAATCGCGATACCGTATTTGATCTCCATCGCAACGCCGGCGACAAACCCAGCCCACAGAAGCGATCGGCGCTCGTCGCGTATCTGCGCCCTGGCCACCAGATAGGCGCAGGCGGTCCAGCAAAGCGGTTCGAATGTTTCGGTTGTCAGCGTCGTCGTCATTCCGACCAAGGCCGGCGCTGTTGCGGCGGCAATGGCTGAGACGATCGCCGCCGTCTTGCTGCCGCCGAATAACCGCGCCAGCGCGGCCGTCAACGGGATCAGAGCAATTGCCGCGATGACGGCGGGCAGGCGCAGCAGCCAGACGCTTTCACCGAAGCTTTGGGTTGCGGCGGCCAGCAAAGGAATCAGTGGCGGTTGATCGACATAGCCGAAGTCCGGATGCCAGCCGCACACGATGAAATAGAGTTCGTTGCGGAAAATGTCGTAACGCCCGGCGGTCGCGAGATGGAACGCCGCGACGATCGTTGCGATGGCCGCAAGTCCCCATGACGTCCTACCCAAGCCAACTCGATCGATTCGAAGTGTCATCGCAACAATTTTCTCCAATGGCGGGCGTTGTTTCGGTCCCTTTAGTACAACTAGTACGCATTAGCGTACAGTTTTACAAACACTGTTGCCAAGAATTATCGGTATTTGTGGAGTGTACCACCGCTTGTAACGATAATATAGTACGTAGTATCTTACTGATTATGACAAGCGAAAACCCCATCCCGGAGACAGCCATTGCGCTTCGCCGAGCACTTTCCAAGCTCAATCGCCGACTTCGCTCCGAACGGCAGGGCCAGCAAATCAGCCCCGGCAGACTGAGTATTCTCAGCCGTCTTTATCATGATGGCCCTGCAACGCCGGGCGCCTTGGCCTCGGCAGAAGGCATCCAACCGCAATCGCTGACACGCCTATTGGCCGATCTGCAAACCGAAGGTCTGGTCTCGCGCCGGCGGGACGCAGAGGACCGCCGCCAGCATGTCTTGGAAATCACAATTCCCGGGCGCGACGTTCTCTATAAGGAGGCCAATGACAGGGCAGCTTGGCTCGCCGCTGCTATTGCGATGCAACTGTCGCCTGTAGAGCGGGATCTGTTGCAGCTTGCAGCGCAGCTCTTGGATCGCCTCGCCGACGCGCCAATGAAAAACCCCGGGCAACGCGGAAATCTGGGCGCGAAAACCTACTGTTAACGCACAGCGTTGTGTTATGGAGCGTCGGATCGAAAGGATTAGAGGACCGGCGGCCCATGTCCGAGAAAGCTATCCTTTACGAAGATATGGTGCATCAGGGGCGCAGCCTGTTCGGCGGCGAACGCGATCCTATCGCCAACGCAGCCAATATCGCGGCGCTGATCTGGCAGACCCTACCCGATCTGAACTGGGCGGGGTTCTATTTCCGCCGGCGCAGCCAGCTGGTGCTGGGCCCTTTTCAGGGCAAGCCCGCTTGTTCGCGAATTCCGGGAGGCACAGGCGTGTGCGGAACGGCAGCGGCGAGCGGCAAGACCGTGCTGGTTGGCGACGTTCACCAATTCGCCGGACACATCGCCTGCGATCCCGCGTCCAATTCGGAATTGGTCGTGCCGTTGAAGAAAGGCCATTTCGTCATCGGCGTGCTCGATCTGGATAGCCCCATATTAAACCGTTTCGACCAAGAAGACGCCGTGGGGCTCGAATCTCTGGCGCAGCTTTGGGTGGCGTCCAGCGACGACATTGATTGAAAACTAGTCTGCTCCTACGCAGCTTCAGAGCATGACGGCGGCAATTCACGGCGGGTCAGATAGGCGCCGAGCCAAATGTCCTCGGTGGTGATGTGGTCCATCAGCCAGTGGCGCAGGCCGTCCAGTTGTTCCTCGAGCGCAAACGATTGGCCTACGGGGATTAAACGCTTTTGGAAAGTCTCGAGAGACTTCAGCAAACAGGCATGTTTGTGCGCATGGGCGTCGGCGCGGGGATATGACGTTCCCATAAAGAGTTTTTCTTCATTCCAGAAATGCCTAAGGACATGCGTCGACAACCGCAGAAATAATATTCGCAGAGCCGCCTCCGGCGCCGAGGCGCAAAGCTCGTCATGGATTTGATTGACCAATTCCATCAATTCCATGTGTTCGCGGTCGATGGATGGCATGCCCACGCTATATTCAGGGCTCCAGGACAAAAATGTCATCCGGCTCTCCGGCCAATTAAGCAGTACACAGATTAGGCGCGTATGGTTGAGCGATGGTTAATTTCAGGGGCAGGAACGGATACCCCATCGCGTTGATTGCCCAATTCGGAAACGGGCGGCGGCGCTTCTTGGTGCGTCAGATAGGCACCGACCCACGCGTCTTCGGTGGTGATGTGGTCCATCATCCATTCGCGCAGGAAATCCAGCTGCTCTTCCAGCTTAAAATAGCGCCCCGTTCTGTCGATGCAGGATTGGAAGCAGGCGAGAATTGTCAGCAGATGTTTATGTTTGCGGGCATGGATAGCGGCGCGGGGATACGCCGTTGGCAGAAACAATCGTTCTTCATTCCAGAAATGCGTGACGGTATAAGACGACAGCCGTTCAAATGCCTTTTTCAGATCTTCATCCGGCGTCGATGAACAAAGATGATCGTGAACCTGATTGACCAGCGCTATCATCTCCTGGTGCTCTTCATCGATGGCTTGCACCCCGACGCTGAAGCCGGTGCCCCAATTCATGAACGCCATCGAACTCTCCTTACGTGAGCTGTGCAGACGGCACACACGTTAGGCGCGTATGGTTGATCGGGCGTTAATGTTGCGCGATCTCACGGGGCTTTCGAATAAGCCTTCGTCCGCATGGTCACCAGTTCTTCGGCGGCGCTGGGATGTAGCGCCATGGTGGCATCGAATTGCGATTTTGTCGCACCCATTTTCAGGGTCACTGCGACAAGTTGGGTAATATCGGCGGCGTTGGGGCCGAAGATGTGGCAGCCGAGAACCTTGTCGGTTTTTTGGTCGACGATAAGTTTCAACAGCATGCGGTCGCCGCCCTCGGACATAGTGATTTGCAGCGGACGGAAGGTGGATTTGTAAACGTCGATGCTGTGGCCGCGTTCCAGCGCGTCCGCTTCGGTAAGACCGACCGTGCCGATCTCCGGCGTCGAGAACACCGCGGCGGGAACATGCATGTGATCGGCGCGGGTCGGCGTGTTCTCGAACGCGGTTTTCACAAAGGCCATGGCTTCGTGGATTGCGACGGGCGTCAGCGCGATGCGGTCGGTGACGTCGCCGACGGCGAAAATGTTCTCTGCCGCACTGCGCGAAAAGGGATCGACTTCGACGCGGCCGCGAATACCCAACGTCACGCCGGCGCGTTCCAGTCCGAGGCCGGTGGTGTTCGGCACTCGGCCGACGGCGAGCATCACTTGATCGGCGACAATTTCTTCGCCGCTTACGGTGGTGGCGAGCAGTCGGCCGCCGCGCTTTTCCACCAACGCGAAAATCGAGTTCGTCAACACGCGGATGCCGCGGCGCGCCATCGAAGCATGCAGGCAATCGCGCAAATCTTCGTCGAAGCCCCGCAGAACTTTGGGACCGCGATAGACCAGCGTGACGTCCACGCCGAGGCCGTGAAAAATATGCGCGAACTCGATCGCGATAAAACCGCCGCCGGCGATCACGATGTGCTTGGGCAATTCCTTCAGTTCGAAGGCTTCGTTCGAGGTGATGCAAAGTTCGGCGCCGGGGCTCACGATCAACTCGCGCGTGGGATGGCCGCCCGTGGCGATCAGGATCTTGTCGGCGGTAAAGCTTCGGCCGCCCGACAAGGAGATGGTGTGGGCATCGAGCAGTGTGGCGCGCTCGCGATAGACGGTAGCGCCTGCTCCTTCGACAGCTTTGAGATAGAGCCCTTCGAGCCGGGCGATTTCCTTATTCTTGTTGGCGATGAGGATGGGCCAGTCGAACGCGGTCTCGCCGACGCTCCAGCCGAAGCTCTTCGCCAATTCGAAATCCTCGGCGAAATGGCTGGCGTAAACCAACAGTTTCTTAGGAATACAGCCGCGGATGACACAGGTGCCGCCCATGCGGGATTCTTCTGCCAATGCGACGCGATGGCCCAAATGGGCCGTCATCCGGGCGGCACGCACCCCGCCGGACCCGCCGCCTATGACAAAAAGGTCGTAATCGTATTGCGCCATGCCGCGTTCCTGCCCTTGCCAGCCATCGCTTATCCGAGCTTTGATAGAGCATCAACGCCGGGGGGCACTTTGGCGAGAGAAAAGCAGATATTTCTTCGCATCGCGATGCTGGCGCTGGGCGCGCTTTTGGGCGCCTGTTCGATCGACAATTCCGGGCCGGTGCGCTCGGTTTGGCGCCCCCCCGACGGCAAATCCACCTACCTCAATGTGGTCTATGTGACGGACCGCGAACCCGACGCCAAGGCGGCGGCCGGGTTCGGGCAACATTGGGCCGACAACGCCTCTTGCGGCATGGCGCTGGCAATCATCCCGCCGGCCTTGCTTGCAAGCGAAGAACCGCGCTGGGGTTATGTCGAACGCACCACGCCACAGGCTTGTGCCAACAGCAAGGGGTCGCTCGGCGGAGCGATAGCCTTGATCGAAGCGCAGGCAGAGGCCCGCCATTGCAATTCGGTATTCTTGTTCGTGCACGGTTTTCATACCGGCTTCGACGGCGCCGTCATACGCGCCGGCCAAATCGCCCATGACGCGCAAACCGGTTGCGCCATCGCCACTTTCAGCTGGAGCAGCGAAGTCGAACTCGGCCGCTTTGCGGCGGATATCGAACACAGCCAATATGCCGAACCGCTGCTGGCGGAATTCCTCCACGAATTGGCGGAGTCCGGATTGCACCTGAAAATCGTCACCCACAGCATGGGCAGCCGGTTGGTGATGGCGACGCTATCGGCTTTCGCGCGGGGGCGCGAGGCCGTGAAACCGGGCTTCATCGACGAGTTGGTGTTGACGGCAGCCGATATTGGGGTCGAGCCGGACAACGACGATTTCGCCCATCTGCTGCATGACGCGGCGCCTTATGTGCTGCGGACCACAATCTATGCGTCCAGTGACGATGCGGTTCTGACGATTTCGAAAGGCGCCCATGGCGGCGTGCCAAGACTGGGAGGCGAGCCGCAAGCCGATTTGCGTTACCGCGCCGACGACAAAACGCATATCGTCGATGTCATCGATGCCTCGGGGCCGCCTGCGGACATCCTGGACCACAGTTATTTCGGGATGTCCTATGAAGCCATCTCCGATATGTCGCTGGTGCTGGCGGATGTGCCGACGGCGGAGCGGCTGACGGGCGAGGACGGTTGGAAACCGACGCTCGCCTGCGCCGAGGCTTGCGGCAAGGATGCGCGTTACGAATTGGCGCCCGTTCCCGGCCGCCATCCAAGACTGATCTCGCGCATCCTGGTGAAAGTGGTGCCGCTTATTCCGTTCGTTCAATAACGCGCACGCCATCGCTGCCCGCGATCACCAAGGCCGTGGCGATGTGGATGAACAGCCCGTGCCCCACGACGCCCACGACGGTCGACAGTGTTGCCGCCAGAAGGGGAGCGTCGGTGATGACGCCGAAGCCGCAATCGTAGATCAGGTTTCCGCTATCGGTCTTGACCGGCGCGCCGTCTTTATTGCGCAAGGTTAAGGGCACGCGGGAATACCCGATCGCGGCGATCGCACTGGCGATGCGTGCGGCCGTGGTGGCTTGGCCGAAGGGAAGCACTTCGACGGGCAACGGAAAACGTCCGAGTTTGGTCACGAGTTTTCGTGAGTCGACGATGACGACCATTTTCTTGGACGAAGCCGCGACGATCTTCTCGCGCAATAGCGCCGCGCCGCCGCCTTTGATGAGATCGAGATTGCCGTCCGCTTCGTCGGCGCCGTCCACCGTGAGGTCCAAAGGCGCGATATCGTCCAGTTTGGCCAGCGCGATACCCAAGCTACGCGCTTTTTCCGCCACCCGTTCCGAGGTGGGCACGCCCACCACATTCAAACCGCCGCGCACCCGCGCCGCCAAAAGCTCATGAAAAATCTCGGAGGTCGTGCCGGAACCGAGCCCCAGCCGCATGCCATCGCGGACGAATTCGAGGGCGCGCGCCGCGGCTATCCGTTTCTGTTCGTTTATATCGCTCATAACCGAATTCAAACCGATATGTCCTTTGCGGTCCAGCCTTCAAATCTCAAGAGTGAACAGTTCTTCCACCTTGCGGCCGAGGGCCGCAGCGCGTTTGAACGACCAAATTGTCGAAGGCCCGAATACCCCTTTTTTCACCGTGTTGATCGTCTCTCGAGAAAGCGAGACACGCCGCAAGCTCCGCCGCCCCGTTGGCCACTGCGATGCGATAGGCATGAGGCCGATCCGCCAAAGGCATCGACATGGATGGTAGACATCCAGCACACTTCGCCCTAAGAGGCGGCCCAAGAGCGGCGACGGTCATGCAGGCATCGCTTTGAACCCTTGGACACGCTTTCGGTGGAGATATCTTTGATTTCTTTGATCGGCTATACGGCAGCCATCTGCACGACCGCCGCTTATTTGCCGCAAGTAATGCGAGCGTGGCGCACCAAATCCACAGCGGATATTTCCTTGGGCATGTTCTCGCTGATGTCGCTGGGCGTCGCTCTCTGGATCGTGTACGGGATTTCCATCGGCAGTGTGCCGGTCATCGCGGCAAATGGCGTCACGCTGGTGTTGACGTCTGCTATCCTGTTCCTGAAATTGCGCCACGGGTAAGGCGAGCTACAGCAGTCGGCTTGCAAGAAAACCTACTCCACCGTTACCGACTTCGCGAGATTGCGCGGCTGGTCGACGTCTGTGCCTTTGGCGACCGCGGCGTAATACGCCAGCAATTGCACCGGCAGGGCATAAAGCAACGGCGCGATAAACGGATCGGCGGCGGGCACTTCGATATTCGCCCAGACTTGTTGGCCGCCGGCCGCGATGCCCTCGGCATCGGAGATCAGCAACACCTTGCCGCCGCGCGCCATGACTTCCTGCATGTTGGAAACGGTCTTTTCGAACAGCGCATCATGCGGCGCGATGACGATGACCGGCACACTCTCGTCGATCAGGGCGATGGGGCCGTGCTTCATCTCGCCTGCCGCATAGCCTTCGGCATGGATGTAGGAGATTTCCTTCAGCTTCAGCGCGCCTTCGAGCGCCAGCGGAAAGCTGGGACCGCGGCCGAGATAGAGCACGTCGCGCGCCTTGGCGATTTCTTGGCCGAGCGCTTCGAGTTTCGCCTCGTGCTTGAGAAATTCCACGATGTGGCGCGGGGTTTCCAACAACGCGGCGCACAGTTTCTTCTCGGTTGCGGCATCCAACGTCCCGCGCGCACGGCCTGCGGCGATGGCGAGCGCGGCCAACGCCGACAATTGGCAAGTGAAAGCTTTGGTCGAGGCGACGCCGATCTCGGGACCCGCGAACGTCGGCAGCACGACATCGGCTTCGCGCGCGATGGTGCTTTCGGGCACATTGACGATGGCAAGCGTGGTTTGACCTTGCGCCTTGGCGTCGCGCAAGGCGGCGAGCGTATCGGCGGTTTCGCCCGATTGCGAAATGAACAGCGCCATGCCGTTCTTGGGATAGACCGCATCGCGATAGCGCAGTTCGGAGGCGACATCGATTTCCACCGGCAGACGCGCCAGCTTCTCGAACCAATATTTGCCGACCAAACCCGCGTAATAGGCCGTGCCGCATGCCGAAATAGTGAGACGTGTGGCTTCGGCAAAGGCTTTGGCCAGGGTGGGATCGGCCAAGTGCACATTCGGGCCGTTGGGATCGAGATAATGGGCCAGCGTGTGTGCGATCACATCAGGCTGCTCGTGAATCTCCTTGGCCATGAAATGGCGATGACCGGCTTTGTCGACCAGACCGGCTGAGGCCGAGGTGAGCTTCACTTCGCGATTGGCGGGACGGCCCTTCGCATCGAAGATGGATACTTGATTGCCGCGTATCACCGCGACATCGCCGTCATCGAGATAGGCTACGCGGTTGGTGAAAGGCGCCAGCGCGAAAGCATCGGACCCGAGATAGGCTTCGTGTTCGCCGTAACCAACCGCCAGCGGGCTTCCCATCCGCGCGCCGATCAGCAGCCCTTCTTCGCCTTTGAAAATCATCGCCAGCGAATAAGCGCCGGTCAGCCGCTTCACCGCGGCTTTCGCGGCCTCTTCCGGCATCATACCCTGTTGAAGATAGTCGGTGATGAGATGGGCGCAGACTTCGCTGTCGGTTTCGGATTCGAATTTGTGACCTTTGGCGAGCAGTTCGGCACGCAGCTCGCGGAAATTCTCGATGATGCCGTTATGGACGATGGCGACGCGCTCGCTGGCATGGGGATGGGCGTTGATCTCCGACGGCTTGCCATGGGTGGCCCAACGGGTGTGGCCGATGCCGGTATGTCCGGACAAAGGATGCTTGTGCAGCGCTTCGCCGAGTTTGACGAGCTTGCCCGGCGCCCGGCGCCGGTGAATCGCGCCGTCCACCAGCGTGGCGATGCCGGCGGAATCATAGCCGCGATATTCCAGGCGCTTCAACGCGTCGAGAATGACCGGTGCACAATCCCTCGTGCCGGCGATGCCTATGATACCGCACATTTTACTTGTCCTTCGTTTTGGCGGCTTTTTCCGCCTTCTTCCGGGTACGGAATTTTTCCGCCCAACCGGGAATTTCTTTTTGCTCCGCACGGGTCAAGGCCAGCGCGTTCGGTGCCACATCCTTGGTGATCACCGAGCCGGCCCCGGTAATGGCGCCATCGCCCACTTTCACCGGCGCCACCAGCGCAGTGTCGGAGCCGATGAAGGCGCCCGCGCCGATATCCGTCAGGCTCTTGGCAAAGCCGTCGTAGTTGCAGGTGATGGTGCCCGCGCCGATATTGGCGCCGGCGCCGACCCGCGCATCGCCAAGATAAGTGAGATGGTTTGCTTTGGCGCCCTTTTCCAGCTTCGCATTCTTCACTTCGACGAAATTGCCGACATGCACGTTTTCTTCGAGAACCGCGCCGGGACGCAGGCGGGCATAAGGTCCGACGATCGCACCGTTGCCGACTTCTGCGCCTTCGAGATGACTGAACGCGCGGATCAGCGCACCGGAGCGCACCACCACGCGCGGCGCGAAGAAGACATGCGGTTCGATTTGGCAATCGGCTTCGAGCACCGTGTCGTAGGACAGGAAGACCGTTTCCGGGGCCGTCATGCCGACGCCCGCTTCGAGCGCGCGAGCCCGCAGCCGCTTCTGCATGGCCGCTTCCGCCGCGGCCAATTCGGCGCGGCTGTTGACGCCCATCATCTGCGCTTCGTCGGCTTCGACGACGGCGCAATGTACGCCTTCGACTTTCGCGAGCAGCGGCACATCGGTGAGATAATATTCGCCTTGCTTGTTGTTGTTCTCGAGCTTGCTTGCCCAGCGCAGAAAGCTCATGCAATCGGCCGCCAGGATTCCCGCATTGCAGAGATCGATGGCGCGTTCCTTGTCGCTGGCATCTTTGAATTCGACGATACGTTCGAGCAATCCGGTCCGATCCAGCACGACGCGTCCGTAGGCGACGGGATTCTTGGAATGGAACGCCACCAGCGCCATGCCTGGTCGTTCCTGCGCTTTGAACGACGCCTCGATGGTCGCCGAGGTCAGGAGCGGCATGTCGCCATAAGAAACGATCACGGCGCCGGAAAAATCTTTCAATGCGGGGGCCGCGCAGGCCGCCGCATGGCCGGTGCCGAGCTGACGATCTTGCACCACAGACTGCGCGCCCATCTTGGCGGCCAGCGTGCGGGCCTCCTCGGCATCGGCGGATGTCACCACGACGATGCGGTTCACGCCGGCGCCGCGCATCGCCAAGATCACATGCCCCAACATGGGAAGGCCCGCGACCGCGTGCATGACTTTGGGCCGGACGGACTTCATCCGCGTTCCCTGACCTGCGGCCAATATGATCCCTGCGCGCGCCATGCTTGTTCGATAACCCGCCGTGCCATAAGGGTAAAGTGACGATTTACGACGCTATATTGCCGCCCCGCAGGAGACAATTATCCCCTATGGTTCAGACATGACGCCCGCCCTCATCTTCGACCTCGACGGCACGCTCGTCGATACCGCGCCGGACCTTTTGGCGGGCCTTAATTGTGTTCTGGTCGGTGCCGGACGCCGGCCCGTCGATCTTTCCGATCTGCGCCATCTGGTGGGGTTCGGGGCGCGCGCCATGATGAGCGAAGCCTTCAAACTGACAGGCGCTGCGGCCGATCCGGAGCGGATCGAGGGCTTCATGGACAATTTCATCGACCATTACCGCAACCATATCGCGGATTCGAGCAGGCTCTTTCCCGATGTGGCGGAGACCCTGGAAGGTTTGAAAGCGACTGGGCGCGCGGATGGGCGTGCTCACCAACAAGCCGCATGACTTGACCTTGTTGCTGATGGCGAAGCTGGGCCTCGATGGATACTTCACCGACGTCTTCGGGCAAGGACGGCGGCCTTACACCAAACCGGACGGGCGCATCTTCCAGGATGTGGTGCAGGCGATCGGCGGACCCGGCAGCGGGGCGGTGATGATCGGGGACTCCGTGACCGATGTGCAGACGGGGCGCAATGGCGGGGCACCGGTGATCCTGCTCTCCTATGGTTACACACCCGAACCGGCACGCAATCTGGGCGCCGATGCGGTGGTAGACAATTTCCGCGAGCTTCCGGGGGCGCTGGCGCAACTGCTGGGAGGCAATTGGCCTGCTTCCCGATAGTGCCGGAGGGGCCGCTTGACGCTGCTTGCCCGGCGGTCTTATAGCCCTTTCCCCCGCCCGCCCTTACGAGCTTAAGGTGGCAGGAAACGGGGGCGCGTAGCTCAGCGGGAGAGCACTCCCTTCACACGGGAGGGGTCACAGGTTCAATCCCTGTCGCGCCCACCATCCCACGCTGCGCAGCGGCGGAGGATGGTGAGCCCTCCGAAGCTTTAGCGTAGAAGGACCACCTGACATCGCGCGTCCGCACGCGGGCGTTACGGACCGGATGGCGGGCTTCGCGAGGCGCTGCCCGTCGCACTTGGTCCGCTAGGGTGAAGCGTGTCCGGCGTAGCTTGAGCGCAGCAAAAGCGAAGCCGGACTGGAATGCACCAAAATGTATACTTACATAGTCCACAGCTTGGCACACCGGGCGCAAGCGGGGCAGATTTGTGCCGCGTTTAGGATGTTGACATGAACCATGCGTCCATCGAGCCGGGGTCGACAATCGTGCTGAAAGATGGCCGCCGACTCGGTTATCTCGACGTCGGCCCGCCCCATGGCACCGTGGTCTTTCATTTTCACGGACACGGTTCGTCGCGGCTCGAGGCGTTGGCGCTGGCCGACGCCGCAGCGCGGGCGGGCGTGCGGGTGATCGCGTTCGACCGTCCGGGCATCGGGTTTTCCGACCCCAAGACGGGCGACCGGCTGCTCGACTGGCCTGCCGATGTTGCGGAGGCCGCGGACCAACTGGGCATCGCGCGTTTCGCGGTGCAAGGCATGTCGGCCGGCGCGCCTTACGCCCTCGCCTGTGCGGAGGCGCTTTTCCACCGCGTCGTCGCCTGCTCGCTGGTCAGTGCGGTCCCCTCACCCGAGATCGCGCGCCGCACCGGGCCCGTGATCCGGCGCCTCTTATGGTGGGTCGCCTTCCTGTTTCCCGATTATCTGCACCGGCGACTGTTGGAATTCCATCCCGACGGGGTGCCAAGCGAGGAGATGGCCCGAGCACGCATCGTGCGCATGGCCAATTGGTTCGGGAGCGAAGATCGCCGTCTCGTGAAGATTCCCGAACAGCTCGACCTCCTCACACGCACCATGATGGAAAGTATGCGGCAGAGCCCCGCCGCCAACCGCAGCGATATCGAGCGGCTCGTGCGCCCTTGGGGTTTCGACATAAAGAAGGTGCGCGTTCCCATCTTTCTCTTCCACGGCGGAGAAGATCGGATCATGCCGATGCACTATGCGCAGCGCATGGCGCGGCGCCTGAAGGCCGCAGCGACTTTTTACGAGAAAGAAGGACATTTCTCCGTGCTGGTGAACCGCTCATATGAGCTTCTGGCCGCACTGCACCAAGGTGCATGAGAATGGTGAAATACGGGGCCGTTTAATTTTCCGGAAATGACTCGTTTAACGGCGGAGTTGGGGGCCGGACAAAGCGGTTTGTCCGTGTTCGCCGGGGGACACGTGCTCCAGGTACTTAATTCGAATTGCTCCTGTTGCGAACTACCGGCGCTTGCGTTTGGTTTTCGGCATCTCGTCGCCCTTCATCGGCGGGCGGCCAACACCGGCGCGTTTGAGGACTCGAAGTGCCTTGGGAACATCGGCACGGGTCGCACGCTCCGCGATATAACTCTCCGTGCGTAGGGCCGAGACCTTCTCAGCCACCGCCACGTTGATGAGCTGGTTGAGGGCCACGCCCTCCGCCTCGGCCAGCTTGCGCGCCTCGTCGAGAAGCGACGGCTGCAGCCGCAGTGCGAAATTGCTCTTCCTCATGATCTCTTCTCCAATCTCTTCACGGCCTCGCCCGGCGGCAAAACCGCAATTCCAAACTGTTCCGCCGCCGGGCCGAAGTCGCGCAGGTTGAACGTGACAATCCCGTCCGCCCGGCCATTGACCGCCGCCTCCAACACCATGTCGTCGTCCGCATCCGGCAAGGTCGGCCGCCAGAGATAGGCCAGCCTCACTGGCTCGGCCACCGCCGCGACCGCATCGAGCAACACCGCGATATCCTCCACCGACAACCCCGCCGCTTTGAGATGCTCGGCCCGCGTCATCGCCGCCTCGTATTCGATCAACAGCGGAACCGAGACCAGGAGCGTCAGGTTGCGCCGCCGTTCGAGAGCCGAGCGAAGCGGCCACCTTGAGGCCCCCGCGTCGCTACGGATCGCGGCCACCATAGCAGCGGTGTCGAGCACCAGTCTCATACCTGCTTATATGATATCGCCCGCAATATTGCAATATGGGGTGCATAGCGGCCAAGTTTCCATGCACCGCCGCGCACCGGGAATACGGCCGTTAAATCATTTTTCCGGAAATGACTCGTTTGGCGGCGGACTTGCAGAAAGGCGTGAAGCATTCGAGGAACTATCACTGCGGATTACCATCCCCAACAAGTTCAGAACGGTAATTCTCGACAACCAGACTGAAGGGCACATCCGAACCGGTCAGCAGCAACGCCCTGACGCGCAGAATACTCGTCGGGCTGTTCACGGCGGATGCCTCCAAGGTCTTGCGATGAAAGCCGAGCGGGCGAACCACGGTGCCAAACGGCGTGTCGGTTTCGTCCAACATCTTGTTCATCTCGGGCGTCAGGCGAGACGGCAGATACCAATTGTCCGCGTTCGACAGGACATGATCGCCGCACATCAGATGCACCCGGCGATATCGAATTGTCTCATCGGCCCCAGCCTTCAACAATTCTCGCACCTCGGGCGGCGCGGATTCTATAGCCTGGTCTCTCACCGCGCGGATGACCGGCGGCGACGCCAATTTCAGCTTGGCGCAATATTGGGTCAGCACCTGCGTGGCGCTGGCCCCGGCCAGCAGATCGCTCCGCAGGCGGTCACCCGCGAGCCCGCTCTGGGCGCAGGCCGCGACACTGAAGAGACAGACGCCGAGAAGAAATAGCGACATGGGTCGTAAATGGTTCATGCGCTCCTGCCTTTGGCCAAAATACTGTCTATCCCAGAGCCGCTGCAAGCCGCCGAAGGCGGCCACACCTCACCCTGTCGCGCCCAAATCTCTGAGTAGTTTCCGAGCCTGCCTCCGCCCGCATGTTCCCTTGTATAGTCGCATCGGTGGCGCGACCCCGTCGATAAGCGAATATCCTTCCCCGGCTCGTGGCCGACCAAAGGCCTACGATGCACAAAAGCCATTGCCATGACACTCCTTAACAGCGCCGCGCGTCCCGGCTTGGCGCTGTTCGTTGCGGAACAAGGCGCGCGGGCGCGTGCGGCCGGCGTTCGCGCCGAAGCCATGATCAAGCGGCTCACTTGGAAACAGCTGGCGCTTTTGATCTCAGCCGGAGTGGTCGTTATCGGTGCCGCGGTCTATTGGTTCGTGCTCCGCCCCGCACCGACAAGCTATGCGACGGCCGCGGTGACGCGAGGCGATGTCGTCACGACCATCAGTGCCAGCGGATCGGTCAATCCCGTGGTCACCGTGCAAGTGGGCACCTATGTCTCGGGCACAATCGAGACGCTCAGCTGCGACTTCAATACGCGCGTCAAGAGCGGTCAGTTGTGCGCCACGATCGATCCGAAGCCCTATCAGATTGTTGTGGATCAGGATCAAGCCGAGCTGAACACGGCCAGGGCCCAGCTCAACAAAGATCAAGCCAATGTCGCCTATACCCAAGTCAATCAGAAGCGCTACGACGCCTTGCTGGCGGCAAACGCCATCTCGCATGATGCGGACGACGCCTCGCGCGACGCCAACAAACAGGCGATCGCGCTCGCCCATCTTGATTCCGCGCAGATTGCCGAGAAAGCCGCGGTACTGAAGGCCGCTCAGATCAATTTGGCTTACACAAAGATCGTCTCGCCCGTCAGCGGCACGGTGGTGTCGCGCAATGTCACGGCCGGTCAGACGGTGGCCGCAAGTTTTCAGACTCCGACGCTCTTCTTGATCGCCACCGACCTGACCAAAATGCAGGTCGACACCAATGTCAGCGAGTCCGACATCGCCGGCGCAACCAAAGGGGCCGACGCCAGCTTTACGGTCGACGCCTTTCCGAACAAGACATTCCATGGCCGAGTGGCCCAGGTCCGGCAAGCGCCGATCAGCGTTCAGAATGTGATCACCTACGACGTCGTGATTACGGTCTCCAATCCGGACCTGTTGCTCAAGCCGGGGATGACGGCGACCGCCAAGATCGTCAAAGCCCAAGCGCGAAACGTTCTGCGGGTCCCATCGCAAGCGCTAAGGTTCACCCCGACAGGCGCGGCCAAAAACAGATTCGTCAAGACCGCCAAGAGCGGGCAGCGTTTTGTCTGGGTGAAGCGGGACGGCAAGCTGGTGGCGATTCCCGTCACGGTGGGCCTCGATGACGACAGTTTCGCCGAGATCAAATCCGGAGATTTGAAGCCCGGAGATCAGGTCGTGTTGTCCGTGGCGGCGAGCGGAACGTCGGGCAAATCCAAAGCGGCACCCACATCTTCGCTGCACCTTTAAGGGCGACCGGCATGGCCGACCCTGTTGTCAACCTCATCGACCTCACTCGATCCTTCAAGCTCGGCGATACCGAGGTTCATGCGTTGCAAGGAGTGAGCATTTCCGTCGCTCGCGGCGAATTCGTCGCCATCATGGGATCGTCCGGCTCGGGCAAGTCGACCTTGATGAACATCATCGGCTGCCTCGACCAGCCGACCAGCGGCCAATATGTATTTGAGGGCCGCGACGTCGCGCATCTCTCCGAACCGCAGCTGGCCGATATTCGCAGCCGGCGCATCGGCTTCGTGTTCCAGAACTTCAATCTGCTCGCCCGCACCAGCGCGCTGGAGAATGTGGTGCTGCCGTTGCTTTATGGAGCGGCCGCGACACTCACCGCGAAGGAGCGAAACGACCGCGGCCATGAGATGCTGGCCGGCGTCGGTCTGGCAGACCGCGCTGACCAACACGCCCAGCCAACTCTCCGGAGGCCAGCAGCAACGCGTCGCACTGGCGCGCGCGCTTATCAACCAGCCCGCCGTGCTGCTGGCCGACGAACCCGACCGGCAATCTCGATACGCGCACCTCGCACGAGATCATGGACATCATCCGCAAGCTCAATCGCGAGCAGGGCGTCACCGTGATCTTGGTGACCCATGAATCGGATATCGGCGCCTATGCGGACCGGATGATCGTGATGCGCGACGGACACGTCTTGTCGGACGAGCATCAAACCGCCGTTGAGACGACCGATCAGCCGGTCGCGCGCGCGCCGGCGGCGGCCGGCGCGGCCCTTCCCGGCAGCGATTCCGGCTTTCGCTCGGCCTTTCTGTCGATGATCTTCTTTGCCTCGCTGCAGGCCTTGGCGCGAAACAAACTGCGCTCGGTCCTGACCATGCTCGGCGTTTTTATCGGCGTGGCCGCGCTAATCGCGATGGTCGCCATCGGGGACGGCGCCAGCGCCGCGGTGAAGACACAGCTCGAAAGCTTGGGCACCAATATGGTGGTGGTTCAACCGGGCGCCTCAGGCGCCGGCGGCGTTCGCTCCGGGGCGGGCAGCGCATCCACCCTGACGGTGAGCGATGCCGAGACCATTCTGCACGACGACCCCGCCGTCCAGCGGGTCAGCTACCTCACCCGCCAGTCCGGCCAAGTCGAATATGGCGATCAGAACTGGAGCACCTCGATCCAAGGCATAACACCCAGTTATCTGGACATCGTCAGCTGGACCATCGCCGAAGGCAGCACGATGACAGAACAGGAAAACGATGTCGCCGAAACGGTCTGCATTATCGGTCAGACGGTCTATCAGAATCTTTTTCCTCCCGGCGAGAGCCCCATCGGCGCGATCATTTTGATCAAAGGCGTTCCGATGCGGGTGATCGGGCTTCTGGTCGGCAGGGGACAGACGGGTTATGGGCAGGACCAGGACGACATTGTTATGATCCCGTTCAACACCGCCGAGCGAAAGGTTCTGGGTGTCGCCGCGCCGCAAGCCGCTTTGAACCAGGTCAGCACCAACTATCCCCCGGCGCCCAACGCCTTTGGCATCGCCCCGCGCATGACCGGCTACGTCAACAGCATCTATGTCCAGGCAGGAGGAGCCGAACTGGTGAACACCGCGATCGCCCAAGTCATCGCCACCCTGGCGCGCCGCCACCACATTCGAACCGGCCAACTGAACGATTTCAGCGTCCGCAATCTCAGTCAGGTCGCGGCTGCGCAGGAAAGCAGCAGCCAGGTCATGGGCGCACTTTTGGCCATGGTCGCGTCCATCTCGCTGCTGGTCGGCGGCATCGGGATCATGAATATTCTCTTGGTGTCCGTCACCGAAAGAACCCGAGAAATTGGCATCCGCATGGCGATCGGCGCGCGTCGGGTTCAGGTACTGCTCCAGTTCCTGGTCGAATCCGTGCTGTTAAGCGTTACCGGCGGCGTGGCGGGAATCCTTGTCGGGATCATTGTGTCATACGCCATTTCTTCGCTCGCCCAATGGCCGACGCAAGTCTCGCTTGCCGCCATCCTGTACGGGTTTTCGTTCTCCGCAGCGGTTGGAATCTTCTTCGGCTACTATCCGGCGCGCAAGGCGGCGAAGCTCAACCCGATCGATGCGCTTCACTACGAATAGCGATTGCCCTCACTGTCCGCGACGCGAGCCCGCGAAACGTCCTCAAAATGAGTAGGGCCAGGCACGTCAACGCACGGCTTGGACAATGTTCGTTCGCCGGCAACGACATAATGGTCGTTCGATGATTTGAGTAGTTTCCGATTCTATCGCCATTGGGCTGCGCCTTCTACGCTTCGAACTATCAACCGGCAGATTTCAAAACTGACCGATCGCGGTTCTCCCGATAGCGCCAAAAGCCGACGGTCCCCTGCCGTTACTTTCAAAGACGCGTTCACCGCAAAGTTGCCATGCCCGGCGATTTCGCGGCCATAACAACGTAGAAGGAATAGAACATGCACAAACTTCTTACCGGTGCGATCATCGTCGCTGGACTAGCCGGTGCGACAATCGCCGTGCCCAGCACCGCAAGCGCGGCAGGCGTTGGAATTTCTTTCAATCTCGGCAACGTCGCTTTCGGTTATCAAGACGGTTACTGGGATCGCAGTCATCATTGGCACAAATGGCGCAATCGAAACGAGGCGCGCAATTACAGAGCCGCGCCGAGCAACCAGTATCACGATTGGAAGCACGATCGCAATTCCGACCGCGGATGGCATCAGTAAATTTTCCAATTCGCTTTAGAGTCCTGCGCGCGAATGCGCAGGGTTTATTTTTTTTCGAGACGTCTTGCGACATTTCAGCTGCGTAGTTCTGAGTAGTTTCCGAGCCTATTGCTTCCGCAATCAAGCGCATACCCATACTCGCGCAAGGCCTATCCGGCACGCACCGGCAACCCCAAGGACATATCCGATGAACGAAATGACACGTGTGGACAAGGCAAAAAAACACGTCCCCGCCAACGATCACGCCAAGAACTATGAAGCCCATTGGAAGGCCGACGGCACCGCCCACGGCAAAGCGCCGAAATGGGCAAAATATCATACTGACATGGCCAGCGAATTTCCTTCGCCATTCCGCGGCACCAAAGATCCTTTGGCGCGTCAGATAGAAAAATTCGTCGAAAAACTCGACATGCTTCGTCCGGAAAAGGACGGCCCAGCCTATCTCGGCAAGAGCGGAGCGCTCGATTACAAATATCCCGATGTGAAGAATATCGCGATCCCCCTGGAAATGGGTGATCTCGACGACGTTCTCGACGATGTCGTGAAGCTGTTCGATGGTGCGCCGAACTGGGGCAGCCCGTTGACGATGTGCAACGTCATACCGCAATCGAATACCGCTGCGGTCATTGCTTCGATGCTGTCGCAAGTCTTCTCGGCAAACATTTTGGAAGGCGAATACGCTTGGAACGTGCATCGTGCCGAACTTGAAACGGCCGGCATGCTGGGAAATCTCGTCGGCTGGAATCCCACCGAGGCGGGTGCTCTCTACACTTATGGCGGCGGCGGTTGCTGGACCTACGGTCTGAAATACGGCATGACCCGCGCGCTGCCAAATTCAAGGCTTAAGGGCGTGCGCACGGATGCCAAAGTCATCTGTTCGCAACAGGCTCACTATGTACAGCAAAACGCCACCGATTGGTTGGGGCTTGGCATGGACAACATCGTCCATGTCCGTACGGACGTTTCTACCAATCAAATGGATGTGGTCCATCTGGAAGAAATCCTAAAGGATCTCACGGCCAAGAAAATTCCGGTTGCCACAATCGTCTGCACCATGGGCACGACGGACGCCAGCGCGATAGACCCCATCGCCAAGGTCCGCAAATTGCTCGATCGCTATCCAAACCCGCCGGGCTTCGGAAAGGCAATTCTATACGCCGACGCCGTGGTCGGCTGGTCGTGGATTTATTTCAAAGACTACGACTTCGAAAAGAACCCTCTGGAATTTTCCGAGCGAATCCTGCCGATCCTCAAACAGAACGGGCAGGCCATGAAAGAACTCAGCTATGCCGACGCCGTCGGCATCGACTTCCACAAGGTCGGCTGGGCGCCTTATGTCAGCAGCTGCTTCCTCTACAAAAATGCCGAGGAATTCGAGTCCATTCATCGTCGCGGCGGTGATGCCTATTTGCAGGTACGAACGCCTTACAACCCGATGTATTACACGCTCGAAGTATCGCGAACCGCATCCGGCTCACTCGCCGGATGGGCGACACTGAAATATTTCGGCATGGAAGGCATGCAAGCCATTCTGGGCGGCATTCTTGAGACCAAATACTATCTTTTCGATCTCATAAAAACACATTCCGATATGGTGTGCGTGAATCCCGACAATTCCGGCTTGATTACGCTGTTCCGGGTCTATCCCAAAGGGACCGACGCAACGGCTCAGTTCAATAAGGAGCTGAACGAGCGTACGTCGCGCACCGATCTTCTAAAACACAACAAACTGACAAAGGATGTTGGCGATAAGCTGTACGAATGGTTCCGCGCCGGCAAGAAAATCGACGGCAAATACACGCCCTATATGAGCTTCAGCACGGGATTCCGGAACGCCGAGTACAACCTCGACGGCACCGATCAAGAGGCTGTGGTCTATGCGATCAAGTCGTTCCCTATGAATATCTTCGTCACGCCAGAAATCATGCAATGGGCCCTGCACTGTGTGCACGCAGCACGCGATGCCGTGTTGAAGGGTTAAGCCAATTCGACTCTCTACAGACAGTCGGGCGATTGATCGTCCGGCTGTCTCTCTTTCTCGTCAAGGACACTGAGACGATGGCCGTAACGAGCGCTCAACAAACCGTGGCCGCAGGCAAAAAAGGCAACGCCGTCGTCTCGTGGATTGCCCATGGCGGCAAGCCCAAAACGGCCAAGAAAACTGTCGTCATCAGCATGATGGCATTTGCGATCATGAATGTGACGACCATCGTCAGTCTGCGCGGTATGCCGGCGCAAGCGGAGTATGGACTAACATCGATCTTCTATTACATCTTTGCTGCGGTGGTGTTTCTCATTCCCGTTTCCCTGGTCGCGGCGGAATTGGCCTCCGCGTTCCCCAATCAGGGCGGTGTGTTCCGCTGGGTCGGCGAAGCCTTCGGACCGAAATGGGGCTTTGCCGCGATCTACTATCAGTGGCAGGCGATCGTTATCTGGTTTCCGACGGTTCTGATTTTTGCCGCGGCAGCGCTTGCTTACATCTTGTGGCCGCCAAGTTTCGATGCGGCGCTCTCCAATAACAAATTCTACATGATCGCCGTGCTGCTCGCGGTCTACTGGTTCGTTACGATCTTTACATTCCGCGGCATAGGAGCCTCGTCCAAGCTGAGTTCGCTCGGCGGCTTGTTCGGCACCATCATTCCGGGAGCAATCCTGATCGTCCTAGGTGTCGTTTATGTCGCGATGGGCAAACCCATACATATGCCCCTCCACACCGGGTTCATGCCGAACTTCGGCGACTTTCGCAACATGGTCTTGGCGGCTGGCATTTTTCTGTATTTTGCCGGCATGGAAATGCAGGCCGTGCATGTGCGGCACCTAGAGAACCCATCCCGCAATTACCCTCTGTCGGTCCTGATCGCCACAATTCTGGTGGTTGCCATTTTCGTGCTGGGCACGTTGGCCGTGGGCGTCGTGATTCCCCAGAAGGCCATCGATCTCAACCAAAGCCTCCTGATCACCTATCGCGATCTCTGGACGGCGTTTGGTCTGCCTTGGCTCGGCAATGTCATGGCCGCGATGTTGGCCTTTGGTGTGCTTGGCCAAGTCAGCGTCATCGTGGCAGGGCCTTCGACCGGTCTCTTGGCGGTGGGCAAGGCCGGTTACCTTCCCCACGTGCTACAGAAGACGAATGCACATGGGGTTCCGGTATCCATCCTGTTGCTGCAGGGCTTACTCGTCACAATTCTTTGTGTCGCCTTCACCGTTTTGCCGTCGGTTCAATCCGCGTATCAAATTCTCAGTCAGATGGCGACGATCATTTACTTGGTGATGTATCTGATCATGTATGTGGCGGCCATCCGTCTGCGCTACACCCAGCCGAACAAGCCGCGCCCCTTTCGGATACCGGGCGGCAATTTCGGCATGTGGTTTGTCGGAACCGTCGGTCTGTTGGGCGCTTTGGTCGCCATGGCATTCAGTTTTGTCCCGCCCGAGCAGATCAGTACCGGAAGCCCCGCCATCTACGTCGGCATCTTGTTGGTCGGCAGCGCAATTTTCGTCGCCATCCCCTTCCTTATCTACGCATTCCACAAACCAAGTTGGAAAGCGACGGATTCGGATTTCGAACCCTTCGAAGGGCAAATCAAAGCTCGCCAAGCGAATTCTGCAGCCAAACCGATACAACCACTGCACCCCGCAATCGGCGAGGCGCATTAGCCCGCGATTCGCGTTTCAGAATACTTTTCGGTTCGGAGGTTAAAACGTGGATACCAGTTCATTCCTAACGATGATTGTCGGCCTGTTCGCCATTACCGGAACGATCGCGGTTCTTCCCATTTTTGTGGCCGCGACGGACGGTCAAACACCTCCGCAGCGGCGCAAAACCGCCTTGATCGCCACAGCGTGTTACATTGTCGCCGGTTTGATTGCGCTTTTTGTCGGCAACGCGGCCTTGAACATTTTCGGCATCAGCGTGGCGGCACTGCGCGTCGCCGGTATGGCCGTCATCGCTGTTATCGGCTGGCAAATGTTGAATGCGCCGACCCCGACCGCCAATACCGATGGCGCCAAGGGCGCGCTGCCCGCGCGCACGCACCACCTTCATGCAGCCTCCAACACCAAGATTGCGATTGGCGGACGCAAACAAGTGCCCACGCCGCTGGAAGTTGGCATCATGCCGCTGGGGTTTCCGATTTATGCCGGGCCCGGGGTGCTTTCGGTGATCATAGCCTGGGGCAGCGGCTCAAAGCCGGTGTATATCGCCGCAATGGTCGCAATCTTCGCCAACGCCGCCATCATCGTTGCTCTGGATTTTCTCGCCGCGCCGATCACCAAGCTGATCGGCGCCGAGGGACTGCTGGTTACGGAGAAAGTATTTGGACTTATCGTGGTCGCCATCGCGGTGAGCGGAATGGCAAGTGCATTGCTCGCACTTTTCCCCGGTTTGGCCGGTGGAGTGCATTGATATGAAGTCGCCTTGGATCCTCGCGCTCTTGGCCGTCACAAGTTCGCTCTCCTGCGCCTATGCGCAAGAAGTCGCCGGTGATGTGGCCGTACAAAGCCAATGGTTCACAGGGTCGCTGGAAGCGCCCTCACCCGCCTTACCCAAGACAGGAATTTTGGCGGTCGAGCCCTACTTCATTTTTCAGAGCAACACGGGCACCTACGATACGAAAGGCATCCATCATTCGGTTGCCAATGATATCAATCAGGTCGAATCGGTGACCGCAGTCAAATATGCCCTCACCGACCGGTTGACGGTTCAAGCTCTGCCGTCTGCGTCTGTCGTTTGGAACACGCAGACGACATATAGCGGTGTTGGCGATCTGCCGATCGAATTCGAATATCGCTTTAATGACGAGAACAATAAGACCGGTTGGCCGTCTATCACGGCCGCGCTGGGCGTCACCATACCAACGGGAAACTATGAGCACCTGCACAACACTTTAAGCGGATTTGGCAGCGGCGCTTACACACTCAAAGAGGGGTTGCTGTTTCAATCCCTGTTCGACACTTGGGGTCATCATCCGATGCGGCTTCGATTTTACGGCGCTGCTTACGAATCCGCGGCCAACGTGTCCGTGCAAGATATCAGCGTTTATGGAACGAACGCGGGTTTCCACGGGCAAGTCGCGCCCGGCTTTTCATCGACAGTCGGGCTCGGGGCCGGATATGGCTTGGACCAGCGCTGGGTGTTGGCTCTCGATTTGGTGCAAAACTACGCTGCCGGCTTCCACCTGAGTGGGACAGACGCTGCAGATCATGTGTTGAATACGAACGCCGTGCGCAGTGCCAGATTTGCACTGGCACCGGCGGTTGAATACAACTGGTCCGACAGCGTGGGTATCATCGTCGGCGTGGAATTTTCGGCAGCCGGCCGCAACACATCGTCTTATGTCGCGCCACAAATCGCGCTGAGTATGTCCTTCTGACGGGTACAACAAGCATTTATGCGAATATTGCTGCAGTTCCTGGTCGAATCCGTGCTGTTGAGTTTGACCGGCAGTGTGGCAGGAATTCTCGTCGGGATCATCGTGTTGTTTATAATTTTCTCGCTCGCCCAATGGCCGACGCAAGTCTCGCTTGCCGCCATCCTGTACGGGTTTTCGTTCTCCGCAGCGGTTGGAATCTTCTTCGGCTACTATCCGGCGCGCAAGGCGGCGAAGCTCAACCCGATCGACGCGCTTCACTACGAATAGCGCAGCCTGATCAATGAAGCGCTTCCGCGGAAACGCCTGCGTTTATTGTCGCCGCCGTCACCAGGAGAATTTCAGTTCGGCCGCTTCGGTATAGGTCTGGGACTTCGAGGTGATGGCGCTATCGAAATGCAAATCGAGGCCAAAACCATCTTTGCTTTCCAGCCCGGTACCCAACGAGACGAGCAGCGCATTCTTGCCGGGGCCTGCGCCATAAACGGTGAAGGTCGAGGCAGACAAAGCGCTAAAGGCGGCCTTCGTGGCTGGCGTGGCCGATAGATCGTGTTGCCAGGCGAACCGGTCGGAAAACTTCAGCATCCAGTCGCTCAAATCGATGTCGCCGCGCTGGCGAAATCCCAGTTCGACGTCGGACGAGTTGGTCATATGTCCGGCATAGCTGAGCGCAAAGGTGCCCGATCCCGAGGATACCGTTTCCTTGTAGCTTGGCGCGTCGAACAGATCGTCCTGCAATGCGATATACGGCGTGAGCCATCCCAGTTCGGCGCCCGTCTCATAGCGTCCGCCGAAGACGCGGCTGTTGAATTTTCCGGTGAGGGTATCGGTTCCGGAAACGGTCAGGACGCGGGTCGTGGTGACATCGTCCAATCCCCCAGCGACGGCGAGGGAACCGTAAAAATGGCGGCTGAACTGATAGAACCCGTAAACACCGAGTTGGAAGGCGTTTACCTTGCCTTGACCGAAACTGTTGGCGAGCGAGAAGTTCGAAGAGCCTGCCGAAGCCGCCACACCGATCAGAATATCCGGCTCGATGTTCCAATCTCCGCCGGCAACCGCTCCCGTCATGGTCGACTTCACTCTATGCGTTCCCAGAGTGTCGTTGCCCGTAGTCGCGTTTGCTCCCGTAATGCCGGACGCCCAGACTTCGTCCCGCTGCGGCATTGTGCTGTGCGAAGATCCCGTCGGCTGCTCGTCGGCGACATGGTTGAAGATCGCGTTCAAGAACGGATCGAATAGCGAATTGCCGGCCTGTGCAACATCGGCGCCGACTTCTCCTGCGAATTGCCCCGCATCGGTCTGCAAAGTTGCCGCCGACACAGTACCCAGATTCTCGAATTGGGTCGGCAAAGTATTGCCCTTGGCGATCGCGGCGTTTATTCCGCCAACTGCGTTGCTTTCGTTGGCTGTAGACGCGGTCGGCAGCAGGGGAGAAAGTTTTTCCAGGTTGATCTCGAGATAGACGTCGTGGGCGTCGTAGGTGAGGGCGGAGGAGAACTCTGCTCCGGTGCCGGTGATTTGGGTGAGGTTGAAAGTTCCTGTCACCGCACCGGTAGAGGTCAGCACCGTGAGCTTTTGCCCGAGCGGATAGGTCCCGTCTGTGCTCACGATCGAAAGCGTTCCTGCCAGAGTTTCGGCACCGCTCGCCGAGAGTTTTCCGGCGGACGCCGAATTGAGGTCGACAACGAAATTAGAGCCGGAGGAAAACGCGACAGCCCCGTTCACGTTGAGCGTGCCCGCTCCGGAGCTACCCGGAGCGATCGTTGCGCCGCTGGCAAGGGTAACCCCGGGAACCGTACCGCTGCCGGCAAGCGTGCCTCCGGAATTGACGGTGACACCGCTCGAACTTGCAATCGATCCGTTGATCGCCAGCGTGCCTCCGTTGACAGTCGTGCCGCCGGTGTAGGTGTTCACACCCGAAAGCGTTTCCAAACTGCCGCCGCTCTGCACCAGGCCGCCTGTTCCCGAAATCGTGCCCGAGAAATTGCCGGAGCCGTTCGTCAAGGTGAGCGTTTGGCCCCCCAGCGCCAGCGTGCCGCTTCCGGAAAGTGAGGTAATTTGCGGCGCTGTCGTGGTGCCGGAGACGTCGAAAGTGCCGTTGTCGACGACGCCGCTGGAGCTGGCGACGCTGGCCGCCCCGGACAGCGTCAAACCGGCGAGACTGTTGATCGTGGTCGCGCCGCTATAGCTGTCGACGGCGGTCAGTATGGTCGTACCGCTGACTAGAGTGACACCGCCCGTTCCGGAGATTGTGCCGCCGTAGGTCTGGGTGTCGGAACGCCCGAAAGCCAGCACACCATTATCCGTAACATTCCCGGTGATGGAACCGCTGGTGCTGCCGTTGCCGATCTGCAAGGTTCCCGCACTGATGGTGGTACCGCCGGAATAGGTGTTGGTTGAGGTCAGGATCGTGGTGCCGCTACCCATTTGGACCAGCGAACCCGCCCCAGAAATTGTTCCCGAAAATACGCTCGTATCTTCGCGGTCGAACGCCAGAACGCCATTGTCCGTCACGTTACCGGCAATCGAACCGCTCGTTTGACCGTTGCCGATCTGCAGGGTCCCCGCAGTGATCGTCGTGCCGCCCGTGTAACTGTTCGTACCGG